>CAIKVH010000144.1 GCA_903830725.1 uncultured Burkholderiales bacterium | reverse complement strand
TACCTGACGTAAATACTCCATTGCCTGTTGAATACGACTATCTGGGTTTGTGTCAACTTCAGCCATAATTTGCCCTAAATGTAAAGACTATGTTGTATTTTAACCCATCCATGAACCACGTTCAATGTAAACTTTCTTTGGCTTGACTTTTTTAGGTTCATTAACCATTAATCCGAGCATCCTAAATGCGTCTGCACCATGCGAATATTGGTCATGCAATGGTTTTTGACTCCAAGAACCATCTTCGTCAACGTCATATCTATAATGTCGCAAACATTGTAAGCCTTCATCGCAGTTCTCACGATCAAAGTAACAACGACTAAATATAGTTCTTGCAGCGTTAATACTGTCAGTAACAGGCACTCGATCTAATATCTGCACTTTATAACCTGCACTACGCACAATTTCCTCAATACTGCGCCCAGTTCCTAAGTTTTTTGCTGCGGCATCGTGAGGTAGCCAAAGTGTGTCATAAAAGTAACCAAACTTCTGCATCTCTGCTAAATACCACGAAATAGTCTGCTGATTGGCTTGCATATATCTTATGAGTCTTATTTCCATGCCAATAAATTGCACAAACCAAAGGGCTGTGTGGTCTGCCCAGCCAAGGTCGAACACAACATGAACAGGTTTAATCGGATCGTACGGCACACGAGTCAAACGATTCTCTAGTTCTGCCATTTGCATTTCTTTAGCAAAGATTGCACCATCTACGGTGACTCGACATACACCTTCCCACACCGTATTGTAGGCTTCAGGATCACGTTGTTTTAATGCTAGTCGTTCTAAATCTAGCGTTTCCGGAAACCAAGGATTGTCTGACCAATTAATCTTTTGCACCAATGCCCCATTTGGAGGATTAACCACAAACCGTTGATAGGTTTCATCTGATTCTAATTCAGGGTTAAATGTTACCCAAATCTCGGAATCTTGCTTACGAATTGTCGGAATCAATACATTCCATGATGTACGGCTTGTAGTCTGGGCTTCTTCTACCCAACAAATGTCTACGCCTTCGTAGGACTTTACATTGGCAATATTGTTTTTAAGTCCAATGAAAGAAAACTCAGTGCCATTCTTGCCTCGAATTGCGTTCTGAGTAATTTCGTAGAAAGACTCTAAGCCGAGTGCGTAGATTTGGTCGGATAATAACTTGTGTACTGAATCTTTAATGGATGTTTGAAATTCTCTGGCACATAAAATGCGTAAGGTAGATTTGCACCCCAAAATAAGCAATGCCCTAGAAACACCCCAGCTTTTAGCACCGCCTCTGCCTCCGAGGAGTATTTTATATCGAGCCTTGTCGAATAAAATGGATAGCTTTTCAGGAAACTCAGCCTTTGCAATAGCCCCTTGAAGTTCATTCATTAGGCTTTACAAATGTTACTTGAATACCTGTTAGTGGTTCACCGTCTGCACCTGTAATCTCAGTTGCTTGCACAGCTTTACCATCCATCCTATCCATAATTTCTTTAATTGCCCATGGCTCTGCATCTTCTGCTGCTTTAACTAAGTTCTCAGCAATGGCTCGCAACCGTCTAGCATCCTCTTGCACAAGGACTTTACGCAACTCTCCATGAAAGAGTTTACCTTTCGCAGAGTTCTTATTGCCTTCAGGAGCACCAGCCATTGTAACAATTCCTAATTATTTGATTAACAAAACTTTATTGTTGTTTTTCTGCAACAACTTCAGGAAATGGTTGTTGTATTTCTGCAACAGGTTTAGCAGCATCAATTTGTTTCTGTGTATGTGCCTGTAAATAATCTACAAGTCCTCTAGAGAACTTATGTGGTACATCATCAAGAAACTTTAACATCTCATTAATTTGATCTATATGAAATTCTATTTTCATTTCTTTTTATCCTTCTTTTCTGCTGCTCGTTTTACGGACAGGGCTATTGCTACTGCTTGTTTTTGTGGTTTGCCTGCCTTGATTTCTGCTTCTATGTTCTTGCTTACTGCTTTTTGCGACTTGCTCTTGATTAATGGCATTTTTAAGCTCCTCTGGTAAATCCATAATAAAACGGTAATC
>CAIKVH010000143.1 GCA_903830725.1 uncultured Burkholderiales bacterium | reverse complement strand
TGCTCAACTGCTCAACTGCTCAACTGCTCAACTGCTCAACTGCTCAACTGCTCAACTGCTCAACTGCTCAACTGCTCAACTGCTCAACTGCTCAACTGCTCAACTGCCCAACCGCTTAACAGCTCAACTGCCCAACCGCTTAACAGCTCAACTGTGAACAATTTTTAAATGCTAATTAACTAGCAGCATCATTACCAACACTACTGCGATGAAAGATTATTACCGAATCCTGGGTGTGCATTTTGATGCGGACGAAATTGTGATTAGAGCCGCCTACAAAGTACTCTCTCAAAAATACCATCCCGACAAATGGCCAAACGATAAAGCCGAGGCCAACAGCAAGATGCAAGATCTTAATGCTGGGTACGAAATACTCTCTGATATTGCCAAGAGACTTAAATACAACCAAGAATATATTCAGTACCAAAGGGAATTAGATTCATCACAAACCTTTAATCTCAGTCGCTCAAGTGATCAATATGCACATGCCTGGGCCTTGGCCTGTCAGGAGCACACTGATCTAGCCCTGCAGTTTAATGAATTACAAAGCATAAGTTCCATTTTGGCCAATCAATTTAAAGCCGAAATGATCAGCACCAAGAACTTTGAGGATTCTTTAGAGTGTAAAAATAGACTTGAAAATCAATACCTTCGTAAGTTCTTTGGAGAGATAAAGGAAGATCAAGAACTTGGCAAGTCACTACTGGTCAATAACTACAAAAAACCAGCAGTAGAACTTGCTATCTACCTCATGCAAAAACAATTCGATATCGCCGTTGACTACGATTATGCGAGGTCCCAGTACACGTTCACCCACCAAGACGGTCGGTTTAGGCTCTTGGAGACTGATTATCTAAATTTCATATCGGAACACTTACACTACGGAGAACGCGCCACTTAGGCAAATATTGCACGCACTGACCAACACTCTTCACTCTTCACTCTTCACTCTTCACTCTTACCTCCCGGCTTTGTTCGGTTCAACCCCCTCCCACTTAAAAGCGTTACAGATTTCATGGATGTCCCCGCAACAGAACCCGGTGCGATTTTGAAACTAGGAGTCCTTTTAGGGCTATACCTCGTGCTTCGTTTGATTAAAAAACACGCGTACGTCTACGTGATCGTTTGGTGGGGATCGACAATACTGCACGAGCTAACCCATTGGCTAATAGGATTTTTACTGGGAGCAAAGCCTGCGCAAATGGATCTCGTCCCCAGACGAGATCCTCAATCAGGCGCGCTGATTCTTGGTTCAGTTTCGTTTAACAACTTACGTTGGTGGAACAAACTCCCCGTTGCAACTGCACCTCTCCTACTATTACCGTTTGGATTTTGGTTGTTTTTAAAATCACTCCCCTACCCGCTGATCAGCCTAAACACCCTTTTGCTTGACCTAGCGGTTTTGCAATGCGTTGAAGGATTTTGGCCAAGCGGGACAGATTGGCGTCATGCAAGGACATCCATTTATGCTTTACTTGGTATCGTTGCATTTGGAGCATTGTTTCTAATTTGGGTAAGGTCCAACTCTTTGACGTGAAACATGGGATAACGTCACGTGTTTCATCACAAAACATCAGATATATCGCAAACGGACTTTTAAACCCACTCATCAAACGCGCCCACTAAACTATGCAAACTAACTCTTTAAATGTTCTAGGTACTCCATTGGTACCTTGCTCTTACGATCCACTCACGGGTTACTATCGCGACGGTTGTTGTACTACCGACGAAAGCGATCACGGCAGTCATGTTATCTGCGCTAAGCTGACGCAAGAATTTTTGGAATTCTCCCATCAACAAGGAAATGATTTGGTGACTCCTCGCCCAGAGTACCGATTTAAAGGCTTAAAACCAGGGGATAAATGGTGTCTATGTGCACTACGATGGAAGGAAGCATTTCATGCAGGTGTTGCTCCCCCAGTCCTATTAGAGTGCACAGACTCCAAAGCTTTGGATTTCGTCACGCTTGAACAGTTGCAATCAACAAATTCATACCCTAAGTTGGGCGCACAAAAAAAAGCCTGATGGGTTAAGCATCAGGCTTTTCTAAGTCCTTGATTAACAAGGATTTTATGGCGGAGCGGACGGGACTCGAACCCGCGACCCCCGGCGTGACAGGCCGGTATTCTAACCAACTGAACTACCACTCCTGGTAGCGCTGTGTTCGTTGCAACAACAACAATTCGTTGTTTGCAACCAAGTACAACAAACTTGGCGACCCTACGGGGATTCGAACCCCGGTACTCACCGTGAAAGGGTGATGTCCTAGGCCTCTAGACGATAGGGTCAAAACCTAGACTTAGACACTCATGGTGGAGGTAAGCGGGATCGAACCGCTGACCTCTTGCATGCCATGCAAGCGCTCTCCCAGCTGAGCTATACCCCCAACTTGTGTCGAGCCCTCTATTATATCTCGATTTCTCCAGTTGCGCTGACAGAAGTTATTCCAAAAATCTAGTTTTTCGCCGATCTCAGCCGCTCAAGGACAATTTTGGGATCAAAAAGCGCAATCACAGCGTCCAGGGAAGGGGTTTGGGGAGTACCCATTAACAAAACACGCACCGGCATCGCCAACTGAGGCATCTTAAGATTCGCCTCAGTTAGGACCTCCTTCAACACCTGCGCAACAGATTCCTTCGTCCACTGCTGAGCACTGAGATGCTGCAATTTGTCGCTGAGTATATCTATAGCCCCAATGACTGCGCTCACCACGTGCTTCTCCCGTTCCTTCTTTGGCACTTCGACGTTGGAATAAAAACAACTTACCCATTTAGCCAACGCGACCAATGTATCGCAACGATCTTTGAACAATCCACAAATCGCTGCGAGCCTCTCATCAGTGGCAATTTTGTCTTTATCTAAAAATTCCTTAACAAGGCGGGCCAATTGCTGATCATCCATTGTTTTCATATGCTGCGCATTGACCCAGCGTAGCTTTGCATCATCAAACTGCGCAGCACTTCTGCCAAGATGATCTAAATTAAACCACTCTAAAAACTGCTGGCGAGAGAAGATCTCATCATCTCCGTGACTCCAACCCAGCCTAGCCAAATAATTAACCATCGCATCTGGCAAGAAACCTTCATCGCGGTACTCAGTGACCGCCTTTGCACCGTTTCTTTTGCTCATCTTCTCTCCCGCCTCGTTGAGGACGGTTGGCAGGTGAGCGTACACGGGGGGCTCCTCTCCAAGGGCTTTGAATATATTAATTTGCCTCGGCGTATTGTTCACATGATCGTCGCCACGAATCACGTGTGTGATCTTCATATCGATATCATCAACCACAACACAGAAATTATAGGTCGGCGTACCGTCCGGACGAGCAATCACCAAATCATCCAACTCTTGGTTGCTGATATGAATAGGGCCCTTGACCTTGTCTTCCCAAGTGACCGATCCCTGCGTTGGGTTTTTAAACCGCAACACGGGCTTCACTCCCTCAGGAATTGGGGGCAACACCTTTCCTGGCTCAGGTCGCCAAGTCCCGTTGTAGCGGGGTTTTTCTTTATCTTGCATTTGCTTTTCTCGAAGCGCGTCAAGCTCCTCAACACTCATATAACAAGGATAGACTGCCCCCGCCTCTTTTAATTGAGCGAGCACCTCTCGGTACCGATCCATACGCTGCATTTGATAAAACGGTCCCTCATCCGGCTGCATGCCCAACCAGTTCATTCCCTCTAAGATCACATCCACAGAGGCCTGGTTCGAGCGGTCTAAATCCGTATCTTCAATACGCAAGATAAATACCCCGCCCGTTGCGCGGGCAAATGCCCACGGGTAAAGCGCAGAGCGAATATTCCCTAAATGAATGAATCCTGTGGGAGAGGGAGCAAAACGAGTGCGTACAGTTGTCATTTGAAAAGAATGGATTAAGAGTAGGAACGAATCAATGCGTCAAAAGAAAACAAAACAGCAGAGAACAGAACAACCAAATACAGGAGCAATGTTGGCCTAAATTGCATCAAGCCCAAGGGATAAATCGCGCTTCAAATCATCTAAATGCTCTAATCCAACTGCTATTCGAATTAAGTTTTGCTCGATCCCTGCAAGGTGACGCTGCTCCTCAGTCAACCTGCCGTGTGAAGTGCTAGGCGGATGAGTGATGATGGTTTTAACGTCACCTAAATTAGCAGTCACACTCATTAGCTCCGTCTTATCAATCACCGCAAATGCTTTTTGTCGCGCGTCTTGCGGGCTACTGGCCTTAACGTCAAAAGACAAAACAGCGCCGCCCATACCCGATTGCTGCTTCATCGCAAGTTCGTGTTGTGGGTGACTGGTCAAACCGGGGTAGTAAACCTTTGAGACCTTGGGATGCGTCTGTAGCCAAGTCGCAAAGGAAAGAGCCTGCTCAGACTGCGCTTTCATCCGAATACCCAGCGTCTCCATACCCTTTAAAACCACCCATGCATTAAAAGGCGACAAACTCATCCCTGCACTTCGCATGACAGGAATGAATTTCTCGCGCACCAATTGTTCGCTCGCGCATATAGCGCCAGCAACTACACGTCCTTGACCGTCTAAATATTTGGTTCCAGAGTGAATTACCAAATCTGCACCGAGAAGAATGGGTCTTTGCAGCGCCGGGGTGCAAAAGCAGTTATCAACTGCTAACAACGCTTTGCTTGCGTGAGCTATCGCACTCAGTGCTTTGATATCGCACACTTCAGTCAAAGGATTGGTCGGCGTCTCGGCAAAGAAGAGTTTGGTGTTGGCCCTTACAGCATCCTTCCACTCCTTGGTATCTGTTTGAGATACGAAAGTTGTTTCAACTCCAAATTTAGCAAACTCCGATCCGAGTAACTTAATCGTGGATCCAAAAACCGACCTTGAACAAACAACGTGGTCCCCACTCTTTAAGAGTCCCATGCAGAGCAACAAGACAGCCGACATACCGCTAGATGTGCCGATACAAGCCTCAGACCCCTCCAATAGTGCAAGGCGCTTTTCCATACTCGCAACAGTTGGGTTCGTGAAACGCGAGTAAATATAGCCGTCCTCCTCGCCGGAGAATCTCCTCGCTGCAGTCTGCGAATCAGGCTGAGTGAAGCTAGAGGTTAAGTAAAGTGACTCCGAGTTCTCACCGTACTGTGACTTATCCACCGCAGCACGCACAGCCAATGTGTCCAGGTGATAAGCGGGCGAGGCATCAACTGCAGAGTTTGAACCAGAAGGTTTTGAACCAGAATCTTTTGAATCTAAATGTTTACTCATAACTCAATGTTGATTAATTTACTCAGTCATCACATTTGGCAAAGCCAACCGTGATGAATCTTCGCCCTCGGGCGTCGCGAGCAAGCGCTGGGCATTCATATTCGCAATCACCTCAGCTGAGATATCCCCAGTCACGTATTTACCGTTAAAGCAAGATGCATCAAAACCTTCAATTTCTGGATAGCCCTTTGGAAGCGCCTTTTTAACGGCGTCTATCATGGCGTCAACCTCTTGGTATATCAAAGCATCACAGCCTATTAAATCCCTTATCTCTTCAACTGTTCTGTCATGAGCCACCAACTCCTGCAAAGTCGGCATATCGATTCCGTAAACGTTGGGATAGCGAACGGGCGGCGCGGCGCTGGCCAAATAAACACGCCTTGCACCCGCGTCCCGCGCCATCTGCACGATCTCTCGACTCGTTGTACCTCGCACAATCGAGTCGTCCACCAACAAAACGTTTCTACCTTTAAATTCACTGGCAATGACGTTCAGTTTTTGACGTACTGATTTTTTTCTAACAGACTGCCCCGGCATGATGAAGGTACGCCCGACGTACCTATTTTTCACAAATGCCTCGCGGTAAGGAATTCCAAGCAAATGCGCAAGCTGCGTCGCACTTGGACGACTCGACTCAGGAATCGGTATAACCACATCGATTTCAGTTGGCGGCAACACAGAGACGACCCGCTTTGCCAAACTCTCACCTAAATTTAAGCGAGCTTGATAGACAGAGACTCCGTCTAATGTAGAGTCCGGTCGGGCCAAATAGACGTATTCAAATATGCAAGGATTGAGCTTCGGTGCCGCTGCACACTGTTTGTTGGTGAGCACCCCGTCTAAATTAATAAACACCGCCTCACCTGGAGCAATGTCTCTTACAAAAGTATGCCCGGTGCCCTCAAGCGCAACAGATTCACTCGCAACCATAAGCGTTCCGTCCGCGCCACGACCTATGCACAAAGGCCGAATTCCGTAGGGATCCCTGAATGCCAATAACCCGTGACCGGCAATCATCGCTATCACAGCATATGAGCCTTTGATTCGCTGATGAACACCGCTTACCGCTTGAAAAACATCTGCAGGCGTAAGCGTGATGCCACGCGTAAAAGTCTCCAACTCATGAGCCAAGACATTGATGAGCACCTCTGAGTCACTCTCGGTGTTGATGTGTCGATGGTCCGTGTTGTAAAGCTGAGCCTTTAGGGCCTGCGCATTCGTTAAATTGCCGTTATGCACCAACACAATACCAAACGGGGCATTGACATAAAAAGGCTGTGCCTCCTCCTCACTTTGAGCGTTCCCAGCGGTTGGGTACCTCACCTGCCCAAGTCCAGAACTGCCCGGTAACCCTCGCATGTTTCTGGTGCGAAATATATCCCTCACCATGCCCTTGGCTTTGTGCATGAAAAATTTCCGGTCATGCTGCGTTGCAATACCAGCGGCGTCTTGGCCCCTGTGTTGCAACAACAGCAAAGCGTCATAAATCAACTGATTAACGACTCCACGTCCGACAACGCCAATAATTCCACACATTATTTAATATACCTTCCGAAATTCTGAGGACAACACCGGAGCCACATGATTTAGCATTTGCTCCAACAACGGCGCTAAGTTGGAGTGAGTCCATTCAGGATTGCTTTTAAAGGGACTCATGTTTACACATAAGGTTCCTAACAAAAGTAGCATACCCGCCGCGACCGTGGCCAATGCCCCTCCTAGGATACGGTCCAACAACCCGAGTCCAATGCGAGACAATAATTGACGAATGGATTCACTCAAAAAAGTTACCAAAATCAATACGCTCACAAAAACCAGAACGTACCCAATACTATCCCTTGAACTTGTTGACATATCAGACACAGGGATAAGTGAGCCCACTGTCTTACTCATCAAAGGCGCTGCAAAGAATGCGCAACCCCAAGATGCGACAGACATAAGCTCACGAACCAAACCCTTCATAAACCCCCAAACCAAGCCTAGCGCAAGAATTCCAAGCGCAAACCAATCCACTGAAGTTAGGGGGAGTCGAAATAAATCGGTCAAGTAAGGTTCCGCTTAGGTTGAATCATCAAGGTTGAGGAATGAGGTTGTACTGAGCGCCAGGAATTTTTAACTCTTTGATCTTCTCAATTGCATGCTGAGCCTCTTCCTTATTTTTAAGAGGACCCACTCGAATTCGAATGCGTTTGACTCCATCCTTAACAGGCCCCTCGTGTAGGTTCACCTTGAATCCAGCCTTCTCTAACTTAGCACGGTATTCTTTTATTTTTGCAGGATCGGTATAAACGCCGACCTGAACCAACTGCTTAATGGGCTTAGAGTCCTTGGGGCTTGAAGCGTCCCGGTCATCCTTGGATTCCTTCGAATCCTTTGAATCTTTTACTTCCTTTGCAGTTGCTACGCTCGTTGAACTAGCTCCGTTCGAGCTTGCAGAGGTAGAAGCACTATTTTCAGCAGACGACACCTTGCTTTGCGGCGCCTTCGTAGAAATAATGACCTCTTTTGGATCCGATGTCCCTGATTGCGCATTATTTGCTACTACGTTATTTGAAACCCCCGAAGTACCAGCGCTGTTGGCGCTCATGTTGGACGGTGCGGCGGGCGTTGTAATGGCACTGATCGCAGAAGAAAAAGAGCGCCCTGCTGATGCAGCAACCACGCCAGCCGCTACCCCAGTTGTAGCAACCACAGATGAACTAGAGGAGTCCTTCGCTTTGTCAACAGCTTGTGCATCTTTGTCAGGGTTCGAATTACTGGAGACGGTTTTAGCGTTATTGTTATAGCTAGTCGATTTAGCACTGTTAGTTTGCTCGGAAGGTTTGGCCTTTTCTTTCTCAGTAATCGCGATTTGTATATCACTCTTCACTGGCCTGGGCTGGGTGTCAAAGAGCAAGGGAAATCCAACCACCGCCACTAACACCAAAACTGTCGCGCCCATTAGACGGTGCCTAGCACTCCTCCTCAAACTCTCAATACTCTTAGAGGGAGAGGACCCGGGAGCACTTTGTTCATCGTTGGCACGATTGGAGCGAAGCTTGAAGAAAGACATAAATGAAATTGATTCTGGAAAAGGGATTCGTCGAGCCACCTAAACTAAAGCACACGCAGTTCGTTGATAGAACCCGAAACCTTTGGCCTAAGTGGCGTTTGTAGCTTGCAAATGAGGTGCATCAAGGCGAGGAATGCCGTGTTCCAGCACCCCCCCAACCGTGTAAAACGACCCAAACACTACGATTCTATCAGCGGGGTTGGCGCAACCTATTGCCGCTTGCAAAGCACTGACAGAATCTGGGTAGGTGTTGACCTGAATGTTGGGCGCGCCCGGATAGTTTGTGTTCTTAGGGGTGTCAGCCCATAGTTGCTTTAGGGCTGCTGCGCTTATTGCCCGAGGGACAGGTAGGTCACAGAAATACCAGTGGGTGACTATAGGTGCCATTTTTTGCATCATTGCGGCCAAATCCTTATCCGCCATTGCCCCGAAAACCGCATGAGTCCCTGGATAAAAGCCCATTGCATCCAAATTCTCAAAAAGCGCGGCTACTGCATGTGGGTTATGGGCCACGTCTAGGACTAAAGTCGGTTGACCGGCAATGATCTGAAAGCGCCCAGGCAAGGTGACCACAGACAAACCGTTTCGGATGCCCTGTGCTGTTACGGCGAGTTGCCCTCGCGTTGCCTCCAAGGCTGCCAAGACAGCACAGGCGTTAAAGATTTGGTTAGCGCCCCTTAGAGCGGGGTAGGCAAGACCAGCACTTCTCTTACCCCGAACCGCAAAACTCCATTGCTGCTTGTCGCCAGAGAAATTAAAGTCGCGCCCAATCAGCCATGCGTCTGCACCCGTTTCCTCAGCGCATTTCAGCAGGGATGCAGGGGGCACGGGATCGCTGATGATGACGGGCTTGCCTGTGCGCATGATGCCCGCTTTCTCTCTTGCGATGGTCTCGCGGTCATTCCCCAAGAACTCAGTATGGTCAATGTCTATGCTGGTAATGATGGCGCAATCGGTGTCAATCACATTGACCGCGTCAAGACGTCCACCCAAGCCCACTTCTAAAATGGCAACATCTAAATCTGACGCAGCCATGAGACTCAAAATGGCCAAGGTTGTGAATTCAAAATAGGTGAGCGATGTGTCCCCCCTAGCCTTTTCGACCCGCTCGAAGTGATGTACAAAGTCGGCTTCGCTGGCGTTGACTCTGCCGATCCGGCACCGTTCTTTGAAATCGTAGAGGTGTGGGGATGAGTACACCCCGGTTTTGAAACCAGACTCCTCTAAAATAGCCTCAAGCATGGCGCAGGTAGAACCCTTACCGTTGGTACCCGCCACTGTGTAAACAGGACAAGTAAAACCTAACTTCAAACGCTCAGCAACGCGTCTAACACGCTCCAAACCCATATCTATGCTTTTGGTGTGAATAGATTCACAGTGAGCTAGCCATTGTTCTAGATTCATTTTTTGCCCGTTGTTTCATAAATCATTAATTCACAAATCATTGATTCATCACCTTTTGATTCATCACTTTATTGATTCATCTACTTTACTTGTTGAATAGATATTTTAATTTTCTCAAGCCACTCAAAACCCTAAGCCAATATGCACCCCAAGATACGATTGTTCGGCATCCCTAATTGTGACAGCCTTAAAAAAGCCAAAGTTTGGCTGGATAACCAAGGGATAGCCTACGAATTCCAAGATTTCAAAAAGTCACCCCTAACCCCATCCCAACTAAAGAACTGGTGCAATCAAGTTCCTTGGGAGACTCTGCTTAATAAGAAGAGTACGACCTGGCGCGCGCTTGCTCCAGGGGTTCAAGCGAGTGTTAAGGACCAGTCAAGCGCTTGCACCGTCTTGCTCGAATACCCCAGCCTAGTGAAACGCCCAGTCATGTGGTCTGCAGATTCTCAAACTGTCATAGTGGGGGTCCAGCCTGAGCTTTGGGCAAGCTTAATTGAAAAGACTGGCACCTGATTTCAAAGAGCACATTACCCTTAAATACCCAGCCCCTGGAGTTGACGTTGTCGTGGGTCAATGAGGGTCAATGCGCTAATGTGCCAACGGACCATCGATCTAACTATCCTTTACAACACGCGCACCCTGTTAAAATAAGCGGTTAACCTGCAAATCGCTCTTTGACTTCTTAAAAAGTCACTGATTACGGACAAGACAGCCAAACATTTATCCCTCTTCACCTACATTGACCTATGTCTACGACTCAATCTAAAAGTAAATCATCAACTAAAAAAGCGACTCCGCAAAAGTCAGATGGCCCAAAGCGCGTTGTCTTAGCGTATTCAGGCGGTTTAGACACATCCATCATCTTGAAGTGGCTTCAAGATGAATACCACTGCGAAGTCGTGACTTTTACGGCAGACATTGGGCAAGGCGAGGAGATCGAGCCTGCCCGTGCTAAAGCAATCAAGATGGGGATCAAACCCCAAAATATTTTCATCGAAGATCTGCGCGAAGAGTTCGTTAGAGACTTTGTCTTCCCCATGTTCAGAGCCAACGCTCTGTATGAGGGCGAATATTTGCTGGGCACCTCAATCGCTAGACCCCTCATTGCAAAACGTCTCATTGAGATTGCCAGAAAAACAAACGCAGACGCTATCAGCCACGGCGCAACGGGCAAAGGCAACGATCAGGTTCGATTTGAGCTTGGTGCTTACGCACTGATGCCCAACGTGCATGTCATAGCGCCTTGGAGGGAGTGGGACCTTCTGTCCAGGGAGAAACTGCTTGCATATGCAGACAAGCACGGCATCCCCGTTGACTTCAAAAAGCGCAAGGGCGGCGCGCCTTACTCAATGGATGCAAACCTCTTACACATCAGTTATGAGGGCGGTATCTTAGAGGATCCTAACTTCGCACCGGAGGAGTCGATGTGGCGCCTCACCCGCAGCCCTGAGAAAGCTCCATCAAAAGCGCAAATCGTTGAGCTCACCTACAAACGCGGTGACATCGTCGCCATTGACGGTGTGGCCATGAGTCCTGCAACCGTTTTAACCAAACTAAACCAAATCGGCGGTTTGCACGGCATTGGTCGCTTGGACAAGGTTGAGAACCGATACGTCGGCATGAAGAGCCGCGGTTGTTATGAAACGCCGGGGGGCACAATTTTGTTAGCGGGTCACCGCGCTATTGAATCCATCACGCTTGACAGAGAGGTACTGGCGCTCAAAGATGATTTGATGCCCCGTTATGCTCGCATGATCTACAACGGTTACTGGTTCAGCCCAGAGCGCGAGCTTTTGCAGGGATTGATCGATGCATCCCAAGAAACAGTTAACGGCATTGTTCGCTTGAAGCTCTATAAAGGCACCATCATGTGCGTTGGGCGTGAGAGTAAACACAACAGTTTGTTTGATACCAAAATCTCAACATTCGATGATGACGGTGGTGCTTATAACCAAGCGGATGCGGGTGGATTTATCAAACTCAATGCTTTGCGACTTCGGATTGCTGCGAATTTAAAAAACACCAACAAAAGCAAAAGCACAAGCAAAAGCACAAAAAAGGTTGTAGCAAAGAAAAGTGCAACCAAGAATAAATCAAAGTAATTTAAATCAAAACTATTTTTAAAACTATTTATCTGAAAGCCTCATCATGGTTCAAGAGCTCATTAAAGACGTATCCATCAAAACCAAAGCCAATGTTTTCTTTGACGGCAAATGTATCAGTCACGCTGTGACCCTCTCAGATGGAACAAAAAAGAGTGTAGGCGTGATCCTCGCAGCCACGCTCACGTTCAACACAGAAGCGCCTGAGATCATGGAGTGCATTGCTGGGGAGTGTTCATACAAACTAGCAGGGTCTGCTCAGTGGCAAGTCTCTAAGCCTGGTGAGAGCTTTAAAATTCCTGGAAACTCTTCCTTCGAAATCAAGGTGGATCAGGAATACCACTACATCTGCCATTTTGGCTAAATCTACATTAGCTTTGTCAATGACTCACTAGCAAAGCTAATTTAATTAAGCTAATCTGATAACGCCAATTTAGCTGCAGCGTATTCTTGTTTGAGTCGCTCAACAAGCGCTTGTGCGCCGACTATTTCTTTAATTGCGCCAATGCCTTGGCCTGCACCCCAAATATCTCTCCAAGCCTTAGCACTGTTGGAGCTAAAGTCCATCTCACTCTTCTCCTTGATAGGCAAGTTCTCAGGGTCCAGGCCTGCACTGCGAATAGACGGAGCCAAGTAATTACCGTGTACACCCGTAATTGCATTGGTATACACAATATCATCCGACGAGGAACTCACAACACAATTCTTATATTCTTCGCTTGCGCGGGCTTCACGGGTTGCGATAAAAGCGGACCCCATGTAAGCAAAGTCTGCCCCCATGGCCTGCGCGGCCAGTATTGCACCTCCGCTCGCAATCGAGCCACTCAGTGCGACGGGGCCGTCAAACCATTCACGAAGTTCTTGTATAAAAGCAAAGGGACTTTTTACGCCTGCGTGCCCGCCCGCTCCTGCGCAGACGGCGATTAATCCATCAGCGCCCTTCTCAATGGCCTTGTGTGCAAATGTATTGTTGATCACATCATGCAAAACGATTGCGCCGTAGCTATGGGCAGCCGCGTTGATCTCAGGTCTAGCCCCTAATGATGTGATGATGATGGGCACCTTGTATCGAACGCACTCTTGCATATCGCTTTCTAAACGGTCATTGCTTTTGTGAACAATTTGATTCACTGCAAACGGCGCTGCAGGCCTCTCAGGGTGAGCACGGTTGTAAGCGTCTAAGGTTTCTGTAATCTGCGCCAACCAGTCGCTCAACTGAGCGCTGGGCCTGGCATTGAGCGCCGGCATAGATCCTACAACACCGGAGATGCACTGCGCTATGACCAAATCTGGATTGCTGATGATAAAAAGAGGTGCCGCTATAACGGGAAACGACACATTGGCCAAAGCACCGGGCAGAGTTCTTTTAGGAGTCATACCTGGCAAGAACACTTTTGCGGTTCAATGTTATCGATGCAGTGAGGAAGATTCTTTGATTAAAGAAGCTTAACCCACTCAGGTACAGCCTGAAACAGATCAGCTTCTAAGCCGTAATCTGCAACGCTAAATATAGGAGCTTCAGGGTCTTTGTTAATGGCGACGATTACTTTGCTGTCTTTCATACCGGCCAAATGCTGAATAGCCCCGCTTATACCGCAAGCAACGTAGAGCTCTGGGGCGACAATTTTCCCAGTTTGTCCTACTTGCCAATCGTTCGGAGCGTACCCCGCGTCCACTGCTGCGCGGGATGCGCCTAACGCGGCTCCAAGCTTATCGGCCAAAGGCGTAAGTACCTCAGCAAACTTCTCACTACTCCCAAGCGCTCTACCGCCGGAGACGATGACCTTCGCTGCTGTGAGTTCTGGTCTATCACTCACCGCCACTTCTTGACCTAAGAACTCACTAAGAGCTGGGTTAGCGACAGCGGCCAAGCTCTCAACAGGTGCGCTGGACGAGCCGTGCGTTGCTGCGTCAAAACCAGTTGTCCTGACTGTGATCACTTTAAGCGCGTCCGTGGACTGCACGGTTGCAACTGCGTTGCCCGCGTATATCGGCCTCTCAAACGTATCGGGAGAGACGACCTTGGTGATATCCGATAACTGTGCAACATCCAGCAAAGCAGCAACACGGGGAGCTATATTCTTACCGCTTGCGGTAGATGCAAAGAGAACGTGGGTGTAGCCACTGTTTGCCTTCAAAAAAGCAACCACCTGGGCAGAGATCGTCTCAGCCAATGGGTGGGTGAGCTCTGAGGAGTCAGCGTGAATGACTTTTGCAACTCCAGCAACACTTGCCGCCTGCGTTGCAACTGCCGCACTAGCACTCCCCATCACGAGGACGTGAACCGTGGGTGCACAGGCAAGAGCAGCTGTAACGGCATTTAATGTTGCGTTTTTTAAGTGCTGATTGTCATGCTCAGCGATTACCAGTGCAGTCATGGTCTAAAACTCTCTATTTAAATTAATCAGTTTCAATTTCGAAAAATGTTTAGAAATAGCTAAATGTCGCAGTCTAAATAACGGCAGTGAAACGGCTGCTGTTAAATAACTTTGGCCTCGTTTTTAAGCTTATCCATCAAGGCCGTTACGTCGGCCACCTTCACACCCGCACCACGCGTTGCGGGGTCACAAACTTTTAACATCTTAATTCTCGGCGTCACATCAACCCCTAGAGACTCTGGCGTGATCGTATCGAGTTGTTTTTTCTTAGCTTTCATGATGTTGGGTAAAGTCACGAACCGAGGCTCATTGAGTCTTAAATCGGTTGTGATGACTGCAGGCAGTTTAAGACTCAGAGTCTCCAGTCCACCGTCAACTTCGCGCGTCACGCTCACGCGCTCTGCGGTTAACTCAACCTTAGAGGCAAAAGTTGCTTGACCACACCCAACTAGGGCGGCAAGCATTTGACCCGTCTGATTGCAATCATCATCAATAGCTTGTTTACCCAAAATAATCAATCCGGGCTGCTCTTTGTCAACCAGAGCTTTCAAAATCTTAGCTACACCAAGGGGCTCGAGTTCAGTGCTTGTTTCCACCAAAATAGCTCGGTCTGCACCAATGGCCATCGCTGTACGAAGGGTCTCTTGGCACTGAGTCACGCCGCATGACACAGCGACGACCTCGGTTACGAGACCTTTCTCTTTTAAGCGAACCGCCTCCTCTAGTGCGATTTCGTCAAAGGGGTTCATGCTCATTTTTAAATTAGCAATGTCCACCCCAGATTGATCTGACTTAACGCGAACCTTCACGTTGTAATCAACAACTCGTTTAACGGCTACCAATATCTTCATTTTTTAAAATCTCCACCAATACGTCCATTCTAAAGGATCAGCCAGGTCGGCGTCTAAAGCCTCCGCCTTGGGGCACTAATTACCCCCGAATCAGTCGCACCTCGTGTTGAGCGCTTGGAATTCCAATTCCGTGTTCTTTAAGCGCTTTTAATACAAGCTTATTCACCTCAGACTTGACCCCCACCCAAGCACTTTCTGACTCATCGACCCAAAAGACAACCGACATCTCAAGTCCATCAGCCCCTAAGTTTAGTAAATGCGCCTGGGGGGTTGGGGACTTAAGCACTCGCTCGGCTTTCAAGCAAGCCTCTGCTAAACATTCTTGGGCTTTCTCCACATCGCTTGCGTAATCAATAGATACATTGATTTGCAAAAGAACTCTGCCGTGACCTCGGGATAGGTTTTCAACCTTTTCTGAGACCATCATCTCGTTGGGCAGCACACACTCCCGCCCTGCTGCGTCACGTATCAAGGTGTAGCGGGTCTTTATGTCAGTGATCCGACCCTCCAAGCCAGAGACACGCACTTGGTCTCCAATTCGCACAGAGCGCTCTAATAAAATAACAAATCCACTCACATAGTTCGCCGCTAGTTTTTGTAACCCCAGTCCCAAACCAACACCTAAACCACCACCCAACACAGAGAGTGCTGTTAAATCCACCCCCACGGCGGACAAGGCAACAAGCAGTCCAATGAAAGTTAGAAATACGCGAAGCACGTTGGTTAGTACTTTGCGGATGGACAAGTCAATAATCGCTCTCGCCAGAACCTGGCGCTCAAGCGTCGCAGACACCCAAAGTGTGAGCACCAACACCAAGCAAGAGGAGAGCACGCCCTCAATCAGATTTTTAAGGTCAATTTTGGTACGACCAAAATTAATGTGAATTAATTCAAGCTCTTGAGCCACCCAGGGCAGAAAACCCGTGATCCAAAGCGCAGCAATGATCCACACAAAGTAACTCACGCCGCGCTCCAACACTTTGACTGCTACGGAGTCTGGAAAAACAACGCTCAAAACTCTTGCCATCAAGCGGATGACAACCACAGATAAGAGTATGGGTATTGCAATCTTAAAGAGTGCTTCGTGAAGTGTTTGTACCCAAACTTCTTTGGCGGCGTAACAAAGAACCAACGCGAGCAAGGGGAACAATAGTCCATCAAAAAAACGTGGACCAAACCAAACAGAGGACTCAACAGCCTTCGCCTGCTCGTGCAGATTGGCCCCAGCCAGCTTCATGGTTCCTTTAAATACGAGTTTTGCTGCTCCTAGCGCAAGCACGATGCAAAGGCCAAGGACCAAAGCCTCCATTGGCACGGAGTCTGAACGCAGGTTTTGCAATAGTGAAATTAATTCAGTCATGGTCTTCTACTCTTTAAACTCCCAAATCAGCAAGCACTCTAACGTGAGCTTCCACACTCTTAGCCAGTGCTTGCGTGTTGTACCCTCCCTCGAGCACTGAGACAATGCGCCCTTTAGCGTAAGTCGTTGCAATAGCCTTAATTTGGCGAGTAATCCAAGCATAATCCGATTCCAATAAGCCGATTTGACCCATATCGTCTTCGCGGTGCGCGTCAAATCCGGCACTTATAAAAATCATCTCAGGCTGGTGATCATGTAGAGCGGGAATCCAGTAATCCGTTACGACTTGTCTGACGGCGTCTCCTTTGGTGTAGGCCGCAATGGGTACATTGACCATGCGCTCTGTAATGTCACCCGCGCCGCCCTCTGGGTAGAAGGGATGTTGATAAATACTAACCATCAAAACGCGCTCATCGCAATGCAGTATGTCCTGAGTTCCGTCGCCGTGGTGTACATCAAAGTCAACAACTGCCACTCGCTTGAGTCCGTGACGGTCAAGGGCATGTTTGGCGGCAACTGCGACGTTGTTTACAAAACAAAATCCACCAGCGCGCTCGCGCCGGGCGTGATGACCAGGTGGTCGTACTGCGCAAAACGCATTTTGCAAGTCACCCGCTATGACCGCGTCTGTTGCCTCTAGAGCGGCACCTGCCGCATGCTGTATTGCGCTCCAGGTGTGAGAGTTCATGGAAGTATCGGGGTCCACTTGAGCGTAACTAGGCCCTCCTGCTGTGATGTCGTCTAGCAACTGATCAGACAAACCTCTTAATGAGGCAATATACATTTTTGCGTGAGCCAACTCGAGGTCACTCATTGCAGCGGGTCCTGCTTGAATATTTTCTAGTCCAATATCTAGTCCCGTCATTAAAAAACGATCGTAAATCGCATTTAAACGATCCGGGCACTCAGGATGCCCATTCCCCATTTCATGGAGGAGACAACTTGGATGTGTATAAAAACCCGTTTTATTCATTGCCTAAGATCTGAACCTATTGATGTTTAAAAAATTGGACGCTAAATTTTTATAATTCCTCTTACCCCAAAGCTTAGCATGCAAAGTTAAGCACTGCGGATAAGCTAGAATTTCTAACTTAAGTTGCAGAGCTCTACAGCATTCTAATCACGGTTCCTACCGAACACCTCCCACATGACATTGACATTTCAGTCGCTGAGTGAATTTAAGCGCTATTTAGAACCCATCATAAAACCTTTCAATCTCTCAAACCATCACTTAAAGCAACGAGATCACGGCAAAAGTCTGATGCGAATCAATGTATGGGGGGCCCTATTTTGCGGGTTATTCGGGGTGAGTTTTATCCCGACTGCATCGGTTGCGCTTGCTGAGGCATTAGCAGTTCAAAGTGCCTCGAATGTACCAAGCGCATCTAGCAGTGCTAGCACAGATAACACAGCTAGTGCTTCAAGCCTAACTGCCCCCCCCCATGCCTCAAACAATTTGCAGAAATCCACCAAACACCCGCACCCCTTTCAGATCTTTCACCACTCAAAACCCAAGATCATCTCCCTAGATCGCTTTGGAGAATCAGATTCTGTTAAGTCCCTTGCGCTTCAAATCGCTCTTGATCAAGATTTACCGAAAGATTGGGTGATTAACAAAATCGCCAACGCACACCTCATTCCAGGCGCTGTGCAACAAATGATGCCTGCACCTGTTCCGATTAAGAAAAATTGGCACGCCTACAGAGCACGCTTTATAGAACCCAAACGAATTGGGCTTGGGGTTGAGTTTTGGAAGAAAAACGCGCAAACCCTAACGCAAGCCGAGCGTGAATACGGGGTTCCAGCAGAGATTATTGTTGGCATTTTGGGGGTTGAGACGCTTTACGGTCAGCACATGGGAGCCTATCCCGTGCTTGACTCGCTTGCGACTTTGAGTCTTCAGTTTCCCAAAGAGCACCCAAGGGCACTGGAGCGGCAGGCCTTTTTTCAGAATGAACTCGCTGTTTTCTTAAAGCAGCAGTACGCAGACGCATCAAACACCAAACGCGAAGTCCTAGGCAGTTATGCCGGCGCAATGGGGGCAGCTCAATTCATGCCCAGCAGTATGGCCAAGTTTGCTGTGGACTACGACCACGACGGGCGCATTGATCTTATTCATAGCCACAAAGACGCCATTGGATCGATTGCGAATTATTTCAAGATGTTTGGATGGCAAACCGGAGTGCCTACCCGTTTCGAAGTTAATCTAAACACACCTCACCTCGATTTAGAGGGACTTTTATTACCCGACATACTACCCACCTTCAGTGCCCAAAGCTTTGAAGCAAAGGGGGCTATCCTGAGCGGGGAAGCCAAGAATTATTCAGGTCAACTTGCACTCATTGAGCTACAAAACGGGAACGACGCCAACGACTACTTGGCTGGCACTGAGAACTTTTATGTCGTCACGCGCTACAACTGGAGCAGTTATTACGCAATGGCCGTGCTCGACTTGGGGGAGGCTGTCAAACAGGCCTATTTGCAAAAAGTAGTTGCATCAAAGCATTGATGCATTGATGCATTGATGCATTGATGCATTGATGCAAGGGCAGGCTACTTCAAACTAGGCCACATTCTCTTTAAGAGACCATCCTTAATGACTTTGTGATGCCAAATTGCAAGTATTGAATGACCTAGCGCCAAAATCAGCAACGTGTTAGCAAACAACCCGTGAATATCCACTATGTCCTCGGGGAGGTCCTCATCTGTGGGATCAAAGGCTGGGATTTCAAACAAATTAAATATATTGTCGCCTCTAAACCAAGCTGCTGCAATTCCAAGCAAAACCGTCAATCCAAGGATTAGATAAAGCAAATGGTGGGTGCCGGTTGCAATTTTGCCAACGACCCCGGGCGAAGCTTTTGGCAACTTGGTAGCGCCTGTTAATTTCCAAGTCACCCTTAAAACAAAAACAACAGCCAGCAAGGCGCCCAGAGTAATGTGAATGCTCCTGACAAATACCCTTGGATCACCTCTGTCAAATGAGTCAATATTTTCACCAATAAACCAGAGTAGCAAGATCAGGGCTGCGCTGATCCAGTGGTAAAAAATTGTCTTAGAGTCGTACACATTTTCTGTTGTCATATTTCGCCTTTAAAGCTACGAACCAATAGGCCCGTGAGCGTTGGTATGGGTCAATTCTAAGTCCAGTGCTATTCATGACCAATGATCAGACAACGCCTTCGCTTTTTAATTTAGAAATTTCAGCCACTGATTTATTTAAAAATTGCGTCAAAATTTCATCCGTGTGCTGGCCAAGAGCTGGCGGCGGGATTTCGTGCTTGACCGGGGTTTCAGAGAATTTCATGGGGGAGCCAACGAGCGTAACTTTGCCGGCTATTGAATGGGGCAACTCAAACTGCATGCCGCGAGCTTGAACCTGAGGTTCTTGAAAAACCTCTTCTATCTTGTTAATCGGTCCATTGGCAACACCGCCCTCGTCTAAGAGTTTCACCCATTCTTTGGTTGTGTGCTTTAAGAAGACCAAGTTAAGCAAACGGGTCAACTCTTCTCTATTTTTTACTCGCTCCCCGTTTGTTGCATACTGGGGGTCTTGGGCCAGGTGAGAGCACTCGGCCAATTCACAAAACTTTTTAAACAAATTATCATTACCGCAGGCCAGGATAATCGCCCCGTCAGCAGTTTTAAATGTTTGATAAGGGACGATATTGGGATGCGCGTTACCCAGTGAACTTGGAGACTCACCGGTTGCAAAGAAATTCATGGCTTGATTGGCCAAGAGTGCGACGCAGGAGTCCAAGAGAGAGACATCGATCCACTGTCCTTTGCCCGTCACAGCGCGGTGCGCAATGGCAGCACAAATCGCAACACTTGCATACATCCCCGTACTCATATCAATGATGGGAACCCCAACGCGTTGAGGGCCGCCACCGGGCAAATCGGCCCGCTCTCCGGTGACGCTCATCAAGCCGCCCATACCCTGTGCCATAAAGTCATACCCGGGACGTTCTTTGTACGGACCCGTTTGTCCAAACCCAGTAACTGAGCAGTAAATGATTCCTGGGTTGATGGCCTTTATGTCCTCATACCCAAGTCCGTAACGCGCTAGGTCTCCGACTTTGTAGTTCTCAACAATAACGTCTACATCTTTGGCAAGTTCTCTGACCAGTTGTTGACCCGCCTCAACAGAGAGGTTAATGGTGATGGATTTCTTACCCCGGTTTGCAGCGCAGTAGTAAGCAGACTCCTTGGTTGCATGTCCATTCGTATCCTTTAGATAAGGAGGAGCAAAGGCGCGCGAATCGTCCCCTTTCCCTGGTCTTTCTACTTTAATCACCTGCGCCCCCAAATCGGCCAAATTCTGTGCTGCCCAAGGACCCGCTAATACACGGGAGAGATCAAGGACTTTTATATGAGAAAGAGGACCGGACATGGGGGTTCCTTAAAAAATTAGTTTTTATTGAAGTTGAATCAGACTATTTTAAACTTGGAACTAATGGTGAGGGAGCAGCGTGATATTGTCCCGGTTTAAAGTCAACTTTAATTGCCCATCAACTTTGCGAGAGTCCTGAGAGTCCTGAGAGTCCTGAGAGTCCTGAGAGTCCTGAGAGTACTGAGAGTCCTGAGAGTCCTGAGAGCTCGGCTGGAGCAAACATCAAATCTACGAGGCCCTTTGAGAGTGCATACTTGGCTTGGGTCCAGTTTTTAAAAGTAATTTCCTCTAATTGCAAACCATATTGACTCATAAAGAGGTTCATTTGTTTTGCTTGAATGCTTTGCCCAGCAACAAGGGCGTAATTAAAAGCAAACCGCCCAGGGTTGGTCTGGAGTTGTTTGATCAATGACTCCATCTTTGTGGGTAAAAACTGAGAATTAACCCATAAAGTCCAGCTCAAATCTCCCACCAAAACTGGTTTGCTGGGCGAGCTCTCTCTACCCAATGAGCTTACTCCAACAGCAAAGAGTCCCGTCAAACTGGCTAGGATAGTTCTTCGAGTATTTATTAGCGTTGAGGATGTACTTAAAGCGTTCAAGCGAGTTGACTCTTTAAAGCATTGACTCAAATCCGTTTGCATCGCAGTGGTAAAGTTGGACATCGTTTTATGTGAATCAGCTTTTGAAGAAATACTTTTACTTAGACTTCAAAATTAAATCTTCCACTGTGGGTGAGGCTGGAATCGAGCCCGTATTAAGTGCTCTACGGTGTTTATCCAAGCGCTTAAGGTCGTACAGATAATTGACCATCAGTCCCCAAGACTGGCGCATGCCCTTAGACGAAGGGTCTGCGCCCCAGTTCAACCGCTCAATGCGAGCCCCATTTGACAAGTGAAAGCGGGCAACAGCGTCTGCGGGATTAGGGCCCACTTTGGTTGCGCCTAAGTAAGTTGCCGCGCAGCGGGTCATAAAGCTGCGCAAGGGGGACTTATCATCCCACGACAGGGCCTGCTCGGAGATAGCCAAAAACTCTTGAGCACTGGGCGGATCCTTAGCCTCTTTACCCATCGCTCGACCCAGAGCAGTGAGCTCCTTGGTATCTAAGTGGGACCATAACTCTTCCATGTTTTTGGAGGCCCAGGTCCTGAAACCAGGAATAGGGGACAGGGTTGCGAATACTCGCAACTTTACAAACTCATCCTTTAAAACTTGTACGACACGTTTGATGAGTGAATCCCCAAAACTCACGCCTTTCAAACCAGTTTGCGTATTGCTGATAGAGTAAAAAATGGCTACTGTCGATTTCTTAATATCTTGAGGAGCAGCAGACTCATCTAGTAAAGGCGTAATACTATCGGCAATGTCATTTAACAAGGCAACTTCAACAAAGATAAGAGGCTCATTGGGAAGGCTTGGGTGAAAAAAACCGTAACACCTGCGGTCTGAATCCAAACGGTTCTTCAGATCCCCCCAACTTCTAATGTCGTGGACCGCTTCGTATTGGATGAGTTTCTCGACAAGAGATGCGGGCGAGTCCCAGCTCAGACGCCTGAGCTCCAAAAAAGCAACATCAAACCAAGTCGAGAAAAGCTGCTCCAACTCCGCGTCAAGAGCTACCAATCGCTTGTTGTTTTTGAGCTGAGGGAGAATTTGCGCTCTCATGTCCACCAAAAACCGCATTCCCCCTGAATAAGCAGCAAAGCGCTGGAGTAAACGCGTTCTCGGTGAGATAAGAGACCTGCGCAGTCGAATCTCAGCCGTTCCCTCCTCCGCCGTCCCGAGCGAGTCCTCATAAGCTTGACGAGCCCCGCTAACCTCGGTGACATCGGGCCCAAAGTACTCGGACATCAGCATCCAAATCTCTTCCTTTTGCGTCAGGTCTAGACCAGAGTACCAAAGGCTAAAACTCTCTGCTCGCCTTCCTCCTTCCACCTCGCTGACTTTCGTATCTACGATGGACTGTAAATGAAGAAGTGGCTTTCTAAGCGCCCTAGCAGGAGCCGGGAGTACCCGAGGAGTTTGGGGACTGATTGGCTTGGCTTCTTGAGCAGAACTCGCTTTAGCGCTCGCAGCATTTGAATTACCCAAAAGGCGTTGTACGCTATTTTGTAGCCAGGCCCCGGCTCTCATGAGCTGATCCGTTCAGTTGAAGTCGTAAGGGAAGTGAACAAAGTGGGCTCTATAAGATAGATGGATTAAAGAAAATGGCTACACACGTTGAAGAAAGCATCATGCGACTAGAAAGCATCGGCTTCACCAAACCAAAATTGATGCTTCTGATAATAAACTTTAATTAGCGAGGTAATCCATTAAATTTCAATTGTTGCAAGGAAAACACATCTTCCCTTCGCAACTTATCAGCGCTCTAGCTTTAAATAGACGTTCAAATGGCGACTGGTTACTAATATGACCAATCCAACAAAGATCATCGGCAAGCAAAGCCACTGCCCCATACTCAAGCCTCCTCCCAGTAGACCCAAAAATGAATCGGGCTCTCTGAAGTATTCGGCTATGAATCTAAGTGACCCGTACCCCAACAAGAAGACGCCGGAGACGCTTCCAATGGGTTTGGGCTTTTTAGCAAACCACCACAAGATAACAAACAGGAGCAATCCCTCCAACAAGAACTGATAGATTTGGGAGGGATGCCGAGGAATGTAAATACCGCTTTGTGGGAAAACCATTGCCCAAGGCAACTGCGGGTCGGCAATCCTGCCCCAGAGTTCGCCGTTGATGAAGTTTCCAATCCTACCCGCGGCCAGGCCTGTCGGGACACAAGGGGCGATAAAGTCAGTTATCCATAGCCAAGGGAGTTTTTTGTGCCTGGCAAAAAAAACCATTGCCAAGATCACCCCAAGCATCCCCCCGTGAAAACTCATACCCCCATGCCAAACAGCAAAAATCTCTAAGGGCTGACTCAAATACTCAGAAGGCTTGTAGAACAAGCAGTAGCCAATACGCCCCCCCAAGACCACTCCAATTGCGCCGTAAAAAAGAAGATCCTCAATGCTTTGCGGGTCAAATCGGTTGGTCTCCACAATTTCCTTAAACTGATGTTGTTTGAGACGTCGTTTTGCAAGGAAAATAAAAAGACCGAAGGCAACGAGGTAAGTAATTCCGTACCAATGTATGGCGAGGGGACCGAGTTGAAGGGCTACGGGGTCAAACTGGGGATGAACAAGCATGGGCGTTTGAGAGGGAGTTAAGGCAGGTGGTGGGGAAAGGGGGGGAGGTGATCGGTTAGTTAGTGGTTAGTTAATGAAGTCAATTAAGTCAAAACTCAGTAATTTGGCTCCTCCTTTAAAAGGCAACGTTGATTATGCCCGCCCAAACACTCGAATTCCCTCACCCCTAACGCTTTAAAGTCTTGCTAAACTCTCCCCCTTATGTTGAATCATAGAAATGCCAAATACCTAGTATTTGTGCCGAACACTTTGTATTTTTAACACCCCTATCTCATTAACTGCTTTTTTGCATTACATCAATGGCCACAAATCCTGTCAAAATTAATCGTCGCTCGGCAAATATCACCGAGGGCAAGTCCCGGGCTCCTAACCGCTCCATGTATTACGCAATGGGCTACACGGAAGGGGATTTTGTAAAGCCTATGGTGGGTGTTGCCAATGGACATTCCACAATTACGCCTTGCAATAGTGGTCTGCAAAAACTTGCAGACGCAGCCATTGCTGGAATTGAGGAATGCGGCGGTAAAGCTCAGGTCTTTGGAACCCCCACCATATCTGACGGTATGGCCATGGGAACTGAGGGCATGAAATACTCACTTGTTTCACGCGAAGTCATATCTGACTGTATTGAAACGTGCGTCCAAGGCCAGTGGCTTGACGGGGTTTTGGTCGTTGGTGGGTGTGACAAAAATATGCCTGGCGGCATGATGGGTATCTTGCGCGCCAACGTTCCCGCGATTTACGTCTACGGGGGCACCATCCTGCCAGGACGCTTTAAAGACAAGGATCTGAACATCGTAAGCGTGTTTGAGGCCGTTGGACAAAACTCCGCAGGCAACCTAAGCGATGCGGATTTACTTGAGATTGAGAAACGCGCTATCCCAGGCACCGGCTCTTGCGGGGGGATGTACACGGCCAACACCATGTCAAGCGCATTCGAAGCCCTTGGTATGTCACTACCCTACTCATCAACCATGGCTAACCCCCATGATGAAAAACAAAACTCTGCAAAAGAGTCGGCTAAAGTTTTAATTGAGGCTATTAAACGTGACATCAAACCCCGCGACATTGTGACGCGCAAGTCCCTCGAGAATGCTGTTGCTGTGATCATGGCGACGGGTGGATCCACCAATGCAGTGCTTCATTTCTTAGCGATTGCTCACGCAGCTGAGGTGCCGTGGACCATTGATGATTTTGAGCGTGTGCGCCGCAAAATTCCTGTTATTTGTGATTTAAAGCCAAGTGGGCAGTACTTGGCCGTAGATTTACACAAGGCTGGAGGAATCCCTCAGGTCATGAAAATATTACTCGATGCAGGCCTCTTACACGGAGATTGCATCACCATTACTGGTCAAACTATTGCTGAAACGTTGAAAGACATTCCTAGCACCCCGCCTGCTGGACAAACCGTTATCCGAAGCATTGATAAGGCTTTATACAAAGAGGGTCACCTCGCGATCTTAAAAGGCAACTTATCACCAGAAGGTGCGGTTGCAAAAATCACGGGCTTGAAAAATCCAGTCATCACCGGACCCGCACGCGTGTTTGATGATGAGCAATCCGCACTGAAGGCGATTCTGGACGGAAAGATTGTCCCAGGGGACGTGATGGTTCTGCGCTACCTGGGTCCTAAAGGTGGCCCTGGAATGCCCGAGATGCTCGCCCCAACTGGCGCACTCATTGGTGCTGGTTTGGGAGAAAGCGTTGGCCTCATCACGGACGGACGTTTCTCTGGGGGAACCTGGGGTATGGTGGTCGGCCACGTCGCCCCGGAAGCTGCGGCTGGAGGCAATATTGCATTTGTGCATGAGGGCGACTCCATCACCATTGACGCGCACAAACTCCTATTAGAGCTGAACATCTCTGAGACAGAGTTGGCCAAACGCAAGGTGGGTTGGACCCCTCCAAAGCCACGCTACATGCGCGGCGTGCAGGCAAAATTTGCATTCAACGCTTCTAGCGCAAGCTTAGGGGCCGTGTTGGATAAGTACGATGCCAAAGACTTTTAATTCAATTTAAACCCTCTGTACACATCTGTACACATCTGTACCCATCTATACCCATCTATAACCCTCTACTTTTAAAGGATTTTTTATCATGACCCGTACTTTCAATCGTGCTGTTATCTCTGTATCTCTAGTCGGTGCTTTAGGCTTGTGTTCACTCACTCCAGCCTTTGCCAGCCCGGAACTCGCTGCTGCCAAGAACTGTATGGCGTGTCACGCAATTGACCGTAAAGTGGTTGGACCTGGTTACCTAGATGTTGCGAAGAAATATGCCGGCGATGCAGGCGCCCAAGCGCGACTGGCTACCAAGATACTTAAAGGTGGCGGCGGTGTATGGGGACCTATCCCGATGCCTGCTAACACCCAGGTCACAGAGGCTGAGGCCAATCAACTCGCTACTTGGGTATTGTCCTTAAAGTAAGCTTGAAGACTGTCAAAATGATCCATTGAAAAACTCAATGGATCATTTAAGCCGCCCCCACCTTTGTTAAAAGATGGGGCGGTATGAATAGGCTTAATTCACCTCATTCAACTGATCCAAGATAGCCGGATTCTCTAAGGTTGAGGTGTCTTGGGTAATTGTTTCACCCTTGGCTACTGAACGCAGTAGTCGTCTCATAATCTTGCCGGACCTCGTTTTGGGCAGGTTCTCTCCAAAGCGAATGTCCTTGGGCTTAGCGATAGGTCCGATCTCTTTGCCCACGTGGTCTCTGAGGATTTTTGCAATTCGTTTTGCCTCATCCCCTGTGGGCCTTGGGTGCTTGAGCACCACAAACGCACAAATTGCTTCACCCGTAGTGTCATCAGGACGACCTACCACCGCCGCCTCCGCCACCCACTCTGTACAACTCACTAGTGCAGACTCAATCTCCATCGTACCCATACGGTGACCAGAGACGTTAAGCACATCATCGATACGACCCGTAATGGTGAAATATCCGGTTTTCTCATCCCGAATAGCACCGTCACCAGCCAAATAGTATTGACCCTTGAAGTCCTCTGGATAGTAACTCTTCACAAATCGCTCGGGATCTCCCCAAATGGTTCTGATCATTGAGGGCCAGGGCTTTTTGACCACCAAAATTCCGCCCTGCCCCCAAGGTACGTCTTTCCCCGTTTCGTCAACCACAGCGGCTTGAATGCCGGGAAAAGGTAGCGTACAAGATCCGGGCACCATAGGGGTTGCACCTGGCAATGGCGTGATCATGTGTCCCCCAGTCTCGGTTTGCCAGAACGTATCCACGATTGGGCAATTTGAGCCTCCAATGTTTTTGTAATACCACTCCCAGGCAGCCGGGTTAATCGGCTCACCCACTGAGCCGAGTAAACGCAGGCTCTTCAAATTGAATTTAGACGGATGAACCTTCTCGTCTGACTCCGCCGCTTTGATAAGCGAGCGAATCGCAGTTGGGGCTGTGTAGAAAATAGTGACTTTATGTTTCTCAATCATTCGCCAAAAACGCGCTGCATCCGGGAACGTAGGCACGCCCTCAAAAACGATCTCCGTCCCCCCTAGTGTCAAGGGACCATAGGTGATATAGGTGTGCCCCGTTACCCAACCAATATCTGCTGTACACCAAAAGATGTCGTTGGGTTTTAAGTCAAAGGTCCATTTGGTGGTCAACGCTGCATGCAGTAAATACCCACCCGTGCTGTGTTGAACGCCCTTGGGTTTACCGGTTGAGCCCGATGTGTACAGCAAAAAAAGAGGGTGCTCTGCGCCGACCCACTCCGGCTCGCAAGTTTTAGGCTGATGGTCTGCGACCTCACTTAGCCACACATCCCGTCCTGCGTGCATGTTCACATCCCCGCCGGTTCTTTTAACAACCAACACGTGTTTCACGCTGTCACAACCGCCAAGCCCTAGCGCCTCATCTACGATTGATTTAAGAGGTAAGTGCTTACCCCCTCTAACCTGTTGATCAGCCGTGATCACGGCGACTGCCCCCGTATCTTCGATTCGGTCCTTGAGGGACTGGGCAGAAAAGCCTCCGAACACAACCGAGTGCGTTGCCCCGATCCGAGCACAGGCTTGCATCGCTGCAACGCCCTCTATGGACATGGATATATAAATGATGACTCGGTCGCCTTTTTTGATGCCAAGGGACTTCAGTGCATTTGCGATTTGGCAGGTGCGAGCAAGCAACTGCTCGTAATTGATTTGTGTAACCTCGCCCCCATCGGCCTCGAAGATGATCGCCGTTTTAGACCCAAGTCCACGCTCAATATTACGGTCCAAGCAGTTGTAAGATGCATTTAAAGTTCCGTCCTCAAACCATTTGAAAAACGGTGAATTGGAGGCATCCAATACTTTAGTGAAGGGTTTTTTCCAGGTGAGCAACTCACGCGCTTGTTCGGCCCAAAAGCCTTCGTAATCGTCCTCAGCCTTTTTGCAAAGTGCGTGGTAAGCAGCCATGCCTGATACGGCGGCGCCCTTAACAAAGTCAGCATTGGGTTGATATACAACGTGGCTTGGGTGCGTTTCAGTTGTCATGGATAAATACTCCTCACTCATCAAAGTTAAATCAATCTGATTTGATCGTAACACTTTGGGGCTACTGCGTTTATAAGTACGAACACTTAGCTTTTGATTTAAGTCAAGTTAATTTGAAAAAGACCTTGGGCTAGGGTATCTGTGTGGACTTGTAGGTCCTAAGCCAAACAAACCACTAAATCAATATGTATGTGGTTTAGGGCTATTGTTAAAGCAAAGAAGTTAGAACTTTAGGAATAAATACCGCAGTCTAAGCCGCTTAAATAAATGGCAAGATAGACCCTTGTGCGAACGCAAATTCAATACAAAACTCAATAGAGCAGAAAACTTTGGTGGAGATGCGATGGCTTGCTAAACTAGTGCCCTAGGAGCCTGACAAATTAGGCTTTATCTGTGCAAAGTCAGCAAGGCTTTGCACGAGTAGATTTGAAACACCAAGACCATTAATATGACCTCCATTAAACAAAACGATCTGATTGAATCCGTTGCAGCTGCGCTCCAATACATAAGCTACTACCACCCCGCAGACTATATCTCCCACCTCGCGCGCGCTTACGAGTACGAAGCCTCGCCCGCCGCCAAAGACGCAATCGCCCAAATCCTCACCAACAGCAAAATGAGCGCAACCGGTCACCGTCCCATTTGTCAAGATACGGGAATCGTGAATGTATTTTTAAAAGTCGGTATGAACGTTCGCTTCGAAGGGTTCACCAAGGGACTTGAAGATGCGATCAACGAAGGCGTAAGACAAGGCTACAACCAAGCCGACAACAGGCTTCGAGCAAGCGTGGTAAGCGATCCGCAGTTTGCCCGTATCAACACCAAAGACAACACGCCTGCCGTAATCTTCACCCAAATAGTGCCAGGTGACACGGTTGAAATCACCGTCGCAGCCAAGGGGGGTGGCTCAGAGAACAAGTCCAAAATGGTCATGCTCAACCCCAGCGACAGCGTGGTTGACTGGGTCCTGAAAACCGTACCCACAATGGGAGCGGGTTGGTGCCCGCCCGGAATGCTAGGGATTGGCATTGGGGGAACCGCAGAAAAGGCCATGCTACTTGCAAAAGAAAGCTTAATGGAGAGCTTGGATATGTATGAGTTGCAGCAAAAATCTGCAAAAGGCGCAAAACTCGATCCTGTAGAGGAGTTGAGACTTGAGCTTTATGAAAAGGTAAACGCCCTAGGAATTGGGGCACAGGGGTTGGGGGGTCTCACAACAGTGCTTGATGTAAAGATCAATATGTACCCAACCCACGCCGCGAGTAAGCCCGTAGCCATGATCCCAAATTGTGCGGCTACTCGCCACGCACACCTTGTACTCGACGGCTCTGGCCCTGTTTACTTAGATCCCCCTTCCCTGGATCTGTGGCCCGCTGTGAACTGGACACCCAACACCAAAACCAGTAAGCGCGTGGATGTTAACAAGTTGACAAAGGAAGAGGTCGCGAGTTGGAAACCAGGAGAGACGTTACTGCTGAACGGCAAAATCCTAACTGGTCGTGACGCCGCTCACAAACGTATTCAAGACATGCTCGCCGCAGGAACTGAGTTGCCCGTTGACTTCACCAACCGCATTATTTATTACGTAGGTCCAGTTGACCCAGTCGGTAGTGAAGTGGTTGGCCCTGCAGGACCAACTACAGCCACCCGAATGGATAAGTTCACCGAAATGATGCTTGCCAAAACGGGTCTCATTTCTATGATTGGGAAAGCCGAGAGAGGTCCCGTTGCTATCGAGGCGATCAAAAAGCACAAGTCAGCCTATCTGATGGCAGTTGGTGGAGCAGCTTACCTCGTCTCCAAAGCCATTAAGACCGCCAAAGTAGTCGGCTTTGCTGACCTGGGAATGGAAGCTATTTATGAGTTTGATGTGGTGGATATGCCCGTCACAGTGGCAGTAGATTCTGGGGGCACAAGTGCTCATATTACGGGACCTGCAATTTGGGAAAAGAGAATAGCCAGTGGTGAATTCAAGGGCATTAAAGTGAGTGCTTGAGTTCTACAAACCGAATTGTGCTGAGCCCAGCGTGAGAGCCAAAAGACGTTTTTTAACAATTGTTAGCTAACTTTGAGTGCTCCTACTTTTTCTACTGCTATCATGGAACAATGAAAGACCTAAACTCAACCTTTGACATTCACCTTCATGGTGAAATACCTTTAAATGCTAAGGTGACTTTTGATCAGGTCAAAGAGGCGTTAAAGCCGCTTTGGACTTATGCAGGTGCGCGCTCCTTTGAGGAGGGCGCAGCAAGCTCTTTCGAGGATGAACCCGGTATTCAATTTAACGAGCAAGATATGTTGCTGGAATTTTGCTGGACTGTGCCTGGTGAAAATGATTTTCGTCAATGCTTGGATGAAATGTGCATGAGTTTGAACGAACTCTCAGTAGTTGGTGCAACCATTGAGGTCACTTTCTACGATACTGAATTTGATGACGAGGATGAAGACGATGGACGTGAGTCCTTGGATGATTTTTTAATGCTTTTTGTGGGGCCCACTCCTGCAGCGATCATGCAGGCACAAAGGGATCTTCTCATTGCTGATGTATTTCACATGATGGAGCGTCACTTTGAGCCCTCTGAGTTGGGCGGTATCGCTGAGGAAATTGACCGTCTGTTCTCTGACCGGTTCAACAACCTTGTAAATTCCCTTGAGATGGGTAAGCCTGGGGAGATCGGGGGCAACGGAGCGCCCAACAACTCAGCGCACGGCGGACAACGCAAACCAAGGCACCTTCACTAGCAACCGCGCCCAAGGTTTTCTGATGGAGACTTTTTCCGAGGAGCTTTTTCTTATGGTGTCCGCACTGGCGTGCAAACACCCGTTCAGAGCCTTGAGTTAGAACTATCCGAACTTCCCAAAATTACCCGCACTCGCAGATTCTTAATATGAAATCTGTAGGCCTGTCATCTATTTTTTTGAGTCCTAAAAGGGAATAAAAAAAGGAATTGCGAAATGACTAAAAAACGCCTCAAAACCCTTGATGATTCGACTAGGCCAGAGGGCACTTCAGACGCTGATTGGGCCTTGATGAAGGGCGGCTACAAAGAAATGCAAAGCACACTATTTGATCTTGCCAAAGAGATTGGTGCAGATTATGAAAAAGATGTTGGGCTGAGTGAAGCGAATGAAGCGAATGAAGCGAATGAAGCGAATGAAGCGAATGAAGCGAATGAAGCGAATGAACGCGATACTAAAACTGATCAAGCCGTCCCAACGCTCTCGTCAAAGCAAATTATTGTTAAGTTATTTGAAACCAAAGACAACAAAAGCCTCATGGGCCGGCCTGTAATAACAGGTAAGGATATTCAGGGTTTTAAGTCCAAAGAATTTTTTGAAGAATTTTTAGCATTATCCAAGGAAAATAATAATCAGATATTGCTCTATCCCTGCGACGGAACGGATTTTGCAAATAGCTTTATCGAAAAAATGCAAGATGCATTAGACAATGGATTGACAATTGATCAATTAAACGCGTTTTCAAAAAAAATTGCTTTCAACTTCAACAACCCCGTCGCAACGAGCCGAAACCCAAACATAGAGGCATTTATTCTTCCACATGGGGGAATACTGTTTCAAAGCGAAGACCGGTTTTACGAGATTGATCCTAATCCGTTAACAGAGATCATTATCACCAAAGATAATTTCATCTCCGAAGTTAACCATCTGTGTCAAACCCAAGCAAAGTCAAAGAGTAAGAAGACATCCTCTCGGATTGTTTTTATCTCTCACGACCCAGAGACTCACTCATTCGTAAAAACTGAAACACCCCCAAACTCATTATGGCAATCAGACCAGTGCATAACGTTCCTACTCAACGGCACTGACCTAACAGGACTCAAGGAATTAAATCCTAACCAACTTCTAGAGCAAGCACTGGACCAAGAATACATATTATTGCTTAGGTCATTTAGCGACAGGGTTTTTGTTTACAGGGTCCAATACGCGCGCAACAGCTTCTACGACGATAACCTTGCTACGGACGACACTTTGGCGGCCATTTACTCCGTCGCAGCACTGCGCGAAGTAGATACGCCAGCAAAATACGATTTTTTCGATGATAATTTCAAAGGATTTATTGATTACTCATTACCCATCGCCAAGCACTTTAAGCAGCGAACACTTTGGCTTTGTAAGCAAGCCAACTTTCATTGGTTAGACGATAACCCTAAAGTTAAATTAGCTCCTGAACTATTACAAATAATCGTCGATCGAACCATTAACCTTGATTACTATCAAAACAACATTTACGATAGCGTCATGGGAAATTTATCCTATACAAAACTTCAACTTGAAAATTGCCAACGACATCCCAATTTGTTCAGCACCGATAGCAAAGTACCAGCCTCGTATTCAATGGGTTCAGTCTTCAGGCTTTTGCTTGAAAAACACCCCAACCTATTTGTAATTCAATTGAGCTTGAAATTTTTTGAAAGCACCAAGGATATTCAAACAAATTTCTCTAACAAAATATCCTCTCTATTAGATGCTTCCTTAGACTTGAGCGAATCACAGATCATATTATTCGATTCGGACCACAATACGATTGGTTTTTTAGATTCCAAGGAAGCGGTTGACCACATCGCTAATTTAACAGCGCAAATTGATCAGGAAATCGTTGATAACGATTTGGAAGATTTTTCTGAGGCCATTGATAATTTAGATTACAGTTTGGTTTCCATTGGCTTTTGTGTTGATGGACTACCGCTTGCTCCTTTGTGCGACATCTTGTCAGATTTCTCTGGAAATTTTGATACCGCAGTACTCTATGTCCCTCACCTGGGAATTTATCAAAGTTTCTCTTATGGGGATATGGATTCTGGGAATATTAGCTATCGGTTTAAGAGTTAATTTGGCTCAGATTCAATTCATTGCAACGTTGCACAGTCCTGCCGCTCTAGGTAGAGAATCAATGCGTCTACGCCCTTTTCGGGCTGATTGACTGTCCACTCATCACAAATTTGTAAGCATTGTTCATATGCTTTTTTAGTGATGAGTCTTATCAAACACAAATAATCCGTTAACTTACTAAATCGCCCTTCCCTGCGGTCTTGTGGGTGTACAAAGGGATAAGTGCATTTCAATGTCGCCACTGCGTTTACAACTTGCATTGATGAGGGCTCCCAATCCACAACTACAACGCGCTCCCCATTGGATAAAATATTCTTGGGATGCAAGTCTCCGTGGTAGAGCGCATGCGTATGTGCGGTGTCAATTTGCATAGCCAATTGTTCTAGTGCGAGCCTCTTTTGCAGTCTCGAAGTCCATCGCTGCAAGGGTGTATACGATTTATCTAATTTCCTGGACCTCCTGATCACTCCATCTTTTTCCAAAACAAAGCAAACAGGATTATTAAGTAATATGCTTACTCTTTGAATTAACTCTGTCCTGTGGATATATTCACCACCTAATAAGGTGTTGTATGGGAAGAATTTATCTACTGTTTCGGTTAATTCCATTAAACCCAATAAGTGATTTAAATAACTTTAAAGCCGTGAGTACCGTCTCGTTTTAACTGATCAACCAGTCCATACTCCCAATCTAAATAAGCCTGCATGGCTTGAACTGGATTTTGCGTTCCCTCATAAGGGCGACGGTACCGATCAATTCTAGGACTCACCACATAGGACTCCCCCTGTTGGGTGCTAAAGCCTTGTTCAATCCAGGCTGCATTACCGCCCTTTAGCCACATGACTTGCACACCGGGGCGAACCAACTGCTTGAGCTCCTCCACGGCGTAGCGTGAAGCTTTGCCATCCGTACAAGTTAGTACATAGCGATTCGCTTTATGAACTCGGCTGAAATCTTGTTGCATCTGGGAGCGAAGAAGCCACCATGCACCAGGTATGTGTCTTTTCACATACTGCGCGCTGTCGCCAACATCAATCACCAAAGTCAGGTTGGTTCGGTTAGCGATCCATTCCTTAACCTGAGCGGGCGTTGCCTCCTCTATCTCACCAAGAGGGGCAGGCAATTCCGTGAAGTCTGTTATTTCGGCTACAGGAGTGAGATCCGCCAACGTTAGGTTTTTGATTACACAAACCTCCCAACCAAGTTGTACCAACCAAGAGCCTGTCATATAGGCCCTGACTCCGTCGGTATCGTATAAGACGATCCGTGCACCGCGAACGGGTGCGTTGTGATCTGTCTCTTGTACCAGTTGTCCCCCAGGTGCACTGAGTGCTCCTTTTAAATGAGATACCGCGTACTCCTCTGGTGTGCGAACATCAAATAAATAAGTGGTTCTATCCACTTGTTTTATGAATTCCTCATAATCTTTCAAATCAATTCGCTTGATACTCGATCTAAATGCAAGCGCTAGAGCCGAGGCCTGAGCTTTGGCAAGATCTGCAGGATCGGTCTCAGGGAACTTCAGTTGTGCACCTTTTACTAATTCTTGTCCCTCCAACATCCATCCAATCGTTCCATTTCTTAAGGCACAAACTGGATTAGGTATTCCAGCGTTCACCAAAGACTGTGCGCCAATTATGCTGCGGGTACGTCCTGCGCAGTTGACAACTATTCGAGTCGTCGCTTTGGGAGCAATAGAGCGCACTCGCAAAGCCAATTCGGCTCCGGGCACGCTGATAGCGCCTGGAATACTCATCGTCTGATACTCATCAAAACGACGTGCATCTAAAACAACTACATCTGCTTTTTGGTCCAGCAAAGCTTTAACCTCTGATGCAGGTAGTGAGGGTGTGCGTTTGAAAGTCTCTACCCACTCCCCGAATGCTTTACTGGGCACATTGACATCCCTAAAAAGTTCCGCGCCAGATGCAGCCCAACCTGAGAGTCCTCCTTCAAGCAGGGTGATCCGTGTATAGCCCATCCGTTTTAAAGTATTGGCTGATCTTAGAGCCAAGCCCTCTGAGTTATCGTAAATCACGAGTAGCGTGTCCCTGCGAGGAATGCGTCGATACGCATCCGTCTCAATTCGACCCAGGGGCAAATTACAGGCAAATAGAGGGTGACTTTGGGCGTATGGATCTTCTTCCCTTACATCAATGAGTGCTATTTCAGTTTTGAGGAGTAGATAGTTTCGCACCTGCGCTGGGGTAACGACCTCAAAGCCACCGATACTTGGGATAGGCTCTTTTACGGGCTGTTCTGTTACTGTGGATTCTGTTGTAGCGAGCCCTTTTGGGAAGGCCTCTGTTGCAATAGGCTGCGCAGAAAGAGAGCCCTTGGATGAAGATTCTATTAAGGAATCTATTGAGGAATCTATTAAGGAATCTTTTGCACAATCTTTTGAAGTTTCTAAAGACAATGCCTCAGATGCAGCCACGCCAACGTTTGAAGAACTGCTTCTTTCGTCATGAGCTGGGTCATACAGCTTCAGCTCTTCTTGAACGATTTGGGTTGATGAGGCCTCTTTAAGCGAAGAACTATCTACGTCCAGTGCTGAAAATAAATCATTAACTTGTACAGCTCGGGTGGCTTGGGTGGCTTGGGTTGTCTGACTTGCCTGACTTGCCTGACTTGCCTGACTTGCCTGACTTGCCTGGTTGGACAGCTTTAACTCTGATTTCTCTGCAGTATCTTCTGAAGCAACACTACTTACACCTGGATTTAACCTCGCCGCCTCCTTTGAGGGAGCCGACTTAGTCGTTGTTTGAGCTGTATTTGTTACGCCAAACCGCTCTGTAAAAGAAGGCTTTGAAGAGGTATTTTGTGAAACATGGGTTGGCGCGCTAGGTCCAGCAACTAGCCCACTAAACAACTCAGGAACATTGGCGTATCCAGAAATAAAAGACTGCCGCGAGCCGTCCTCGTAATAAACAGACCTTTGGATCTTCCCAATATTAGCGCCGTAAAGATGAATACTAATTGAGACCTGATCGGAGTAAGCATTCCAGACTCGGTGTACATCCCCTAAGCGCGGGGATACCGCTTCAATATCGCCTGGAATCATCTGAATTTGTAACCCCGCAGGCGCCCACCTCCCATCTGACATTCTTGAATAGGATTGGCACATCTCTGAGCCCCTCAACATCCCGATAAGTCCCCATACTGTATGGTCGTGAATGGGGGTTGATTGCCCTGGACCCCAAACGAAACTAACCACGGAGAAACGGTCTTGGGGATCTGCAAAGAGCAGATACTGTTGATAATGATTGGGATGCGGTTGAGCAAAATCGGGCAGCAACCAATCATCACTAGAAACCAAATCACCCAAAAGCTGTGAAGCCCCATCAAGAGCTTGCATTTCATTTGGGGATTGATCCATCAACCTAGTCAGATGGGCTAAAAAATGATGAAAACGTTGAGGGTTGTAAGACTTAATTTCTGACATAAAAGGTTTTGCACTTCAATACGCCCTATTGTATGTACTCTTGGGCGGCATTGGTTAAACTCCGAGGGCTCCCCCGAAGCATAATTCTAAAATACACTCCTAATTCAATGTAGTCACTTCACACAAAAGACCAGGGGGGGTTGCACAAATCTTTCAAACACCGTAATTTAAGGGATTTTCCCATTGCAAAATAGGCTCAAAATCCTGACCTGCTCCCATTTCATTCACCACTTTGAGAGTTATCTTGTCAAATCAATTTAAATCTGAAGCCGCACCAAAAATAGCCACTGCTTTGAAGCCACAGTTAGGCCCGTTACAGGGACTGCGTATCATTGAGCTTGGTCAATTGATCGCCGGGCCCTTTGCGGCGAAAACGCTAGCCGATTTTGGTGCTGAAGTGATTAAGATCGAACCGCCGGCAAAGGATCCGTCCGCCCCCACCAAGGGCGGGGATCCCCTTCGTCAATGGAGACTTATCAAAAACGGCACCTCCGTTTGGTGGCAAATTCAATCCAGAAACAAAAAATCACTAACTCTAGATCTGAAACAAAAAGAGGCGCAGGAGATTGTGCGTCAATTGGCGCAAAGTGCTGATGTTTTGATTGAGAATTTCCGCCCAGGCGCTATGGAGGGCTGGGGGCTTGGACCTGAGGTATTACAAGAGCTCAACCCTAAACTCATCATCCTGAGAATAAGTGGCTACGGACAAACGGGACCCTACCGCGATAAACCTGGATTTGGCGTTGTGGCTGAGGCTATGGGAGGGCTTAGACACTTAAGCGCGGAACCAGGGCGCGTTCCCGTTCGCGTTGGAATAAGTATTGGGGACACTTTAGCTTCCTTGCACGGCGTCATAGGTATTTTGATGGCACTGCACGAGAGACAACGCAGCGGGCTGGGACAAGTCATTGATGTTGCGCTGTATGAGGCAGTCTTCAACTGCATGGAGAGTTTGCTACCCGAATACAGTGCATTTAATGTCGTGCGCGCTGCTGCAGGCAGCGAACTGCCAGGCATAGCGCCCAGCAACGCCTACCTCTGTGCCGATGGGGCCTACGCACTCATAGCAGGAAATGGGGATAGTATTTTCAAACGCTTGATGCGCAAAATCGGCAGAGAGGATCTGGCTGATGACGAGTCCCTCGCCCATAACGAAGGGCGAGTTAAAGAGTCCAAGAAAATTGATAAAGCTATTGAAGCTTGGACACTTGGACTCAGCTGTGATGAAGTTCTTAAAGCACTTGACCAAGCAGAAGTACCGGGTGGGCGAATCTACACGGTGAAAGATATCGCAGAAGATCCCCACTACAAAGCAAGAGAGATGATTGTTCACCAAACCCTTGACGACGGCACACAAATTGGTCTGCCCGGAATCATCCCAAAGTTATCACGTACCCCAGGAGGCACTAGAAGCGCTGCACCCTCACTTGGCGAGCATACGGTTGGCGTGCTGCGTGAGATTGGACTAAGCGATGAACAAATCAAGGCTCTAGAAGTTAGAGGTATTATTGGTAAGATCCAATTGCCTCTAACAACTTCCTCAGATCAAATCAAACATCAATGAACGCGGCTGACTTACTTTACTCACAAGGGTTCGGCACCCGTCGCCACTGCATAGCACTTGTTGAGGAAGGTTTTTTTCAGCTGAACTCACTTCACACAACCCATCAACTTCAACTGGCTACGTACAAAGACCCCTACTCGCCTATTGAAGAGTATTTGTTAGAGAGTGCTCTGAACGGCGCTAGTAATGAGACCGGGCACAAGGGTGAGGGCATGAACAAAACACAACTTAACAGTTTAGAAGGACTTGCCTACAGCGTTGAACAAGTTCGCTGGTTTTATCACTCTAGTGCTTATGTGATACTCAATAAGCCGATGGGGATCGAATGCTCACAAAAACCTTCCAACTGGCCGAGCGTTTACACCCTTTTGCCTAGTCCCCTTAGACAACGGCCAAGAAAAGGGTCTAGTCCTGGGGTTCAAGCGGTCGGTCGACTTGACCAAGACACAACGGGTTTGCTGCTTTTGTCCGATGATGGTCAATTCATACACAAAATGAGCTCTCCCCGCCACCACGTTCCTAAGATATATGAAGTGCGCACAGAGGACCCGCTTGAGCAAAGTGTCTGCGACAAGCTAGTTAAAGGCGTTCAACTAAAAGATGAGTATGAATTAGTAGTGGCACAAAAGGCGGAATTAACGGGTGAATTTACACTCAAACTCACTTTGACTCAGGGGAAATATCACCAAGTCAAACGAATGTTGGCAGCGACGGGACATAAGGTCACAAAACTCCACCGCTCTCAAATTGGCAACTTAGTTATACCTCCCGACCTCTTCGAGGGTGAGTGGCGTTGGCTGTCTAAGCAAGAAATTGACGCCCTTTTTGTGTAATATGATCTTTTTTGAACTTGATCGATAACGTCTTGATCCAAAGCCAAACCAGTAAATTTGATACCCCTAAAAGAACGACCACAAGCTTTGCGAATGACGCAGATCAAATTCAACATTCAGTTTCAAATTACAATCCCCGGGCGGGCTATCCCCGCACAACTCACCACTATTTAGCCCTGTCTTTAGTGATTCACCAGAGAAACTACTTTTGAATAAAAATACACCCTCCAATTCAATGCCTACCCAAAAGACGATAAAGCTATCTTGGCTCAGAATTGCAAGTTGCACCGCTATGGTAATAATCCAAATGAATGCTGCATGGGCGACTGGACTTCCTATTTTTGTTTTGAATTCATTAGATGCAAATGTCAGTGTGATCGATTCCCATGATTGGCACGAAATCAAGAAAATACCAACCGGCAAAGAGCCTCACCATCTGTATCTTACCCCTGACGAGAAATCTGTCATTGTGGCGAACGCAGGTAGTGATTCACTTACCTTTATTGACCCTAAAACTGCAGAAGTCCAAAGAGTTATTAAACACACTTTAGACCCCTATCAACTTCGTTTCTCGCCCGATATGAAATGGTTCGTGACAGTCGGCAACCGTCTGAATCATATTGATATTTACAGTTGGAACGGGCAAGATTTATCGATTGTTAAAAGAATTCCTTCCTCTAAGACTCCAAGTCACCTTTGGATTAGTGCCGATAGCAGCACTGTTTATACAAGTATGCAAGACAGTGATGAGTTGGTTGCAGTTGATTTGAATACACAGACCATCAAATGGCGTATAAAAACGGGCTCACTACCGGCCGATGTCTTTGGCACACCAGATGGCAAGCACTTACTGGTTGGACTCACGGGGGGCCGTGAAGTTCAAGTTTTTGATATAACAAAAAATCCCGCCCAATTGGTCCAGTCTATCCCAACCGGTGAAGGTGCCCATGCTTTTCGTGCACTGGGAGACTCAAAGCATATCTTTGTGAGCAACCGAGTCTCAAATACCATCAGCCTCATTGACTATACGACTTTAAAAGTTGTCAAAGAAATTAAGGCCCCTGGTGGACCCGATTGCATGGAGGTATCAGCGGATCAAAAAACGCTTTTTATCTCCTCGCGTTGGATCGGCCGTATGAGTGTTGTAGATATTGAAAGTGGAAAGTTAATCCGACAAATAAAAGTCGGTAAATCCCCCCACGGTATTTGGACGCTAGAACATGCGGCTCGTATTTAATTTGCACATAGGAGCTCTGCTCCTTTTCTGGATCTTTAGTAGCCATTTCAGCAACGTGTGGGCGCAACCGAATATTCCGAGCAACTTACATGCTGATGGACAAAACAACATACAAATCAATTCTTGTTCAAAACCAATTTATTTAACATTTGATACAGGGCACATGGAAGTTGCCCCCCTTATTTCTGAAACTCTAAGGAGACACAACGTACGGGTCACATACTTTGCAGCCCAAGAGCCCACTAAAAAAGGGGACGGTAGTCTCGGGGATACGTGGGCGCCCTGGTGGAAGGCTGAAGCAGCGATTGGAAACACTTTTGCCTCTCACACATTTGACCATGTCTATTGGCGTTCGGATTTACCAGACAACCGCTTTACGTTTCAACCTAGTTCGGGGCCTTTGAAGGGCCATAAATTAAACTGGGGAGCAAAGGAGTACTGCGAAGAGTTAAAAAAATCAAACTCTCGGTTAAAAGACATTACTGGAGTTGAGCCCTTACCCCTCTTTAGGGCACCTGGGGGCAAGGTCTCCCCTCAGTTGCTGAGTGTTGCCAAAGCATGCGGATTTGAGCACGTAGACTGGGCAACAGCAGGGTTCTTAGGTGATGAGCTTGATAGTAAGATTTATCCAAATGCTTTACTACTTGAGCGGGCCCTTAAAAACATAAAGTCAGGGGACATATTAATGGCCCATTTGGGAATTTGGTCTCGCCAAGACCCCTGGGCCCCAACCGTCTTAGAGCCCCTCATAACAGGGTTGATAGACAAGGGATTTTGTTTTGACTCCTTAACAAACCATCCCCGCTTCAGGTCTTGGATTAAATCGACCAATAGGTCTTAATACTCAAGATAATAATCACAGTTAATTTAACGAAGAACCAATTTTTTTAAGCCGTAGTAGCGATCCATAGCTTCTGAACACTTTGAGAGATGCGCATACTCCCAAAGCATTACACAGACTTAATCTCAATCCCAGTTATTAGGATTAACCAGTACTAGCGAGATTATTCAGTGTCTACGGGACTGACAGACAAACGCAAAAGCATGCTATATTTATAGGAGTCTTTTTATTTCGCGGTGTTGATTGGCAAAAGAATTTTGAATACAGCGGATCAACAGAGATTAAATAAAAGATGCCGATAGACAACTTTCCTTTGAGTTAACTTTCCCCATTGAGTATCTATTCCTATGTCGATTCCAGAGCCACATGAGATCAAAGAGCTGCGTGAAAAGGCGCAGATGGAATTCAGTGAGCTTGCAAAGGTCACAAGCTTATCGATACCCCAACTCAAACAATTGGAGAACGGTGGAAGCCATCTTTTTTACTCTTCTGAGATTAAGATGCAAGCGATCAAACGTGTACTGCGCGTTATAGATCCCGCAAGAGCTACTGCGTTAGATTCTCTAAGCTCTCAATCAAACGATTCATCACCGCACGCCCAAGAGACCCCTCGCCCTAAAAATGTCATTGAAGAGATTGTGCGCCTATCCAACAAAGGGGGCCGCGCAAAAAACATTTTGCCCTCTCCTGTTTACACCAAGAAAAGCCCTAGCGCGATGGCTTGGGGAGCAGGGGTTATTTTTATTGGTATCGTGATTTTGTACATAAGTCCTTGGGACTCAACTGGTCAAGACTCAAATACAGAGATCGTTACGCCGCTCACAAAAGATATAAAAGAACAAATTAATCCTTATGTGGTGTCAGACTTGTCGAATCTCGTCAAAAACTCAGTACCAGGAGTTGAACCGACGGCTCAAGTTTCCGATCCAAACAAAGCAACACTCCCAAATACCAAGAGTACAGTTGATACAAGTTTAACAGTCGTTGGCCCTACCCCTTCACGTGCAACTGCTGCAGCCCCTACAGTTTCCTCACCTTCTGCCTCACCTTCTTCCTCACCCTCCTCTTCACCTGCGCCCGCCTCAACGGCTATTGCTGCCAACGATAGTGCAGTAAAAACAAAAACCTCTGAGGCCACAAACTCTGCAAACAGCCCAAGTGACCCCTGTCAACTGCTTGGATCAGACGCGCCAGTAACCATGTCCCCCGCTCCCACAAAAGTCGGTAACTACGTTTACTTCACCACAACTGAAAAAGGTATTGCCTGCGTTGTAGACGGCACCGGAAAGAAATCAACGGTTACTGTCGCCAAAGACCACAGTATCAGCGTTTACGGAAAAGGACCTTGGCAAATTGCTAGTCCGGATTTTTCAAAATTTCAAATTTATTTTCAAGGCACACGCGTTATACCCGCAGACAATAACGGGAAACGTATTCAGCTCATCGAACAAGAGATCCCTCAGTAAACGAATTTGCTATTCAAATGGGATTTTCTTATCCCGCACTATCCCAATATGAAAGCGCTTTAGATGTAAAGCCCGTCCCTAAGTCAGATGAATTTATTTGGTTGTCCTGTGTTCTTGACTAATTCCTAACAGTCCATATTGACAATACTATGGGGCTATCACCCAACAACTACGCCAATATCTCTCAGTAAAAATAGGCTAAAATACTTATTACAGTGCCCGAGTGGTGAAATTGGTAGACACAGCGGACTTAAAATCCGCCGCTTTCGTTAATAGCGGGCGTGCCGGTTCGATTCCGGCCTCGGGCACCATTAATTACAGTAATTATTACATTGCACAACAGGCTCTCCACCATTAACGTGGGATGGGCATCTTATTAAACACGGTTTATTATTCCATTCCAACCACAGTGCGCCAAGACACGTAGCCTGTAGTTGTTGAAATTCTTGAATCCATAAGCACGTCTGGGCATCATCTCCATTTTAGTGAGAAACCCCTCGTGGGAAGATAGTTAGTTAAAGTTGGAACTATTCATGTGACCTCTAAGAATACACAAGTGGTATTTGTGGAGGTAATTTACCTGGGCAAATCCTCTTTGCTCATAATATGCAACGTCAAAGAGGTTTGAGAGTGTGTTTAATTCAAAAGAAGTCCGGTGCCTGTCAAATTTGTTAGAAGCCCCACTTTGCGGGTGTTTGGATGGCCAGATGAGAAGTAACCATTTCGAGCGGTATAAAGCAAAATCAATTATGGATATGGCATCCGAGCGAAGAAAGTGTTCAATTACATCCATTACAACTGTTAGATCATATTCCTCATCAAAGCCTTCCTTGAAATATTCAAGGATATCTGAATCAATAATATTGTTGTAACCTTTAGAAGTTAGGTGCGTTAGATCAGATGTTGAAAATAGTTTTTGAACTGCAGTTAATTTTGGCAATAAATTTGATTCTTTAATTAAATCTGCTAGTTTCCCTTGCCCGCAGCCAAGTTCAAGAATTGAAGAAGGATTTATACGAGTTAATAAATTACAGATAACAGGGTTAAAAATCGTCGATGAGGTGCCTAGCATTGTATTGATCCTAAAATCTGTAATTCAAATTAGATTGAAAATAACTGGTACGTTATTTATTAGTAGCTAAGAATTTTATA
>CAIKVH010000142.1 GCA_903830725.1 uncultured Burkholderiales bacterium | reverse complement strand
GGTTTAATGATTACAATTCTTATCACCCACACAGTGCACTTGGGTACTTACCGCCTAAGCTCTTGAGGGAGAAACAAGAGCTAAATTAAACATACCGGGGGGCCTGTAATACGGGGTCAACTCCACAGGCGCTTTTTAGTTTTTAAGCATACTTAAAAACCATCGTGTAGGGGTGGGGTATGAATGGGTGGTGAACTTATTAGGCTCTCCACCATTAACGGGGGATGGGCATCTTATTAAACACGATTTATTATTCCATTCCAACCATAGTGTGATGGTTATTCGATGTGGTCCCAACCTGTATTAATCGTCTCACTAGGCACATATTCAGAATAATCAGGTTTCAGAACTGCCATACACAAATTTGCTTTTTCAAAACATCTTTCTTTGCATTTTCTCGGGTTGAAAAATTAGCAGAGAAATTTGTAGAAATATTTCACGTGGCTTGATATTTGCTCCTAATTTTCTACTTCTAGCAACTAACTTATGAAATTCAAGTCCAACTCAACAAAATCTCCCACTACGCTCAGAATTGTTGTAGTTGTGCCTGACTTGGAGATAGAAGACCCAAACGACGAGCATGCCGTCTCTCAAGCAGAACGATCCAGGGCTTTACGGATTGGTCTGTTGGAGACTGGTTTCAATTTGATAGCATCTCTTCCAGCCGATGTTTTCCTAGCAGACCGTATTAAACAACTCCAACCCGACCTGATTATTGTTGACGCAGAATCAGAGGCTCGAGATGCACTCGAGCACGTTGTCTTCGCAACACGGGACGAACGCAGACCCATAGTTCTATTTACGGATGACAGCGATACCTCTCACGTGCGTGACGCAGTCGCGGTAGGTGTATCAGCCTATATTGTTGATGGATTATCAAGCAAACGCATTCGTCCCATCCTAGATGTCGCTATGGCTCGTTTCGAATACGAGCAAAATCTGCGGCTCGAAAGAGATGATGCGAAAAGCGCGCTCGCAGAGCGCGCGCTCATAGACCGCGCTAAAGCACTTTTAATGGAGCGCCAAGGTCTTAATGAAAACGAGGCGTTCTCCAAACTTCGAAAAGCAGCTATGGACCAAGGCATTAAGCTTAGTGAGGTCGCGAAACGAATGCTTGATATGGCACATTTATTAGGCTAAAGCTCGGGTTTGGCGCCTAAATATGGTGCAAGCTATATAAATTGCACCATTCTCGGGATGTTTTAAAGACAATTCCAACGACAACTCTGGGCATATCTTTTGCATTGACGTATCTGACGAGCAATATCATGTTCGAGGACAAAGACGTCCGCAAGCTACTTAAGCTATAGGTAGCTCGCGGACGTCTTTTTCGTTTGTACGAGTTTTATTTAAGGAGTTAATGCCATGTCCAATCCTTTGGAGACCCCCATGACCCGCCGAAATATCTTGCATGCTGCTACAGCAACAGCGCTCACAATCCCTCCCGCCCTAAGAGCCGCTGTATACGCCGCCGGTTCAGATAAGCCGGAGAAGGAGGAGGTCAAAATTGGTTTCATTCCACTCACCGACTGTGCAAGTGTTGTGATGGCATCGGTACTGGGCATTGATAAAAAATACGGCGTCAAAATCGTCCCTAGCAAAGAGTCTAGTTGGGCAAGCGTGCGAGACAAATTAGTCAGCGGTGAGCTTGACTTTGCCCATGCCTTGTACGGTTTGATCTACGGCGTTCATCTTGGAACGTCAGGACCTAAAAAAGACATGGCCGTTTTAATGAGTTTGAACCAAAACGGACAAGGCATCACACTATCAAAAAAACTAGCGGATAAAGGCGCAGTAGACGCCCCAAGCTTGGCAAAGTTAATGGAAGAAGAAAAAAGGGAATATACCTTTGCTCAAACATTTCCAACCGGTACCCACGCCATGTGGCTCTACTACTGGTTAGCCAGTGTGGGTATTAATCCCTTAAAGGATGCTAAGGTCATAACTGTGCCCCCGCCGCAAATGGTTGCCAATATGCGCGTTGGTAATATGGACGGATACTGTGTGGGCGAGCCTTGGGGACACAGGGCGATAGCGGACGGCATTGGAATTACTGCAAGCACCACCCAAGATATCTGGCCCGATCATCCAGAGAAGGTGCTTGGCACTTCAGCTGAGTATGTGAAAAAATACCCCAACACAGCGCGTGCCGTTACAGCGGCAATTTTGGAGGCTAGCAAGTGGATTGATTCTGGTCTACAAAACAAACTCAAGATGGCCGATACCATCGCAGATAAAGCCTACGTCAACACAAGCGTAGACGTTATCAATCAACGCATTTTGGGGCGTTATCAAAACGGTTTGGGCAAAACTTGGGATGATCCCCATTTCATGAAGTTCTACGCTGATGGAAATGTTAATTTCCCCTACCTCTCTGATGGTATGTGGTTTTTAACGCAGCACAAGCGCTGGGGGTTGCTCAAAGAGCACCCAGACTATCTTAAAGTGGCAAAAGAGATTAACCAACTCGATGTTTACAAGGACGCTGCTACGGCCTCTAAAACACCGATTCCAAAAGACGTTATGCGAAGCTCCAAATTAATGGACGGTGTAGTCTGGGACGGTAAAGACCCTAAGAAATACGCTGATAGCTTTAAAGTACATGCTTAAGGTATGGAAATGAACGCATCCTCCAAACAACGGATTACAAACTTTTTAGCGCCCACCCTTGGGTTGGTGTTACTGGTGGGTGTGTGGACCATCGTCTCGCTCACGAGCACCAATAATTTTCCCTCGCCTAGTGCCACATTCATACAAGCTCTGGAGGTCTTCAAAGATCCTTTTTACAGTAACGGGCCAAACGATCAAGGTGTTGGATGGAATGTGCTCAGCTCCCTTAGACGCGTAGCGGTGGGATTTGGTTTAGCTGCTTTGGTCGGTATTCCTATGGGTTTTGTAATTGGACGATTTGAATTCATGTCACGCATGTTTAATCCCCTCATTAGTTTGCTGCGTCCTGTCTCCCCCCTAGCTTGGTTACCCATCGGGTTATTGGTGTTCAAGGGCGCAAATCCAGCGGCTATTTGGACCATCTTTATTTGCTCCATCTGGCCTATGATTATTAACACAGCAGTAGGCGTACAACGTGTACCCCATGACTATATGAATGTTGCGCGAGTGCTTAATTTATCAGAGTGGAAGGTGATGCGCGTCATCTTATTTCCTGCAGTTTTACCCTACATGCTAACGGGTGTCCGCTTAGCTGTGGGTACAGCGTGGTTGGTGATTGTAGCGGCGGAAATGCTCACTGGCGGCGTAGGAATAGGCTTTTGGGTTTGGGATGAGTGGAACAACCTTAATGTTAAGAATATCATCATTGCCATTTTCGTCATCGGTATCGTTGGACTCATTTTGGAGTACGCGCTGATCAAAATTGCAACTGCATTTACCTATGAGGAGGTGCAATCATGATTGATGCGATGGGTTCCAAATATTTACAAATTCAAAACGTAGCTCAGACTTTTAAAACAGCAAAGGGTGATTTCCCCGCCTTGCGCGAAATTAATTTAAACGTTGCCAAGGGTGAATTTGTCTCACTGATAGGTCACTCCGGGTGCGGGAAATCTACCTTACTCAATTTAATCGCAGGTTTGACCATGCCCACACAAGGCACCTTAATCTGTGCTAACCGAGAGATAGCGGGACCTGGTCCAGAGCGCGCGGTTGTCTTTCAAAATCATTCGCTCTTGCCTTGGTTGACCTGTTTTGAAAACGTCTACCTCGGTGTTGAGCGCGTATTTGGTCATAGCAGCGTTGTTGATCGACGCGTCAAAGAGAGCAAGACCGAGCTGATTGATAGAACAAATGCTGCACTTGAGATGGTAGGTCTCAGTCACGCTGCACAAAAACGTCCAGGCGAAATATCGGGTGGAATGAAGCAACGTGTGGGAATAGCACGCGCATTGGCCATGCAACCACAGGTTCTTTTGATGGATGAACCCTTTGGCGCACTTGACGCACTCACCAGAGCAAAACTGCAAGACGAATTGCTTGCTATTGTTGCCAATACCAAAAGCACTGTGGTGATGGTGACTCATGACGTTGACGAAGCCGTTCTTTTATCGGACAAGATAGTCATGATGACCAATGGTCCTGCTGCAACGATTGGTGAGGTGCTAGGTATCAGATTGCCAAGACCCCGCTCACGCATTAGCTTAGCCGATAACACTGACTACCTTGGCTACCGCAAGGCGGTTATCGATTTCTTGTATACGCGTCAAGCGCATGTGGAGAAAACATGAATAAACTGAAACTGGTAATGGTTGGCAACGGCATGGCTGGTGTGCGCACACTAGAAGAGCTCATTAAACTCACACCAGATCTTTATGAGATCACAGTGTTTGGTCAAGAGCCTCATCCCAATTACAACCGGATCTTACTATCCCCTGTACTCGCGGGGGAGCAAAAGATTGAAGAAATCATACTCAACTCGTACGGATGGTACGCAGACAACAACATCACCTTGCACACAGGCTGGAACGTGACCCAGGTTGACCGAGTCAGGCGCGTTGTTTACGCAGAAAACAAATCGGGCGAGCAGCGCACTGCTTCATACGACAGACTTATTTTGGCAACGGGGTCTAACCCCTTCATCCTCCCCATTGCCGGTAGTGACTTAGAGGGAGTACTCGCTTACAGAGATATAGCAGACACACAGGCAATGATTGAGGCATCACAGAAGTACAAGAATGCGGTTGTGATCGGCGGGGGGTTACTTGGACTAGAAGCAGCCAATGGGCTCATGAAACGCGGCATGTCAGTCACAGTAGTTCACGTAGCCCAATGGCTGATGGAGAGACAACTTGATAAAACAGCGGGTAAATTACTCCAACAGTCCTTAGAAGCAAGAGGCATGCATTTTCGTATAGGCGCACAAACACAGTCGCTCCTCGGCGATGCAAACGGGCGTGTAAAGCAAGTAGTTTTTAAAGACGGTACGCACGCACTAGCTGAACTCGTTGTCATGGCCGTTGGTATTCGCCCCAACACCGCCTTGGCCGAGAAAATGCGTTTGCACTGCGAAAAAGGGATTGTTGTAACGGACACCCTTCAAACCGTCACCGACGCGCGGATATACGCAGTCGGAGAATGCGCAGCGCACAGAGGCATTGCTTACGGATTGGTTGCACCTCTTTTTGAGCAAGCAAAGGTATTAGCAAACCACTTGGCTGAGTACGGAATTGGACGTTATACAGGTTCATTGACCTCAACCAAGCTCAAAGTAACTGGCATCGATTTATTCAGTGCTGGTGACTTTATGGGTAGTTCCGACGGCTCTACTGAGGAGATCATACTGAGTGACCCACATGAAGGAATTTATAAAAAACTAGTTATTCGTAATGATCAACTCGTAGGTGCTTGTCTGTATGGAGACACTGTTGACGGGAGCTGGTATTTCAAACTCCTACGCGAGGCTCGGAGTGTCAGCGATATCCGCGAAAAACTGATGTTTGGTGAGTCAAACATTGGGGACGTTGGTCACGAAGGACACAGTAAAGCGGCCAGCATGTCCGATGAGGCTGAGGTCTGCGGTTGCAACGGTGTAAACAAGGGAACGATTTGCAAAGCAATCAAGGAAAAGGGCTTGTTTACGCTTGAAGAGGTTAGAAAACACACCAAAGCCAGTGCTTCATGTGGCTCGTGCACTGGGTTAGTAGAGCAGATTTTAATGTTCACAGCTGGTGGGGACTACTCGGCAACACCCAAGCTCAAGGCGATTTGTGGCTGCGCGGACAGCAGTCACCAAGACGCAAGGGACGCCATTCGCGAACAAAAGCTTTTAACCAATGAAGCGGTGTTTAAGGCCTTAAACTGGCGCCACCCAACGGGTTGTGCAACCTGCCGTCCAGCAATTAACTATTACCGATTAAGTACTTGGCCAAAGCTTGCAAAAGACGATCCCCAAAGTCGCTTCATTAACGAGCGCAGTCACGCCAATATTCAAAAGGACGGAACCTACAGCGTTATCCCTCGAATGTGGGGGGGCGAGACGACAGCAGACGAACTGCGCCGAATTGCTGATGTGGTTGATAAATACAAGATACCAACCGTTAAAGTAACGGGGGGACAACGTATTGATTTACTAGGCGTTAAAAAAGAAGATTTGGTCAACGTCTGGAAAGACATCGGCATGCCATCGGGTCATGCTTATGCAAAAGCGCTTAGAACAGTGAAGACCTGCGTTGGGAGCGAATGGTGCCGCATGGGTACACAAGACAGTACGAGCATGGGCAAAGAGTTGGAGCGTTCGATGTGGCGCATGTATGCGCCTCATAAAGTAAAGTTCGCAGTCTCCGGGTGTCCTCGTAACTGCGCTGAAGCCGGTATCAAAGATGTAGGCATCATCGGTGTTGAAAGCGGCTGGGAGATGTACATTGGGGGTAACGGGGGAATTAAAACCGAAGTGGCTCAGTTTTTCACAAAGCTTAAAACGCCCGAACAAGTCCTTGAGTACACCGGAGCCTTTATGCAACTATACCGCGAAGAGGGTTGGTACTTAGAGCGAACTGTGCACTACATCAACCGCGTGGGATTGGACTATGTCAAGAAGAAAATCCTGGATGATGAAGCGGGTCGTAAAGCATTTTGGGCGCGCTTGCAAAACGCGCTAGAAGGGGAGCCTGATCCGTGGTTTGAATTTGACAAGGCGCAGGTCGACACACGTCAATTTGAGGCGATCAGTGTTTAACTCTATTGCAGATCAATCACTTAAATTGATGCGGACTCTTGGATATGACTGCTAACTACCTAACATTTATAACTCTCGGAATACATCATGGCTGAATGGAAAACAATCTGCAAAGTTGAAGATATCCCTGTCTTAGGCGCTCGTAGAGTTCGAAGAGACAAGGGTTGTGAAGTGGCGGTTTTCCGGACAGCTGAGGGCAAGGTCTTCGCCCTCTTGGATCGTTGCCCTCACAAGGGTGGACCTTTGAGCCAAGGGATAGTTTACGCCGAGAGCGTTGCGTGCCCCTTGCACAATTGGCAAATTGAACTGAAAAGCGGATGCGCCAAAGCACCTGACGTGGGTTGTGCGCAGAGTTTTGCTGTTAACGTCACAAACGGTCAAGTCGCTTTAGATATGCACGAGCTTAAAACGCTTGCGATTGATTGAGTTGAAACCCTGAGCTCGTTCTAAATCCACCTAACACAAAGCTTCATGCAATAACTTATGGACAAGTCATGAAAGAAACCCGTTCTACTTGCCCTTACTGCGGCGTGGGATGCGGTGTCATCATTGAATCAAAGGATAACCAGATCACAGGCGTGCGAGGAGATACGTCCCATCCTGCTAATTTTGGTCGTTTGTGCAGCAAAGGTGCGTCACTACACCTGAGTGCGAGTGCTCCCCTAACCCTTCACACTCGCCTACTCCAACCCATGAGAAGGCTCACTCGAGGTGCGCGGGTCGAGCCTTTAGACTGGGATAGCGCGATGGATTTGGCATGCAAAACTATCGCAAGGATTGTCGCTAGACACGGAAGTGATGCACTGGGTTTTTACGTATCCGGGCAATTACTGACAGAGGAGTATTACGTCTTTAATAAGTTGGTGAAAGGCTTATTAGGAACCAATAATATTGACACCAACTCAAGACTCTGTATGAGCAGCGCAGTAGCTGGCTACAAACTCACTCTGGGCGCTGACGCACCTCCCGCGTGCTATGAGGACTTGATGCACGCTGACTGTTTATTTATCGCAGGTAGCAACGCTGCGTATGCCCATCCCATTTTGTTCAGACGAATCGAGGATGCACGCGCAAAAAATCCAAATTTAAAAATAATCGTTGTCGATCCGCGTTTCACCGATACCGCAAGCAATGCTGACCTGCATTTAGCCATACAACCCGGAACTGATGTGGTGCTTTTTCACGGGATGCTTCACTTGATGCTATCTGAGGGTTGGATCAACCAGGAGTACATCCATGCTCATACTGAGGGGATTGAGAAGCTGCAAGCCCTGGTTAAAGAATATACACCTGAATTGGTCAGTGCTGTGTGCGCGATTTCGTTTGAACAGCTCCTGCAAGCAACCAGGTGGTTTGTTGGTTTGGGTGCGCCCAGACAAGAGAGTCATGGTAGCTTTGTACCTCTCGGACACTCCACTTTGAGCCTGTACTGTCAAGGCTTAAACCAATCAAGCAGTGGCACTGCAAAGAATGCAGCTCTCATAAATCTACACCTTGCAACAGGACAAATCGGTAAACCCGGTGCTGGTCCTTTCTCTCTTACTGGTCAACCCAACGCAATGGGGGGAAGAGAGGTGGGAGGACTTGCCAACTTACTTAGCGCTCACCGCGACTTGAGCAGTGCTGAGCACAGAAAAGAGGTAGCAACGCTTTGGGGCATCGAAGATGTCCCTGCCAAGCCCGGAAAGACAGCCGTTGAAATGTTTGAAGCAGCTGCGGACGGAGAGATCAAAATGCTTTGGATCGCTTGCACCAATCCAGCTCAATCCATGCCTAACCAATCCACAGTTCGCAAAGCCTTCGAGCAGGCTGAATTCGTGGTGGTGCAAGAGGCATTTGCAAACGCAGAGACCTGTCACTTTGCTGATCTTTTGTTGCCCGCAACGAGCTGGGGCGAGAAAGAAGGAACCGTCACCAATAGCGAGCGCAGAATCACCCGGGTCAGAGCAGCAGTAAAGGGACCAGGCGAGGCCCGCCAAGATTGGCAAATTGCTGTTGACCTAGCTAAGCGCTTGATGCAAGAGCCCTTAATTGCAAAGGAGAAGACAGGGTTACACTTCGACTACAAATCTGTTGAGGAGATTTGGTTAGAGCATAGAGAATCTACGAGGGGAAGGGACTTAGATATCACGGGTCTTAGCTACGCTCATTTGGAGCACACGCCGGAGCAGTGGCCCATGCCGAGTGGCGCAACCATGGGGCGGGCTCGACTTTATGAAGACGGTGTATTCCCAACTGAGAGTGGAAGAGCTAAATTCTCTGCACTGCATTATGTACCCACTGCAGAAGTTCGAGAATCGCGTTTCCCCTTTTCGCTCAATACAGGTCGTCTGAGGGACCAGTGGCACGGTATGACACGCACGGGTTTGGTCGGGAAACTCTTTGGACATGTGCCTGAGCCAGTTGTTCAACTCAGTCCCCAGGATATGGTGCGTTTGAAGTTGATTGATGGTGACTTGGTTCACGTGACCAGCAAGCGAGGATCAATTGTCATCCCCGCCCAGGCAAGCGCAGATCAAGGCGCCAACCAAGCCTTTATCGCTATGCACTGGGGAGCGTCTTACTTGAGTGGGCGAGATCATCAAAACAGACCCCTTGCGGGTGTTAATGCATTGACAACCTCTGCGTACTGTCCTACCTCTAAACAGCCAGAGCTCAAGCACGCCGCTGTAAAAGTGCTTAAAGCAGAGTTACCTTGGACACTTTTGGCACTGGCTTGGGTGCCTGAACACACAGCCCAAACTGTCCTACAAAGCCTGCGATCTCTTATGGCTCAATTTGAATTCTCTAGCTGTGTACCCTTTAGCGATACACCAGTTGAAGGCGTCACTCGCAGAGGCGTACTCATGAGAGCGGCTTGCAGTCAAGCACCAGGTATGGATAAAGTCTTAGAGATTGAGAAAATCATACTCCCAGACAACGCAGATACGCTACGCTACATGGATGCAAAGCAGAGTCAGTTTCGCGTTATGCACTTACTAAGAGACAAATCAGATCCAACGAGTGCCACTCAACCAGGGCTCAAACCAGATTCAACTTTAGAGGCTTTTATTATTGCCGGTGACACCTCCGCAGAGAGTTGGCTTAAGACCTTACTTCAAAACAAACTCTCTACTGCAGCTTACGGACGACGCTTGCTGATGACTGGTAACAAACCACCTGTTGCTCTGGTGGACGCCGGTAATACTGTTTGCAGTTGTTTGGGCGTTAAAGATTCTTTGATTCAAGCTTATCTTCAAACGTGTAGTGGTGATGCTGAGCAGCGCTTAAGCGCCCTACAAAGTGCACTCAAGTGCGGAACCCAGTGCGGGTCTTGCGTCCCAGAGCTTCGCCGTATGATTGAACCCACACTGAGCCCTGCATGAAGTCCAAACCGCACGTAACCCTCGTCGGAGCAGGCCCTGGGGACCCTGAGCTACTCACCATAAAGGCAGTAAAGGCTATTCAAGCTGCAAGTGTTTTATTGGTTGATGATTTGGTTGGTGATGAAATTACGGCCTACGCATCCCCTCTTGCTCGCGTAATACGTGTGGGTAAACGCGGCGGTTGTAAATCCACTCCTCAAATCTTTATTGAAAGGTTAATGATTCAAGAGGCTTTAGCTGGTGAGCGGGTCGTTCGTCTGAAGGGAGGGGATCCTTTTATCTTCGGTCGTGGTGGTGAGGAGGTGGAGCTCTTGCAATCGCAGGGAATTGGCGTCACCATCATCAACGGAATCACTGCAGGTCTTGCCGGTATCACCTCCCTAGGTGTACCTCTGACTCACCGCTTGCATGCTCAGGGGGTACTCTTTGTGACGGGTCATGCTAAAGAAGGAGGAGAGGACGCAATCGACTGGTGCGAGATAGCCCGAATCGCAGCCAAAGCTAAATTGACGATTGTGATTTATATGGGGGTGAGTGAAGTCGAAAATTTAGAGAGAGCGCTCTTAATTGGTCTCAACCCCGACACACCAGTTGCTTTGATACAAAACGTGAGTCTGCCAATACAAAGACACGCACTGTGTACAGTTAAGAATTTGACCCATACCCTGCGTAGCAATGAACTCTCTAGTCCGTGTGTTATCGTTGTAGGTGATGTGCTTTTGGGTCTTTTGCAACTAGAGCAACAAAAAAAGCAGCCACTCAAAACGAAACTCCTCATGCACTAAGTAAAACCAAAGCAGGGGAATTAAACAATAACGTTACTTTCTAGAAATTAACAAAAGAACGTGTTAAATAAAAACATCAATATTCAAGACATCACTTGTGTGATCCTCTCAGGTGGTCGAGCTACCCGCATGAAAGGCTTGGACAAAGGTCTACAACTTTTTAAGGGATTGCCACTTGTTGAGCATGTTTACAACCGTATAAAAGTGCAAGTGGGTACCGTCATCATCAACGCCAATAGAAATTTAGACAAGTACAGAGAAATCTGCACGACCGTTTGTACTGATGAGAACGAGGACTACGATGGTCCTCTCGCCGGTTTTATGGCGGGCTTAGAACTAGCCCCAACGCCTTATCTACTCACAGTACCCTGCGATGCGCCCTACGTCCCGCATGATTTGGTTGAACGTCTCAAAATTGTTTTAATGCAAAGCCAAGCTCAAATAGCAACTGTAAGAGCGCCAGAAAACGGAGTACTAAGAGCTCAACCCGTTTTCACCCTGATGCGTACCGGGGTAATGGAGAATCTTCAAAAATTTATGACGGGTAAGGATAAAAAGATTCAAACTTGGAGTGCATCTCTCAATCAAGTGTTCGTTGATTTTGACACGCCAGGGGATGATCCACTAGCGTTTTGTAATATCAACTCAACTGAGGAGTTAGAAAGAATCGAAAAATGGATTGCAAAATCTCCCGATTTTGCCCCTAGAGGATTTGTAAATACAACTGTTTAACACTTTTAGTATCTTCTAACCTCTCCCTGTAAATCACTGCGCCTCATTCAAATGTAGAAAAAATCATGAGCGTAATTGCGTATCTAATTTCTTAACCTCAAATGCTTTAAATCAGAATTGAGAGACCAACTTTTTATAGGGTTGGTTGATATTTTTATTAAGTGGCACTTAATAAAATAGCCCAAGGGCACAAATCGGGAGCTTGGGCTGATTGAGTCTAAAGAGTTGACGGTTTAGTCACCCAACATCTTTCGTTTCAGTTTTCTTCGCTGCTGGCCTTCTAGAGACAAAGTCGCTGTTGGACAAGCCCGAAATTGACCTACAACGATCGGTTCACCCGTCTCGTCGCGACATCCGTAATCACCTGCATCGATACGGGTAATGGATTGTTCAATCTTTTTAAGCAACTTACGCTCACGGTCTCTGGTCTTCAGCTCAAGTGCGTGCTCCTCCTCGATGGTTTCTAGGTCTGCTGGAAGCTATTTCTAATGTTTAGATATAAATATTATGGTGGTAGCCATTATTTGCTTTCTTTTGTGGAGGGATTTTTTAGAGCTCTTTGATAACCACCTCTTAGTTAATTAATAAACGTGCGATAGAGAACAGACTTCTAACGAAGGGATATTCATAATCTGCAGAGATAGCACATAGATGCTTTGAGTTGGTCGAGCTGGTCGAGCTGGTTTTGTTGCCCAACGCATTTTAAATTCACTTAGGAAATAAATATGATTGATGAAAAAAATGTCTTACCTACTTTAACCGGTGTCCTAGCACCTGCATTAACGGGTAAGGTAACCCATTTCTTATATAACGCTCACAGTGATGCCGACGGTTTACTTTTGGACGGTGCCCACCAAGTTCATATCCCGCCTCATGAGGGAGCGGAAATGGTAAAACTCATCAAAATTGGTGACTCAGTTTCAATTCAAGGTGTTAAATCTCCAGAAGTTGACCTGTTGTTTGCAAGTTCGATTACTGGCCCCAATGGAGAGGTTATTCACATCAAGAAAAAAAGCCTATCTCTCTAGTTCCTGCCTAGGTGATTCGGGTTGCTAGAGGTCGATTGCCCTTTGATGAGGGCTTCGAATTATTCCCCCCCTTTCTGTTGCAAATTATGAAAGAGCAAGAAGGCATCGTTGACTCTCTTTTTAACAAAACCCGAGGAGTTGTATCTAAGGTGTTCGTATGACTTCATTAGGAAATTACGGGGGTTAGATAACGTTTTAATTGCCCTTTATGAATATTAGAAAAGCAATTTCAATTTTTGCTTGCACAGTGATTTCGAACTTATTGCTTTCTTCATGCGGTGGACGTTCAGGAGATATCTCAGGCGTAGCAGCAGTTACGAACCCCTCAGTTGGAATTTCGATATTAAATACAGCACCCTCCAGCATTTGCTCAAATGGAGGGATAACGGTTTTGGCCGGGATCAATGCCAATGGAGGCTTGGTTCTGAGTCCATCGCAGGTGACGAGTACGCAGTTCGTGTGTATTGGTACAAATGGCACAAACGGTAAAAATGATCTTCTATCTATCACCAGCGAACCCTCAGGGAGTAATTGTCTTAATGGTGGAAGCCAGGTAAGCGTTGGGCTAGACCAAAATGGAAACGAGGTTTTAGATAAATCTGAGGTCACATCATTTAACTACATCTGTAACGGTACCAACGCCGCAAGTGGTACAAATGTAATCAATGGTGTAAATGGTGCAAATGGATTGACTACTTTGTCAAAGAGCATCACCGAGGTTTCTGGACTAAACTGTCCCTACGGGGGAATAAAGATCACATCCGGTCTTGATATAAACGCAAATTTGGTGCTTGATGCTAATGAAGTCGTGTCTAGCACTTATGTTTGTAATGGAATCAGTGGTTCTAACGGAAATAACGGAAATAACGGAGTGAATGGGAAGAGTGGAATAAACACGCTCCTTGTCGTTGCCCCGGAGCCCATTGGCGTCAACTGTCTCTTTGGTGGAACAAAGACTACATCAGGCTTGGACAGTAATTCAGATGGTATTTTGGAGTTATCCGAGATAACTAGCACCGCCTTTGTATGCAACGGCTTTAACGGTACCAATGGAACCAATGGTTTGAATTCTTTAATGGCTAGCATACCCGAGCCATCTGGCTCAAACTGTACCTACGGGGGCAGCAAAATAACACAGGGGTCCGACTCTAATGGCAACGGGGTATTAAATGTTTCGGAAGTTACATCTACAAGCTATGTGTGTAACGGAGTGAATGGAGGCAACGGGATCAACGGGACGAATGGGTCTATTGGAACAATCGGAATAACGGGTGCAAGCGGTCTAAATACATTGGTTGCAATGAGCGCTGAGCCCGCAGGTGCTAACTGTCTCAATGGGGGATCAAAGGCTCAGTCTGGATTGGATGTCAATAACAACGGAATTCTTGATGCAAGTGAGATTTCGACCACCACTTATGTTTGTAACGGAATTAACGGTACAAATGGCAGTAACGGAGTCAAGTCACTTGTAGCTCTTAAAGCAGAACCTTCCGGAGTAAACTGCATAAATGGAGGCTTCAAAGCCACTTCAGGCCTTGACGCCAATCAGAACGGAGTACTTGATTCATCCGAAGTAACCGCAACAACATTTGTTTGCAATGGAATAGAAGGAGCTAAGGGACTAAATACACTGGTCGCTGTGACCAATGAGTCTGCGGGAAGCAACTGTATTTTTGGTGGGTCTAGGACAAATACGGGACTTGATACGAACTCAAACGGTTTACTTGACCCACTTGAGGTTACTTCGACGACTTATGTATGTAATGGCATGAATGGTACAAATGGTACAAATGGTACAAATGATTTAGTAAATACAGCAATTGAGCTAGCGGGTGTAAATTGCACTTATGGTGGCGTAAAGGCGACCTCCGGACTTGACGTCAATAAAAACTCAGTGCTTGATCCATTGGAGGTGGCTTCGACAACATACGTTTGTAATGGTAATAGTGGGTTAAACGGAGGAAATGGAGCAAACGGAAGTAACGGATACAACTCCCTAATTGATATGACCGTTGAGGCACCCGGCTCGAACTGTTTGTATGGCGGCTCTAAGACAACTTCTGGCTTAGATTTGAACCGTAACAGCATACTTGATCTATCCGAGGCTACATCAACAACGTACATCTGCACTGGAGCCACCGGAGCCACTGGAGCCACTGGAGCCACTGGAGCCACTGGAGCCACTGGAGCCACTGGAGCAAGCGGGGGACGACTTTCAGCCTATGCTTATATCTACAACCTCGCTCCCGAAACAATTCCAGTTCAAGGGCCTGTGCCTTTTGATAGTAACGGTATCTTATTTGGCATTACCCACACACCAGGCTTAGCAGCGATTCAGGTTGCAAATTCAGGTACGTATAGCGTATCTTTTTCAATATCAGGAACAGAGTCAAACCAATTTGGACTTTTTGTTAATGGTGTTCTCGCCCCAGGTTCAATTTACGGATCAGGCGCGGGTACTCAGCAAAACAATGGGCAAATTATCTTAACTCTTAGTGGGGGTGACTCTTTAACCCTGGTTAACTATAGCTCCGCAGCAGCGGTAGGGTTGGCGAGTTTAATAGGAGGTACCCAGGCCAATGTGAATGCCTCGGTGAGTATTCAGAAAATTGACTAACCTTCACACAGCATCTGTTAAGTAATAACATTCATCCAACGGCGGCGTTATGCAAGTAGCCATTAGAGAAATTGGTAACAGTAAGGGGATAATATTGCATAAGTCAATGCTTGCGCACCCCTGCTTAACTGACATAGCTATTGCTGGCTTATCGGTTGACGGCACAATTGTTTTACGCAAACCTATCTAGGAGTTTTGCGCAGGGTGTGTCCAAGCAGCGAAGGCCCTGTTTGAACAAGAAGGGGAAGAACTGTTGGTTGGTGATGTTAGTAATTCTTTTGATCAAACTGTTTTTTTATCAAACAATACAAAAGTTTCGCCATCAAGCCATTAGCCCAAAACACTAAAGTGAGCTTTTGGCTGATGCGCGAGGGATGCCTAACTTTATTATTCCGCTTTTGCCCCTGAACTTTTTACCACGGCGGCCCACTTAGGTACCTCTGCCCTCAGGAAGGCACCGAATTCAGCACTAGAATTTTTTGAGCTAACCATGCCTAACTGAGCAAATCTTTCCACAGTATCACTCGATTCCATTGCTTGGTTAATAGCAGCGTTGAACTTGTCAACAATTGCTTGGGGTGTTCCTACTGGCAAAAAGAAACCAAACCATGTGTAGTCGTCAAACTCCTTATAACCATATTCAGTGATTGAGGGGACATCGGGCAATAGAGGCGAACGTAAAGCACTGGTTACCGCTAAGGCCCGGAGTTTGCCGGCTTTAATCATAGGAACAGCCGGAGGCATTGATGTAGATGCAATTTGGGTATGCCCAGCCACCACAGCATTTATAGCCGCCGCGGGTTGATACGGTACGTGGACAATATCGAGTTTGGCAGCGGTTTTTAGTCGCTCCATCGAGAGGTGCGTTGTCGTTCCTATCCCAGAGGATGCATAGTTAAATTGAGATTTTTTGGCAAGCTCAACGAGTTCAGGAAGATTTTTGACTGGAACGTTTGGATTGACTGTGAATATATTCGGTGTTTTTGGACCTAATGCAAGCGGTATAAAGTCTTTCAATGCATCATAACCAGCCTCAGAGTAAAGGGACGGATTTACAGCAAAAGCAACGCTGTGCACCAAAACCGTGTATCCATCGGGCGCAGCACGCTTGACCATGCCAGTTGCAATATTACCGCCAGCACCCCCCTTGTTTTCGACTATAAAGTTGCTACCCGTGATTTCGCCCAACTTCTGGGTTAAGTTTCTAGCAACAATATCCGTAGAAGAGCCAGCAGCGAATGCGACCAAAAGAGTTACGGGTTTAGCTTTTGGCCAATCCGTTTGAGCCCAGCCATTTGTGCCCATGCATGCCAATAACAAAGAAATCAAGGTATACATGCGTCTGTTTGAAATGCGTTGAATAAAGTTAAACACCAAAATCTCCTATGATTAAAACTAAAAAGCCAGGTAACAACTGATTCAGAAATACAAGGCTTAAATTATCAACGTGTGATGGTCACTCGCAGACAATTTGGGAATATTTGATTTTCCAATCTTTTAACGCCTAAACTTGGTCGTGCTAACCCTTGTAATGAATAAAATCTATACCGCTTTCTCCAACTACGTTGTAACGTTTGGGGAAATCCCGGAAATATGTTTCTTTCATGTATGGCTATCGGGGTTTAACCCTAGAACTAAATAGTCTTAAGATCACTATTTAGTCATCTGAAAAATATAATAAGGCTTTTGATTTGGGATCATTACCATGATGAATATTCTGAGAAAAACCAGTCAAGCTGGATTAGTTGCTCTTTTAAGTGTTAATGCATTTGCTGCCGATCCAATATTGATCGGCATGTCAATTACTCAGTCTCCTCCCGGTTCAGTCGTGCAGGGTACCCAAGTCAAGGACGCCATGGAGATCTACCGCGATATGATCAATGCGGCAGGCGGTGTGTTGGGCAGGCCCATTCAATTTGTTATTGAAGACAACCAAGGCATCCCTGAGAAGGGACGTTCCGCAGTTGAAAAGCTAATCACCAAGGACAAAGTAGTTGCTATAACAGGAACCCATCAAAGTTCTGTTTGTCTGAGTGAAATAGAGGTAGCGCATCGTTACCAGGTACCCTATGTGAACACCAACTGCTGGGCAGATTCAGTTCGTGAAAAAGGGTACCCAGAAGTTTTTAACACATCACCTTATAACTCTGTAGTGGCCGATTCCATGGCGGAGACCATTAAATCAATGAAGGTTAAACACGTAGTTGGTTTTGCTGAAAATACGGACTACGGCATCGGTTTAGCAAAAGGTCTTGGTGCAGCACTCAAGAAAAAGGACCCCAGTGTTGAATTTAAGTTTGAAACCTTGGACAGAGCCAGTAAAGACTTTACACCGGCTGTTTTGACCTTAAAGGCCAATCCACCCGATGTTGTAGTTCTTACGATGTTGCCCCCAGCGGCATACATAGCCTTAAATCAACTGTATGAGCAAGGTGTTGCACCGACTTCCAAAACCATCGTCTATGACGGCGCCGGTATGGCAGATTATCCAGACTTTTGGCAAAACGTGAATGAAGCTGGTAAATACATGTTGACTATTGGGATGTATCACCCTGATATGAAACAAACCGAGTTGTCAAAGCAAATTTCTGCGGCATACAAGAAAAAGACTGGTAATGAGCCTAATCGTTTGATTTTCCAAGCGGTTGACTCACTCGTCGTTTTGGTTGAGGCCATGAAGCAGAGCAAGAGTACAGAGCCTGCAAAAATGATTGCTGCGCTAAAGGCGGGTAAATTTGACGGTGCTAGGGGACAGATGAAATTTGACAGCACTCCTGGGGTAAGTTTCCAGCAGTGGGTGGATATCCCTTACGTGAACTACCAACTCACGGATGTCAACCAAAATGTAGGCAAAACGTCGCTTTTGCAAGGGCCTGGAATGCCCTTGAATATTGGTAAGTTACAGCGTCCGAAATAAAGACATCTTCTAACTCGACCTCCTTCAAAATTCAGCTCTTACTTTTCGCATCATTAAGATGCGAAAAGTAGCCTAATACATGTCATTATTCATAGATCTCACCGTCAATGGACTCATCATGGGTCTGTTTTACGCTCTCATGGCGGTTGGCTTATCTATGATTTTCGGTATTCTTCGCATTGTGAATTTCGCGCACGGCGAATTTTTCATGATCGGCGCTTATGTTTACGCCTTAAGTGCAATGAAGATGGGGTTGAATCCCTGGTTTGCACTTGTATTTGCAGGTATTGCAGGCGCTGTTTTGGGTATTGTTATTGAAAAGCTACTGATGAGACCACTCTACGATGGATACCAGAGTTGGTCGATTGTTAAAGATGAATACGCAGTTGTCGTCACGTTTGCGCTCTCACTGCTGTTGATCCATTTGGTCGATAAGGTTGTTGGACCTTCGCCTTTTTTAGGGCCAAGTTTGGTGAGTACTAAGCGCATTGCTTTAGGACCGTTGATGCTCAATGGTCAAAAAATAATAGCTGCTGGGGTCTCTGTATTGGTTTTGACGGGCTTAGCTTTATTTATCAAGAAGTCTGTTTGGGGGAGACAGATCCAAGCTGTTGCACAAAACCGCTTTGGTGCCTCACTAGCCGGTATTGATCCGGTCAAAACAACGGCTTTGATTTTTGCTATTTCGGGTCTACTAGCCGCCTTGTCAGGCGCGTTGATGGCGCCGATCATGAATCCATCGCCCGATGTAGGATCATTTCCCGCTCTAAAGTCTTTCATCATCGTTGTCTTGGGCGGTATGGGCTCGATTTGGGGCAGCATGATTGCTGCAATCTTATTGGGCGTCATGGAATCTTTTTTTGCAGTCTATGTTTCCTATGATTACAGAGACACCTTCGGACTCATGGTACTGATAGCCGTATTAATTTTCAGGCCTAACGGACTTGCAGGAAGAAAAGGGCGTGAAACATGATGGGCGAGCGCAACCTTTGGGCCAATAAACTGACACTAGATTTGAAGTGTTTTTTGTTACTATGCGGATTGATAGCTCTTGTCCCGCTTTTGGACTTGACCCCGTACACGTTAGGCATTTTGATTATTAGTTTTTATTTTGCTCTGATAGCTATTGGTTGGAATTTGTTAGCAGGTTTTACGGGACAGTTTTCAATGGCGCCTGCAGCATTTGCCATGATAGGAGGATATACAGCAGCGCTCTTAAATTATCACTTTGGGCTCTCCCTTTGGATTGGGATCCCTAGTGCGATTTTGGTGAGTGCTTCGCTAGGTTTCTTGCTTGGCTCTACAGTGCTTGGGTTAAAGGGACCTTATTTGTCCTTGACGACTCTTGCGTTAGCCGAAGTAGCTCGCGTCATCATCAGTAACTCTCATGATTACACAAGAGGCGATCAGGGTTTGAATGTGCCGACTCTCATGGAGAGCAGAATCGGTTATTACTACCTATTTCTTGCTATATTGATTGGTACTGCTTTCCTTATTTACGGCCTGATGAGGAGTCGGTTTGGAGGATTTTTACTTGCCATACGAGATGATGCACATGGCGCTCAAAGCAGAGGCATCCCAATTGTTAAATACAAATTAATGGCATTCATTTTGTCAAGTGCTATTAGTGGATTCGCGGGCTGTTTGTACGGCACCTTCACAGAGCTCGTCAGTCCTGAGATGGGTCTAATTCAGCAGGCCGGGATTATCATCTCCATGGTTGTGATTGGCGGCATAGGCTCACTCACGGGACCATTGGTGGGCGCATTAATTGTGTACCTAGGATCTGAGTGGTTGCGCAGTGTGGGTAATATTCAGATGATCGTATTTGCCTTCACGGTAATCATCTTTGCACGCTTTTTTAGAACTGGACTTTGGGGTTTATTTCTGAAATTTTATTTTTATATTTTGACTGATAAAAAACGCTAAACGCATTTCAACTGAATTTGGCTACATGAACATGATTCACCCGATAATTAAAGTAGATTCTATTTCCAAGCGTTTTGGTGGGAATCAAGCTGTCGATCATGTATCCATCGATATCCCCCAAGGCTCGATACTTGGATTGATAGGACCTAATGGGTCTGGAAAAACGACCGTATTGAATATGTTGTCAGGTGAACTACTGCCTGATGAGGGGGCAGTTTTTTTAGGAGATTTAAACATCACGGGGGAGTCCCCCTCTAGACTTGTCCAATTGGGCATCACTAGAATGTTTCAAATGACGAAAGTTTTTGTCCGTTTAAGTGCGATAGATAATTTGCTGATTGCGGGGCAGGCACTGGGTTTGAGTAAGTCGGAGTGCCACGAGCGCGCAGATATGCTCATCAAAGAGTTGACTCTGCAACCCGTGCAGTACCTGGATGCGGGACAACTCTCGGGAGGACAAAAGAAATTACTCGAGTTTGGTATGTGTTTTATGGTGCCGCCTAAGGTGGCATTGCTTGACGAGCCATTCGCCGCAGTTCATCCCGTTATGCGGCAAACTATGAGCCAATTCATCAAGGATAGACACCAAAAGGGACAAACCTTTTTATTGGTCAGCCACGATATGCCAATTATCAAAGAGCTCTGCGAGGAGAGTGTTTGCATGAATGCAGGCAAGATCATTGCAAAAGGTAAAACCAAAGATGTGCTGGACAACGCCGAAGTGATTGAGGCATATCTTGGAGGTGATCATGACTGAGTATCTTCTTGAGATGCGCTCCGTTACTGCCGGTTACGCCAAGGACATTGATGTCTTGAAAGATGTCTCCCTACATGTCAAAAAAGGTGAAATAAGCGGATTAATTGGACTGAACGGGGCTGGGAAATCCACTCTCATTAAGTCTATTTGTGGATTTTTAAGTCCTAAAGCTGGAGAGATCTTCTTTGATGGGCAACTCTTAAATACAGTGTTGCCGCACAATTTGATTGATCTGGGGATTTGTTGTATCCCCCAAGAGTCAAGTCTCTTTCCGATGCTCACTGTTAAAGAGAATTTATTGCTACCCATTCAGTCCCGAAGTCACTTGTTTGTGAATTCTTGGCAGGGTCGTTATGAAGAGGTATTGGAGTTATTTCCAGCATTAAAAGATAAATTAACTCAAAGTGCCGGGGAACTCTCGGGAGGGCAACAAAAGCAACTTGAATTTGCCAAGGCTTGGATGTTGCAGCCAAAACTTTGTTTGATTGATGAGCCAAGTATCGGATTGTCACCCAAGGTTGCTGAAGAAATTTTTCAATGGCTGAGTCGCTTTACTGAGCAGGGAATGGGAATTCTGTTGATCGACCATAACGTGAGACGGGTTGTAAAGATGTCACAAACGATTTTTGTGCTCAGCTTAGGTTCCATTGCAGCAAGTGGGGATCAGGCCATGTTTACAGGTGACTTACACACCCAGGTCAAAGAGTGGTTGGGGCTCAATTACTAGTAAAAAACTTTCATTTGCCGAAAATAATTTCAAATTTTTGACGGAATTATTGGAGTTCAAGAAATCAACCGCAAAGTCTTGAATTAAAAAATATGACAAAACCTAAATCAAGTCATGAAATTGTTATTAGATTTGCGCTGACCAAAGGCGATGATGGTGACTATCCATCGAGTAAAGATTTCTCTGAAGTAGAGCTTTTGAATTTGAAGACTCTCTGTACATTTAATCTTGACTTGGATTTTGGTAAGTTCGAGGATGATTTTGATCCATTTGAGCTACTAGAAGTCCTCATCATCTATAACGGAATAGATACCTACATCGATACTGGACGCGATGGAAAACCCGAGAAATGCGGATTATCCTGGAACAAAGATGCCGAACAGTTTGATGGATATCCTGCTCCTATTATTAAATTCACATTTAAAGAGCCTGTAAACGTAGAGTGGTTTCGTCAACTTGTTATGTCAAGCACTGTGAACTTATGTACTTCAAAGCAAAAAGAAAATAACAGTAGGGGTTATTATTTCGAAGACTATAACGGCTGGGTTGATGCTCTTGGTAAAGTCGAAACTAAGCAATGGATTGAATTGATGAAGGATAGTAATCTGTTCGACGGAAGGCTATTTAAATATGTTGAAGATTGGAACAATTTCCCAATGGATCCAAACTCCACTTATGAGGAGCTTAATCAGTCTGTTCGTGACAAAGTTGGCAGCGAGCAGGGGACGACTAATGGGAAGACCGTTGGGAAGACCAAATCAAGCAATGTAGAGGCCAATACATTTCTAAAACCATTGACTCCTAGCCCGGAGTTGGCTGCTATAGTGGGCGCAAGCCCTATGCCTCGATCCGCCATAGTGAAAAACCTTCTTGCTTACATAAAGGAGCACGGTTTGAGGGATCCCAGCGATGCTAACCAGATTATCACGGACGACAAATTGCGAGCACTTTCGGGGAGGGATCAAATCAGCATGCTTGAGATGTCCGAGGTGCTTGTTAAGCATTTAAAGTAATATTTAGTTTCTAATTAGTGCTGAGCCCAGAGTAGATTCAAGATTGGTTTCCAGGATTTGTATAGTAAGTCGACCGTTCACGATTTCTTGCTCTGGTAGGATAACGCGAACAAGCCAACCCACTTTCCTGTAGTAAGTGATGATGTCGTCCGTGGCATTTTTTAATTGATTAAATGAAATAAGGTGATTGAGGTAGTTTGCTACAACGATTTCTAATTCAGGAGTCGAGATTTTATGATTTCCAATAAATTGGAATTGGGTTACTGTAAATGTTCTTTCATCAGAAGCACCTAGAGAAGGCGACATTTGTCTTGTCTCACCATCCGCCTCGGTTTTAAGAAGAGTGGGAAGGGAAGCTTCATGTTTTATCTCTTGTGCACAGATACCTTGAGCACACACAAGAGTAAGTCCCAAACTAAATATACGGATAAGCGTTTGATAAAAGAAAGTTGGTTTGTTAATGCGGTGGTTATGAATCATCTTGCCTTACCATACGACTTGCTAAGGCCTTTGTCTGTGCCTTACCAAACATATTTTTTGAGCGTTGAGTCATCGTTAGTATCTAAAAAGATGAGATCGCACCGATTTGTGACGTTACTAATTTCTAGATTTGATGGGTCATCTCAAATGCAGGGTAAATACGGTCAATATTGGATTGACTTAATTACTGTATCGAAATATATTAGATCAAAGTTAATACTTAACTAAAATTCAGTAACTATAAACGTACACATTTCGCTTGAGATGCCTTAAAGTCTGTTTATAGTTGGAGAATTCAACTAAATCATTCAAATCGATGAAGAACAAACAAAGCGAAAAAGTTGCAGTTATTGGCTCGGGGTTAATTGGTAGAGCGTGGGCCATTGTGTTTGCGAGAGCCGGATTAAATGTAAATATTTATGATCAAAGCAAAGCGGCATTGAATGACTGCCTAGGATTGACGAAGTCATTGCTTGAAGACGCCCACACGGCCGGACTGATTAACGAGTCGGTTCAATCTATACTTTCTAGAATACATCCTGTAGAAACTCTAGAGCTTGCTTGTTCTGGGGTTCACTTTATTCAGGAAAATATACGAGAAACTGTAGAGGCTAAGCTGGAAATTTTTGCTGAATTAGACCACTTAGCACCGGAGCATGCTATTTTGGCTAGTTCAACCTCTTGGCTACCAACGTCACTCTTTACAGAAAAACTTCCTGGTCGTGCCCGGTGCTTGGTAGGGCATCCGACCAACCCACCTTATCTCATACCTCTGGTTGAGGTGAGTCCTGCCCCGTGGACGAGCCCTGAAGTAGTAGAGCGCGCAATGGTTTTTTACGAAGCTGTGCACCAGGAGCCAGTTTTGGTAAAAAAGGAAATACACGGATTTTTACTCAACAGGGTCCAGGGTGCAGTTTTAAACGAGATGCTCAACCTTTATGAAGAGGGCTATGCTAGTTCGGCAGATTTGGACAAGGTTATGAAGTTTGGTTTAGGTTTAAGGTGGTCATTTATGGGTCCCTTTGAAACGATTGATTTGAACGCACCCGACGGCGTAACGGATTACGCAGCTAGGTACGGTCAAACCTATGCCGATGTAGCTAAGACTCAAAAGAACAATACTTGGGACGCGCAGGTTATTGCCGAAATTGAACAAGAAAGACGAACGATCCTTAAGCGCGAAGAGTTAGACTCAAGGTCACGATGGCGTGACAACCGCTTAATGAATTTGAGGAAACATCAGCAAGATCAACCCAAGTAATTTCAAATTACTTTGATTAACGTTGAATCGCTCTGCAGCTTTTTTGAACTGCTAAACCAAAGTTGTCATCAAATATTTATTTTTAATTTTTTTTAAGGAACGCTATAAATGCCACGCAAAGTCATCATTACCTGTGCTGTTACTGGAGCTATTCATACTCCTACGATGTCTGAGTATTTGCCAATTACAGCTAAAGAGATCACCGAAGCCGCCCTTGGCGCAGCAAAAGCCGGAGCCTCAATTGTGCACTTACATGCTAGAGAGCACCATAACGGGAAGCCTTCGCAAGAGCCTGCACTTTTTAAAGAATTTTTACCACAAATTAAGGCCGCAAGTGATGTCGTTATCAACCTGACGACTGGTGGGGCTCCTACGATGCCGATTGAAGAGAGATTAAAACCTGCTCATTACTTTAAGCCTGAGGTGGCCTCCCTAAATATGGGATCCATGAATTTTGGACTCTATGAAATGGTAAAACGTTATAAAACGTTTAAATACGATTGGGAGAAGCCTTACCTTGAGGGTAGTGACGATAGGGTATTTAAGAATACATTCAAAGATATTGCTTATATCTTAGAGTCTTGTAGCGACAATCAAACCAGGTTTGAAATTGAGTGTTATGACATAGGCCATTTGTACACAGCAGCTCACTTTATTGACCGTGGTCTTATTAAGGCGCCGTTCCTTATTCAATCTGTATTTGGATTATTGGGGGGCATTGGACCCCATCCAGAGGATGTGATACATATGAAGCGCACAGCTGATCGTCTTTTCGGGGAAGCCTATGTGTGGTCTGTTTTAGGAGCTGGTAAGAACCAAATTCCAATTGCATCTATGTCTGCGGCCATGGGCGGACATGTTCGAGTTGGCCTGGAGGATTCTTTGTGGGATGGCCCTGGAAATTTAGCCAAAACCAATGCGTCGCAAGTTACGCGTATGAGACAGATCATTGAGGGGCTGTCCCTGGAGGTTGCCACGCCTGCAGAGGCGAGAGAGATTTTGAAATTGAAGGGCGGCAACAACGTCAACTTCTGAGCGGGTGAATATTCTTTAACTGTTTGCGTGCAGAAGTTGTGCGGAGTGTTGCCGGGATTGATGTCCTTTTCGTGAGAATGCGGTTTCTATTTGACTTGCAATAGGACGCTTGAACTAGAGTTCAAAATGCAAACGCATTGAAATGATGTTTACTGGTCCTCTTGCAGAGTTGTAAGCGGGATTTGTAATCTTTTGAAAATCAGCCGTCAGGAATAGGTCCTTGAAGAGTTTGGCGCTGTAGTACGTTTCTAGTATCTGCTCTGTTTTGTACTGTATAGCTCCGTCTCCAATAAACATGGTTTGACCTCCCAGTTGTAAATACCGTACCTCTGAGTTGGATAGGGCGTTGGTTGCCCATGCTAGACCGTAAGTGTCTCCCTTGCGGTTCCACTGGCTTCCCTGTAGGGTTGTTCCTATCGTTAGAGAGCGACCGACATCTAGAGTGTTGGTTTCAGTTTGATTGTTGTTCCAGCTCCAACGCGTGAAAATCCCGAGATCCGAGTTAATCGCCTGCTCAGCATTCAAGCCGTAACCGAACATCGTGTTCGTTTTACGTGTGTTAAATATGCTAGGGGCACCGCTAGCGGGATTGCTTTGAGCATAAAGAATAGCGTCTTGATAGTTCGACATATAAGCATGCTGCAAGAAAGCTATGCCTCTAACGGCTCCAGCTAAATTTCCAATCTTATGTTTATGTGTGATCTCGAATTGATCCACGTAGTCTTTTGTCAGAGTGTAATCAATCTCCAATTGATTGGGACTGGTTGGAGCGGCTAAACGAGCTGCTTTCAAGGTCCATTCATTTTGATACAACTCAACCACTAGGCCGTAGGTATATCCTCTTGTATCAGCAGCATACCCGTATGCTGCCATTGAGAATGCAGAAAAATTCATGAAATGAATCCTTGGATCGTGGCTGTATGCATTCATATCAAAGAAGTCAAGAGATGCAACTTTGCCCCAGGTAAGCACCAATCTGTTTTTATTTATAGTTCCTGCTAATTGATTTACTGTTTCCTCGGGGACGTATTCCTCGCCTCCACCAAGACCGAAGGTTTGTCTAATAAAGGCCCTAGCGTGGTAGGTAGTAGCCGGCATAAAGGCTCCCTTTTGTAGTTCCCCGTTTTGTGGTCCACCTAAACCGACAAGTGAACCTGTGAAAGGTATGCCTTCAAATATTTCCGAGTTGTAATAACCCTCCGCACCCTTCCAAAGCCTTGCGCCCAGGAAGGCCGTCGTGCTAAAAGAAAAACTACGGTTGTTGTCCCCGTCCATGCGACTGAGCAAACTGGAGTTCCCCCTGGTTGAATTTATTGAGGAGTAGGGGGAGTAAAAGTTGTTCTTGCGTTGTTCAATATTCGTAGTTTGTATATGAATACTCCAATTTTGCGATTTTGGGTGATCGGAGTTCTCGGTCTCGGTCTCGCTCTCGCTCTGTTCATGGTTTGCGTTGCTTGATGCATAGGTGTTTGCATAAGTACTGGCCAAAGTGGTTTCCTCTGCTAAGGCGTTAGAAGCGGGCGAACAAGTCAGGAATAAACCAAGTAACAAGCCCATTTCGGTTAGTTTTGATTTGAATAGT
>CAIKVH010000141.1 GCA_903830725.1 uncultured Burkholderiales bacterium | reverse complement strand
GTCTGGATCCAGGATATCAGTGCCTATGTTTGGAATGGCGCCTGTATTCTCATCTCCTGCAGAATTAACTTGAGAAGAAGTAGTCCAAGCCTTTAGATAATTTAGGCTTTTTGGTAGACGCGAATAAATTTCCTCGCTAGGTAGTCCAACGTATCTTGTATCAGCAAAGCCGGCTTTAGGCAGACTAAATCCCTGCTCTAACAAAAGTAGGTTTATAGCGTGGTCACATGCAATATTCCAAATAGTTGATTCTCTATTTGAACGTCTAGAGGAGTGTTGAAAGAGTACATGCAGAACTTCATGAGCTAATACGCCCCTAAGTTCATGCTCGTTGAGTGTACTAACCCACTCAGCGTTAAAGAAAATATGATATCCATCAGTCGCCATCGTCTTGCACCAAGAGCAATGGCTTGCGTCCTTAATCGGCAACCTCATAATGGCAGACGCCAAAAACGGTTGCCGTAGTGTCAGGGCTATCCTCGATTTAAGGATTTTTTGTTCAACATCAGGCTGCAATGATGTTGGCATTTTTCTTTACGAAGTTTTTGTATCCATCATTTCGCGTAAAAGTAGGGCTGACACCAATCATTTCTTTAGACAATACGACTGCAAATTCAGGAGGAATTCTATTCAGAAGAACCGCACTAGCTTCAATGACATCATCCCTATCATGAGAGTGAACTAGCCAGGTAGTAAGAACATGTAAACCGTCAAGGGATTTAGGTATTTTTGCGTTCTTTGGATCAGAGATAATTTCCTCCATCTCTTTCATGTTGAGAGCACGCTTAACAAAAGTACCAAATTCAGTAGCCGCACCTAGACCAACGATGCCGGGAAGAATATCTGCGCAAGCGTTGTGCCCACCGAATTTTTTCATCACATCTGACAAAATCTCCCAAGAACGAGGGGTCGGAAATGCCGAAGACTCTCCTGGATCCTCCCGAAGAAGAGCAGGCCTATATCCAATAAAAGCCACCACTAAGGGATCAATATTCTTTGATAAAGCCCAAACTCGCCAGTCGCTAATATCAACATCTAAATCCAAGTGTACAAATCTATTTGATAACGCAGAGGACATTCTAAAAGTAACTGCTCTATCCTTTTGTCTGTTTCCGGCCGCTACTATCCACCATCCATCCGGTAAAACATACTCACCTACACGTCGATCAAGAACCAATTGATAAAGACTTGCTTGCACTAAAGGAGGAGCAGCATTAATTTCATCAAGAAATAACACACCAGGAGGAGTGCCTTCCTTGGGTAAGAAGGCGGGAGGACACCATACAGCCTGACTATCAACTATTGCAGGTATTCCCCTGAGATCAGTAGGATCTAAGAGCGAAGCTCTTAGATCAATGACAGGTAGACCTTCATTCTTAGCTATAGTGTGAACGATTGCACTTTTTCCAATTCCAGGAGGACCCCAGATAAAAGCTGGCCATCTTTGCCCCAGCATAGAAGTAAGAACAGTGGTTAATCTAGATGGTTTCATAATTCAGCGGTCTCCAGCCAGTTTAGAGATTGGTAAGGTAAGCACCAGGTATATTTATTGATCAAGTATGTTGCATTAGCCCTATCTGTTTGAATAAGCGGCATTTGATCAATCAGAAATCTTCTGAATAATGATGTGGTATTTAAAGTTGCTCTAGTCCTGTCATTGTCAACGGTCAGATCAGGCAATTTACCAAATAAATTAATGTCTTCTGATTCGATAAATAGACATTGTCCAACCATTGAACCAGCAGTCATCTCAAGAACTTGTTGAGAAGATGTCAGCAGCAAGTACAGCTCCCCACTTTCAATAGAAAGCTTGGCTTTACCAAGTTTACGGCTCAAAGATCTAGGAGCTGACGTTTGTTCATTACTCCCTTTGCTAGGAGTATTCCATAAAGATATAAAACAATCAAATGATTCAATGGCATTTGTAATTGCAGAGAATTCCTGTGAAATTCTAACCATCTTCATATTTTGATTGATAGTTTCGTATTCCACCTTGTTTGAAGCCATCTCATTCAATACCTGAAGTATGGATTCTTTCTTCTCATTATCTAAAAACTCCTGAAGATGAGCGTCATCTCGGGTGATTTCATAAACTAAATCAACATAGTCAATATCAATTTTTCGGACTCTAAGAAACCCACTTTGAACGTGGGATGAATTTGATCGAAATTTAAATCCATTTGTTTCACCAAAAAGCACTTCTGCTAGACATAAATCATGGGGGGCTCGGGTAAAAGGAATAATTCCTTTATTTAGATTCCTTTTTACAGCCCTACTAAAGAGACCAATTCTTCCTAATTTTTTTCTATTTGTTTTTTTCAAATACAGCTTTGATAATTCAAAGAAATCGAGTATTTTTTGATATTCAATAGAGTCGTTAGTCTTAACGGCAATTTCAGCAACAGCCCAGAGATATATAGCTGGAAAAGAAATTAGTGATTTAGGGTCAAGGGTTTGATTCGTCATTTCTTACTTTTCTTCGAAGATTGTGCCTTAGTAACTTTCACTGAATTCTTAACTTTAGTAAACCTTGATACCAAGGGCTCAGCTATTTCGGGTGAAACCATTTTCAAGAATTGAAGTCGGCCATTAAGGGATGCTGAGCTTGAGGCGCTTCCTTCCCAGTAAAGATCCTTTCCAGATTCATACGCATGTACTGACGCTCGGATACGTTTTCTAATACGTCTGGGGACACTTACCTTATCATTAACGACTAAACCAGTGACCATTTGTCGACGGCCTCGTCTAAAAATATTAGTCTTTGCAGGATCTAGCTCAAGATTTATTTTTTGTAGAGTATTTTTAGCTATTCCTAATAATTCAACAGCTTGTTCATCTCCTGAAAATGTTAGATCATCAGCATAACGAGAGTACTGACAACCTCTGATTGCAGATTGAGCACTTAGAATCTCGTCCGTTTTAAATAAAACCCGATTGAGTAAGCATGGTGATGTAGGTGCACCAATAGGCAATACCCCCTCTGCTGTACATATATCAACTAACGTAGAAATAGAAGTTGAACTCAGCTTAGCTTCCAAATCTCTCCTTAATGCTGATAGCACTAGAGACCATTTAACACTTGGAAAACAATTTGAGACGTCAGCATTTACAACAACTGCGTTTCCGATATGAATATTAGCGTTATCAACTATCGATTTATCTTCGACAAATCCAAATGCTGAAGGATGCGAACCAATCGGATTTAATATATTGATTAGTATTGATTTTTGAATTCTCTTAAGACTGGCAACAGGCGCTGAGATCACACGCATTTTTCCGGATTTTTTCGCAATCTCATGCTTTTTATATAAGTGATCTAATTTGCAGCCAGCCGTCTGGATTCTGCCCCTTTGTAGTAAAAGCCATTGCAAAGTAGAGGCATGTCTGCCACCTATGAGCGAGAGTATTTCAGTGAATGCTATATCAAAAAAATGATGTGAGGGGAGTTGGGTTGCAACCCAAACTAGTGAGCTTGAGACACTTTCCTCTCTAAAAAGATTTCTTATTTTGTTAAAGCGATGAAGGTTCTTGTAGGACGCCAAT
>CAIKVH010000140.1 GCA_903830725.1 uncultured Burkholderiales bacterium | reverse complement strand
GTTAACAAATTTGTTAACATACACGGATGAGCTATTCCATCCTTTATTACAGCGAGCAGGTTCAAGAAGACATTATGAATCTTCCCGACACGCTTCAAGCTCGCTATATTGGATTGACCACTCGAATGATTGAGCATGGGCCGAATTTAGGCTTGCCTCATACGGATTCATTTGGCGGCGGCTTATTTGAATTAAGACTTAAAGGGGCTGAAGGTATCGCCCGAGTTTTCTTTTGTACGATGGTGGAGAAAGAAATAGTGATGCTCCATAGCTTTATTAAGAAGACTCAAAAGACGCCTGAGAAAGAATTAAAGGTTGCGAAAGCACGTATGAAGGAGTGGAAAAAATGACAACACAGAAGAAAACAAAAATGCTTACCCATAAACAAATGATAAGCAAAATGCTTAAAAAGCCAGCTGTAAAAGCCGCAGTCAAAGAACTTGATCGCACTGAATTTGCTATTCTTGATGAGATTCTTACGGCAAGGAAAGAGGCTGGATTAACGCAAGCTCAAGTGGCAAAAAAGATGGGAACACAAACCCCAGCTATTGCTAGATTAGAAAGCTCTCTGGCTACCGGCAAACATTCCCCAAGCCTAACTACCCTAAGAAAGTATGCGGCGGCCTTGGGCAAGAGAGTTGAGCTTCATTTAGTCTGAGGACGTCTATATCCACTGTAATCATTTCACCCATAATTCATAATAGCTATGTTTGAAATAAAATTGATTGATCAGTTTTACTTTCTGGGACAACTAATCAGATATGGCATTTAGCATTGAACAGCTAGGGGATATTGACTATTTGGTCGGGCAGTGGTGTCTGCTTCTGGCTCCACTTGAAATCAAAAAAGATCTTGATTACGATTACGAAATCGATGGCCAGACTGTAAGTGTTTTTGAAGTTCGCCCTTTGTGGCGTGGAAAACCAGGAGAGTTAACTCGACGACCGTTTGTAAAATTTCGGTATATACAGTCTGAGGCTCTGTGGCATATTTATTGGATGCGAGCCAGCGGAAAATGGCAAGCCTATGAGCCAAATCCAATCTCAAAAGATCTCAATGAGGCACTACAAGTTATTGATGCCGATCAATATGGCTGTTTCTTTGGATAACAAGCTTGGGTTAGTCACCCTAGTTGCATTGCCTTGACTATTAGCTACTCCAGAATAAAAAACAAGATTTATAGTGTCGATGCTAACTTTCAAATGAAAAAAGAGAGCTAGAAGCTCTCTTTTTGACCGAGAGGAGTATATTTGGTGGCGCTTCACGGATTCGAACCGCGGACCTGTGGATTATGATTCCATCGCTCTAACCGACTGAGCTAAAGCGCCGAGCCATAAATTATAGCTGAAATTGACGGTTATTGTTTCTACTTAGTAATTACTAAATTCAACGGACGATAAAAAATAGTAATACTTAAGAATATATTAAGTTGGGCGAGGTGGATTTTACTGAGTAATCTCTTGGCTTGTAGATGTGTAAAAACCCTAAATGATATGAAGCAAACTTAAAAACTAAAGAATTGGGTAGTACCAAGCCTTCTCGATGTCCGAGTATTCAAATTTGTTTTTTCTTAGCCATTGAAAGAGTGGGGAATCATCTTCGTATGCTTTAGTCGCCACAAAAATCCAAAGAAATCCATTTTTTTGATCTCGTAGGTCTTTGATTACTGTTTTAGGAAATTTTTGGAGAAAAAGTATTAGCGATTGATAGCTCAAAGTTTTTGATATGTCTGCACCAACTTTAGAGTTGACTGGTGAATTGCTAGCAGAAGAGGGTGGGGTTTCAACTTTAGTAATGGATTGTGAGCTAGATGACTGAGAATTAGTTGGTTGAGATTTATTGTTAGAAGATTCAGCCTTTTTAGGGCTACTCTTATGAGTTGTAGGCTTTCTGGGATCCAGTTTATAAAGTAGATGCTTAACATTTTTTGCAACGATATCGTCATTGTTGAAAGCCCAGGCTAGTTCATCGGCGAGGAGTCCAATCACATACGCATGTAACTGATGAGCCGTCATACTGGGTTTATGTATCTGGGCTTTTTCAAAAAACTTATCAACTAATTGTTCGGCGGTAACCATGATTAAAAAAGACTATTTGAATTTAAAGGTTAATGAGGAGCTTTAGTAAAAAAAATCAGTTTCAGGCAAATGTGATTTTTGGATCACGCATATTCAGCGGCCCGAACTTTTTCGCCCTTGCTATTAATTTTTACCTTTACAACCTCTCTTGGTACAAGTTCTTTAAGTCTTTTTCTGACGTTATCTGCCACCGTAGAGTCGTTGTTAAATGCCCACCTCAGTTCGTCAGCCAAAATGCCAAGAACAAAGACCTTAATTTGCTGTGCATTCATTGTGGGTTGATGTGCTTGTGCACTTTCCAAAAATTTATCAATGAGTTGATTGGTATTTATCATTTTGTCTAATCCTAAGAGTTACTCGGATATTGAAGCTATGAGTAATACTAGGGCTTAGTCGACGGAATAAATAGCTGGTTAGCTTATAAACGAATTCATTTTAAATATTTATAAATCTCTCAAGAATGTGATCTCATGCGGGTTTCCGAGAGATGTGCTTTCTTTATTAAATTGTTCATTTTTTAATTAGCGTAAAATATCCACATGAAAATAATAGATACCCTAACGGGCTCTTATAAGAAAAAGCCTAAACAAGAACGCGCTTCGAAGACAGAGCAAGACTTGTTGCATACAGCTGCGGATATTATTGAGATAGGCGAACTAGAAGACTTTTCCGCAAAAGCACTTTCAAAAAAATCTGGATATAGCGTTGGAGTTATATATAAATACTTTAATCAGTATGAAGATGTTTTTCTAAAAATATTTTTAAAAAAAATTGATACTCATTTCAAGGAAGTGGAGCAGATTTATATAGATCACGAACCACATGAAACTGTGACTGAGTTGTTTAAAAAAGTAGTTGACCATGCTTTTTTATTTTCTGGAAAATATGTAGGTATAAAAAATAAATTAATACCTTTATTTAGATTTTTCGTTAGACGCCATAAAACGCCGGAGGATTTGTACAAAGTGTCCGATAGATTAGTCCCCTTTATTCTGATGCTTCAGGAAAAGGACAAGACCAATACATTTAAGAAAATGAGTGAGATGGAGTGCATTCTTAAGAATAGAGCGTTTGATCATTACGTGAGAACCCCTTTTACTGATCCACAAAATAAGTTCGCTGCAGACGAGCATAAGGCGAGTTGTTTGGAATTTGGAATATTGATTTTTTCCAACCAAAGTAATTAATATTTTGAAATCAATGGGTCACTCCAAAACTCTTTAAACTGGAATCTCGTTTCTCGAGATTGCATAAGTGTGTTCTTAAGAGTGATCTTGAATATCGCTACTCGTTACTCCTTACTACTTTAGACCAATGGAAGCTCAGTTATTTACCTGCGGCCTTGACCATTAGGTTTCTTTCGTCTTGCTCAAGACATTTCGCTATAGCGAGGGTAAACGCCTTACAGACTTTGAGCAATAAACGGTGCGGGACGCCGCGCCTGTAGGGGAGATAGTATTCCGTTGTCATAACTGGTTTTAAATTAACGATCTCAACTTCGAAATGAAGGGCAGGAGTTTTCTCATTGAGTTCGTTAGCGAAAGTTTGAATCTCATCCAAGTTACTCCAGTCATTGGCTTTGCACATCGCTTTTATGACTAAATTTTTTGTAACAGTGTCAATGATTATGTTGAAAGGAAGCTCAGCGCCGCCGATGATTGCGACTTCTGATTCGGAGACTTTGCGAGTGATATAGCCTTTTTGTGAGAAAAAGCGATCTAGTAATTCCCCTTTTAATTCGACAGGCTTCCACATAGATTGTGTAAAGTCCTCAATCTGGCACCTTGTCTCCTCAACCAGTTCCAAGATATGAGCCGTCATAGTAGGAGCAATTTTTCTCTCAACCTTGAACCAATCAACCAGCATGAAGGTCAACGCGTGCGCAATTTCATCAAAGGGACCGGTGCCAATTCGCATCGCAGGCGGTGCAGTTTGAGTGATAGGGTTGCTTTGGGTAATCTTTTCTTTGGGAAAGACATAGGATACAAATTTAAACTGATCGCTAAGAAGATTCTCAACACTGGAGTTAAATAAATAGTGACGGGTTTCTTTCTTCTCAACAACTGTTTTATGCAGCTCCGTCACAATTTCAGTTAATAACTCCTTAGGATCACCGTATTTGGCAAGTGAGTCCAGGAACGAGAATTTGTTGCCCTTAACTTTTTCAGTTTTAGCCGCAGTACCGTCTTTCTTGGCCTTGGGTTGGGTCGAGACCAAGGAGACGGCACTGGCATCTATGATGCTTCCACCCGTGATCATTAAACTGTTCTCTTTATAGAGCTGATCGGTTTTGGTTTTTAACTTACCCTTAACATCATCAGTTTCAAGTATCCTCTGAAACTCTTCTATTTGAGCTGCATCAGGTAAATTGGTTGCGTTTTGAGCGATACCCGCAAAATCCCGCATCGACACTGAATCAAATAACAACTCTTCAAGAGCAATGTTTGATAAATTAAACCATTGCTGCAAATAATACAAACGCAGTTTTTGTTTAATTTCTCTATCGATATTCTTGTTGTTGCTAGGATTCGGATAGATGGGCTGAATGAGACTGATAAGCTCGCCCCAAGGCATGACGTGATCCATCTTCTTTAAGAAGGCACCCCTGCGCGTTGTCTTGGCTGACTTCTCAACCGGTTTTTCTTCAACCGCTTTAATGACTAATTTGAGTTTTTCAATTTTGCTCAATAGTTCATTTGTTCGAGCTTCAATGATTTTGTTAGCTTCTTTAGCGGTATTTCGTTCGTTAAGAGCAGTTACCTTTTTTGCGGTGTATCTGGCTAGTTCAAGTTCAATAGCGTTTAGTGCATTTTCACAAACGACTAGTTTTCTCGCACTCTCTTCTTTACTAATTTCAAGCGACTCTAAATCGTCTAGGTAAGTATCTAATTGGCCGTAATGCTTTTCAAGCGTTTGCGCAATTAATGGATCTGAGAATTGTGCAACTGTCATGCTAAATCCTGTGTACCTTAAAGCTTTCTATAGAATATATTCACTATGTAACTTAGTTAATATTTTTTACAAACTTTAGCATGCGAGACTCTCGGTGCCAACCGATGTCAACCCTGGTCTTTAAATATTAAGCAAAGTCGAATAATTTAGTATGCAATTCTAGTACTATCGGGTTCGATTTCTTGCATTGGCTTGCAAAAAAATCCGCCTCGTGACGGGTAGACTTTTCTGTATCAGGCATTGAGAAGACTGTTGGGCCCGAATTTTTATCGAGCCTCCGCCCTGCCTGCCCCAGGGTGACGATGTTGTTTTGCGACATCCTGTTAGGAAGGGTCCGCTGTTTTTAATCCGCATTGATCGGCGTCAAGGTGTAGACGGTGGTTCTGCAAAAACAAGTTTCGCCCCTTAGGAATCCCCTGTCTTTAGGCATGCGAGGGTGTTAATGAGAGCGATATTACAGAATCACTTTGACCATCGCTACTTTACTCCCCGGGTCAAGAATTGGTTGCTGAGAGCGTTGTTGAATGCAGTACTCGTCCGGCGCAGAAATTTTTGAGTGCCATGAAAAAGAACTGCAATCCCAACCCCAACCCACCAACCCACCAACCCCCCAACCCCCCAACCCCCCAACCCCCAATCCAATGGATCAAAACTTTGTTAAAAGTCCTACTGAAGCAAGGTTTGATTTGATCGCGCTATCCCCGCCTATGGAGTCATAATGATTGACTGCTAAACGAATGTAGGTATTGGTTTGAACTGGAATATCGTAACCGAGCCCGTAGTAGTGTCCAGTACCTAGTTCATTTCTTGATTGGTTATAGGATCCCAAACTTGTACTCACGCTGCCCAGTTGCTTTTCTGTAAAGCGAGTCATTCCAAGGTCAATGAATGCGAATTTAAAGATAGGTAACTGAATGGGGTGCAACACTAGCCCTAAGTCTGCTCCGGTATATGAGGCGGTAAAAGAGCCAGTGTAATTCGTAGAAAGCGAGGTTACCCCAGAAAAAGTTAAAGTTTGATTTGCTGTTTGTGTATAACCCAATTCAATGGCGATGTACTCATTTAAGCTGAGACCTCCAAACAAACGATACGCGGCTGCTCCCGAGTCCTGTGAGGACTGCGCTGTCCCCCCAACCGCGCCGATCAGCTCCGAATTCACTTTGCCAGTTTGGTCTTCGAATTTAGAGTATCCCAGGCTTGCTCCAAGGTAAATGCCTTTTGGGCTTTCCTGTGCATATGAACTAATGCATAGACCGATTAACGATAACTTAGATATAACTTTTAAGTATTTGAACATTTTATTTCTCCACTGCAACTCAATTAGTTGTAAGGCATTTGAGCACCCTGCAATTGGAAAATCAAACGGATGGACCTGAATCCAGCGAAAACAATTAGTTCATTTGAAATAGCTTGACAAATATCATGCGCAATTCGAATGAAAGAAAATACCTTATCAACGCGATGGTTAAGCTCATAAGTATTTTTTAAATGGTACGTGCTTAAGCCGCTATAGCTACCCAGGCCACCAAAGCTTGACTTGATCTGTATCGGCCACTTTTGAGCAGTCGTTTGGCGTGTAGACTTTTTATGGAACGATGTTGGCACAACATTAGAGCTTGGCTCCACTGGAGGCAGGTTCTAAATCGGACTTAATGGCCGCAAAAAGTTGACTGACTTTGCTTGCCAAAAATGCGTCGTAATC
>CAIKVH010000139.1 GCA_903830725.1 uncultured Burkholderiales bacterium | reverse complement strand
GGCGCAAATGGCTAGAGAAATCTTTGAGACCGATTGGATTAAGTTAGAGTTGATTGGGGATGATTACACACTTCAACCCGATACGGTAAACCTCGTCAGTGCAGCGCAGTCCTTAATTGGTCTTGGATTTAAAGTGCTTCCTTACACAACGGATGATTTGGTCTTGTGCCAAAGGCTAGTTGACGTTGGATGCCAGGCTGTTATGCCCTGGGCAGCGCCCATCGGTACTGGGAAAGGCCCAATCAACCCTTATGCGTTGCAAACACTAAGGGAGAGAATAGCAGTGCCTATGCTCATTGATGCAGGCCTTGGACTTCCCTCTCACGCCTGTGCGGTCATGGAGTGGGGTTACGACGGAGTATTACTTAACACTGCTGTTGCACTCGCGCACGATCCTGTCTCTATGGCCCGGGCCTTCAGGGGGGCGGTCGATTCTGGACGAGCGGCGTATTTAGCTGGTGCAATGCAACCACAAGAAAACGCACAGCCAAGCACCCCGGTGTTGGGTACTCCTTTTTGGCACCATGCGTGATATCCCCCAATAGCAGAAGAGCCTAAAGATATGAACGTTCCCCTAGACGCTCGAATCATCGAGGAACAAGTTCTTGCTCACCACGCCTCCCTTAAAACACTCGCTATCAACGCAAATGCTGAATCTGCTCAGGAGGGTGCGAGCCCAAGCGCTACAAAAACCTTTGAAGAATTTACGCATTCCTCAGGCTTTGAGCCCCTTACTTCAGTTACCTCAGTTACTTCAGTTCCATCAGATCTAAAGCCCCTTTACCAAGGTGTCTTTAGCGCATGCACCAAGCTTGAATTCATCCAACTGGATTGCGAAATTATTGCAAACGCCTGGGTTAGACAGGTCATGCGTTTAGGCGCTTTTGATGCAAAAGTTTGGCCCACCAAGCGTGATGATTTTGGATTGGCTCCTTTCAAAACCCAATTTGCCCCCTGCCCCAAAGATCTGGGTCTGTACGCTGTACTGCCTGACTCGAGTTGGATCAAGAGAATGGCGCATATTGGTGTACCGACGCTTCAACTGCGCTTTAAATCTGAGGATCCAAAGTTGATCGAGAAGGAGATTGAGCTCTCTATTCAAGCCGTGAATGGATCCCAGTCCAAGCTATTTATCAATGACCACTGGAAATACGCAATAAAGCACGGCGCTTACGGAGTGCATCTGGGTCAAGAGGACATAGACGTTTTAACTGAACAGGACTGGGCTCAGATGAAAGCGAGTGGCTTGAGACTTGGTATTAGCACGCACGGTTACTCTGAGATGATCAGGGCGGATGCATTAAGGCCTAGCTATATTGCCATGGGGGCTATTTACCCTACCACTTTAAAGAAAATGCAAACACCCCCGCAAGGCTTGGGAAGACTTGCACAATACGCCGGTCTGATGAAAGACTATCCGTTAGTTGCGATAGGCGGCATCACAGAGGAAGATTTCCCAAATGTTTTAAAAACAGGAGTCGGCTCAGTCGCGGTTGTTAGGGCAATTGTTCAAAGCAATGATCCAGAGAACAAAGCCAAGGCCCTTTGTAAGCTGGTTAATGCAACGCTTTAAATTGCGCTTCGTTGATTCATAAATATTTACGCATGACAGCTTAGGCTTTTTGTTTCGAATAGCTTTGGGCAAGCCTGATAGCGAGTACCCCAAGTATGCTGATTGCTAACAAAAAGTAAAGGCCACTCACATATCCGTATTCCTTAGTCCATAGCGCACCCAAAAGGAGCGGTGAAGCCGCTCTAGCGAGCGCAACAGGAAATCCAATTAGACCATTTAGACTTCCCACATACTCTGTCCCTAGGTACTGAGCTACGGAGGTCCCTCTCACGATCGTTAGCATTCCGTTACCTAAACCAAAAGCAAATACAAAAACCACTGCCCAAGCGGGTTCCCCGTATCCAGTCAATAAAGCCAATATGCCAATAGGTATGAGCGCAGGACTCCAGCGGTTGGTGAAATGACTGTCTATGCGGTTTTCTAAAAAATAAAGTCCAAGTCGACCAACCACCTGTAGTACACCTACTCCTGCAGGGACAGCAATCACCAACCACGGTGCAAGTCCCGCCTCTCTGAGTAAATTAATCATATGCGCTGGAACCGCAGCGGTAACCGCCATGAGAAGAACATTAAACACGCACAGGTACAAAAAGGTGGGACTTTTAATTAAAAGTTCG
>CAIKVH010000138.1 GCA_903830725.1 uncultured Burkholderiales bacterium | reverse complement strand
CTGCAGCTCCCGCAGCAGCTCCTGCAGCTCCTGCAGCTGATGCAGCAGCTCCTGCCGCAGCGGCACCTGCAGCACCTGCAGCTGACAAGACGTAATTCGTACGTCTTAAAGTAAATAAGCCACCTTCGGGTGGCTTATTTACTTGTCAGGAGCATTTTGATTCTTCGAAGCGAGTGGATTGACTTAATTTAATTTAACTTAACTAACGCTTACCCAATCAGACCCTGTGTCCGGTGCTGCAACCCAAATCTCATCTGCACTACGACCTAATGCGCGGCTCAAACATTCGAGGACAATCTCAGGACTATTATTTCTTTCGCTCAAGTGGGCTGCAACGACTTGTCCAAGTCCGGGATGATTCAAGGTTCGTGCGAGTTCACACGCAGAGTCATTAGACAGGTGGCCTAGGGGGCCAGAGATTCGGTCTTTCAAGAATTGAGGGTAACCCGATTTGCGCAACATTTGCGTATCGTGGTTGGCCTCCATTAAAAGAGCGTTGCATCCCTTAAGTTGAGCAACTACGTGAGCGCTTACATGCCCCAGATCTGTGAGCAAGCCCATACTGACTGATCCATCAGAGAGCCTCACTTGAAGTGGCTCGCGCGCATCATGCGGCACTGTAAAGGGTGTAATCTGAAGAGCGCCAAAACCAAATACTTCGGTATCACGAGCAACATTGATCTGTGAGCCGCTAAATCCCCAGTCAAGACCATCACAGGCGAGCCAAGTTCCCTGACTCATCCAAACCGGAATACCCAAAAATCCTGCAACGCGTCTAGTATGCCCAACATGGTCTGCATGTTCGTGTGTGATAAAAAGAGCGTCAACATCACTCAGTTCTAATTCAGCTTGGATGAGTCTGCGCTCCAACTCCTTTAACCCAATCCCGCAGTCGATCAAGATGCGAGTGGTCTGCAAACCGCACTGAGCCTCCACGATAGAGGCATTCCCCGTGCTCCCGCTGCCCAAATTTTTAAATCTAAGCACGCTGTTATTAAATTAAAGATTGGATGTAAAGCACGTCAACTAATGTAGAGTTATTTCAACTCGGTCGTTAACGTGTTGGCAATCTTATTAGCGATTGGACCACCGTCTGGGTCGCCTGCATTATTCAGTATAGTGATCTTCGTTAGGTCGCCTTCACTCGTTAATTTCAAACGATATTTTTGAGGACCAATTGGCGTGGCTTTAGAGGGGGTAAACATATTCTTGTACCAAGGCGTATCGTTCGTTTCTTTTTGTTTGTCAACATAGCGAACGAAGTAAAGTCCCGCCTTTCTGTCGCGGTCCTCAACGGTGAAGCCACCCCGGTCTAAGGCAACGCCGAGCCTGCGCCAGGCGTTATCAAAGCCCTGCGTTAATTCAACCACTGGCTTGCCACCTACCTGAGTTAATTTGGCTGCGCTTGCAATGGAGACGCCTTCAACCGCTTTGGCTGCAAACTCCATAGAGGTCCCCAACTTAACCATTAGTCTACGAAGGAATTCGTTCTCTAATTCGGGCTCGTTGGGACGAGGTTTCCAGGCAGTGGAGATGCGAGACGCGTCTGTAAACTCTTCAGAAATGCCTTGCTGTGAGATGAAGATCTCACAACTATCAGGTCCAGTTGACTCAACGCGCGTCCTGTACCGATCGCGCAGTCCCGTTGAGGATGCCATCTCCACCACTTTGCCTAAATAGCGATGAAGGAAATCTTTCGGGTAATTTGCCCTGTTCTCTGCCCAATCAGTCTCCAAAAGCCCAATCTCTTTTTGGTCAGTCGTATAAATAAAGCCGTTGGCTAACCAAAAGGCATGAACCAAAGGCCATACTTGATCGGCAGGGCGCTTAATTACCAACCAACGTTGACTGCCGTCACGCGCAATCGATACGTCCCCAATGTTTAAAGGACTGACCTTTTGGTTGGCATTTGGATCTAAGCCAGCCAAATTCTTAGCGCTCACGCCTCCAGGCAATGCATAGCGAGCGTTGCTAGGGAGTTGGGAGAGATCGGGGGGGATTTCAAGTGGTGTCGTTTTAACTTGCGATGAAGATTTGTAATCAACTTTGTTGCCATTAAAAGTGGTGGATTCACAGCCTGATAGCGCAAGGAGTAGGACCGCTGCTGCAAGTACACCAACTTTTTTATTGACAACGTGAGTCGTCACAGTATGAGCAAAAATAGAAAACGTTTTCAAAGAAGTTCCTTGACTTAAATTCAAATTAACCCACTGGCTTTGAGTGCGCCTTCAACGACACCCTCATTTGCCGAGGTGAGTGATGTCATCGGTAGGCGCATTGTGCCGTTACAAAGCCCCATCCGTGACATGGCCCATTTAAGGGGAATGGGGTTCGCTTCTACGAAAAGGTGTTTGTGTATAGGCAACAATTGAAACTGTATTTGCATGGCACGCTTGACATCCCCCGCCATCGCCGCCGTGCATAACTCGTGCATGAGTTTTGGTGCAATATTAGCACTTACGCTCACGTTGCCTTTTCCGCCGCAAAGCATCAAAGCAACAGCTGTCGGATCATCGCCCGAGTAGACGCTAAATGTATGAGGTAATTCTTTGATCAACCACTGAGCGCGCTCAATGTTACCGGTCGCCTCTTTAATGCCTACGATACCAGGCACTTTAGATAGTCTCATCACTGTGTCGTGCTGTAAATCAGCTACGGTACGACCCGGAACGTTATACAAAACAACTGGCAAATCTACGGACTCAGCAATCTTTTTAAAGTGTAAGTATTGGCCTTCTTGAGTAGGCTTGTTGTAGTAAGGGACGACTTGGAGTTGGCAATCAGCGCCAACTTTTTTGGCAAATTTAGCCAACTCAACAGCCTCTTGGGTTGAGTTAGCCCCGCATCCGGCCATAATTGGCACGCGTCCCTTTGCCTGCTCAACAGACACGCGAATGATTTCGCAGTGCTCCTCAACGTTGACAGTTGGGGATTCACCCGTTGTTCCAACCACACCAATGCAGTCAGTTCCTTGGTCGATGTGCCAATCAATAAGTTTTCGAAGTGTGGGGTAGTCGACGCTAGTGTCGTCATGCATCGGGGTAACTAATGCAACGATGCTTCCTGTTATGGGTGTCATTGAAAACAAGTATTTTTACCTAGGGAGCTCTATTCTAACGAGATGTGGGCCGATATCGCTCAATGCCCGAAACTTCCTTGGGTCCACGGATCGCAACAATTCGTTGAACAAATCGATCGGGTTGGGATAAAAGCACTTCTTCGTACGCTACAACACGTAAATTTGTACATATTTGGAGCAATTCTCCTTGTTTTAGCAAAAAATCGGGCCGGCTTGGGCGACCTATTAATTCGTTTCCAAGTGCAAAAGTCTCATAAATTAGGACGCCGTTATCCTTTAAAGCGTTCAAGATGTAAGGAAACAAAGGACGCCACAAATAGTTGGTCACTATGACAGCGTTAAATTGGCTTTGATTAAGGGGCCAAGAAACGTTACCGTCGGAGCCTGTTGCGCTTTCAAGGTCAGCCATCACTACCTGTCCATACGAGCGACAACGCGCTAAGGCTTCGCTGTCTTTGTCAACGCCGAGCACTCTTAAACCTTGTTCGTGTAACCATCTCATGTGTCTGCCGTTCCCACACGCTAAGTCAAGTACATCAGCATCTAAATTAGCTTGGTCATGGGCCTGGGCTTGGGCTTGCAACACCCCTTTGCTTTTCTCAGATTGCGGTGCATGCTTAATCAAATACGCCCAACGCATTACCCAATCAGAGGGCTGGGCTTGGCTGTCTGAATGAGTGTTCGTTGGAATTTTCGTGTCTTTGATGAAATGAGCTGCAGCAGGAGTAACCATCTTGGCTTATTTGAAGTGGTAATTAAAAGCAACTCCAAATTTGGTTGCTTATAGCAATAATAAATTCAGGCTGAAGATACATGAGAAAGACTGCACTCAAAACACTCATGCAGGCTATGAAAAAAACCAATTTGTACCAATAATTTCTCAAGCCTTTGACGTCCCAACACTCAGCCCACCCATACTCCTTTGAATCGGGGTATCTTTAATGGGTAAATTAATGAGTCCAGCAAAAATTCCCAGTGCAATACACAAATACCAAACGATATCGTAATTTCCGTATACGTCATAGAAGTATCCACCAAGCCATACGCCCATAAAACTACCCAGTTGATGGCTTAAAAATACAAATCCCCCCAGCATAGAGAGGTGAGCGACGCCAAAGATTTGTGCAATCACGGCGTTGGTTGGAGGAACCGTAGAGAGCCACAGAAAGCCCATGACACTAGAGAAAATGTAGACACTCACGGGAGATAGGGGTGTGAGGATGAAGACAGATATAGCGAGCGCTCTGCCCAAGTAAATTGCGGACAACATTTTGTTTTTTGCAATTCTCTCTCCAAGAGAGCCTGCAAGATAGGTACCAAAGATATTAAAAAGTCCAATAAGTGCCAAGGCGTAACTAGCGACCTGTGGCGCAAGTCCTTGGTCTTTTAGGTATCCGGGCATGTGTACAGCAATGAACACAACTTGAAAGCCGCAAACGAAATAGCCAGACATTAGAAGTCTGAAGCTTCTAAGTCCAAAGGCCTCGCTCAGGGCGTGAGATACGCTTTGTTTAGCAACTGAGCCAGAGCCGCCTGTGAATCCAGGCTCCCTGAGGCCAAAGGAGAGAGGCAGGATGACTAATACTGAACAAGCCAAAATAATCAGCGCAGTTTGCCAACCGGCCCAGGAAATAAGCCAGCCCTCAGTGGGGACCATTAGGAATTGTCCAAACGAACCCGCTGCAGCCGTAACCCCCATGGCCCAAGAGCGTTTATTTGCGGGTACGTTTCTTCCTATGACGCCGTAAATGACGGCGTAAGTGGTACCTGCCTGTGCGCAACCGATTAATAGCCCCGTCGTTAAAAGCAACACCTGTGGCGAGGAAGCGTAGGCCATCCCGTATAGGCCTAGGGCGTATAAAAGAGCACAAACGAAAACGACCCGGAATGCACCGAATCTATCCGCAACCATTCCAGAGAACACCCCAACCACACCCCAGGTCAGGTTTTGAACTGCCATTGCGAAGGAGTAGTTTTGCCTGCTCCAATCATGAGCTTGGGTCATAGGTTGGAGCCACAATCCGAAACCATGTCTTACGCCCATTGCAAGGGAGATGATTGCTGCCCCGCAGCAAAGGACTTGCCATAGGGGAATGGGCTTGAAAGTCGTGATCAGGCTAGCAGGGTTTGCTTGGGTATTTAGTGCGCTTTTCGAGTTCATTCCCACACTATAACCAAGTTTACATTTCCTGTCTTCCAACCCATTAGTCTAGGTTTAAGAAGTAAAGAGACTTAAAAAGAGACTTAATTTGGATGCTGACACACCTCCAGCCCAGGCTTCAAACCCCACAAAGTCGAGCTTTGCGGAGTTTGCTGGAAATTTGCTTTCCTGGTAATTTATCCAGGGGGTATTTGCATTTGATTACAATTCCAACCTATGGCAACAAAACAAACTGAATATTCTGAGAGTTCGATTCGGGTTTTAAAAGGACTCGAGCCGGTTAAACAACGTCCCGGGATGTATACCCGTACGGACAATCCCTTGCATATCATCCAAGAGGTTTTGGACAATGCAGCGGATGAGGCTCTTGCGGGCCACGGCAAGAAAATTAGCGTGACCCTGCACACCGATGGCTCGGTGAGCGTGGACGATGATGGTCGAGGAATTCCTTTTGGAATGCATCCCGAGGAGAAGGCCCCGGTTATAGAGTTGGTCTTCACCAGGCTTCATGCCGGCGGTAAGTTTGACAAGGGATCTGGGGGGGCTTACAGCTTCTCGGGGGGCTTGCACGGCGTGGGCGTGAGTGTGACGAACGCTTTATCCAAGCGCATGGAGGTGACCTCTTTTCGCGAGGGCAAGGCAGCGCACTTGGTCTTCCAAGGGGGAGACGTGACGCAGGCCCTTAAGGTTCAAAAATCTAGCGCCGATATGCGTGCGCAGGGCACATCCGTTCGGATGTGGCCGGATGCAAAATATTTTGAATCTACCAACCTCCCCATGGTTGAGCTAACCCATTTGTTGCGCTCCAAAGCGGTATTGATGCCTGGGGTCACAGTTGAGTTAAACATTGAGAAATCAAAGGACACGCAGACCTGGTTTTACAAAGCGGGACTCAGAGACTATTTAATGCAGTCTTTGACTGCTGATCCAGTCATCCCCCTCTTTGAGGGAGAGGGCTTTGCGGACGCAAGTCACGAGTCATTTGCAGAGGGAGAGGGCGCACAGTGGTGTGTTGCGTTCACCGAGGATGGCCACCCCATCCGTGAGAGCTATGTGAATTTGATCCCTACAAGTGCTGGAGGTACTCATGAAAGCGGTCTGAGGGACGGACTATTTACCGCTGTAAAGAGTTTTATTGATCTGCATGCGCTTTTGCCCAAAGGGGTTAAGTTACTTCCCGAGGATGTATTTGCAAGGGTTAATTTTGTGCTGAGTACGAAGGTCTTGGACCCTCAGTTTCAAGGGCAAATTAAAGAACGCTTGAATTCCAGGGACGCTGTCCGATTGGTCTCTAACTTTGTTCGACCCAATTTGGAACTTTGGTTAAATCAACATGTTGATTACGGAAAGAAGTTAGCTGATTTGGTTATCAAAGCAGCCCAACTTCGCCAACGCGCAGGCCAAAAAGTTGAGAAAAGAAAAGGTTCGGGTGTCGCTGTATTGCCTGGCAAACTAACCGATTGCGAGAGTAAAGATATTGCGAATAATGAGGTCTTCTTGGTTGAGGGGGACAGTGCCGGGGGTAGTGCCAAGATGGGACGCGACAAAGAAAGCCAAGCGGTCCTGCCGCTTAGAGGCAAGGTGTTAAATACCTGGGAGGTCGAGCGAGATCGGTTGTTTGCAAACACTGAAATCCACGACATCGCGGTGGCCATAGGTGTTGATCCTCACGGACCCAACGATACGCCGGATTTATCAGGACTCAGATATGGCAAGGTTTGCATATTGTCTGACGCCGATGTTGACGGCTCACATATTCAAGTGCTGTTGTTGACGCTTTTCTTTCGCCACTTTCCAAAACTCATTGAGACGGGGCATGTCTTCGTTGCTCGTCCTCCACTTTTTAGAGTGGACGCGCCTGCCAGGGGCAAAAAGCCCGCCGCCAAAATGTACGCACTCGACGAGGCGGAGCTGCACGCCATACTGGATAAGTTGCGCAAGGACGGGGCGCGAGAAGGCAGTTGGAGTATCTCCCGCTTTAAAGGTCTGGGCGAGATGAACGCTGAACAGTTGTGGGAGACCACTTTGAATCCTGATACAAGGCGTTTATGGCCCGTGCAACTTGGGGACATAGATTTTGGGGGGACTGAGAAGCTCATCACTCAACTCATGGGTAAGGGCGAGGCTGCGGCACGACGCGAACTCATGGAAATTCACGGTAACGAAATTGAGATTGATATTTAAATGTCTGACCTAGTAATACCAACTGAAACTGCTGAGCCCCTAGACGGTGAGATTAGTCTCGGCAAGTACGCACAACGCGCTTATCTTGAGTACGCTTTAAGCGTTGTAAAAGGACGCGCACTGCCCGATGTTTGCGATGGACAAAAACCTGTTCAACGCAGAATTCTTTACGCCATGGAGCGCATGGGACTTGCATTCTCAGGCAACTCTGGGGCAAAGCCTGTAAAGTGCGCGCGTGTTGTGGGGGATGTTTTAGGACGTTTTCACCCCCACGGTGACCAAGCCGCCTATGATGCTTTAGTGCGTATGGCACAAGACTTCTCCCAGCGCTACCCGCTTATCGACGGCCAGGGCAATTTTGGATCAAGGGACGGAGACGGTGCTGCAGCGATGCGTTACACCGAGGCTCGGTTGTCCAAGATCACCACCCTCCTTTTGGATGAGATAGATGAAGGGACGGTTGATTTTCAGCCCAACTATGACGGCTCCACCGATGAGCCTAAACTACTCCCAGCACGTTTGCCGTTCTCGCTTTTAAACGGCGCGAGTGGAATCGCTGTGGGTATGGCAACTGAGATTCCGAGTCACAACTTGAACGAAATTGCGCAGGCCTGTGTTGCGCTGATTAAGACACCAAAGTTAAGCGATGCCGAGGTCTACGCATTAGTGCCCGGTCCAGATTATCCGGGCGGCGGACAAATCATCAGCAGTCTGGAAGATATCAAAGAGGCTTACAGATCCGGTAGGGGCTCCCTAAAAGTTAGAGCCCGTTGGGGGATTGAAGACCTCGCCCGCTCACAGTGGCAAGTTGTTGTCTATGAGTTGCCCCCCGGTGTGAGTACGCAGCGCGTGTTGGAGGAAATCGAGGAGCTAACTAACCCCAAGGTTAAAGCAGGTAAGAAGAGTATTACCACGGAGCAAAATCAGCTTAAATCTAATGTGCTTGCAGTCTTGGACGGTGTGCGAGATGAGTCCAGCAAGGATGCTCCTGTGCGCTTGGTGTTTGAGCCCAAATCGCGCACGATTGATCAGACCGAATTTATTCAAATTTTGTTAGCTCACACGAGTCTTGAGAGTTCAACGTCCATTAACCTCACGTCAGTGGGTATGGATGGACGCCCAACTCAAAAATCGATGCGTGAAATGCTTGAGGAATGGATCGCATTTAGGCAGTCGACCGTACAGCGCAGAACACAGTTCAGATTAAACAAAGTATTAGACCGCATCCATATTTTGGAGGGCCGCCAACTGGTGCTTCTGAATATTGATGAAGTCATTGCGATCATTCGGCAAAGCGATGAGCCCAAACCCGCTTTGATGAAACGCTTTAAGTTGAGCGAGCGCCAGGCGGAGGATATTTTAGAGATCCGCTTAAGACAGTTAGCTCGCTTAGAGGCCATCAAAATCGAGCAAGAACTTAAAGAGTTGCGCGATGAGAAAACCAAGCTTGAAGATATTTTAGGAAGCACTGCGTCCCTTCGTAAACTTTTGGTGCGTGAGATTGAAGCGGATGCCAAACAATTTGGCGATGCAAGACGTACATTGATCCAAGAGGACAAGCGTGCAGTTATCGAAGTTAAAGTAGTTGATGAACCAGTAACCGTTGTAGTGTCTGAGAAAGGTTGGGTCAGAGTTCGTCAAGGCCATGGACACGAAGCCACCAGTTTCGCATTCAAGGCAGGGGACGGCCTCTACGATACTTTTGAGTGTAGAACGGTGGACACTTTAATTGCCTTCGGAAGTAACGGACGAGTCTACTCTGTGCCCGTCGCATCCTTGCCCGGTGCAAGGGGGGACGGACAACCGATCACAACCTTAATTGACCTGGAGTCTGGCACTCAGCCCATTCACTTTGAGGCTGGCGGGGCTGATCAAACTCTACTTTTATCAACCTCTGGTGGGTACGGCTTTTTAGCGAATATCGAACATATGATTTCACGCAACAAGAGCGGCAAATCATTCATCACACTTGGAAGTGGCGAGACGCTGTGTCGCCCCTCTGAGGTAAATTCGGCCTCCAACATAGACCCAGATAGCGCTTGGGAGCAGGCGACCAATGTGGTCTGCATCTCAACGGGCGGAAGAATTCTCACCTTCCCCATTGCTGATTTGAAAATTATGGAGAAGGGCGGACGCGGGTTATCTCTCATCGATTTAGAAGCTAAAGACAGCCTTGCCGGTGCGGCTGCTTACACCAAGAGCGTTTTAGTAACCGGTCTCGGGCGAGCGGGCAAAGAGAAGGATGAGACCCTAGAGGCGCGTTCTTTGTCTAGCGCTAAGGCTGCGCGGGCTAGAAAAGGTAAGAATGTAGACCTCGGCTTTAAACCAACTGGTGTTTTGCGATTAGAGTAGAGGGGTCGGCGGAGTAGGGGCCTCCAAGTAGATTTGGATACGTGGTTAGACCATCAGCGCAGGAAGTTAATAAAAATGAAAGTCAGCGACATTCTTCGAGTCAAGGGAAATACCTTGTATACGGTGAGTCCTTTGGACTCGCTTGCAGAGGCAGTGAAGGTGATGGCTGAAAAAGACATTGGCTCACTTGTCGTGATGGAGCACGGCGAGTTGGCGGGCATGCTAACTTTCAGAGAGGTCATTCAAGCCACGGTACAAAATGATGGCGTGATGGGAACTATGGTTGTTAAGTCCGCGATGGATGACCACCCCATGACCTGCACAGTGGAGACAGAGCTTGATGAGGTGAGACGCATGATGCTCGATCGCCATGCTCGCTACATGCCCGTTATCAACCAAGGGATGTTGATGGGCGTAATTAGTCTCTATGATGTTGCTAAAGCGGTCGTTGATAGCCAGAACTTTGAAAACAAGATGCTCAAAGCCTACATCAAAGATTGGCCCGCACAAGACCAGTGAAGTGCCTAAATACTTCTCCCCCTTCACTCTGAGATAATAGCCAGCTATGAGTGGAAATACATTTGGAAATTTATTCGCGGTCACCAATTTTGGTGAATCTCACGGCCCAGCCATTGGCTGTGTGATTGATGGGTGCCCACCGGGCATGACTTTGTCTGTCGAGGACATTCAACCCGATTTGGACCGAAGGCGTCCGGGTACGAGTAAGTTTGTTACCCAGCGCAATGAGAGCGATACAGTTCAAATTTTGAGCGGCGTATTTGAGGGAAAGACGACAGGGACACCTATTGCTTTGTTGATCCCTAATGAGGATCAAAGGAGTAAGGATTATTCAGATGTCATGGTGACATTTAGGCCAGGGCATGCAGATTACACCTATCATCAAAAATACGGATTTAGAGATCCAAGGGGTGGGGGCCGCTCCTCTGCACGTCTGACAGCGCCCACTGTGGCGGCAGGCGCAGTGGCAAAGAAATGGTTGTATGAGCAATACAAGACAGTGTTTAGGGGTTGCATGACTCAAATCGGTCCACTTCAGATTCCGTTCGAATCTTGGGATCATGTGCATCACAATCCTTTTTTTGCGCCTTCACATCAAATTGCTGAGCTTGAGCGTTATATGGAGGAGTTGCGTAAATCTGGCGACTCATGTGGTGCAAAACTCAGAGTGACTGCATCAAATGTCCCGGTTGGTTTGGGAGAGCCTTTGTACGACAAGTTGGACGCTGATATTGCATGGGCAATGATGGGGCTCAACGCAGTGAAAGGTGTGGAGATCGGGGCAGGGTTCAAATCCGTTGCTCATTTAGGCTCAGAGCACGGGGATGAATTAACCCCTCAAGGCTTTAAAACCAACAACGCAGGCGGAGTCCTCGGGGGTATCAGTACGGGACAAGACTTGGATGTCAGTTTGGCCATCAAGCCCACCAGTTCAATTTTGATCCGCAAGGAGTCCCTTGACATAAAGGGTCAAAGTGTAGAGGTGATGACCAAGGGCAGGCACGACCCCTGCGTGGGTATAAGAGCTACTCCGATTGCAGAGGCTTTATTGGCTTTGGTTGTGATGGAGCACGCACTACGCAACCGAGCCCAGTGTGCAGATGTGGTTCGTACGTTTGCTCCAATCTAGGCAGTCTTCATTAAGTTGTATTTTCTCTGGCGCTTTGGGGCGTTCTTTCTGTTAGATTCCCCAGTAAACGACTAAAACGAATCAATTTGTCACCAACAAACTGGCTCAGCACCCATCCGCCAATTGGCATTGACCGTAATAGAGCATACTGCACCTAAGCTCATTCGTTGGGTTTAAAGGTAATGATGATCTCACTTGGAACGGTGCCGTCAATATCCTTAGGGAATTTCTCTGTCTTATCGATGGCTTTTAATACGGCCGCATCCCAGGATGCATTGCCACTGGGTTTGGTGAGGTGTCTGCCGAGAATCGTGCCGTCAGGGGAGAGGCGCACAGAGACCTCTGCTGATGGATTCTCGGAGGAGGAGATATCTGGATAAATGATGTTGGGTTTGACGCGACCTCTAATCCTGCCCGCATAGCCAACGGATGGGCCACCGGAGCGAAGTGCTGTACCCGATGAGTCCGCTGAGCCGTTAGCTCCAGCCATGCCCGCCATGCGCTTGAGCTGCTCTTGACGAAGCCCCTCTAACTTCTTGTTCTCTAAATCTTTTGCACGAGCAGCGTCTTTGTCAGTTTTTTGTTGATCTACTTTTTCTTTAGCTTTTTTGTCTTTTTCTAACTTTTCTTTTTCTAGTTTGTCTTTAGCGATTTTTTCCTTCTCAGCTTTTTCCTTTTCAGCCTTGTCTTTTTCAGCTTTTTCCTTGAGTAGTTTTTCTTTCTTCAAACGTTCGTTTTCTAAAAGAATTCTGGCCTGACGATCTTGCTCCAACTTCTCTTCTTCCAGCTTCTTGAGTCTTGCAGTTGCGAGTTGTGCCTCCTTAATAGCTTGAGAGCTGTCAACGGGCTTAGCGGGCGCAGGGGTGGGTTGCTTTGAAGCATCTTCCTTAATTGCAATAGGTATCTGCTCGATTGCCTTAGGAGCTGCGAGCACAGGAGTAGATTGCCACAACTCGGCCTCCACAGCCACCGAGTTGTCCTTGGTGCTCCAAGATACTCCCCAAGTCAGAGCAGCCACTAAAAGAAGGTGTACTCCCGCAGAGAAAATGAACGACCTGCGGTCTGAGTGCCTCGCGGGAGGTGCAAATTCGTGTACTAAAACAGCGTGAGTCATCAAAGTTTTTAGTGGATTCTTAAAAGTGGTATGAGTACTAAAAGAATATTTAGTTTTAAAAGTCAATCCAGCAACTGGACGGAGAGCCCAACGCGTTGAACCCCCCCTTTTTGGAGTTTGTCCATCACTTGAATCACGTTCTCGTAGGCTAAGGTTTTGTCAGCGCTAATGATGACGGGCGTGTTGGAGGCATTAGGGGCGCTGTTGACCAGTGAGAGGACTTGCACTGCAACGTTATCTAAACTAGCCTTTAGCGTAGTATTCATATCGCTCTTGGATACATTGCTCTTGGATTTGATCTCAATTGACTTGTCTTTGTGAATTTCAATCGTGATCACTTGGTCAGGCGCTTGTGAGGCTTTGCCAACGCTTGGGACGTCAATCATACTTGGGGAGATGAGCGGAGCAGTCACCATAAAAATAATCAACAGAACCAACATCACATCAATGAAGGGGACCATGTTGATTTCATTGATGGTGCGACGTCCTTTGCTTGATCTTTGGGCAATGGCTGGCATGGTGTAAGTCCTCGGGTTTTTAACTTAGTGGGTAGGGATTAAACGTTTAAGATTAAATTATCAATGTGAGGAGGGGGCTTGATTTCCAACATTGCGCTGCAAAATGTTGGAAAACTCTTCAATGAAGGTTTCTAGTTTGTTGGAGACACGGTCAATATCTCTTGCAAATCGGTTGTAAGCTAGAACGGCAGGAATCGCTGCAAAGAGCCCAATCGCTGTGGTGATCAGGGCCTCAGCGATACCAGGGGCAACTTTGGCAAGCGTAACCGATTGCAGTTGCGCTAAGCCAGTAAACGCGTGCATGATCCCCCAAACGGTTCCAAACAAACCCACATAGGGGGAGACCGAGCCCACGGAGGCCAAAAGGGATAAAGAGGATTCGATGGAGTCCATCTCTCTTTGTATGCTGGCTCGCATCGCACGTCTCGCGCCTTCCATCAACTGAGCACTGTCGGTTATTTTGCGCTCCCTAAGCTTTTGAAACTCGCGCATGCCACTGGCAAATATACGCTCCATTGGACCCGCGCTTTTGGAGTTTTGAATGGCGGCACTAAAGAGCTCACTTAAACTCTTACCTGACCAAAAATCTTTTTCAAACTCATCGTTGAGCGCATGTAACTTCTTGAGTGAGAAGTGCTTGCTAAAAATAGCGGCCCAACTCTGTACAGACACAAATAGAAGTATTGCGACTACGGCTTGTACAACCCAACTTGCACCTATGACGAGTTGGATAATGGAGAAATCTTGGTTCATAAAATTTCCTGAATGAAACTTGGAATACGTGCTGGACGCCCGGTTTGAACGTTAATCCAACCAATGCGAATGGTTGCGGAGCAAAGCAGTTGAGACGCTGGTTGGTCCTGTTTGGCAACGCCTATCTCACTGCGCTCACTATTGTAGTTGTCTAAGCGACCTAAATGATCTGCTTTCGTAGTTTGCTTGCGGTACGCCTTTTGATCTAGGGAAAGGCTACTTTTGCCGCGGTGCGTGATGACTGTCTCAATCTCAAGCACATCATCAAGCACGGCAGGCATCAGGTACTTAACATGCGTTTCACTAACTACGAACATAGCACCTAAATCTTCTTTAAGTTTGTGTTGTCCAATCCCAAGCGATCTTAACCACTCGGTGCGGGCTCGCTCGAAATACTTGAGGTAGTTGGCGTAAAAAACAATGCCGCCTGCGTCAGTGTCTTCCCAGTAAACCCGTACCGTGTGATTGAAACTCAAAGTCTCTCTCCAATCATTTGACTTAACCTATCTGCAGCCTCATGGAGCTCAGCGCTTGAGCTAGCTGTGGAGAACCTGATGTAATTCTCCATGTTACGCAAGCCAAAGTCACGTCCAGGCCCAACAGCTACATAAGCTTTATTCAAAAACTCAAAAGCAAGCTCCCAACTACCTGCAAGCCCTAGTTGTTTACAAACTTTAGAGCAATCAGCCCATGCGTAAAAGGCGCCGTCAGGGGGCACGGGCACTTCGAGTCCCATTTTGTTAAGTAACGGGACAAAGAGGTCTCGTCTGGCTTTGAATTCGCTGCGCCTTTGCTCAAAAAGTGCCAAACTCTCAGGCTCAAAACAAGACAGCGCAGCGTACTGAGAAATAGTGCTAGGGCAGATAAAAAGGTTTTGAGCCAAACGCTCAATGGGCGCAACGAGAGAGGGGGGAACAACCATCCACCCAAGCCGCCATCCCGTCATATTAAAGTATTTTGAGAAACTGTTGATGCTGATGACCTCATCACTGATGGATAAAGCACTATGCCCGTATTGATCGTCATAGCTTAGACCCAGATAAATCTCATCTGCAATCGTGATGCCACCTTTGTGCTCAGTAAAGTTAATAATACTTTTTAAAACCTCTGGCGCAATGGATGTGCCCGTTGGGTTGGAGGGCGAGGCTAGAAGTACACCTCGGGTATTTTTGCTCCAATGCTCCTGGACTTGGGATAAGCTCAATTGAAACCTGGCCCCAGCAGTGGTTGCGATCAGTTTGGGGATTCCACCACTGGCTTGAACAAATTGGCGATTACACGGGTAACTCGGATCGGGCATCAAGATCTCGTCCCCGCCCTCAATCAGAGCAAGACAAGCCAGTTGCAGGGCAGCAGAGGCGCCGGAGGTGATGACGATACGCTCAGGATCTATCTTGAGTTTAAAACGATCTTTGTACCACTGACTGATCAACTCTCTTAGCTCCCCAAGACCCGTTGCATGGGTGTACTGCGTTGTCCCACTGCGAATGGCTCGCATGGCGCTTTCTTGAACTAAGGGAGCTGCTGTAAAGTCGGGTTCTCCAATGTTTAGACGGATCATCTTTTTACCGCTACTGCGGTAAGCGCTTGAGGCCTGAACTTGCTCAGCGGCCTTGGCGATCTCCATCACATAAAAAGGCTCTATCTGAAGAGCGCGTTGGCTGATGCGCATAGTGATCTTTTGTTCGTGAAGGGTTGAGGGTCGGGGTTGAGGTGCCTTCGCAAGCGGTGAGGACAGTGGACGGGGGAGCAGTGACAGACTCCCTCAGGTGCGCTGCATCTCCAGTGCTCTTAACTGGTGTGCAAGTCCATTAAGAACCGCATTGACGTATTTATGTCCGTCGGTACCGCCAAACTCCTTGGCAAGTTCAATGCACTCATTAATTACTACTTTGCAGGGGACATCTACGCAGTGTTTGAGCTCATAGGCCCCAATCCACATCACGCTGCGTTCTATGGGGGAGATCTCCGCAAAAGGCCTGTCCAGTAGGGGCTCAATTAGTGCGTCTAAGGAAGGAGCCTGTTCAGCGATACCGTACAGTAGCAAATCATAATGCACGCTATCGGCTTTGTTAAATCCGCTAAGCCCTCTCGTGAAGAGGTCCACATCGCCAGGAACGTTCTTGCCAACAATGAACTGATAAAGAGCTTGAACTGCAAACTCTCTTGCGCGAGTGCGAGCAGAGGCTTTGCCACCGGGCCTCTTTTTTGGGCGCGCAGAAGGCGCTACAGATGAATCTGCTTTATTCGGTTCGCCGATCTCGCCGGCTATCGCTTGAGGGGGCGTGTGTGTTGGTTTCTCTGAATTCAACTTATGCTTTCTAATAGATGGGACATTTCAATAGCCGCCCTTGCAGCGTCTCGCCCCTTTTCATCTTGACGAACGATGGCTTGTACCTGATTTTCAGTCGTAATCACGGCATTGATAATTGGGATGTGATGGTCAAGGCTGATGCGCGTGATACCTGAGGACGACTCATTTGAGACCAATTCAAAGTGATAGGTCTCCCCCCTGATCACACAACCCAGCGCTATCAATGCATTAAACCCGCCCTTGCTGGCTAAGGATTGCAGCACAATTGGTATCTCCAGCGCTCCTGGGACTTGAATCCAAGTGATGTTCTCTGGTTGAACGCCGTGAGCGATTAACTCTTCAACGCATGCATCTCTAAGGGCGTTGGTGATGGATTCGTTAAATCTTGATTGAACAATACCAATGTTCAGGTGCTCACCCTTGAGGTTCTCACCCGTCAACGGATGGTAAAGAGGAGTGTGGTTGGGCTTCGTTTTTTTTAAACTTGCGCTTTGTTTTGAATTTTCACTTGGTTTATTCGTGTTTTGACGCATCAGTCATCCTTCGTCACATAAGACTCAATTTCAAGCCCGTAGCCCATCATGGAAGGCATTTTGCGAGGTGCTCCCATGAGCTTCATATTTCTAACGCCGCATTCCCGTAAGATTTGTGCCCCGATGCCGTAGGTCCTCAAGTCCATTCGACCACGCTCGGGAGCCTGCGCAGCACGAGCAGTCCCGTCGAGTTGGGTTAAGAGTTGAGCGCCGCTCTCGCCGGCGTTCAATAAAACAATGACCCCACTACCCGCGTCATCAATTCGCTTCATAGCAGCGTCCAGGCTCCATGAGTGCATGCTACGGTTACGCTCAAGTAAATCAAGAACTGATAAAGGTTCGTGTACACGGGCTAACACAGCCTCACCGATTGCCCATGCGCCTTTGATAAGTGCAAGATGAATTCCCTCACTGGGGAGATCTTGAAACGTAGCAAGGGTGAAGTCTCCAAAGGGGGTTTGAATGGGTCTTCTTGAAATCTCTTTAATAAGAGATTCAGTTGTACTTCGGTAGGCTATTAAATCTGAGATAGTGCCAATTTTTAATTGATGCTCCTTAGCAAATTCAATCAAATCGGGCAGTCGGGCCATAGTGCCGTCATCTTTCATGATCTCGCAAATCACGGCCGCAGGTGAACAACCCGCTAACTGTGCAAGATCACAACCCGCCTCTGTATGTCCGGCACGCATCAAAACGCCCCCATCCACAGCTTGCAGGGGAAAGATATGGCCAGGCTGGACTAGATCACTAGCTCGGGCCTTCAGATTCACCGCAGTTTGAACTGTATGGGCCCGGTCCGCTGCAGATATTCCAGTCGTCACCCCCTCAGCGGCTTCAATGGATACGGTAAATGCTGTGCCGTGTGAGGTACCGTTTTTAGAGACCATGGGGGGGAGATTTAAATGCTCACACCTATCACGTGTCAGCGTCAAGCAAATGAGCCCCCGTCCATAGCGAGCCATAAAGTTAATGGCCTGGGCGCTAACGTGATCTGCTGCGAGCACCAAGTCACCCTCGTTTTCGCGGTCCTCCTCATCAATTAAGATGACCATGCGACCTGCCTTGATCTCGGCTGTGATTTCTTCAACACTCGCGATTTGAGCGGCGTGATTGTCTTGGTTTGTTGTCTTAACAGGATTCATGATTTATTTTTTTTCAAACGCTAACATTCGCTCAACATAGCGGGCAACCGTATCAATTTCTAGATTTACTTTGGAGCCCTTTTTTAGCAGCCCCAAGGTCGTGTTCTCTATCGTGTGCGGTATAAGATTGATAGAGATCTCACACCCGCCCTCATTGTCGCTTACTTTGTTAACCGTTAAGCTTGCCCCATTAATTACAACAGAGCCCTTGTAAGCAAGAAATTTTGCAAAAGCCGTTGGTATTTGAATCCTTAACTCCCAACTCTCACCGATTTGTAAAAAAGAGCTGACCTCGGCTAAATCATCTACATGACCCGAGACAATGTGTCCGCCTAATCTGTCATTCGCCCTAAGTGCTTTTTCCAGATTAATCGGACCCTTATGAATCAGTCCACTCGTCTTGCTCAGGGACTCCTGCGAAATATCTATCTTAAATTGGTCTTCGCTTTTATGAACCACCGTCATGCATGCACCGTTCAGTGCAATGGAGTCGCCTAATTGAACATCTTCTAAATAACCCTTGGGCGCTTGAATGGTCAAACGCTTTCCGTGGGAACTCAGTTCAGATGAATTGGGTCCCAAATCTTCAGTATCGATGATTTGAGCTACAGCGGTGATGATGCCAGTAAACATAGATGTATTTTCTCAGACTATTAGAGAGGCTGTATTGTCCTTAAGTTTGCAACTGAATGGCAGACTTAAAGTCCTTAAAGGTACTAAACAAAGGGTTAATCGTATTGGAATCTGTAAAGGGGTTGAATTTAGGCGGGACGTGCTCGAATAAATATATCCTGATCAATTGAATATGACTCTAAAAAGTTGAGGCGTTTGGCCTCCTTTAAATCCTCTAGCTCGGGTAGTTTGGCCCAACCCTTTGCACTGCCAACTATGAGTGGGGCAAGGTAAATTAAAAACTCATCCACCAAGCCTTGTTGTATGAAACTTGCATTCAACCCTTGGCCCGCCTCAACATGGAGTTCGTTGATCTCATTCTTACCTAAATCAAGAAGCATCGCTTTGAGATCAACGTAGTTTGGGTTTTGAGCGTCTGGCATCACAACCACCCTTGCGCCTTGTTGGGTCAAAATCTGTTCTCTCCCAACCGCAGCGTTTGCGCAGTAAATGAGGACTTCGCGCTGTTCTTTAAAAATTGCAGCACTAGGGGGCGTATCAAGCGCCCTATCAATGATGACTAATTTGGGCTGACGAGGGGTTGGTGTGAGTCGAACATTGAGACTTGGGTCATCGCTCAAAATTGTCCCAACCCCGCTCAGTATCGCGCAGGACCTTGCGCGCCATGTATGGCCATGCTCGCGAGCGCGCTCGCCTGTGATCCATTGGCTCTGGCCGTTATGCAAAGCCGTTGCACCATCCACACTGGATGCAATCTTTAGACGAACCCACGGCAACCCGGTCGTCATACGTTTGATAAACCCAGCATTGAGCTCGCGCGACTCCTCCTCTCCCAGACCCAGCTCTACTTGGACCCCAGCTTGTCGCAGTTGATCAAGACCACTGCCGCTCACCAAGGGATTAGGATCTGCGAAACTAGCAACCACGCGCTCAATGCCTGCTTTAATGAGTGCGTTGGTGCACGGCGGTGTTCGACCTGAGTGGGAGCAGGGCTCAAGGGTCACAAAAGCAGTGGCACCCTTTGGGTCGAACCCGTTTTGAGTTGCCTGAGTGAGAGCGACGACCTCGGCGTGTGCTTGTCCTGCTTTTTGTGTATAGCCTTCCCCAATGACCCTGCCGTTTGGGTTGACCAATACACAGCCAACCCTAGGGTTGGGGGAGGTCAAGTAAAGCGCCTCATTTGCAAGCTTGAGTGCTCGCTGCATGTGGCGCTGATCTTCGGTGCTTGAGTTCATGAGTTCATGAGGTCAGGATGTGGAGGTCGGCGTGCACCCGTATAAGGGGACCCAATTAGCGTTGTACTTCTTCGACTAGAGACTTGAACTCATCGATGTCTTCAAAACTTCTGTAAACACTGGCAAAGCGAATGTAGGCTACTTTATCGAGTTTTTTGAGCTCCCTCATCACAAGCTCGCCGAGCCTGGAGGAGGGTATTTCGCGTTGTCCTGTTGCAAGTAACTTTTCCTCAATTCGCTCCAATGCCCCTGCAACTTGGTCCGTGCTAACAGGACGTTTTCGTAGCGCTAAATTCATAGAAGCTGTTAATTTTTCTCTCTCAAACTCAATTCGTCGACCATCTTTTTTGACGATGGTTGGGTAAGAAACGTCAGGTCGTTCGTAAGTTGTGAATCTTTTTTCGCAACTCCCGCATTGACGTCTTCGTCGAATCAGCCCCCCGTCCTCAGACATCCGTGTCTCAACGACCGGAGTATCTGTATGTGAACAAAAGGGGCACTTCATTTTGAGGGCAAATATATTTGGCTTAGCGGTAAACGGGAAAGCGTTTTGTTAATGCGTGAACTTTCGCCTTCACGGCCTCAATGTTTGCGCTGTCATTTGGGTTGTCCAACACATCTGCAATCAGGTTTGCAGTCATGCGGGCTTCCTCTTCTTTAAAGCCTCGCGTGGTCATCGCAGGGGTACCAATTCGAACGCCACTCGTCACCATCGGTTTTTCTGGATCGTTGGGGATGGCGTTCTTGTTGATAGTCATGTGGGCTTGACCGAGTACAGCCTCGGCTTGCTTGCCAGTAATCCCTTTGGGGCGAAGGTCAACAAGCATCACGTGGCTTTGGGTGCCACCGCTTACGATACGAAGTCCGCGTTGGGTGAGGGTCTTAGCGATCGTGTCAGCATTGACAAGCACTTGTTGTTGATAGTTTTTAAAGCTTGGCTCTAAGGCCTCCTTGAAAGCTACAGCTTTTGCAGCTATAACGTGCATGAGCGGGCCACCTTGAAGACCCGGAAATACAGCACTATTGATTGCTTTTTCGTGCTCAGAACGCATCAAAATGATTCCGCCCCTAGGACCTCTTAGGCTTTTGTGAGTCGTTGAAGTTACGATATCAGCATGGGGTACAGGATTGGGATAAACACCCGCTGCGATTAGTCCTGCGTAGTGAGCCATGTCGACCATGAAAATAGCGCCTATTTCCTTGGCCACTTTGGCAAAGCGCTCGAAATCAATGTGAAGGCTATAGGCAGAGGCGCCAGCAATGATGAGCTTGGGTCGAGATTGTCTGGCCTTCTCTTCCATGACATCGTAGTCGATGGCCTCTTTTGAATTTAACCCGTAACTCACAACATTGAACCACTTACCGCTCATATTGAGTGGCATGCCGTGCGTCAGGTGCCCCCCCTCAGCTAAACTCATTCCCATGATGGTTTCGCCGGGTTTGATAAAGGCCAGCATTACGGCTTGGTTAGCCGATGCGCCGCAGTGGGGTTGTACGTTTGCGCAATCAGCGCCAAAGAGTTTTTTGACACGCTCTATTGCGAGTTGTTCAGCGACATCTACAAATTCACACCCACCGTAGTAACGCTTTCCAGGGTAACCCTCGGCGTATTTATTTGTTAGTTGAGAGCCTTGAGCAGCCATCACTGCAGGTGAGGCGTAGTTCTCACTCGCAATGAGTTCGATGTGTTCTTCTTGACGTGCGTTCTCAGCCTGAATTGCACTCCATAAGTCGGGGTCTGTTTGCTCTATCAAATGATTGCGTTGATACATTTTGCAGTCCTATCTCTATCTGTTCGATTAATTAAAACCATGAAAACCAACTTTACTTTAGTGTGCACGGCACGTAAATCCTGTTTCCATGAAAGAAATGACATTGCCCAGACGAACGGCAATACCGTGAATGAAGTACTTTCTAATTTTTACACTCCACCGTGGTGTATTTAAATTTTTGTAATCTCCTCCCGGTTTGACTCAAAACCTCTTGCGCAGAAAACGGGATAAGACACAGTGCATTAAAGTCCACGTCAGCCTTGGACGCAAAGTGGGCACTCACAACGCAGTTACTTGCGTTACTAAAGCCCCCCTTTCGAGTCACGGCACTTCGCCAGTCGTGTAAACCCTGTAGTTTAACTGCTTTGGGAGGTCTGAGGGTGAGAGGATCGAGAGTGGGCGTTAAGTTTTAAGTAGGGCCGGGCCAATGAGGAGCTTGCTGTGATCAGTCGGTGGTGCTACTTCTAAAGCTAGCCAGCTTTTGGGCTTTTTCCCAAAGTGTTTCTAAACTGTCGGTTGCCGTCTCAATAGTGGTGCTTTGCTCAGTGGGTACTTTCCCGCCTTTAGCGACCTGCGTTAAACGTGATCGCTCGCTTAGTACTTTTGTGGCATATATTTTCCCGTCCTGTATTTGATCTGCACCAACGTAGAGTTTTAGTCCACCTTCAACCGAGCCTGCCCGGGAAATACAGTCCTTTAGAACATTAACACCAACCCGTAAATTGGCAACCGGGTCAAATGCGGCTAATTTCCCTCCAAAACCATCGTATTTTTCGGAGTGAACTTTCGTCATGACCTGCATAAGGCCTTGAGCGCCAACGGAGCTTTGCGCAAAAGGGTTAAACCCCGACTCGATGGCCATGACTGCCAAAATGAGAGTCGGATCAAGATTGTTTTTTGGACCAACTTCATAGGCCTCAGCCACTAAAGCACTTAAGGGTTCAGGTGCGACGTGATATTTCTTACTCAGCCAATAAGCAAGATTGGCTTGTTGTTTGGGTAATTCGCTCGGGTCGGATGCGGTTGCGCGGTCAACCGCGTCGGCGTCAGTCGAAATGCCAGTCTCGTCTTCTTGATGCTGCTGTAACCAGCCAAGTAAGAAAGTCTCGCTTTGAACTCTTAAATCAGGTTTGATCGTGAGTGCCAGGCAGGAGGAAAAAACAACCAGCCCAACCAAAGCAAGTCCGTTGTGTGTAATGGCTAAGAAGCCCTGAGTTACATCGCTAATAAATGTGTTAAGACCATGCCTGAATCTTTGAAAAGCAGTCAAATTCAATCTCCTAAATTGGCTCTCTCAAATTGATAAAAAAGTTGTTTATCAATTAGTCGCTATTTTTGAATGATTTGTGCCCAGAACATGAGCCACAAAAAATCATCGTCAAATTGGCCTGCCGTAGTTTGGGTTTGCAGGCCATTCAGCAAGCGGGACTTAAAGAGAGTTGTGAAAATGCCCGTGCATTCAATAAACTCCCATTTTAAAGGTTTCTCACGTTTATTGCAATGTAATCAATGGGTTGCATCCTCTAAAGGGGAATGTTAAAATTAAAAGTTTTCAATTTCGTGAATGATTAAGGATTAACAACGGCGGGTTATGCTACTTATTACGTAGCCAAATTAGTTCCGAATTAATTGTTTTTTCTAACGATATTGAATTATTTAATTTCAACCCTAGGTTTCGTTTAAGTTGTGGTTGTTAAAGTTAAATTGAAATTAATGGCTAAATTAACGACTTCTTTGTCTGAAATTTAGCAACATATTGCTTTTACTTAACAAATGCAACGAAAATACGTTCTCTTTTCTTAAGCAATTACTGTGACTCCCCATTCCGAACACACCGCTGACCCATCTGCACTTGACCAACTGACGGGCGGAGCCATTACGGCACCCACTTCACAGGCCAGGACTCAACTCATTAAAACTTGGCTAGAGTCAAGCCCGGCTCCGAGTTATGAGCAATTAAACGATGTTTTCAAAGTGCTCAGTGCCAAAGACAAGGGCGCTGCCAGACAAGTGCGTGAGATTATGGATGAAATCAAAAAGGCTCAAAGTCAAGAGGCCCTGACCGCTCTTTGGGCAGACAAAGCCAATGCTTTACTGAGCACTCAGAAATTAAACATTGCCGATGCGATGGCTTGGCAAAGAGATGCTGCCAAGGAGGGGGCGCCCATTTCTAAAGAACCTCTTGCGAGTTTGAGGGGAGCTCTTGCCGAGCGGGTCAAGACGGTTGAAGAACTTCAACACCGTGCCCAGGTTCAACGGGAGGCAGCAGTCCTTTTGGCTCAACGCATCGAAGTGCTTTCGACAAAATACTGGGAAGAAGCGCAGTCCCTTCAGAGCGCATTGTCCAGCGACGTTGAGCGTTGGACAATTGAGCAAAATACGTTACTGAGTCAAAAAGATTGGTCCTGTGTTGATCCTAAATACACCCCGGCTCTACAAACGAGTGCTGAGCATTTGAAATTAGTTTGGGAAGCTTTTAGCGCTGCTTTAAAGCAAGCTGCCTTGAGTGCTCAAGATCCGTCTCAGGCGCTGCCTGCAGTACCTGCTTGGGCCGATCAGATAAAACAAAAACGCGCGCAATCAGGCGCGGGCGAGGGCAAAGTTAGCGAGGGACAATCGTCACAGCAGTCCAAGAAAAAAATCGAGATCGATCCTGTTCTCAAGGCACAGGCCAAGCAGGTCATGCAAGATTGTATGAGCGTGCTTGAAAAAGAATTAGCCGAAGGGCACGGTAAAGCCAGTGCCGGGGCGGCCTCGAATTTGAGGCAAGCGCTTAAAGAGCATGGTCAAATTATCGATCAAAGAATGGAGCGTCACGCTCAAAGTTTATTGCTTGCTGCGGGCGAGTTAGAGGGGTGGCAGCGCTGGAGAGCGGATCAGATCAGATCAGAATTGGTCGCAAAGGCTGAAGGTCTTTTAAAGCGTGCTAAACCTATTGTGGAGATCAAAGGCTCTAAGCATGGGCATAAAAAAACGGATCGACAAAAAACTGAATCAGTTGAGGGGGTCTGCGAAGAGCCTGCGCAAATAGAACAGAAAGGTGTTCCTCAAGAAGCACAAGTAGTAGATAGTGATCCAAAAAATGAATTTATTCACGAAGATCACAGAGCTCACGAAGCTCACGAAGCTCACGAAGCTCACGAAGCTCACGAAGCTCACGAAGCTCACGAAGCTCACGAAGCTCACGAAGCTCACGAAT
>CAIKVH010000137.1 GCA_903830725.1 uncultured Burkholderiales bacterium | reverse complement strand
ATCACTACATTTATGCCTTGGATTAGCACACGACCTTGTTCAGCATGGCCAATAATCTCATTTAACTTAGACTTGATGTTCTGTATTTCTTGCCTCGCTTGGTCTGATTTTATAAAATCTATTTCCTCTTCCGGAAAATCAATGCTCGCCTCAACCAACATCCTCAACCGAACAAGCATTTCTTTTAATGTATTTATCTCATTAGAGAACTCGCCTTGAAGTGATCTTATTGCGCCCCTAGCCGCTAGTTTAGTTTTAGCATTGATTAGGTCCATTACCGACTCTGCTTGAGCCAGATCTAGTTTTGAGTTGAGAAAAGCCCTTTCACTAAATTCTCCCGGATATGCCATTCGCAATCCCGGCAGACAGGGCTCCATAGTATTTTGATTTGCGACTTGAATACACCGCTCAACGATCATATTCAAAAGTACAGGTCCCCCGTGTCCCTGTAATTCCAAAACGTCTTCACCTGTATAGCTATGAGGGCCTTTAAAATATATTGCAACTAGCTGATCGATGGCGTTGCCCTCTTTATCCCTCAGAATACTTAAAGTGGCAACCCGCGGTATTAATGGTTTAGAGAGTAAAACACTTATAAAATGATTTAAATTTGATCCGCTAATGCGAATTACACCAACTGCTCCTACCCCTTGAGCTGTTGATATTGCAATAATTGGCTGGTTCTTTTCGCTTAACAACATGGGCAATTATTCTCCCCAGCCTTTTAAAGATGTACTAGTTCAAAACACCAAGTCTTTTATTTATAAGCCATTGTTGTGAGATTGACAAAATATTATTTGTTAACCAATACAACACCAATCCTGCAGGGAAGAAAAAGAACATCACACTAAATGCGAGCGGCATGATCCACATCATCTTGGCCTGAACTGGATCAGGTGGCGTAGGATTTAGCCAGGTTTGCAGGAGCGAGGTTCCAGTCATCACAAAAGGCAAAATGAAATAAGGATCAGGTGCGGCCAAATCATGAATCCATCCAAGCCACGGCGCGTTTCTCATCTCTACTGTTGACAATAAAACCCAATACAACGCAATAAACACTGGTATTTGAATTACGATAGGCAAACAGCCTCCCATTGGGTTGACTTTCTCCTCTCGATAAATCCGCATCATCTCCACCTGTATTTGCTGTGGATTATCTTTAAGCCGTTCCCTCATTTCCATAATTTTTGGATTAATAGCCTTCATCTTGGCCATACTTTTATATGCTTGTGCATTTAACCAAAAGAAAGCAATTTTTAGTAAAACCACCAATGCAACAATTGACCAACCCCAGTTGCCTATGAAACTGTAAAGCTTGTCCACTAGCCAATAAAGCGGCTTGGCCAATATAGTTAACCAACCATAATCTTTTACTAACTCTAGTCCAGGATATATTGCCTCAAGCGTTTTCTCCTCTTGCGGGCCAACATATAAGTGGGCCGAAATGGATTCACTTGCTTTTGGTGCAATTTTATTTAACTGCCCAATCATACCCGCGGAATATAAATTCGTATCTACTTTCCTTGCGAAGTATTCTCTAGAAAAATTGCTTGGGAAAATCCATGCACTTACAAAATAATGCTGAACCATTGCAACATAACCTTCATTAGATTGCTTTTCAAAGGTTAATTTGTCTTTATCGATGTCTTTAAAGTCAACTTTTTGATATTTTTTTGTTTCTGTATAAACAGCCGGACCCGTAAACGTGGAATAAAAAGATGACTCTCCCTCAGGCTTGTTTCCATCCCTTAACAATTGAACATAGATTAAGGGCGAGATTTCTTTATCACTCTTATTTAAAATTTCTTGTTTAACAATGATGTCATAACTATTCTTATTTATCTCGTAGCTTTTGATTAGCTGAACCCCGCTCATTTCCGCAGATTCAAAACGCAATGTTATTTTGCTCTCCCCCTCTTTAAAAGTTGTGGCGCCATTTGACCTCATTAGAGTCTTGTGCGTTGGATATTCCGATCCGCTCTCTTTTGAGATCAAGCCTGACTGGGCCATATAGATTCTCTCAGCCGATTCATCCAAAAGAACAACATTGCTCCCGGGATGGTTTATGTCTTTGTGAGCAAGTAACTCCGCTTTTACTAAACTGCCACCTATTGAATCAAATGTAAGATTCAAAACATTTGTTTTAACCTCTATCTTGTCGCCACTAATTATTTTTTCTTTGTTTTTCTCCACATTAGATAATGCCTGCTCCCCGGACGGAGAAAGCGAAGGTTGTGGAATTTCTGCGCCCCCTGCGTTAGCACTTCTAATTTCCGTTTTTTCTGGTGACGGAAAGAACAAAGGTTTATGACCGTTATAAACCTGCCACTTATCCCATAGCATCACCATGCAAAATCCAAAAATTACCCACAATACAGATCGGCGAATATCATTCATAAAATTTAATTTAATTGGTTTTTTTTCGAAATAGAAAAGGGGAGGTTGCTGGAACTGGATCTAGCCCACCCACACAAAAAGGTTGGCACCTACATAGTCTTTTCATGGTCAGGTATGTTCCGACACAGGATCCATGACCTTGTATTGCCTCGATTGCATAGGTTGAACACGACGGAGTAAATCGACACTGCAATCCTATCATGGGACTTAATACTAGTTTGTAGATTTTTATTAGTCGAATCAGCGCTTTTGAAAACACAATTAGTCCACCAAGTTGTAAAGAGCTCTTATTTCTTTGTTAACCTCTGACTTTAGAAGTTTTGAAGATGCACTAAGATACTTTTTTTTGTCAAACTCTTTGTTTAAACGTATAACGTGTTGCTCGTTTAAATATCTATTGGCCGATTCTCTTGATATCGAGTAAGCTTGGCGTTTAATTGCATTCCTAGTAACGGCTCTCTTCGCCAGCCTTTTAGGTACAACAACACCAATCTGTAAACTTTCAAGCTTTGGATTTGCCAGACTGTCTTGAGGCACATTGATCCTATGCAAGGTAAAGTGCTCGGTTCTGGTTTTAGCGCCGATAAGCAATACTTCTTGAAATACTTCTTTATCAATAATATGCACTATCATTGATTTTCCAAGTAAGTTAGAGCGACCCTCTTATAAGAATAAGCAGCTCTCAATAAACAACAGTTGGTTTAAACAGCTAGACGTTTCCGTCCTTTAGCGCGACGTGCGTTAATTACTGCACGTCCACCGCGTGTTTTCATGCGAACTAAAAATCCGTGAGTTCTTGCACGTCTTGTTTTAGAGGGTTGGTAGGTACGTTTCATAGTCTTTTACTTTTATTCGGCAGAGCCCTCTATTATCGCAAATTTTCCTGCAACTTGGAAGCCTTCGCCCTTATTTAGCTTCTAGATGCTCCTATTCCAATCGCTTTTTGTTACTTTATAGTCATACTGTTATAATTTACAGCCTTTATTGATTAAATTCGCTTTCTTATTTTTTAGTTTTTTCTGTGGATAATTTTTTAATAAGACTAATTTTCCAACCGAATTCTGCCATACTATCCACAATATTAAACCCTTTTTAGCGTTTTTCAAAAATTTATCCCTTAACATGCAAGATCTTTGGCAAAACTGCGTTGAACAACTTGCACAAGAATTGCCGGAACAGCAATTTAATACTTGGATAAGGCCATTACAAGCGAGCTTTTCAAGCGATTTCTCCAAGGTAACCGTACTCGTTGGAAATAGATTTAAACTTGATTGGATTCGTACCCAGTATTCCAAAAAGATATCGGCGCTTCTCTCCACTTTATACGGACAAAGTATCCTTGTGGAGCTTGTTCTTTCCCCAAAAGAGGTTGTTACAAAGACTGTAGCACGAGGTTTATCCACAGAAAATGAGTTTTCATATTCAGCACCTGCTTTAGTTGAGGAAATTGTCGATGAACCATTTCGAAGTCGACTTAATCCGTCCTTGACCTTTGAGTCCTTCGTAGAAGGTTCTGCAAACAGAATGGCTCGAGCTGCAGCTATGCACGTAGCAACTATCCCAGGTCACCTATACAACCCACTGTTTATATATGGCGGTGTTGGACTGGGTAAGACTCATTTGGTTCATGCTGTTGGGAACCAACTCCTAAAGGATAAGCCGGATGCAAAAATTTTATACATACACGCAGAACAATTTGTTTCCGACGTTGTAAAGGCATATCAGCGCAAAACCTTTGACGAATTTAAACTTAGATATCATTCTTTAGACTTGCTTTTAATAGACGATGTACAGTTTTTTGCCAATAAGGACCGTACACAAGAAGAGTTTTTTAATGCTTTTGAAGCCCTTTTAGCTAAAAAGTCCCATATCGTGATGACTAGCGATACCTATCCAAAGGGATTGGCGGATATTCACGAGAGATTAGTTTCTAGATTCGATTCAGGATTAACTGTTGCAATAGAGCCTCCAGAACTAGAGATGCGAGTAGCCATCTTGATGACAAAATCTAGGTTGGAGGGCTCAGAAATGCCAGAAGAGGTGGCATTTTTTGTTGCTAAAAACGTTCGCTCTAACGTTAGAGAATTAGAAGGGGCTTTAAGAAAAATATTGGCTTATTCTCGATTTAATCAAAAAGATATATCAATACAACTGGCAAGAGATGCTTTAAGAGACTTGCTCTCCATTCAAAATAGGCAAATTTCAGTAGAAAATATCCAAAAAACAGTCGCTGATTTTTATAAAATCAAGGTTGCTGATATGTATTCCAAAAAGAGACCTGTTTCTATTGCTCGACCTAGACAAATCGCGATGTATTTAGCCAAAGAATTAACTCAAAAAAGTCTTCCTGAAATCGGTGAGCTTTTTGGTGGAAGAGACCATACAACTGTTTTACATGCTGTTAGAAAAATTTCAGGAGAAAGACTTCAATTGGGCGAACTCAATCAACAACTGCATGTCCTCGAACAAACATTAAAAGGATAACTTTTGATATTTTTAACCTTTGTCAAACACTGTGGATTAAACTTGAATAACAACAAGGTTATCCACAGGAAAGTCCGAAATTCAAAACTTATTCATAATTTCAAGTCACATCCCACGGTATTTACAAACATAGTTTCAAAGTTCGTAACTTATTGAATTAAATAAGAAAAAGTAACTTTTCAACAAAAAACAATGTACTCTATCTACTACTACTAATTTAATATATATAAATAAAGAGGTTTTAATGATTATCCTAAAAGCCAGCCAAGAAACTTTAATCAATGCAATTCAATCTGTATCTGGTATCGTTGAAAAAAGACACACCCAGCCAATCCTTGCAAATCTCTATATCAAAAAGGAAGCTAACAATATTGATCTTTTAGCAAGTGATATGGAAATTCAAATCCAAGCTAAAACGCAATTTGACGGAGATAGCACTTCCTTTTCTATTACAGTTGGTGCCCGCAAACTGATTGATATTTTGAGATCCCTTCCTTCAGATCAATTGGTAACGATAGAGTCCAATCAAAATAAAATTATCTTAAAAGGTGGAAAGAGTAAATTCACCCTTCAAACTATGCCTGCTGAGGACTATCCTTTGATTAAGGAATCTTCAAGTCTAGGATCAGTTTTTAGCATTCCTCAAAAAACACTAAAAAAATTATTACAGCAAGTTTCTTTTTCAATGGCTGTTCATGACATTAGGTATTACCTTAATGGAATTTTATTTGTAGCTGAAAACAATACGTTAAGTCTTGTTGCTACAGATGGTCATCGTTTAGCATTTGCCTCTGCTGTGCTTGATCATGAGGTTCCAAAACAAGAAGTAATTCTCCCCAGAAAAACAGTTATTGAACTCTTAAGACTTTTAAGTGACACAGAGGGTTCTATTGATATGCAATTTGCTTCTAATCAAGCAAAATTTACATTTGGAAATCTTACTTTTGTAACAAAGCTCGTTGAAGGTAAGTTCCCAGACTACAACAGAGTTATTCCCAAGGGCAATAAGAACGAAATCATTCTTGGACGCGAGCCATTGCTCCATTGTTTGCAAAGAACAGCAATCCTCACCAGTGATAAGTTCAAAGGAGTTCGTTTAAATATTGAACCAGGTGTTTTACGAGTTGCTTCTAGTAATTCTGAACAAGAGGAAGCAGTTGATGAGTTGGACATCAATTATTCGGGTGCTGCAATTGAAATTGGCTTTAACGTAACATACCTAATTGATGTTTTAAACAATATGCATCAAGATATGGTTCGATTCGACTTGCCCGACTCCAATAGTTCTGCATTAATTACTATGCCAGACTCTGATTCATTTAAATATGTTGTTATGCCTATGAGAATTTAATTTTCATTTTCTTTCTTGTTGTTTTTTTAAAATTCTTATATGACAGAACATATCGAACCCAGTAGCTCACCTGAAATAGATGCATACGGTGAAAATTCCATTCAAATTTTGGAAGGATTAGAAGCAGTCCGAAAGCGTCCAGGCATGTATATAGGGGATACATCTGATGGCACAGGTCTGCACCACCTTGTTTTTGAGGTTGTTGATAATTCTATAGATGAAGCGTTAGCTGGTCATTGCGATGATATCGTCGTCACTATTCACTCAGATAATTCAATAAGTGTCGTAGATAACGGCAGGGGAATTCCCACAGGTGTTAAGTTGGATGATAAACATGAACCTAAACGGAGTGCTGCTGAAATAGCTTTAACAGAACTTCATGCAGGAGGAAAATTTAATCAAAATTCTTACAAAGTTTCTGGAGGTTTGCACGGGGTTGGTGTATCTTGTGTCAATGCACTTTCTAAATGGTTACGTTTAACCGTACGTAGAGAAGGAAAAGTACATTCTCTTGAATTTGCAAAAGGATTTGTTCAAAATAGGATTTTAGAAAATGTAAGCGGCATTGAAACATCGCCGATGAAAATTGTTGGCGATACAGAGAAAAAGGGAACAGAGGTTCATTTCTTACCTGATACGGATATTTTTACATCCAATCATGATTTTCATTACGAAATATTGAGTAAACGCTTAAGAGAATTAAGTTTTCTAAATAATGGCGTTCGAATTCGCCTCCTTGATGAAAGAACAGGAAAAGCAGATGATTTTTCTGGTGCCGGCGGCGTTAAAGGTTTTGTTGATTTTATTAATGTTGGTAAAAAGGTTCTTCACCCCAACGTGTTTCATTCGATTGGAGATAGACCAGCTGAATCCTATGGAGGAATACCTGGAACGCAAATTGGTGTCGAAGTTGCAATGCAGTGGAATGACGGATACAACGAAAGCGTCCTTTGTTTTACTAATAATATTCCACAAAGAGATGGGGGGACTCATTTAACTGGGCTTCGCGCGGCTATGACTCGCGTGATTAACAAATATATCGATGAACATGAATTTGCTAAAAAAGCCAAAGTAGAGGTCACAGGCGACGATATGCGCGAAGGTTTAACGTGTGTTTTGTCAGTAAAGGTTCCTGAGCCTAAATTTAGCAGTCAAACAAAAGATAAATTGGTTTCAAGCGAAGTACGCGCGCCTGTTGAAGATATTGTTGCTAAAGCGCTTGGAGACTTTCTTCAAGAAAAACCGAATGATGCCAAAATAATTTGTGGAAAGATTGTTGACGCTGCTCGTGCCCGCGAAGCTGCTCGGAAGGCTCGTGAAATGACTCGTCGTAAAGGAGTCTTAGATGGAATGGGATTGCCCGGAAAACTTGCAGACTGTCAAGAAAAGGATCCTGCGCTTTGTGAAATCTACATTGTTGAGGGAGACTCTGCTGGAGGTTCAGCGAAACAGGGGAGAGATAGAAAGTTCCAAGCAATTCTTCCCCTTAGAGGAAAAATACTGAACGTCGAAAAGGCTAGGTATGAAAAACTGTTGACCAGTAATGAAATATTAACGTTGATTACGGCTTTGGGCACAGGAATAGGTAAAGTGAGTGCTGAATCAGGAAAATCGGGCACGGACGATTTTAACGTTGAGAAACTTAGGTACCATAGAATCATCATCATGACGGATGCTGATGTGGATGGCGCCCATATTAGAACGTTATTGCTAACATTCTTTTATCGGCAGATGCCCGAGTTAGTAGAGAGAGGGCACATTTATATTGCTCAACCGCCGCTTTATAAAGTAAAAGTTGGAAAGGAAGAGCAGTATCTCAAAGATGCTCCTGCCTTAGACTCATTTTTGTTACGGGTTGCTATGAAGGATGCAGTAATTCAAACGGGTGGTCCGACTTCACAAACCATAAAAGGCGAAACTCTTGAAGAATTAGCTCGTAAGCATCAAATAGCTGAATCTGTAATTTCAAGACTTAGTGGAACGATGGACACAGAGGCTCTTCGAGCAATGGCAGATGGCGTTTCTTTGAATCTTGACTCTTTAGAAGAGTCGCATCTCTGTGCAAATACACTTCAAGCGAAGTTGCTTGAACTGGGTAGCGGATCAACTGTTACAGCAGAATTTGATGTTAGAACGGATAAGCCTATTTTGCGCATTAGCCGTCATCATCACGGAAATGTTAAGAGTAGCATCATTACGCAAGATTTTGTTCATGGAGCAGATTACGCAGCCCTTGCAGAAGCTGCCCAGACTTTCAAAGGCCTCATGTCTGATGATGGAAAAGTCCAAAGAGGGGAGGGCGATCGTTTAAAGGAAGAGGCTGTAAGCGACTTTAGGCAGGCAATGCGATGGTTAATTCAACAGGCAGAACACGCAACGGCTAGACAAAGATACAAAGGTCTTGGAGAAATGAATCCTGCGCAACTTTGGGAAACAACCATGGATCCTCAGGTTAGGAGACTACTTCGCGTTCAAATTGATGATGCCATTGAGGCTGACCGTGTATTTACAATGTTAATGGGAGATGAGGTAGAACCAAGAAGAATCTTCATTGAGAAGAACGCCCTTCGCGCAGCTAATCTCGATGTTTAATTCGCATTTAACTTCTTTATGCTAGACGCCCACTCTTAAAGTCCTCAACAGCCTGGACGATTTGCTCTTTAGTGTTCATTACAAACGGACCATATTGCACAATGCTTTCTCTGAGAGGCTTACCCGAGATTAGTATTATTTTGGTGTCCTCACGCCCGCTAATGCTTACGCTGTCGTAGTCGTTACTTAATATGGCCAACTCTTGCTCGCGTACTATTTTGCTGTTTCCCGCCTCACCGATTTTTATTTCGCCTTTGTATACATAAAAGAATGCGTTGTGTACCCTAGGTATTTCTTCTTCAAATATAGTGCTATTACCTTTTGGAAAATGGATATCTAAGTACAAAGGGTTGGTTACTTCCCTTTGCACAGCCCCTTTAGTTCCGTTGGAAATACCGGCAATTACTCTTACTTTTATACCGTTCACCAAACTCACTTCGGGTATCGCTTTGCTTTGAAAATCTCGGTACCATGGGGAGCACATTTTTTGTTTAGACGGAAGGTTAAGCCACAGTTGAAAACCACTCATTCGTCCTTGGTCTTGCTCGGGCATTTCACTATGTATAACTCCTTTGCCAGCTGTCATCCACTGAACTCCGCCGTCTTCCAAAAGGCCCGAGTTGCCCACACTATCATGATGCCTCATTTTCCCCGTTAACATATACGTGATTGTTTCAAAGCCTCGATGAGGATGATCTGGAAATCCGCCGATGTAATCGCAGGCCTCATCACTCCCGAACGCGTCAAGCATTAAAAATGGGTCCAATCGTTGTTGGAGCTCTTGAGTAACAAGTCGAGTTAATTTGACTCCTGCCCCATCACTTGTCTTTTGTCCGTGTATTATTTTTTCGACGCTTCTGATCTGTTTCATGATGCTTTTGGTGGTGTTAACAAACTAAATTCTTGCCTTGTGTATATGACAAGAAGTAAAATCATTGTTTAATAAATATTGTTTTAATTTTATTGTTTTTTGTGAATCACTTTCCGAAACCCCACCTTATTTGGCCCAAATACCTTAACGTGCCAAGTTCAATGTTTGAATTTACATGCTACTAATTACTAATGAAATATCCTCGCGAATTTGATGTCATAGTTGTCGGTGGCGGTCATGCGGGCACAGAGGCTGCGCTTGCAAGTGCGCGAATGGGTTGTTCTACTTTATTACTTACCCATAACATTGAAACGCTTGGCCAGATGAGTTGTAACCCATCTATCGGTGGTATAGGAAAAGGGCACTTAGTTAAAGAAATTGATGCGATGGGCGGGGTAATGGCCCGCGCGACGGATAGGGCAGGAATTCAATTCAGAATTCTAAATAAATCAAAAGGCCCTGCTGTTAGGGCGACACGTGCGCAAGCCGATCGCATCCTTTATAAAGCGGCTATTCGTTATGAACTTGAAAATCAACCGAATTTATTTTTGTTCCAACAAGCTGTAGATGATTTATGGCTCGAGGGCAATAAAGTTGTTGGTGCAGTTGTGCAGGCGGGCATTCACTTTCGATCAAAAACTGTTGTTTTAACAGCGGGGACATTTTTAAATGGAAGAATTCACGTTGGTCTAGATAATTATTCTGGTGGAAGGGCGGGAGACGAGCCAGCTATTCGTTTAAGCGATCGGCTAAAGGAGTTAAAGCTCCCCCAAGGTCGTCTCAAAACAGGGACGCCGCCACGCTTGGACGGGCGGACGATAGACTTTTCTGCATGTCAGGAGCAGCCCGGCGATGGCATGATCGGCGGCGGTGAGGGCGCCATACCTGTATTTAGTTATATGGGATCTGTTGCAGATCACCCCGACCAAATGCCATGTTGGATTACTCATACAAACGCACGTACTCACGAAATCATACGATCTGGGTTTGACCGTAGTCCTATGTTTACCGGAAAAATTGAAGGAGTTGGCCCACGCTATTGTCCAAGTGTTGAGGATAAGATTAGTCGTTTTGCTGATAAAGAAAGCCATCAGATATTTCTCGAGCCAGAGGGGCTTACCACGAATGAATATTATCCTAATGGAATAAGCACAAGTTTGCCCTTTGATGTTCAGTATGATTTGGTACGTTCTATGAAGGGGCTAGAGCAGGCGCATATCCTTCGCCCTGGATATGCTATTGAGTATGACTATTTTGATCCGCGAGAGTTAAAGAGAAGTTTTGAGACACGGTCAATAGATGGTTTATTTTTCGCCGGGCAAATTAACGGGACAACTGGATATGAAGAAGCTGCTGCACAGGGGCTCTATGCTGGCATCAATGCTGCGCGCTATTGCAAAGGATATGCGCCTTGGACGCCGGCCCGCGACCAAGCATACATAGGCGTTTTGGTAGATGATCTAGTAACGAAGGGAGTCTCTGAGCCATATCGAATGTTTACAAGCCGCGCGGAATATAGGCTTCAGCTCAGAGAGGACAATGCGGATCAAAGGCTTACACCCGTAGCTCATGAAATGGGATTGGTTTCGCCGAGACAATGGGAGCTTTTTGAGGTAAAACAGACGGCAATAACGAATGAAATAGCCCGTCTAAAGTCTATTTGGGTTAATCCTCGCAATTTAATTGAGGATGAGTCTATAAGGGTTTTGGGCAAGAAGATCGAACATGAACATAATCTAGGGGAGTTGCTTCGCCGCCCAGACATAACTTACGCCGGGTTAATGAGTTTAGATGCGGGAGCTTTTAAAAGTTCCGCGATAGAGGCCTTAGATCTTGTTTCACGTGAAACAGTCGTGGAGCAGGTTGAAATTAGCGCAAAATACGCAGGATATATTGAAAAGCAAAAAGAGGAGGTCGAAAAGGCTTCTCATTTTGAGCGTTTAGCTTTGCCCGCAGACATGGACTATTTGTCAATTGATGCCCTTAGTTTTGAAGTGCGTCAAAAACTCACCCATCACCGGCCAGAGACGGTGGGGCAAGCTTCGCGGATTTCTGGAATTACGCCGGCAGCAATATCCCTATTATTGATTCATTTAAAAAGGATGAAGGCGAAAAACGCTCCGCATAATGGTCAAAGAGAAAAAAGTTCTGAAATAAGCGGATCTTAATCGTGGTCGATCAGATTAACTCGCCAAAATCTATGGGCGGGATTGGACTTTTAACAGAATCTCGGTGGATTGCTGATCTCAGGCCTTCGCTACTTAGGGGTTTGGAAGAGCTTAATTTGGTGCTAAGTTCGAGTCAAATCGAACAAGTCTTGGGCTATATTGCTCTTTTGCATAAGTGGGGTGCTGTTTATAACCTTACAGCCATAAAAGAGCCCGCCGATATTCTTGTTCAGCATGTGTTGGATTGTTTGTCCATAATCAATCCAATGCTTGTGAGAGTCGCTCCTGGAGCTTGCGTCCTTGATGTTGGCTCAGGAGCGGGTTTGCCGGCGGTTATGATCGCCATAGCCTGTCCCTCAATGAGTGTGGTTGCATTAGACGCGGTGGCAAAAAAAGTGGCATTTGTTCAGCAAGTTGCCTTGCAACTTGGTTTGTGCAACCTTCAGGCTAAGCATGAGAGGGTGGAGAAAATAAATGCGGCTCATTTTGATTTGACTGTTTCTAGGGCATTTGCGAGCTTGTCCGATTTTATGACTGGAACTCGGGGCGCAGTGAAAAAGGGCGGGCTTTGGCTCGCCATGAAAGGACGAGTCCCCGAGGAGGAGATTCGGCAGTTGCCAGAAGGATTTGTTATTCTGGAAATTGTGTCTCTTAAAGTTCCCGATTTATTAGCAGAGCGATGTTTGGTTTGGATTGGCCCGGAGCCGTCTTTGTAAACGACTCTTAAACAGTAAAGCATAAATCCATAATGTTTCACGTGAAACACAGTTGCCTTGTGTTTATCAAATAAAGAGTCCTAAATTGGTTGGTCTGATCAACTTGGGCGGTAAACTCTGACCCCACACTAGGAAAGATTTTTCAAATGGCTAAGATATTTTGTGTCGCAAATCAAAAGGGCGGCGTAGGTAAAACGACGACATCCGTTAACTTGGCCGCTGGATTGGGAGCAATTGGTCAAAAAGTCTTGTTAATTGATTTGGATCCCCAGGGTAATGCCACTATGGGCTCAGGAATTGATAAACGAAGTTTAGGCTTGAGTGTGTACGATGTGTTGTTAGAGTCCGCCACAATTCAAGAGGCTTCGCGTCCAAGTTATTGGGGCGATGAGGGTGGAAAAAAGATGTTTCCTACCTATGATGTACTTGGGGCCAACAGAGACTTGGCCGGTGCAGAGGTTGAGTTGGTGGGCTTGGATTATAGGGAAATGCGACTAAAAAGGGCGTTGTCGTCAGTAGGCGATAACTATGACTTTGTTGTTATTGATTGCCCGCCCTCATTGTCTATGCTAACGCTCAATGGTTTGTGTGCGGCTCAGGGCGTAGTAGTCCCAATGCAGTGTGAATATTTTGCTTTGGAGGGGCTTACAGATCTGGTTAATACGATCAAACAAGTTCATGCAAACCTAAATGCCGATTTACAAATAATAGGCTTGTTGCGCGTCATGTTTGATCCGCGGGTGACGCTTCAACAACAAGTAAGTGATCAACTTAAGGCGCATTTTGGTGATAAAGTTTTTAATGCGGTTATTCCTAGAAATGTCCGGTTAGCTGAGGCCCCTAGTTTTGGGTTGCCAGGCGTTGTTTTTGATCCTTTGGCTAAGGGCAGTCAAGCCTTTATTGAGTTTGCTCAGGAAATGGTTGATCGGCTCAACTCGGTTAAATAACAGAAAGAATTGAAAAATATATGGTGACAAAAAAACCAAAGGGATTAGGTCGTGGTCTCGAGGCTTTATTGGGGCCCGCCGCTAGGGAGTCTGTTGAAGAGGGTTCAACCGGGCGAAATGAGCCTTCTACGCTGATGCTCACGCAAATGGTGGCGGGTATGTATCAGCCGCGAACTCGTATGGACGAAGGAGCGCTGTATGAACTTGCAGAAAGCATTAAAGCGCAGGGAATCATGCAGCCCATTTTGGTTCGACATTTAATAGATGGTCCCAATCAGGATAAGTATGAAATTATTGCGGGTGAGCGCCGATTTAGGGCGGCAAAGCTAGCCGGACTTCAGTCCGTACCCGTGTTGGTTAAAAACGTCCCGAATGAGGCGGCCGCTGCAATGGCGTTGATTGAGAATATTCAGCGCGAGGATTTAAACCCCTTGGAGGAAGCCCATGGTTTAGACCGATTGGTGCGAGAGTTTGGTTTGAGCCATGAACAGGCTGCCCAGGCGGTGGGCCGTTCTAGAAGTGCAGCATCCAACTTGTTGCGACTGCTTAATCTGACGTCTCCTGTACAGACGATGCTGATGGCTGGGGATTTAGATATGGGGCATGCCAGGGCATTGTTGAGTCTTGAGCAAGGGGAGCAGGTCGGGGCGGCGCACGAGATGACGGCAAAAAAGATGTCTGTCAGAGAGGCCGAACAACTTGTTAAAAGGCTCAAGTCAAATGCCACACAAACGCCGTCTAAGAAGGCAGGACGGGAGAAGTCTAGAGACCTTTTGCGCATCGAAGAGGAGCTCTCCGATTTACTAACCGCAACTGTTGATGTTGTCGTTAGAAAAAATGTAAAGCGACACGGGAAACTACAGCAAATGGGAGAGGTTGTGATTCAGTTTGGATCGTTAGAAGAGCTTAATGGACTAATCGACAAATTAAGAGGCTCATCACCGTCGCAATAAAAATCAGAATGAGAAGATCTTGCCAGGATTCATAATGTTTTGAGGATCTAAAGCCCTTTTAATGGTTCTCATCATTTGCACGGCCCCTTCGCCAGCCTCATCAATTAGAAAGCCCATCTTGTGAAGACCAATGCCGTGCTCTCCCGAGCATGTTCCGCCCATGCTAAGAGCGCGGGCTACAAGTTTATGATTTAATGTTTCGGCGGTTTCTCGTTCGTCTTCGTTGTTCGGGTCAATGAGATACCCGAAGTGGAAATTACCGTCTCCAACGTGGCCAACTAGAAAATAGGAAAGCCCAGAAGCCTCCGTTTCCTCAACCGACTCGAGTAAACAGTCTGCCAATCGGCTAATGGGAACACAAGTGTCGGTTGAAATGGCACGACATCCAGGGCGGGACTGAATGGCAGCAAAATAGGCATTATGTCGAGCGCTCCAAAGTCTAGTGCGCTCCTCAGGAGTACTTGCCCACTCAAACTCTTCACCGCCAAATTCTGTAGCTATCTCTTGTACCGTTGTCGCCTGTTCCTTAACGCCATCTGGCGAGCCATGAAACTCCATAAGCAATAAAGGTTGTTCAGATAGGGAGAGCTTGGAGTGTGCATTAACCATACGAACGGCGTGTTTGTCGATTAACTCGACTCGCGCGATTGGGATACCCATTTGGATAATTTGAATGGTTGCACGTACCGCTGCTTCAATGGTTTGAAATGAGCAAATGGCAGCAGAAATTGCCTCGGGTAAAGGGTATATTTTTAGAGTGATTTCGCTTATAACGCCGAGCGTGCCTTCACTGCCAATAAATAAGCGAGTAAGGTCATATCCTGCGCTTGATTTTTTTGCTCTTGTGCCCGTTCTAATGACTTCGCCGTGTGCGGAGACGACTTCAAGAGCTAAAACATTCTCACGCATCGTTCCATATCGAACAGCGTTTGTCCCGCTCGCGCGAGTTGCACACATACCGCCAATAGAGGCGTTTGCACCCGGATCAATTGGAAAAAAAAGTCCCGTATTTTTCAACTCTTGATTTAGCTGCATTCGAGTGACACCCGGTTGCACAGTTACAGTTAGGTCTTCAGAATTAATAGCAAGTATGTTGTTCATCTTACTGAGATCAAGGCTCATGCCTCCTTGAACGGCAAGTAGGTGACCTTCTAGGGAAGAGCCAACTCCAAAGGGTATGACTGGAACTGCGTATTGAGACGCAAGTCGAATGGCATCTGAAATGTCTAGGGTGTTTTGGGCAAAAACGACAACAGAGGGTGGTGGTACGCTAACAAATGCGGATTCATCGCGCCCATGTTGCTCTCGAACTGCTAATGCAGTGGAACACTCGGCACCAAAACGCAATTTGAGAGCATCAATAAATTCACTAGGAATTTGACGTGGGCTAATCTCAGGAGCTAAGTGACTAATTGGCGTTGGAGCGTTCATTTTGGTATTCGTGTAGAGTGTTCATGCAGTCTCAATGCACTAAGTGTACGACGGTACAACAAACTTATAAAGCAATAAGTTCAGAAATTGAAACAACCGAGGGAAAGCACGGGCAAGGCCAGACAACAATAAGCATTAAATGGTTTTAGCGCGTGATTAGACCCAGGGTGAAGAGGTTTTGCGATAATAATTGGGACAGATAAAACATGGAGTAAAAAATGGCTAAAGTGGCATTTCAGTGGAACGACCCCTTTTTAATTGAGCAACAATTAACCTCTGAGGAGCGCATGGTTGCACAGGCCGTAAGAGATTATTGTGAACACAGTCTTAAGACCAGAATACTAGAAGCATTTCGTCATGAAAAAACGGACGTATCCATATTAAAAGAAATGGGGGCACTCGGAATGTTGGGGCCAACCATACCAACGCAGTATGGTGGGCCAGGTCTCAATTACGTTGCCTACGGATTGATAGCAAAAGAGGTCGAGCGAATTGATTCTGGATACAGGTCAATGATGAGTGTTCAGTCATCATTGGTTATGGTGCCCATTTATGAATTTGGTTCAGAGGCTCAAAAACAAAAGTACTTGCCAAAGCTAGCTTCGGGTGAGTGGATTGGGTGTTTTGGACTCACAGAGCCCGATCATGGGTCTGATCCCGCGGGCATGCTGACTCGTGCGAAAGTAGTGAAGGGGGGTTATAGCTTGTCGGGTAGCAAAATGTGGATCTCCAACAGTCCTATTGCAGATGTTTTTGTGGTTTGGGCAAAAGAGGTAACTGAGACTGGGCACGTAGGCCCAATACGTGGCTTTATCTTAGAGAAGGGAATGAAGGGATTAAGTGCTCCAGCGATACACGGTAAAGTGGGCTTGAAAGCGTCTATAACGGGTGAAATCGTTATGGACTCTGTCTTTGTGCCTGAGGAGAATGCTTTGCCTGAAGTGCAGGGCTTAAAGGGGCCGTTCACTTGTTTGAACAGTGCACGTTACGGTATAGCTTGGGGCACCTTAGGCGCTGCAGAAGATTGCTGGTTTAGAGCGAGAGCATACACCTTAGACAGAAAACAATTTGGCAGGCCTTTAGCAGCAAATCAATTGATTCAGAAAAAATTGGTTGATATGCAAACGGAAATCACCCTAGGGCTGCAGGGATGTTTGAGATTAGGCCGAATGAAAGACGAGGGGATAGATAGCGTAGAGATCACCTCAATCTTAAAACGTAATTCTTGTGGCAAAGCCCTTGACATTGCAAGAATGGCAAGAGACATGATGGGGGGCAATGGGATAAGCGATGAATTTGGAGTGGCTCGACACTTGGTTAATTTAGAGGTTGTAAACACCTATGAGGGTACACACGATATTCATGCCTTGATCCTGGGTCGGGCACAAACGGGGATAGCTGCATTTGCTAATTAAACAAATAAACAATCCAAACAAGCACAATGCTATTCGGTGGTTAAGTTTTGAGTGAAAAAAAAAGAATTGTGGTGGGTTTAAGTGGCGGAGTGGACTCTGCTGTCAGCGCCTGGTTGCTAAAAAAACAGGGCCACGAAGTCGTCGGAATTTTTATGAAAAACTGGGAGGACGATGACAATGACGAATACTGCTCTACGAAGCAAGACTTTATAGATGCAGCCGCAGTGGCAGATGTTATTGGAATAGAGTTAGAACACGTTAACTTTGCTAACGACTATAAGGATCGAGTTTTTGCAGAGTTTTTGCATGAATACAAAGCCGGGAGAACACCTAACCCGGACGTGCTTTGCAATGCCGAGATCAAATTTAAAGCGTTCTTAGATCATGCAATGCGCTTGGGAGCGGAGAAAATTGCAACGGGTCATTACGCCCGTGTTCGAGGCGTTCTAGGAGCTTATCAGTTGTTAAAAGGTTTAGATCCGAATAAGGACCAAAGCTATTTTCTACATCGGCTGAGTCAAGCGCAACTCTCTAAAACAATATTCCCCATAGGAGAAATTCATAAAACAGAAATAAGAAAAATGGCCTTAGAAATAGGATTACCTAACGCCAAAAAGAAAGACTCGACGGGAATATGTTTTATTGGGGAGAGGCCGTTTAGGGAGTTTTTAAACAAGTATATAGATTCTCAGCCCGGTCCAATTAAGGATGACAAGGGGCGAGTGATTGGTGAGCATATGGGCCTCAGCTTTTATACCTTGGGGCAGAGACAGGGCTTGAAAATTGGTGGATTAAAAGACCCTGGCGCACAAAGGGGTGGTGGGGATCATGAGCCGTGGTTTGTAGCCAAAAAAGATGTGCCGACAAAGACCTTGTTCGTAGTTCGCGGACACAATCACCCTTGGTTGTATTCAAATTCTTTGAGGGCGATAAACACAAGTTGGGTGGATCCCATGGGAATGAACGAACTGGGTGGTGAATTAGGCGCCAAAACCCGTTATAGGCAAGCGGACGCAAAATGTTCTGCAATGCTAGACAAACTAGACGAGATAACCGTTCAGTTCGATCAACCACAGTGGGCTGTCACCCCGGGGCAGTCCCTTGTTTTATATGACGGCGAGGTCTGTTTGGGGGGCGCTATTATTGAATCTTCAACACCTATTTAAGTCCTCCATGTTAACTCGCTAACTCGCTAAGGGCAGGCCATGCATTCTTATTTCTGTCACGCAGAGCGAAGATACTCCTATGAAGATATTCGTAGAACATGACAATGAATAAAACTCGACGGGATATAAGTATTGCTCTAAAGAATGCGGCAATTGGACTGGCTTTAGCACCTTGGGGGGCGGGGTTGAGTTTCGCGCAATCTTTGGATTTAAAGCGGAGATGGCAGTCACAACCGTTTCTGCTAGGTGTTGCAAGTGGTGTCCCTAGAAATGATGAGGTCGTTTTGTGGACGAAGCTGATAATAAATCAATCAGATTTAGCAGGGCCTCAGGGAGCGGGTGAGCCTGTGTGGGTTGAGTGGGAGTTATACGCCGATGAACAACTCAAACAGTTAATCAGGAAGGGGAAAGAACTCACGCACGAAGAACTCGGGCATTCTGTGCGCGTAAAGGTTGGAGGACTACAAGCAGCGACAACTTACTGGTACCGCTTTATAGCGGGGGACGCCATAAGCACGGTAGGAAGAACCAAAACGGCCCCCGCCCCAGAGGACCCGGTTCGAAGCCTTAGGTTTGCATTAGCTTCATGTCAACATTACGAAGCAGGTCAATACACGGCGTACAAAGATATTGCAAATCAAGAGTTAGACTTTGTGTTGTTCGTCGGGGACTATATTTACGAGACAAATCTAAACGAACGACTTGCAGTTCGCCGACATAAAGGTGGGGAGCCAAAGACACTTGAGCAATACCGAGAAAGATACGCTCTGTACAAATCAGACGATTTATTACAAGCCGCTCATGCCGCTCATCCTTGGATTTTGATGTGGGATGATCACGAGGTTGTGAACGACTATGCAAATGATTTAGAGCCCGCTTACACAGAGCCTGATATTTTTCTAAAACGAAGAGCAGCTGCGTACAGGGCATACTTTGAACATCAACCATTATGGTTGGGACCAGACATGCAAAGTCCCTATCAAGCCTCGATGCGGTTAAACAATCGTTTTGTGTGGGGGCAACTCGCGGAACTGTGGACTCTAGACTGTCGACAATTTAGAAGTCACCATGCGTGCTCTAAACCGGGAAGTGCCGGGGGGAGAGTTGTTATGAGCTGTAACGAATTAGACGATCCAACTCGAACAATGCTAGGCTTTGAACAAGAGGCTTGGCTTGGTGATGGACTGCTCAACTCTAAACGTCAATGGAAGTTGCTCGCTCAAGGGACACAGATCAGTTCAACGAAAATATCAACACCCCTTGGAAGGGCAACTTATACAGAAGCCTGGGATGGTTATGCTGTCGCAAGGGAAAGACTGCTTAAAAATATCCAAAGCAATAATATATCTAATGTCGTCACCCTCGGAGGCGACGTCCATATGAATGTGGCGGCTAATCTAAGGCTTGAAAGCAATTCGCAGAGTGAGCCAATCCTAGCAAGTGAATTCGTCACAACTTCTATTTCTTCGCGTGGATTAAGTGATAGCTCAGTGGAAATGATCAAAGCCAATAACGCAGATATTTTGCACATGCGCGCCGATGAGCGAGGGTACGCGTTAATCAAAGTAGACCCACTGCGCGTCAATTGTGAGTTTAGAACAACTCTAACTCCTGCGGGCAAGGCAGATGTTCTATCTGTGCAGGCTAGGTATTACGTAGACGCAGGGGTACCAGGGCCAAAACAAGACTTTAAGAATGGATAAGAGTATATTTGTGATCGCAGCAAAAATTAAGATTTCAAATGAGTTCTCATGGATGTCTCTGCGGCGCGAGCTACACATGAGCGCAACCAAGTCTGTGCTTTAGGGGTAAATGAGTGGTGATGCCAAAGCATATCAACATGAACGATCGGCGAATCAAAAGGAAGTTTCTTGATCGTTAACTGACTCTCAATTCCTGCAACACTAACAAAATGCCTGGGTAGGACGGTTAATAGGTTGGTCTGCATGACAACACGTCCCGCGGTCGAAAACTGATTGACTGTTCCAACAATTCGCCTTTTTTTGCCAAGTGCCGCTAAAGACTCATCTATGAATCCAAACGGGCGACCGGAAAAGCTAACCAACAAGTGCCTACAAGCACAGTATTCATCTAAGGATAGATCTTTGTCCGCGAGAGGGTGGTCCTTTCTCATGACACACACATACTCACCATCAAACAACCTTTCATGCTCAAAGCTAATAATGTCACCCGACTGGGCTCTGCTTGTTAAATCGGCAATAACTGCGGGGAAATATCCCACAGCTAGATCGGCCATCTCCAGTTGTAAAAGCTCCCTAGGATCGCGAGTGGTTAGGGGAACAACGCGCAGGGTTACGCCAGGAGCTTCGTGTTCGAGAATTTCTAGTAGAGCCGGGATTATTTCAGAGGCCGTTGCATCTGCCATGGCCAATATAAATGTAGTAATTGCAGAGAGTGGGTCAAACTGATCGGGAGCAAGGGTTTCTTGTAACTGCTTAAGCGACTCGCGAACAACCAACCAAAGAGACTGGGCGCGTGGCGTGGGCTCTAGAGCTTGTCCGCGCCTCGTCAATAACTCATCCCCCAAGGCATCTCTTAGCCTACGCATTGCATTGCTGATCGCTGGCTGGGTAAGGGATAATTTTTGGGCCGCTTTGGTTAGACTGCGTTCCGTCATAACCGCATCAAACACACGTAATAAATTCAGGTCTAACGTCCGGAAATTAATGGTTTTATGCTTATTGGTCATCATTATCGTGAATGTACCACATCATGAATATAAACTTGAATAGTCCTGGTGTTAACCCTATACTTCATTATTAGTTAAACAAATGTTGACAAAGAGGAATCAAAAATGACTGCATTCGCCCACACTTCATATCCTAGCGTTCATCCCGGTGTTCAAAGGGCTACACGCATATTAGAAAGCATTAAGAATTTAGCAGTGCGCGCAGATAGCGCACGTAGCGTCGCTGCGGTGCTGTTGTCTGCAATTGTTTCAACAGTACTGGTAATTGTTAACCAAGTTATTGACACATACACTGATGGGCATCTGATGGCTGCATGGATGTTTATGTGGGTGGTCGCCTTTTCAACGATTGCACTATTAGCAACACCTATTCGTAAGACTGTTACTGGTTTCAAGCCTGCAGTTAATGCTTGGATTCTTGCTCGTCGTGAAAGAGCAAATGATAACAAAATGTGGGAAGTTGCTTTACAAGACCCACGAGTAATGGCTGAAATTCAGCGAGCTATGACAAACGGCTAAAAATAATTGGCGATAAATAAAAAGCCCGCATATGCGGGCTTTTTAGTTTTGGGTGAAGGTTACGGGACTCAAATTAAACACATAAGAATCACGCAACAGATAACCAGTATCCAGCATTGAAGGGGCTACTCATTCTCAGGGCAAGCGGTGAAATGTCTACTAACTTATCGGTTGGCATTTTTTCACCTTCCTCTGGGATGGTAATTCCGTCAGCCTCAGGCGGATTCGTTAAACGGTCTCCAGCCATAACTGGTGCGATCGCAACAGAAAAAGAATAGAAACAACGGAAACAAATCTTTCGATCTGACCAGTAATCTGCGGCTTCTCTGAATATGTCTAAGAGTTGCTCGCGCGCTTCTTTGTCAAATTTTGAGTGGGCTGGAATATGCTCTAAAACCAATACAAAACCTGGTTGGGGGCCAGACTTATAAAGTGGGTCTGTCATGCAATCGTACAAAGAGTCAAAGCTTTTGCTTGTTTGCATTGGGAACGTAAATTGGTGAGCAATCATGTCTAGTACATCTTGCTTGCTTTGGGCGGCAGCCAGATTTGAATACAAAAAATGATGACCCATTTGTTGGGCAGCATTTTGTAAATCGGCAACCCTAAAGGCGCGGATGGACTGAACTATATTGTTTTTTACATTACGAAGTGGCATTTCCATCTCCGTTCTACTTCCTAAAAAATAGCACAAAGTACCGTTAAGTGTTTTAGAAAAACTACCCAGAACCATCCATTTAAGGGCAACCTGAGTAATCACCGTTACTAGTCGTTTCTAGCAACTGCGTAGTGTGACTGAAATACTTCAAAAAGGCAAGTGAATATGTTGGTGGAAGGGACATAGACAAGCCAAAGAGTACTAAAGAACTAATTAAGTGCTGTTCCTGTGGGCGCTCGCATCGGCTACCGTGAGTGCGGTCATATTAACAATGCGTCGTACAGTAGAACTGGCGGTCAAAATATGAACTGGCTTAGCTGCGCCAAGGAGTATTGGGCCAATCGCGATATTGCCACCCGCGGCTACCTTGAGTAAGTTGTAGGAAATATTGGCCGCATCAAGGTTTGGCATGACCAATAAATTAGCATCGCCCGAGAGCGTAGAGTTAGGCATTGAGGTGTGCCTCGCCTGCGCGTCGAGGGCTAAGTCCCCGTGCATTTCGCCGTCGATTTCTAACCAAGGTGCACGACTCTGAAGCAGGGCAAGCGTATTTCGCATTTTTACAGCGGAAGCGTCATTACTAGATCCGAAATTAGAGTGTGATAAGAGCGCTACCTTAGGTTGTATACCGAAGCGAAGCATTTCTTGGGCGGCCATGATCGTGATTTCACACAATTGGTCGGGAGTTGGATTCACATTGATGTGCGTATCAACAATGAATAGTTGTCGCTCAGGAAGCAGCAATAGATTCATACAAGCATATGTGCTGATGCCAGCGCGGTTTCCAATTACTTCATCAATATAACGAAGGTGTACGTCAGGAGTGCTCCAAGTACCGCAGATCAAACCGTCAACCTCATTTTTATGAAGCAACATGGCACCAATAAGCGAGAGCCGTCTGCGCATTTCAATTTTTGCGAGCTGGATCGTTACGCCTTTTCGCTCGGTTAGGCTTAGGTAAGTTTGCCAAAAATCCTTATACCGGTGATCCTGTTCGACGTTGACAACAGCATAGTCAACCCCTTCTCTCAAACGCAGACCAAATTGTTTGATTCGCTGGGCAATAATAGCCGGTCTACCGATGAGGGTCGGGATCGCAAGTCCTTCGTCTATTACAATTTGAACAGCACGTAAAACCCGCTCGTCTTCGCCTTCAGCAAAAGCAACTCGTTTTTTGTTTGCTTTCTTAGCCGCTTCGTAGATTGGTTTCATTGCAGAACCCGAAGCGTAAACGAAACTTTGTAATTTCTCGCGATAAGCATCAAAATCAAGAATGGGGCGCAGGGCAACACCACTTTCGTGAGCTGCCTTAGCGACAGCAGGGGCAATTTTGATCATCAAGCGCGGATCAAAGGGCTTAGGTATGAGGTATTCAGGACCAAAGGCTAGAACCTCACCTGAGTAAGCGGCAGCGACGACTTCACTTTGTTCTGCTTGAGCAAGGTCAGCAATTGCATAAACAGCAGCGATCTCCATTTCAGTCGTAATAGTTGAAGCACCCGCGTCAAGTGCACCTCTGAAAATATACGGGAAACATAAAACATTATTGACTTGATTGGGGAAGTCCGAACGTCCAGTTGCAATAACGGCATCAGATCGAACGGATGCAACCTCATCGGGCAATATCTCTGGTGTCGGGTTCGCGAGCGCAAGAATAAGTGGTTTGGGAGCCATTTTGGCAACCATTTCAGCTTTTAAAACACCCCCAGCCGATAGCCCAAGGAAAACATCGGCATTTTGAATAACATCAGATAAGGAGCGGGCTGAGGTGTCTTGAGCAAATTGAATCTTGTCCTCGTCCATCAGTTCTGTACGACCTTTGTACACAACGCCGGCAAGATCAGTTACGAAAATATTCTCTCTGGGTAGTCCAAGCTTTAAAAGTAAATTCAAACACGCCAACGCCGCAGCACCAGCACCGGATGTTACAAACTTAACTTTTGTAATGTCCTTGCCGACAACTTTTAAACCGCTGATGATAGCCGCCCCTACCACGATAGCTGTACCGTGTTGATCGTCATGAAAGACAGGAATTTTCATGCGCTCACGTAATTTTCGTTCAACATAAAAGCAATCAGGCGCTTTAATGTCCTCTAAATTGATGCCCCCAAATGTTGGCTCCAAGGAAGCAATAGTGTCAACTAATTTATCTAAATTCTTTTCATTGATTTCTATATCAAAAACATCAATGCCAGCGAATTTTTTAAATAGAACTCCCTTGCCCTCCATAACAGGCTTAGAAGCAAGTGGGCCAATGTCACCCAGACCTAAAACAGCGGTACCGTTGGTAATTACAGCAACAAGGTTCCCGCGGCTGGTGTAGCGAAATGCGGCATTCGGGTCTTTGACAATCTCCTCACAAGGTGCAGCGACTCCTGGTGTGTATGCCAAGGCGAGGTCATGTTGATTTATAAGTTGTTTGGTCGCTTGTATGGAAACTTTTCCGGGTGTAGGAAACTCGTGATACTCGAGCGCTGCACGACGTAGCTCCTGCCTTGCTGCTTGGTGAGCATCTACAGGAGGCATCTCCGAACTCGTGAGCTTAGATTGGGGGTTTATATCATTGGCCATAGTCACTCCGAAAACCGATAAGATGCTTGAAAAAATGGAAAATCAAGCAAAGGCGTAGATTGTAGGCTTACAAGAACGCAAAGTTTCAAAAACAGAGAATTAGTTTCAAAGTCAAAAAATTATGGAAGCTTTGAAGCGTGTTTGTTTGGGGACAACTTAAGACATTAGGTGTTCAATTTCAAGGGCGTCAACAGGAACGGCTCTAGAAAAAAGCTCGCAGGCCCCGTTAGTTACTAAGGCGTCGTCCTCAATGCGAATTCCGATGTTATGGAACTCCTCGGGGACGTTTTTGGCCGGGCGGATATACAAACCAGGTTCAATCGTTAGAACCATGCCTGGTTGCAATACGCGAGGAGAGACAGAATTAAGTGACCCTGTATTGATAGGTTCTATATAGGAGCCACAGTCATGAACATCCATGCCTAGCCAGTGACTGGTCCTGTGCATAAAATAAGGAAAATAATGTTTGTTTTCGATTACGTCGTCCACCCCGCCGTGCTCATTGCGATTTAAAATTCCCAGATCCAGCAATCCTTTGGAAAGTACTTTCAGAGCTGCCTGGTGTGGGTCAGTGAACAGTGCTCCAGCACGGGTTGCGCCAACGGCTGCGTATTGGCTCTCTAAAACGACATCATAAACGGCCCTTTGAGATTTACTAAATCTGCCATTCGCTGGGAAAGTCCGAGTTATATCTCCGGCGTAACTAGCGTATTCACAACCCGCATCAATTAAAACCAAATCACCATCAACAATGGGGGCTTTGTCAGCACGGTAGTGCAATACACAGGCATTGGCACCAGAGGCAACAATGGAGGCATAAGCCGGATATTCGGAACCGTTGCGTCTGAACTCATAAAGCAATTCGGCATCCAAATGATATTCGCATAACGCTAAGTTTTGTTTAATACTGGAGGAACAAAACTGCATCGCTTTTATATGACCTTGCGCGCTTATTTGAGCAGCCTTTCTCATAAGATCAATTTCGTGCGAATCTTTGATTAGACGCATTTCATCTAATAAACAGCATACATCACAAAGCATATTGGGGGATGTGATACCAGAGCGGCTTTTGGATAAAACAGTTTTAAACCAACCCTCAATCCGTTGGGACAGGCCTTTGTGAATAGTAAAGGGATACCAAAGCGAGGAGGCATTTTCAAGCATGATCGGCATTTGAGTATCGATATCACGGATGGAGTGCGCAGTAGTGATGCCCAGCGAAGGTACTGCAGAATCAGGGCCTAGGCGGTAACCGTCCCAAATCTCGCGCTCCAGATCCTTGGGTTGACAAAAAAGAGTACTGTCACCGTTTGCAAATACAACCAAAACCGCGTTGGGTTCTGTGAACCCGGTTAAATAATAAAAATAACTGTCATGTCGAAACAAAAAGTCACTATCTCGGTTCCTTGGCTGTTCGTCAGCCGTTGGGATGATTGCGACACCGTTTGAGCCAAGTAAGGTAGCTAATTTTTTTCGACGTGCGCGGTAGAGCTCAGATGGATACAGTGTATGCGTAGACATATAGTGAAGTAAGTGTGAATTTAGTTAAATAGAGTTTAATTCAGCTAGCCGTTCCGGGGTGCCAACATCTGTCCAGGGACTTTTTAGCATTTCTGCGCTTACAAGCTTTAGGTCCATAGCCTTTCGCAAAATCGGCGCAAGGGACGCCTTGGAGCCGACCGGATTCCCCGGCTCGATAGAGCAAAAGGGGGGGTGGAAAAGTGTTTTTTTAAACAAACCGATGGATGAATAAGTAAATCTTGGACGAGAGTCGGTAAGGGGTAAATCTAAGGCGTGGCCGTTGTCGTCGAGTCCGAAATCGCCACCTGGATTGTGAGCTGGGTTGGGCACTAAAAACAGATGAGCTAAATGGGGGGTAGTTGCAAACTGTTCAAGCACCTGATATGAAAAAATAAATCCCGGAATATAGATGTCACCAGCTATAGCCCAAAAAGCATTATCTAGTAACGGTAAGGCTCGAACGATCCCCCCCGCAGTCTCAAGGGCATGCCCAAAATCTTTTCCTTCCCGCGAATAATGAATTTGAACGGGTTGGTAAAGTGGGGCTCGAGGGGTAAGAGTGGGACCATAATGATCTGTAATTTTGTCCTCAAGCCAAGCGGTATTTATGACTACATCTGTGTAGCCAGCCAATTGAAAAGCATTCAGATGTGCCGAAAGAAGCGGGAGACCCTTAACGCTCAGCAGGGGTTTGGGCGTGGTGTCAGTCAGAGGGCGCATCCTTTCCCCCCTGCCGGCAGCCAAAATTATGGCTCTTGAAAGATTTGTATTTAACAAAATGCTAAGTTATAAAATAAAAACTTACAGTGTAATTTACGGGGGCAGTAAAATAAAGGGTTTTCATCAAAAGTAATCCAAGCCTGGATGGGGCGAATAACAAGAGCGGTAGGCAGGATATAGCTTAATTAGTGGTTAATGAGTGGTTTAAATTTTTTATTTTCAAAGGGACAAGCATGTCAATTAAGTTAGGGATTAACGGGTTTGGGCGTATTGGGAGGATGGTGTTCCGGGCGGCTGTAGAAAATTTCAGCGATATTCAGATCGTGGGCATCAATGATTTATTAGAGCCCGAGTATCTGGCCTACATGCTTAAGTACGATAGCGTTCACGGTCGCTTCAAGGGGGACATCTCGGTTAGTGGTAATACCCTGGTGGTGAATGGACAAAAAATACGTTTAACCGCAGAAAAAGACCCTACAGCGCTTAAGTGGGATGAAATTGGCGCTGATACGGTTTTGGAGGCAACGGGATTGTTCCTAACACACGAGACCGCTGAGAAGCATCTCAAAGCAGGCGCTAAAAAAGTAATTCTCTCTGCACCTTCAAAAGATGACACCCCTATGTTTGTCTTTGGTGTCAATCATAAAACTTATGCTGGACAACCGATCATTTCTAACGCCTCCTGCACAACAAACTGTTTAGCCCCTGTTGCTAAAGTTTTGAATGATAAATGGGGAATTAAGAGAGGATTAATGACCACAGTGCATGCCGCCACCGCAACACAAAAAACCGTAGACGGACCCAGCAACAAAGATTGGCGCGGTGGAAGAGGAATTTTAGAAAATATTATTCCAAGCTCCACGGGTGCGGCAAAGGCCGTAGGGGTTGTGATACCTGAGCTAAATAAAAAACTAACGGGCATGTCTTTTCGGGTGCCCACTTCAGATGTTTCAGTTGTAGACTTAACTGTTGAATTGCTAAAAGACGCCTCCTACGAAGAAATATGCGCAGAAATGAAGGCGCAAAGCCTGGGCGCACTTAAAGGGGTACTCGGTTACACGGAGGACAAAGTTGTAGCAACAGATTTCAGAGGAGAAAGTTGTACGAGCGTTTTTGATGCTGAGGCTGGAATTGCGCTTGACAAGACTTTCGTTAAAGTTGTAAGTTGGTACGATAACGAATGGGGCTACTCCAACAAATGTTTAGAGATGGCGAGAGTTATCAACGGATAAAGTGAGCTCTGATTCTTCAAAGGGCCTACCGTCCTTTTCTCCTAATCCTCTAACCCAAAAGGGTTGGCCTTAATGAAGAACAATTGTGGCTTTTAAACAGAAGTTCGCCAAATTAACTACAAACTTGAATAAAGTAATTCCAATAATTTCTTGGGAGATCGAATGAATAACCCAACTGAAAAAGAGTTGTTGGAGCAAATTAAAGAAGCCGCAGATCAGTGTGCTAAGTTAGAGGCTGAATCGCCAGATCTGGAAAAAACAAATAATCAATCTGCAATATTCCCTTACAAGATAACGGGTGGGGGAAGTAAAGATTTTTATGGCGCCAACACTAGGGGCGCACCTTTAAGCACCCATGGTTTGCTGGGCATATTAAATTATGAGCCGAGTGAGTTGTACATCACGGTTAAAGCGGGAACTCCTTTAGCTGAAGTTGAATCTGTATTGGCTGAACAGGGGCAGTATTTAGCCTTCGAAGCGCCTAACTTTAACGGGCTGTCGACAATCGGCGGTGCTGTGGCCAGTGGGTTAAGTGGCCCATCTCGCGCATCGTGCGGCGGAGTGCGTGACTATGTGCTTGGATTGAAAATGATTAATGGAAAGGGACAACACTTAACTTTTGGCGGCCAAGTCATGAAGAATGTTGCGGGCTATGATGTGTCACGACTACTGAGTGGATCGTGGGGAACTTTAGGACTAGTGACAGAGGTTTCACTAAAAGTATTGCCCAAAGCCTTGGCGGAGCAAACCATAGTTATGAATGTGGGCCAGCAAAGTGCAATAGATTTATTGAACGAATGGGGGGCGACTTCATTGCCATTGAACGCAAGTGTTTGGCAGGGCTTAGCGAATCAGGGAGCGTCTGGGCAATTATGGATTCGTCTAAGGGGAGCCGTTGCTGCAGTAAATTCTGGGGAACAAAGAATTTTTAATCAATGTAAGAACCGAGGGACATCTGTTCAAATCCTTCAAAATTCAGTAGCAGAGAAATTTTGGGATGGACATAAAAACCAAACTTTAGAGTTCTATACATTTGCCCCGTCTGCTACAGACTGCTTGTGGCGTCTATCAGTGCCGCAGAAAACCCCCGAATTGGTCATTAAAAGCGTGGACCCCTTCAAGCCTCAGTGTCTGGAGTGGAATGCTGGATTGCGTTGGATATGGGCTCCAAGTGGTTCTTCCGAATATATTAAGGCAAGTGCCCAGGAGGCAGGTGGGCATGCAACCCTGTGGCGAGTCAGTGAAGGAAATGCGCAAATGGACAAAGAAGTTGGCGTATTTACCCCATTGTCTTTGGTTCAGCGCAAAATACAAAGATCACTACAACGAGAATTTGATCCATGGGGCTTATTCAATACAGGTAGACTTGAAATTTAATTGGGAAATCGTTAGATTGAAGTATTAAAGTTTCAGCCTACTTACGTCAACACCGTAAATTTTATGCAAACAACACTGGCTACGGAATACAAAAACACGACTGAAGGGCGCGAAGCGGAGTCCATACTCAGAAAGTGCGTGCACTGCGGGTTTTGTACAGCAACTTGTCCGACTTATCAACTTTTGGGCGATGAGTTAGATAGTCCCAGGGGAAGAATTTATCTTATCAAACAAACTTTGGAGGGGGAGACTCCAACCGCCAAAACCCAACTCCATTTAGATCGTTGTTTGACATGTCGAAATTGTGAAACCACCTGTCCAAGTGGGGTTCAGTACGGGCGGCTCATAGATATTGGACGCCAGATCGTTGAGGAAAAAGTAAAGCGACCTTATCATCAGCAAATAATCCGTTGGTCGCTAAGAAAGGGATTGACGTCCTCTCTTTTTGGCTACGCAATGACCGTGGGGCAGAGTGTTAGGCCATTGCTGCCTTCTTTTTTAAAGGCAAAGATACCAAAGCGTACCCGGTCTGTGAGGCCTAAAAACATTCCCCTTGTCTCCAGTGCACAAGACTTGGAGCAATTAAAGCGCAGGGAAACCGTTACTGCTAAAGTGGATGCTACTTCAGATGCTACGGCAGATGGTCAGCCGAGGCGACAAGTTTTGCTATTGGCGGGCTGTGTTCAACCTGCGATGGCGCCCAATATCAATGCCGCTACGGCCAATGTTTTGGAGGCTATGGGGGTGCAGGTTTTATATGCAAAGGGGGCCGGCTGTTGTGGAGCCTTGTCCCATCATCTGAATGCTCAAGAGGCCGCGCTCGATCAAATGCGAAATAACATTGATGCTTGGTGGCCCCTATTGCAAAGTGGCGTAGAGGCGCTCGTGATGACTGCGTCCGGTTGCGGGGTGAGCGTTAAAGAATACGCGCATTTGTTATCTTGCGACCCCAATTACGCCGGGAAAGCAATCATTGTCTCCAATGCTACTCAAGATTTATCTGAGTGGATGACTGCTCAAGGCGCAGCAGTTACAAAACTTAAATCCAGACTCAGTAGCCTTAAGATACAAGAGAAGGGGCTACAAGCCTATCACCCTCCGTGCACACTTCAACACGGGCAAGGTATCAAAGAGGGCGTTCCTAAGCTATTGACTGACTTAGGATTTGATGTACAAATGGCTAGCCAAGAATCGCATTTGTGCTGTGGTTCGGCTGGCACTTATTCCGTATTAAATCCGAATCTCGCAAATACGCTCAAATTGCGAAAACTAGAGCAATTGGAGTCGCTCAACCCTAGGGGCCTACTCAGCGCAAATGTAGGCTGTATTGCGCATCTGCAAAGTGGCACAGGCTTGCCCGTTCAACACTGGGTAGAGTTAATAGATGCAGCGTTGGAGTTGCCCTTGCCCGGATAATTCGTTACTAAAATCTAATTGAGCTATTCGGCAAGGGCCTGCAAACTCGACCCTAATCTTTAATCGTCGTGGCGAGTGCTAACAATTAACGTCGCTAATTCATGACGGTGGTGGGCATGATTGAAGGCATGCCAGCGGTAGATGAGCCACATTGTTAAGGTAACCAGTAAACCAAAGCAACTGATAGCGCCAAAGGCGCTTAGTCCCAAACTAGTAGAGTAGGCATATAGACCACCGAGTGTCAAAATACAGACTTGCTCATTAAAGTTTTGTACCGCAATCGATCGACCAGCTCCCATTAAGTGATGCCCTCGGTGTTGGAGTAGCGCGTTCATCGGAACGACCATATAGCCCCCTAGGCCGCCAAGCAGAATCAGAAAAGGGATCACAACCCATACATTTGTAATGAAGTTCATGCCAAGAACCAGCAGGCCCATCAAGATACCCAAGGGAATTACTTGAGGCGCATGATCAAGACGCGCTTTCATAGAAGCAATCAAAGCCCCCACGGCCGTACCAATGGCGACGACACCTACAAGGGACGCGGCTTGGACTGTTGTGTAACTGAGAGCGACTGCACTCCAAGCTAAAACAATGTAACGAAGGTTGCCACTGACCCCCCAAAAAAGGGTGGTAGTAGATAAAGAAATTTGTCCTAACTTGTCCTTCCATAACCTTGTATTGCAGCTCCAGAAATCGTTGATGAGTTCGATTAAATTGGTAATATTAGTGTGAGCCGGATTTTGTTTAAACGGCCGCATAACCGCAAGCGTTAATGGGATTTGGCGATTAAACCAAGCGGCCAAGCCGTAGATAAAAATAAGTACGCAAATAGCCGCCTCAGGGGGCGTGTCCACAGTTTCAAAGCCTGGTAGGTCAAAAGAAAGCAAAAAGTTTGAGATATCGGCGCCAACTAATTGCCCGCCCAAAACCACTCCCAAAATAATGGATGCAATAGTGAGCCCTTCAATCCAACCGTTGGCTTTAACCAATTGGGAGGTCGGTAACAATTCGGTGAGTAGCCCGTATTTGGCTGGCGAGTAAGCTGCAGCACCTAGCCCAACGACCGCATAAGCCGCAAGAGGATACGCGCCAAATAGCATCATTAAACACCCCAACACCTTAACGGCGTTGCTTGCGAACATAACTTGTCCTTTGGGGCGAGAGTCAGCAAGGGCGCCAACAAAAGGGGCCAAGATAACATAAAAGAGTGCAAACATGGGCACCAACGCAGCCCGAGTCCACTCGGGCCCGTCCTTGGCCCTTAGGAGTTCGACAGCTACAACAAACAGCGCGTTATCAGCCAAAGAGCTGAAAAACTGAGCTGACATAATCGTGTAAAAACCGCGCTTCATTGATTGTGATTTGAAATGCTCAGTGTGCCGATGTTAAAAGGCAAACAATATTTATTTAGTAAAACAAGTAACATTTAACAAATAAAGATTTTAGAATTTAAACAACTCAGGTTATAACACGACCAGTACTCAAAATTCGTATGTCCAGACCTATTCGTTCGATCATCCATTATGCAGCGTTGCAGCACAATTTGCGACGGGTCCAATTAAAAGCACAAAATGCCAAAGTTTGGGCTGTGGTTAAGGCAAATGCTTACGGACATGGGCTGAAAAATGTTTTTGATGCATTGCGAGGAGCTGACGGGTTTGCTTTATTGGATTTGGATGAAGCCCAACAACTTCGAGAAATGGGCTGGAGAGGCCCAATTCTATTGCTAGAAGGCATATTTGAGGCTAGGGACTTAGAAATATGCTCTCGTTTAGGGTTGTGGCATACAGTCCACAATGATGCGCAAATAGAAATGCTTAGCGCCCATAAAACCCAGCAAGGTCACCGTGTTTTCTTAAAACTAAATGCGGGAATGAATAGGCTAGGTTTTGATCCACTTCAGTTTAGATCGGTTTGGTCTCGCCTAAATGCGATGCATCAAGTCGAAGAAATTTCATTAATGTGTCATTTTGCAAGAACCGAGACTGCTGAGGACATTATGGAAAGCCTACGTGTTTTTCATGAGACCTGCCTTGATTTGCCTGGCGAACGTTCTTTAAGTAACAGCGGCGCCATTTTGGGGCACCCAGATATAGTTTCGAAAGTCAGTGTTGCGGAAGATTGGGTTAGACCTGGAATTGCGCTTTACGGGGCAAGTCCAGACCCGCATCAAAAATCCGCTGATCAGTTGGGGCTTTTACCTGCACAGAGCTTGAGGAGCGAAATCATTGGATTGCAGACGGTGCGCGTTGGCGACAGAGTTGGGTACGGCTCGGATCATGTTGCGCAACAAAATATGTTGATTGGCGTGGTTGCCTGTGGGTATGCAGATGGATATCCAAGAGCCATAAGTCAAAGCGCGCAGGTCTTCTTTGAGGGCGGCGTGCGGTGTAATCTCTTTGGACGAGTCAGTATGGACATGATGACCGTGAATTTAAATCCCGTATTAGAAAGAGGGTTACAGCCCAGGATCGGCTCTGAAATTACATTATGGGGAAATACATCTGAGGGCATCACCCTACCCATAGACGAAGTAGCCAATTATGCAGGGACGATTGGTTATGAGCTAATGTGTGCAGTCGCCCCAAGAGTTGTCGTTGAGCAAGACGCAGTTCCGATTTAAATCGTTGGATTGGACTCAGAAACAATATAAATGTTTAGGCAAACTTGCAACGTGTTCCTTGAACCCTCTGCGTTTAAATAGCCACCAGGCAAGGTATTATTAGGGCTTAATTTATTCAGCTCGAGATATAAAAACCATACTTAAGCATGAATCTGTGCGTGAATGTGAATTAAGTTATAAATTTCTTGGTGCAATGGCTATTAAAACAGCCTTACCTTCGATATGATCTAAGGTTGCTCAGTTTGGGCGTATTTAATGATTTAACCAAGAAGCATAACGCAGTGAACGCTCCCCACGACGGCGCATACCTTGCGCAAAATTTAGGAATGATTAGTTTACGAGGTGTGCGTACGCACAACTTAAAAAATATTGATCTAGATATTCCTCGAAACCGTTTGGTTGTAATTACCGGTTTATCTGGCTCTGGTAAATCGAGTCTTGCGTTTGATACCCTTTATGCAGAAGGACAGCGCCGATATGTGGAGAGTTTGTCGGCTTATGCTCGACAATTTCTGCAACGAATGGATAAGCCGGATGTAGATGTTATTGAGGGACTCTCACCAGCGATAGCTATTGAGCAAAAAGCCGCCAGCCACAACCCACGGTCAACAGTTGGGACTGTCACCGAAATCCATGATTACTTAAGACTTTTATTTGCTAGGGCGGGAACGCCTCACTGCCCAGAGCACGGAATTGCACTGAGATCCTTTAGCGTAGCGCAGATGGTAGACGCAGTGCTCTTAATGCCTGAGGACACAAAGATCATGATTCTTGCTCCGATAGTGAGGGGACGAAAAGGGGAGTTTGAGGAAATATTCAAAGACATGCAGGCTCAGGGATTTGTTCGGTTTCGTGTCGATGGACAGATTCAAGAAGTTGGTGATCTGCAAGCTCTTAAGAAAAACGACAAACACGATGTGGATGTCGTAATTGACAGAATTAAAGTTCGTGAGGATATTAAGCAACGATTGGCTGAAAGCATCGAGACAGCGCTACGACTAGCCGATGGGAGAGTGTGTGTACAGGAGATGGACACACAGGCGCAACAAATCTTTAATGCAAAATTTGCATGTCCAGTATGTAGCTTTTCATTATCAGAACTCGAGCCGAGACTCTTCTCTTTTAACTCCCCACAAGGTGCTTGCCCCAATTGTGAGGGGCTTGGAATAGAAGAAACGTTTGATGTCTCTAGGGTGGTCGCATTTCCCTCGATCAGTTTAGCCAGTGGGGCAATTAAAGGATGGGACCGAAGAAACCAAGCTTTCTTCTCCATGCTGCAAAGTTTGGGAGAGCATTATGCCTTTGATGTTGAAGCGCCCTTTGAAGAGTTGAGCGAGAAGGTTCAAAACATTATTCTATTTGGCTCTGGCGATGAAAGCATCAAATTCAACTATTCAACACATACGGGCAGTTCTCAGGAGTCAGCCCAAGGCCGTAAAAGCATTAAACGGCACCCATTTGAGGGGGTGATTCCAAATATGGCTCGTCGCTATAAGGAGAGTGACTCCTCCGTCGTTAAAGAGGAGCTATCTCGTTATAGGGGTGCTAGAGCGTGCGAGGCGTGTGCGGGAACACGGCTTCGCAAGGAGGCGCGATTTGTTCGTCTTGGTGAGGATGAACAAATGCGGACAATTCATGAAATTAACCATATGACCCTGGGCCATTCTTGGCAATATTTCCAAGCTTTGACGCTGCGTGGTGCTAAGGCTGAAATCGCTGATAAGGTGGTGAAAGAGATTGTCTCCCGTTTAAAGTTTTTGAATGATGTAGGACTGAGCTATCTGAGTTTGGCGAGGAGTGCAGAAACTTTATCCGGAGGAGAGGCGCAAAGAATCCGACTTGCTTCTCAAATCGGATCGGGCTTAACTGGGGTCATGTACGTGTTAGATGAGCCAAGCATTGGCTTACACCAACGAGATAATGACCGTTTGATCGGGACACTGATTCACTTGCGTGATATTGGCAATAGCGTTATCGTTGTAGAACACGATGAGGATATGATTCTTGCCGCGGATTTTTGTGTAGATATGGGCCCGGGTGCTGGTGTTCACGGGGGGCGTGTTATGGCACAGGGAACTCCTGCGCAAATTAAGGCCAATGCGCAGTCCTTGACGGGACGCTATCTATCTGGAGCTCTGGAAATTGCTGTGCCTCCTAGAAGAAGATCCTGGTTGGCCGAGGTGATTAAAGCACCGCCCGCAAAGGCTCCTAAAAGCAAGGGCGGAAATCAAAAAGCCAAAGCCCACTCCACCAATGTAAATCCTTTTGCAGTGGTATCCGATGCGTCAACATTAACTACTGCGCCTTTGCAGTGCTTGAGGATAGAAGGGGCAAGGGGAAATAACCTTAAAAGTGTGAATGTTGAATTTCCCGTTGGCCTTTTTACGTGCGTCACTGGCGTATCAGGGTCCGGTAAATCAACGCTAGTCAATGACACTTTGTACACAGCAGCTGCGGCCCATATTCATCACGCACATGCCGAGTCTGCGCCTCACACAGATATCATTGGTCTGGAGCACTTTGACAAGGTTATCAATGTCGATCAAAGCCCTATTGGGCGAACCCCGCGCAGTAATCCTGCAACTTATACGGGATTGTTCACCCCTATCCGAGAGCTTATGGCGGAAGTACCGGTCGCAAGGGAGCGAGGATATGAAGCGGGTCGGTTTTCCTTTAATGTTGCAGGCGGTCGATGCGAGGCGTGTCAGGGGGACGGCGTCGTTAAAGTTGAGATGCATTTTTTACCAGATGTCTATGTCCCATGTGATTTGTGTCATGGTAAGCGATACAACCGTGAAACATTAGAAATTCAATACAAGGGTAAAAACATAGCTCAAATCTTGGACCTCACGGTTGAGGATGCGTACGTATTTTTTAAAGCAGTACCCACGTTGGCCAGAAAACTTCAAACTCTTTTGGATGTGGGCTTGAGTTATATCAAGCTAGGGCAATCAGCTACAACGCTATCAGGGGGGGAGGCTCAGCGGGTGAAGTTGGCGCTTGAGTTATCTCGACGTGACACGGGAAGGACGCTCTATATTTTAGATGAACCCACAACGGGTCTGCACTTCGCTGATATAGATCTGCTTCTAAAGGTTTTGCATCAACTTGTGGACGCAGGCAATACAGTCGTAGTGATTGAGCACAATTTAGATGTGATCAAAACTGCAGATTGGATCATTGATATGGGCCCAGAAGGAGGGGACGGCGGTGGACAGGTCGTCTGCGTTGGCACGCCAGAGCAAATTGCGGCTCAATCAGACGGGTTTACGGGGCTTTATTTAAAGAAACTGTTGCATCAACAAAATGAATAAAAGACATACATTTTGGATAGGCCTAAGGATGATTGTCCAGAGTTGCAGCATTTAATAAGTCCCGCGTCTCTAGGGCTTTAGTGCGGGCTGACGCCTCAAAATCTGATCCCTGTGAGGCGTATAAGATCGCGCGGGACGAGTTGATCAATACCGCCCCGCGTTTGGTCCTTCCGGCTCGCACAGTTGCGACAGCGTCTCCACCTTGTGCGCCTACTCCAGGAATTAAAAGCGGCAAGCTAGGGGCAATAGCTCTTACTTTAGAGATTTCTGTGGGATAGGTTGCCCCTACAACAAGGCCAAGTTGTCCGCTTGTATTCCAATCACGTTCCGCCAGTTGCGCGATGTACTCATATAGGGTGGGGTTTCCTGGTTTGTCTGCCAAGCGAAGGTTTTGAAAATCATCGCCCCCTTTGTTTGATGTGCGACACAGTAAAAAGACCCCTTTATTTTTATATTTAAGATACGGTTCAATGGAGTCAAAACCCATAAATGGAGAAAGTGTTACGGCATCTGCTTCATATCGTTCGAAGGCCTCTACTGCATATTGCTGTGAGGTTGCTCCAATGTCTCCACGTTTGGCATCCAAAATGACTGGAATATGCGGAGCAACCCTTTTTATATGGCGTATCAGTCGAGCCAATTGGTCTTCTGCTTGATGCGCAGCAAAATAAGCAATCTGCGGTTTAAAGGCAATAGCCAAGTCGTGAGTCGCATCTACGATGCTGGTGCAAAAGTCAAATATGGCGTCTTTTTTACCATTGAATGATGTTGGAAATTTACTCGGCTCGGGATCTAATCCCACACACAGCATCGAATGATTATCAGAATGTGCTTTTTCAAGCATTTGTGTAAAAGACATTTTTTGCAAGGAATATTCTTTTTAAAGTAGTTTAATAAAATTCAGCTTAATTTTTGTTTCGATTGCTCCTGGGCGAGCAAGTAAGCTTGTGCACGTGATAAATCTTGCCAAGATTTGGATTTATCCTGGGGGTGCAAAAGTAAAGACCCGGGGTGATAAGTTATAAAGGTGGGGACGCCGTATAAGTGCAATACTTCATTTCGAAGTTGCGTGAGTGGGGGAGTTTTCAAATCCTGAACGGCATTGACTAGCGAGTCCGTGGATTGACTTATAGAAGGGTCTAAGAAAATAGCCTTATACGTGGGTAGGCCAAGTATCAAAATTGCCCTAGGCTTTAACAATTCAACTTGACGTTGCAAGTACGATTTACATTGATTCGTTTCAAACCCATCGGGATTTCGCCCCCCCGGTGGATGGCATTTGACGGCATTGATGATATTTACCGAGCGAACAACGGGATTGGAGGGTTGCTCATGCACACAAAGTGCTTTCAGCATATTAAAAAGTAATAGTCCCGAATCGCTTGAAAGGGGGTTGCCTGTCTGATCCTCTAAATCAGTTGGACAGTGATCTATAACAAGCCAATCCAAGCCTTCTTTAAGCTCCAGTGGTTTGGATATAGGTTTATTGTTGTGAACTTCGATCTGTGAACCCCAAACGACGCGCTGACGAGATGTGGATAAAGCGCAGGCTTGGCAAGTTGAAACGGTTTCTTGAAGTGCCAACCAATCAAGCGAATTGATGAGTGAGGTGTTTGTTGGTGTATAGATTTGTTGAGGGAGCTTGTCCTGATTTTGCTTCGAATCACGTTGTGCGCCACCCGGGGTCGTTAATTTGGGGTTTGAAGCGGAAGGACTTGTAATTTGGCGTGCCCCAGTGCTTGTATCTGGTAAAGAGATCTCCAGTTGCTTCTCGCGCAGGTGTATAGACGAATTTTTTTGTAGCGCAAACCCGGCCATGGGAATGCCCATTTCTTGAAGAATCTTAATTTGACGCGAATCTAATTGCATGGTGTGACTTGGTAGCTCATAAGTAACGCATCCTCTCGGTCATTAGAGCCTTTTAGGCCTAATGGATAATAGTTTTTACGGACCCCTGATTTTATGAAACCATAGGAAGTATAAAGGGCAATTGCCGCTTGGTTACTCATTCGCACCTCGAGCCAAATCCAGTTTAACTCTTGTTGAACCGACAAAATCTTCAGTTGAGATAGCAAATATTTCGCATAACCTCGCCTGTGATAATCTGGTGCAACAGTTAGGTTCAGAAGGTGTAATTCATCGACACCTTTCATGGCTACAAAATAGCCAATCATGCTACTTTTGGGTGAGCAGGTCGAGCTATCAAAGAGACCCTGCATAAGGTAATGAGAGGACAAAGAGTCTAAAAAATTATTTTGACTCCAAGGGTGTGAGTACGATATGGATTCGATGTGTAAAAGAGTCTGAAGATCCGCTTCGCAAAGACTGCGCAATACCAAGTTGGGTTTATTGGCCGCAAGAGAGAGGTTTTGCGCAAGGGACTTCATTGCTGTTTAAATAAGTTTAGCTCGCTCGCGCTCCTGTGTGGTCAGCGCAACACGGTCCCTAATGTAGACCGGAGTGGCGCGCAGGGGGCTCAGTAGCTCCCCACCAGCGCTAGAACTAAGGAGCAGTTGCTGAGCTAAATCCAAACACAATGAAGCATTAGGAAAAACATGAGAGAACCGTAGTAGCGGATTTTGAAAAAGTTGTTCATTATGCTTCTGTAATTGGGGAGCATCGATGTTGCTACATAAAGTAAATTCAAGATGGGACCAACTCGAAGGAAAATTTAGCACTTCAGGTTTGCAAATAACGGGGCTTTGGGAGCAACTCCACTGGAGATTTTTATATTCATACGTCGCAACGTACCACTCATCCATACGAGCATCCAAGATGCAAAAAAATTGTAAGGGATCCTCCATTGAGGAAGTCAGGCGCGCTTTTGGGGTTGCGCTGTTTAATCCTGCTTGCGCCAGTTGGTGCAATGTGTCAACGCCGTAAATAGGCAAACTCTCATTTAGACCCAAGGAAAGTCCTTGTACGACAGAACAAACGGTTCGAAGCCCTGTAAATGCACCTGGCCCCTGACCAAACAAAATGGCATCTAAATCGTTTAAATTGATTTGAGCGACTTCTAGGAGTTTGAGCAAAGCGGGAATAAGCCATGCTGATGCTTTATTGCTTGAAGGCATTTCATCCGTAAAACGTCCGCGAGCGTTTTGAACGGCTAAAGATACGGTATTGGCACTAGCCTCAAGAGCAAGAAGTTTCATCGATTCCATTGTAGAGCGGTAAAATTGGACTAGGATTTAAGTGAAACCCGTTGAACGCCAAATAATATTCCTAATGTAACCAAACCAAGGCCAACGGCAACATTAAGGCTCATGTATTCCCCCAAGATGATATTGGCCCCGATTGCGGAGAGTCCTGGAACTATAGCTGTGATCATCGTAGATCGAACTGGACCGAAGTAACGAATCATTTGATTAAAAGTTATTCCTGAGATTACTACGGATAAGATGCCTTGAAAAAGAAATTGGAATGCGAGAGTGCTTAGCGGGGCCTCTTGGAGATTGGATTTCACTAAACCAAAAACACAAAGGAAAATGTAGGCGGGGATATATGTAAAAAATGCAAAGACCGTAATCGCAGTGGTTGCGTGGACGGCTTTAACGTTGTGTTGGCGCACTAGCACCGTGTAAAAGGACCATGAAATACTTGCTAAGATGAAGAGTAAATCTCCGCGCCACATACCGGGACTGTAGAACGTGTTGAATAAACTGGAGCCCCCCACTAACAAGTCTCCAACTAAGATCAGAAACAGTCCCAACATTCTGTGAGTGTTGATGGGTTGGGAGATAACAACCCATGCGATCAGAGTTGTCCACAGGGGCAGACTGCCCGGAAGAAGCACGGAGGCATGGGCAGCGGGGGCAAAGAAAAATCCACTGTAAGAGAAAACGGCATATAAAAGACCGCCAGCAAGACCCATCTGCATGGTTAAGCGAAGGTTGAGTGGTGATAGCCCCCAAAACGAAGAGGGGCCGTTGGCGTCGGGAGATTCGAAATTAGATTTGTTGATCCAAAAACCTATTGGAATTAGCACGCTAGAGGCGCCAAGAATCCTAAGCGCGGCAATGTCCAGGCCCGATAAAGTGCCATGCGATGAAGCTCGGGCAATGATAATGAAACTTACCCAAATGATGATTGTTATGACCGCAAAAAATAGTCCTTTCGCTTTGGGGGAAGTATGGGCAAGTGAGGAGCGGGCGCGGAGCAATTGCGTAACGCCTAGGGTTAATAAGTTCATAGATATCGATTATCCTTGCTACTAGAGCGATTTTTTTTGGTTTTCGTATTTGATGTGGAATTGAGTTTTTAGGGGAGTTATTTTTGTTTCAAACGCAAAAGTGTTTAAAAAGTATTTTTCGAGTCATTCGTCGAGGCGCATTTATAACTGCATGCTCGGTTTATGGGATTTGTTTTGGCGCAGAGACTCTTCTCCCCCAAGTACTCCCTACGCCGCCAGTATCT
>CAIKVH010000136.1 GCA_903830725.1 uncultured Burkholderiales bacterium | reverse complement strand
TATTTCATTGGGGAGTATATATTGTTGAAGCTTGCATCTTCTTCAGTTGAAGCTTGGGTAATTTGGGGGGATATTGCATTTTCTGCTTAAAAGTCACAAATCCTTAACGCTTTTTCACGACAATTCATCAATGAGATTATTTCTAGGCACCTTTTTATTGGCTTTGTTTGCGCACAACCTATTTGCGCAGTCCCAAGATCAAAAGGAAGGTACGGAAGATTTTTCAGCTAAATATCAAATAACTCTCAACCGACAAGAGCATTCGGGTTTTAACACAAAGCAACCTGACGGGATAAATAGCCTAACCTCTGGGCGAGATGTCTTGTACACAACCAGTGCCACAGCCCACTGGGGTTTTAGGCCTTGGCAGGGTGGCGAGTTTTATTTTGATCCTGAGATGGTCAGTGGCTTACCTTTTACGGGCAATTTGGTTGGAATTGGCGGTTTTACCAATGGAGAGATTACTAGAGCCGCAGGGGCTAAGCAAAGCTTTTACAGACAGCGTCTTTTCCTTAGAGAAACCTGGGGCCTTGGAGGTGAAGAAGAACGGGTTGACGCGGACTTTAACCAGTTAGCCGGCTTTGTAGATCACAACCGCATTGTGACGACTGTTGGGAACTTTTCACTTCTTGACGTCTTTGACAACAACTCCTTCGCTAAGGACGCCAGAACTCAATTTCAAAACTGGGGCAACTGGACTTATGCAGCCTACGATTACGCCGCAGATGCGAGGGGATACGGGTGGGGATTCACTACGGAGTGGTACCGAGACGACTGGGTATACCGTATTGGAAGAATGTCCACGCCCGTGACACCAAACGTCGAGGCTGTGGACCTGCATCTGCTCGAGCACTACGGGGATCAAATAGAGATCGAACACTCTTATAAATTAGCCCAAAAGGACGGCGTCGTTCGTATATTGCTTTATCACGATAGGGCTGCAATGGCTAATTTCAACGATGCAACTGCGTACCTAGCTGCTCGCAACTACCCAGCCCAAACGGGTCCAAGCGCTTTGGTAGCCGTGCGTGATACGAACAAAGATAAATACGGAATAGGGGTGAATTTGGAGCAAGAGATTGATCCAAGCATAGGCGTATTTCTTAGGGCAATGAAATCGGACGGTAAAACGGAGACTCTCGCGTTCACAGAGGTTGATTCATCCCTTTCAACAGGGTTACTCATCAATGGGTCCAAGTGGGAGCGGGCGGACGATTCATTCGGCATGTCTTTAATGGTGGACTGGATTTCATCCGATCGACTTCGATTTTTGCAGGCCGGCGGCGTTTCCTTCTTTTTGGGGGATGGGTATAGGAACTTCAAATCAGCCCCCGAGAGAATTCTTGAAACTTTTTACAGCTACAGCTTTGCAAAAAATAACTGGATTACACTAGACTGGCAATATTTACAAAACCCTGGATATAACGCTGAAAGGGGCCCTTTGAGTGTTTTTGGTGCGCGTTATCACGCGGAGTTCTAATAGATAACTAGATAACGAGTCCCTAGATTTCAGAGTTTGGTTTAGCGTTTAGTTTAGCTGTTTGGTTTTTTTAGTTGCTCAGTGATTACATCGTTATAGATGTTGAGCCTGACGGTCAAGAGCACCCTGGGAGCACTTTGGGTTGAGGGTGAAAAGTTTATCAATGGCGAAAAAGTTGAAGACTTTTATTCATTTGGTTTTTCAATCCTTGGACAAGACACTATACCGCACACAAGATTTTCCCTGCCTTTGTTATGCGCAGAGCTATAGCAAATTCTTACTCGAATTTGAATGGTGTTCTTTTAACTTGGACGGGTTCTCAACTAAATAGGTGTTGAAGATATTGCGAGTGAAAGAATGCACCAACAACTATCTTTTCCTGAGTTGGTAAGTAAGTTTGATTTATCTCCAAAGCACTATGGTTATTTTTACTCGCATGTTCAAAATATACGTTCAATTTATGAAATCCTGAAGTTGCTCTAGATCTACAGAACATTCCCCCCCCCGTCCTGGTATTATTGTTTTGAATAGATTTACAATGAATTTCCGGAATTTTTGATCAAACAAGCCATGAAATATTTAATCTCAACGCCTCCCAAGCAATCTAAAACTACTCGCAATATTTTTCTGCTCACTCTAGTGCTAACCTTTTGTACACTTAGTTTTGGCCAAACAGGGACGGCTAACCCTGGAAAAAACCAAGCTGCGAATTACCCAAATAAGCCGATTAGTTTTATAGTTCCATATGGGGCTGGTGGTGGCGCCGATTCTCGGAGCCGACAAATCGCAAACTTGCTGAGCATTGAGCTAGGACAACCCATCATTATTGAAAACAAGGCCGGCGCTGGAGGCAATATTGGGACTGAGTTTATTGCCAAGGCTGCGCCTGATGGCTATACCCTTGGAATGGGAAACTTTGCCCCACTGGCAGTCAACAAAGCGCTTTTTGGCAACCTTCGATTTGATCCAGAAAAAGATTTAATGCCGATTATCTTGATTGACAAGGGACCATTGATCTTGATGGTTAACCCTAAGTCGCCCTATAAAACAGTAGCGGACGTTGTGAAAGTCGCAAAAGAAAAACCTGGAGTACTAACTTTTGCGTCTGGCGGCATTGGTGGTACACATCAACTTTCTGCTGAATTGTTCAAACAAAGTGCTGGAATTGACCTTATTCATATTCCTTACAAGAGTGGAGCCGCGGCTGCTTCTGATCTGCTGGGCGCTAACGTGGATATGATGTTTGAACAAATGTATTCGGCAAAGCCAAATGTGGATGCTGGGAAATTACGCGCCATTGCAATTACAAGTAAGACGCGGTCTCCACTTTTGAAATCAATTCCGACTTTCGCTGAGTCTGGATTCCCCCAGGTTGAGGTATTGAATTGGCAAGGTTTCATTGCCCCCAAGGGCACTCCACCTGAAATTATTGACAAAATCAATAAGGCTGTGAATGCAATATTAAAGAAAGATACCGTTAGAGACCTTATCTTGTCGCAAGGCAATGAGGTTGGAGGCGGTACTCCAGAGGAGTTTGCAGCTCTTGTAAAATCAGAATCCTTAAAATGGACCGAGGTGATTAAGAAAGGCAATATTAAGCCGGATTAATTTCATGATTTTGCGGCCCACCTTCCTTGCCCCCTTCCTTGCCCCCTTCCTTACCCACTCCCTAGCCCCCTGAAGCCTAGACCTGGGGGGCGTTTTTTTATTCCGAGCGTCCAAGTACCTTGGTCCCCAATATCAATTATTCATATGGCACTTCGCTCCACAATCTACAAAGTTGATCTTCATATCTCTGACACAGAGCGAGGTTACTACAACAGCCATGCATTAACTGTAGCGCAACATCCCTCAGAGACCGCTGAGAGGATGATGGTCAGGCTTGTTTTGTTCGCACTTTATGCTCAGGAGGATTTGGTCTTCACCAAGGGTCTCTCCGATGTGGATGAGCCAGATATTTGGGTTAAAGATTTAACTGGGCAAATTAAATTGTGGCTAGAGGTTGGCCAACCCGATGAGAAGAGAATCTTAAAAGCGTCCTCTAAAAGCGAACAAGTTGTTGTTTGTGCTTACTCTGGGCAGGCCTCTAAGTTATGGTGGAGCGGTATACAAAATAAGGTAGAGAGGGTGAAGAATGTACGCGTTATCTGTGTCCCCCAGTCTGCTAGCAAGGCACTGGGTTCTTGGGTAGAGCGCGGTATGCAACTTCATGTCAATGTTCAAGAGGGGGAGCTGCTCGTGTCCTGTGATAAGGGACAAGAGAGCTTTGCAATCGAAGAATTTAGGCTCACACGTTCGTAAGTTTGCAGATCATGAATAAAAAATTCACAATTGAAATTACTGGTGGCGGACGTGAGTTTGGTGCTGGAAAAATAACTAAAAC
>CAIKVH010000135.1 GCA_903830725.1 uncultured Burkholderiales bacterium | reverse complement strand
ATGAATTTATTCACGAAGATCACAGAGCTCACGAAGCTCACGAAGCTCACGAAGCTCACGAAGCTCACGAAGCTCACGAAGCTCACGAAGCTCACGAAGCTCACGAAGCTCACGAATTGCAGGCAACAGATGGTGCCGATCACCAACAGAGCTCTTCCGGTGGCGAACAAAGTGAAACTGCTCAAACTGCAGAGGTCGCTGAGCTTTCAGAAAATGCGGATACATCACTTGCGAATTCGACCCCTTCTTATCCCAATAAAAACAAGCAACCAAACCCCGACTACGTGCCAACTATGGGGCCGCGTAAATTGCAAGAAACGCTTCGCAAGCTTCGCGAAGATTGGAAGCAAACGGATCAAGGCGGAATGCCTAATCACGCTCTTTGGAAACGTTTTGACAACGCCTGTAATCTGGCATACCCCTTTGTTCATGAGTGGTTACAACAAACAAGGGCTCTATCACAGGAACACAAAGCACAACGGTTATCGCTTATTGCTGAAGTTAAGGCCTGGGCTGATGTCCATAGCAAAGGCCCGGATTGGAGAGCTGTTCAAAGACAATTGCACGACTTCTCTGAGAGGTGGCGTGCATGCGGCCACGTGAGTGAGAAAGTATTTGGTGAATTACAAGTGCTTTGGAAGGAGGCTATCCACCTCGCGCACTTGCCGATTGATTCGTTGCAAAGCGAGAGCATCGCTAGACGTAAAGCTTTGATCGAGGAGTCAAAATTAGTTGGCGCTCAACCTACCCTTAAGATTGATCTGATCAAAGCCCTGCAACAACGATGGCAAGATGAGTCTCATGTTGTGCCAATTGATCGCAAGTTAGCACAGCGACTATGGGATGATTTTAAGAAGCCATTGGACGAGGCTTTTCAGCGCAAGAGCGCAGAGCGCGCTCAAGTTGCGCAGTCAATGAGTGCCCACGATGAGTTGGTGCTAAAAGCTTCTAGGGCGCTTGAGCAAGCTATTCAGGCCGCGGACGTGGGGCAGATCAAAGCGGCAATGAAGCATTTACAGGATGTTAGTGTTAACGGTGAGGCAGCTGTTAAACCTGAAGTAGTTACAGCTAGTGCCCCTGCAACTGCCTCAGTAAATGCCTCAGTAAATGAGGGCGAGGCTACGGTTGAGGTCGTACCCGCGGATGAGAATTCAAATGCACCTGTAGCTAACGAAGTAACTGATGTTGATAATGCAGTTCAATCAATTAATACCGATGGCGCTTCAAGTCAGACGGCTGAGGGGCCTGATGCATCAGATCAAGAAGTAGCCTCAACCCCAGTTGCCCAATTACCCGCTGTACCTAAACCTCCCAAAGTAGTTGTTGCTGTCAGAGGGGACGATAGACCGGGTGCAAACAAAGGCGATCATCGAGTAGCCCAGGACCCACGGGGGAGAAATGGCTCCAGAGGGGGTAAGGACTCGCGAGATTCAAGGGGTTCAAGAGACTCTAAGCCAACTGGTAACGCTAGGACGGGGCAGGGTAGAGATTTCAAAGACTCCCGTGACCCACGTGAACAGCGAGAGCCAAGAGGTCCTCGTTTGGGCGACGCCGCCTTTCGAGCCCAGCGCCAGGCCTTAGAGGCCGCGGAGTCTGCAATGCGAAAGCTAGCCGCTCAAGCGCACGGACAAACACTGACCAACTTGATGAGTGCTTGGAAGGATAAAAATGCAGAACTAGTTCCCCCGTTAAAGGAGCTAGGATCTCGCATTAATGCAAATCAACGCATGAACTGGACGAAGTCCATTCAAGACAGTGGTGAGAAAACTAACCTTGAGGCACTGTTGCGACTTGAAATGGCTGCTAATGCTCCTACGCCCGCCAGCGATTTGCAGGCAAGAAGGAATTTACAACTGCAATTGTTGACTAAAAGAAACGCCCCTGCCCCTGCCCAAACTTGGGCCGAGGACGCAGCTAGCGTGTTCTCTGGTCCTTATGATCCTGATGTGGCGAATCGATTGCAGACGGTTCTTAAAACTATGCTAAAGCATTAAGCTAAGCCATTAGGTATCTAGATCAATCAATGGACCGTCGGTCTAGCTAGCTTAATGTGTGCCGTGTTAATTGGCCCTTGTCCAAACGCAGTACCTCTAGACGTGCAGGAGAAGAGGATGCGTCCCAGTCACTGAGGACCAATCTTCGCTTGCCGTCCTTTAGGGGATATTCTCCTGGTCGGTGGGTGTGTCCATGAATCAGGGTATCGCATTCAAGAGACTCAAGAAGTGAACTTGCGAAGTCGGTATCAACATCGTGTAGACCTATAGAACTGGAGCCCATGGAGTTTGAAGATTGAGCAGAGGACTTTGATGCTTCAAAAGCGCTTTTGTACTTGGCTTTCTCTTCCTCGCTTTTAGCGCGCATGGCTTTGGCAATTGCTAGTCTTTCTTCTAATGGTTTGCTGAGAAACTGAGTTTGCCAGCGCTCGTCTCTAACCATCACTCGAAATTTTAAGTATTCAACATCGGTTAAACACATCGCGTCGCCGTGACTTAAAGCGTAGCGGTGACCTTGAGCCTTTAAAAGGCAGGGATCGACTAACTCTTTCATATTCGCAGCTGTCAGAGCTTTGTCTTTTAATAAAAAGTCCCTGTTCCCAGCCATAAAGTAAATCGACATTCGCTGCGAATGCTCTTTGATAACGTTGATACATCGGTTTTCAAAATCAGCGAGCTCTGAATCTAAGAAGTCATCTCCAGCCCACACTTCAAAGAAATCGCCAAGTATGAAGAGGGAGCTTGCCGGGGTCGCGCGCATGTAGCGCGACCAAGCATCAAAGCTTAAAGGCTCGCTAGGCTGTAAGTGAAGATCAGATATGAAATCAATGCATCCAGTCCCCTCTAGGACAACTTCGCTAAGAGGATGGTGCATGATCTTTAAAGGTCTGGGTGGTAAGGCTTGTTAAAGCACCTCGGCGCTTTCAATAACAACGTTTTCTTTAGGAACATCGTCATGAAAATTACGTCGAGTTGTTTTAACGGTATTGATTTGATCAACGATATCTTGTCCATCAATGACTTTCCCAAAAACTGCGTAGCCCCAACCACTGGCTGTTTTAGCGGTGTGATTTAGGAAATCGTTGTCAGTTGTATTGATGAAGAACTGGGCAGATGCTGAGTGGGGATCGCTGGTTCTGGCCATGGCAACTGTGTAGTGCGCATTTTCTAACCCGTTATCAGCCTCGTTATCAATCGGGTCCCCAGTTTCTTTTTCTTTCATCTCCGTATCAAATCCGCCGCCTTGGATCATAAAGTCTTCAATTACGCGGTGAAATATAACGCCGTCGTAGTGTCCGCTCTTCACGTAGCTAATGAAATTAGCAACCGTTACTGGAGCGTTTTCTTTGTCAAGCTCCAAAGTAATGGTGCCCATGTCTTGGATGTGAAGTGCTACTTGTGGATTGCTCATAATAAAGACTCAAAAAATAGATTTAGATTTAGGGTAGGACACTAGCAGACTGAATCAAAACCGCCGATTTGGGAACGTCGGTAGGAAAGGATCCGCCAGAGCCGGTGGGCAACTGTTTTATTTTTTCAACCGTTTCCATTCCAGCTATCACTTTACCAAAAACAGTATAACCATATAACTGTGAAGCTTGCTCGAGTTGTGCGCGGGCTATATTTTTATAAATGCGTCCATTCACTTCGATAGCAGGCACCGGGTCGCCTGGGGGAATAATCACGGGATCCAAACTGATGTTATCTTTTACGTTGATAAAAAACTGAGCTGTCGCAGAGTTCGGGTCTCCTGTACGAGCCATTGCAATAGTTCCAACTGTGTTCTTAGGTCCACCGAGCGATAAAGCTTGGCGACCTTCATGCGCAATGGGGGGGCGCGTTTTACGCTCAATGAATTTGGCATCATACCCACCACCTTGAATCATGAAATCATTAATGACTCTGTGGAAAATTGTGCCGTCATAGTGCTTTTCTTTTACGTATTGAAGAAAGTTGGCAACTGTTTTAGGTGCTTTATCTGGGTAGAGCTCAATCAAAAATTCCCCTTGAGATGTCACAAATTTCACCTTGGGATATTTCGTGTTGGAAGCGTTTTTAGCCTCAGCAGTCGCACCAACTGTAGCCGCTTCAATTGTTGGGGTCTGGGCAGAGCAGCCAAAATTTACTAGCAATCCCATTACCAATAAGAGGCTTGTGCCAAAGCGTTGAATGAAGGGGAGGGGATGGGTCATTTTTAAAACTGAATTCATACGCTCGTTCTACTTTTGGTTTAGTAAAGTTGAAGGTGAAGGTGAAGGTGAAAAAGAGGGGGTGGACGAGGAGGAGTTTGACGTTGGTACGGTCACTGCGGGGGGTGAAAGTAACCCAGGTGAGGTAGGTTTAGCGTTGATTTTTTCCAATTTGGCTCTTGCAGTTTTATTTGTCGAATCATAGTCAACTGCATTTTTGTAATAATTAGCGGCCTGTTGCGCGTAAAGATCAGCCAAATTTTCACTCGCTATTGAATAAGTTGGATTGGCTCTAAGCGCAAGTTCGAAGTAGTGAATTGCCTTTGCATAATCCCCTTGAGCTGCAAAGATTACCCCAAGGTTGTTGTGTGGCTCTGCAAGCTCCGGGTAGTTATCGCTGAGTGTGAGATATAACTGAAAGCCTTCCTCTTTTTCACTAGAAATGTATGAATCATTTAGTATTTTGGCTTTCCAAAAAAGCATTTGTGGATCATTTGGATTGCCTTTTAAATAGTTATTGATATACACCAGAGCTTCACTTTTTTTACCCTCCTTAATAAGCTGAAGGGCCTTCATGTGGGGAGTGGGTACCGATTTGACGATATAACCCTGCGCACTACTCATTTCTGGGGCAAGGCAGAAGGCTGTGACTAATACAATCGCTAAAACCCCGCTAAGACGTGCAATGTATTTATAAGACGGCGATGGAGATATTTTTTTCAATTTCGGTATATGTCGGCTATGGGTAGTTAAGGATGGCTAAAAGATGACTTGGGAAGAATCAACACCACGAATAAAGGTGGAACGAAATTCCAAGGTTAATAGAGTAGCCAAGAAAAACAACTTACTGGCCAAATTCTAACTGCAAATGAAATTTATTTGAGTTTTAATATTTTGCCAATAACCTGCAAATCAAAGGCGTTGCCCATAGATTGATAGCCAACTCGGTTGGGATGGAGTTTTTCTCCGGGTCCCCCCGTTGTACTCTCTGGTACAAATTCGGACCTCATTTCTCCTGTGAGGGGATCAAGCGTTGCCTTATCAAAGTCTACAAAACTCTCAAAAATGGTAGAGCTTTTAATAAACTCATTTAAAGTCCTCCGTTTGCTGTCTTGTTCGGGTGATCCGTGCGCTGAACTACTGCTATTTAAAGCAGAGCCCACAGTGGCGCCCATTACTTTGATCCCCGCTTGGTTCAAGCGTTGAACGCCTTCAGTTAATTTTGAGATGACAAGGTCAACGCTTGCGTTCCCGTTTTTACTGAAATCGTTAATGCCTTCTAACCAAACGACCAAGTTAACTCCGGATAAAGAAATGACATCTCTTTCTAGGCGCATGTAGGAGGAGGGGCCACCAGGGAAAGGCTTTAAAGTGGAGTATTCGCTTGGGCCAGCAATTTGATTTCCCCCAATTCCGGCGTTCAAAACAGCGACATTTCGACCAAATTGCTTGTGCAGTCGTCTAGATAAAACATCTGGCCATCGGTCATCGGTATTCATCGTCGAGGCAGTGCCATCAGTGATTGAATCTCCAAAGTTTAGGATTACTTTGGTGGTGCTGGGTAGCATCATGTCCACTGCGTCCAAGAAAAACCAAGAAGCGGTGGAGTAGGGAAACGATTTTTCAGTCTCTTGTTCACTCACGGCGCCAGAGTCTGGCGCGCTCACATAGGAAGTTGTAAGTGCTTTAGCATGCCAGGTCATAGGGCCACTAGAACCCGGAATGTGAAAACTCACAGCCATTTTTCGTCCGTCCAAAAACTCTGCACTTGACTCTTTAGACTTTCTCGCAAAAGCAAGACTCACAGGGTCACTCCATGCCCATTGTCCAGGTTGTAGGGTGATACTTTTTTGCCCATTAAAAGTTACACCTTGATTAGAGTGTTCAAAAAGCTCAGCGCTACTGAGCTGCAACCCAACGTAGACGTTATCAAAAGTAACGGGTTGTGTCCCTAAAGCATTGGTCAGGCGAATACGCGTACTCGGTCCCCACAAATCAGGCTTAACGATCATTCGAAAAGACTGATTTTGAGAGCCTTGAAGGGGTTGCGGAAAGACGAAGCTTTGGTTGGGTTGGGCTGAAGGGTTTCCAACTGGATAAGGGCCTTGCACGGATGCGACCCACGTGGTTATCCACTTGGCTGAGCTTAAAGGGGTTGAGTTGGCATTCAAGGCAGTAAAAAGTAGAACACTTGTTGAGAGAACGAGTGCGTAAAAGCGGGTAGTACGGGTTAGTTGTTTACAGTTGTAACTTGCTAGCTTGATCAAGGTAGTGCCCCATTAATAGTCTGACCAGATGCTAACTGTAAACATCCAACAGGGAATCACCCGTTTTCCCTGATGAGCTAGTGGCTACTATTCACCATAACGGGTACTTTTATCAACGACTTCAACAGGTTTTGCAATAATTTCCTTGCAAATCTCGTCTGAGGTAAGTACACGGATAGTAGAGCAGTCCTGATCGGTGACGTAACTAATTGCATGATCGCTAGGACTTTTACCTGTTGCTCCCCATATGCCCAAGCTCGCAGAAGTCATCGGATACTCCAATGCCAGAGCGCAACCACCTAGTGAAAATGGCGTCAATAAGAGAATGAGTGGCAAGCAAGTAGGCCTGTAGGACTGAATACGACTCACAAACCTTGATAATTGTTTAATCATTCCCATCATGATAACAATGTTTATGGGGAAATTAAAGTACTCAAGGCTTGGCTATTTTCTTGAATCTTCAGCTTCGAGCCTGCTTGGTCGGTGTGCAAGGCCAATTGCCAACCGAAAGATCTGGACCGCATAGGCTCGAAATTTCGGTCCTGCTCGTGAGCAAATATGTCCAAATGACCCATAAATGGGTCACTTGGACTGATTGGAGCCAAATCAAGCAAGTCCTTCTTTGTCAACAACGAAGTGCAACACGGTTTAGAGATTCATGAAATACCTGGTTCGGTGTCTTGGATCTGTATAAATAGCGCAGGCTGAGTAAATTAATACTAAAGAATTGATTGGCGTGACAATAGTGCTGTTTGCAGTTTTTAAATTAACTCTGATACCCAATTTAGTTAAGCAATACGGTTACACAATTGTGTAAATATTGCTAAACTCATTCTCCCTGCATCTTTAAATAGACCGCGCAGATAAGCACATTTTTTAATTACTTTCGTGCATTGCCTAAATTTGAGGTAATGCACTTTTATAGACATTAGCTAATTCATGGGACTACGTATATACAACACGCTCAGGCGTGGAGTGGAGGAATTTACTCCTTCAAGTGATGGTCATGTACGAATGTACGTTTGCGGCATGACAGTCTACGATTACTGTCATCTCGGGCATGCACGCTCTATGATTGCTTTTGACGTTGTGCAGCGATGGTTAAAAGCGAGTGACTACCGGGTCACTTACGTGCGCAATATTACCGATATCGATGACAAAATCATTAGACGGGCCGTCGAAAATAAAGAAAGCATACGAGATCTGACCAACAGGATGATTGACGCTTTACACGAGGACTCCGATGCACTTGGGATTGAATCTCCAACTATTGAGCCAAGAGCAACGGACTACATACCGCAGATGCTATCGATGATTGATACCTTGAAGGGAAAAGGGCTTGCGTATCAAACCAAATCAGGTGATGTAAATTTCTCTGTTAGAAAATTCAAAGGTTACGGAAAATTATCAGGTAAATCGCTAGACGAATTACATGCAGGCGAACGTGTTGCAGTTTTAGATGATAAGGAAGATCCACTTGATTTTGTCCTTTGGAAAAGCGCCAAAGCAGAGGAGCCTCAAGAGGTAAAGTGGGAGAGTTCCTACGGGGCTGGGCGTCCGGGTTGGCACATTGAATGCTCAGCCATGAGTTTGGCTGAGTTGGGCATGCCCATTGACATACACGGTGGCGGTGCCGATCTCCAGTTTCCCCATCACGAGAATGAGATTGCTCAAAGTGAGGGCGCAAGTCCTCACTACTCCAGCCATGAAGCCGCTCACCACTCCTTTGATAAAGCTCAACTTGGTCAATTGGCACGGTTTTGGATGCACAACGGTTTCATTAACGTTGATAACGAAAAGATGTCAAAAAGTCTTGGTAATTTTTTTACAATTCGTGATGTCCTCAAGTTATACGACGCAGAAACTGTCCGCTTCTTCGTCGTGCGCTCTCACTACCGCTCTCCTTTAAATTACAGCAATGTGCATTTGGACGATGCCAAAGGCGCATTAAAACGCCTTTATACAGCGCTTTCTTTAGTACCCGCCTCGGTAAACTCTACAGATGAGTCTGCCCAAACTGCAAGTATCGATTGGCTTAATCCGTATGCAACTAAATTTAAGAGCGCAATGGACGAGGACTTCGCAACCCCTGAGGCGGTCTCAGTTTTGTTTGAATTAGCCGGCGAGGTTAACCGCACTCAGTCCTCAGAACTTGCGGCCTTACTTAAAAAACTGGGCGCTATATTGGGACTGTTGCAGCGCAATCCAACGGAGTTCTTGCAAAGCGATGCAGGTAACCAGGCCGGAGATCTCAGCGTTCAAGAAATCCAAGCGCTTATTGAAGCCAGGGCACTTGCTAAAAAGAATAAGGACTTTGCCGCTGCTGACAAAATAAGAGCTGATTTGGCGGCAGTCAATATCATCCTTAAAGACTCCCCCCAGGGCACGCAGTGGGAGCGTGGCTAGATGATTTTGAAGACCAAACCTAGTGATATCGTCACCCCAGATTACTGGGAAGAGGCGTGCAAACATTTGTCTAAGAAAGACCGCGTCATGCGCCGTCTCATTCCTCAGTTTGGAGAGGCTTGTTTGCAGTCAAGGGGGGACGCATTTGTCACTTTGGCCCGAAGCATCGTGGGGCAACAAATTTCGGTCAAGGCAGCCCAAACGGTTTGGGATCGCTTTATTTTGCTTACCAAAAAACTGACCCCCGCCAGCATTTTGAAGATGAAGGTTGATGATATGAGGGCTGCGGGGCTATCCGCACGCAAGGTGGAGTACTTAGTTGATTTGGCTTTGCATTTTGACAACGGCGGGGTGCGCGTTAAAGAATGGGACGCCATGCAGGACGAGGAAATCATCGCTGAGTTGGTTGCGATACGGGGTATAGGACGCTGGACTGCGGAAATGCTTTTGATCTTTCACCTCATGCGTCCCAATGTCTTGCCGCTCGATGATGTGGGTTTAATTAATGGGATAAGTCGCAATTACTTTTCCGGCGAGTCCGTCAGCAGGAGTGAGGCCCGAGAGGTCGCAGCACCCTGGGCACCTTACTGCAGTGTTGCGACCTGGTATATCTGGCGGTCCTTGGACCCAGTTCCAGTTGAATATTGATAAAAGCCCATATATTAATTCTAAATAGTTAGTTTATCCGATTGCTATCCTTATTCTTTGGGCGATAATTACCACTAATGTATGGGCATTTCAAGCCCATTGATACTGGAGCCCTCTTGAGTAAAAAGACATTTCTAGATTTTGAGACGCCCATTGCAGAATTAGAGGGCAAGATCGAAGAACTGAGATATGTGCAAAGCGAATCTGCGGTCGATATCTCTGAGGAGATTGAGCAGCTCTCTAAGAAGAGCCAACAACTTACCAAAGACATCTACAGTGATTTGTCGCCTTGGCAGATCACCAAAATAGCCAGACATCCCGAGCGTCCTTACACCCTTGACTACGTGCGCGAGATTTTTACCGATTTCGTCGAGATGCACGGAGACAGGCATTTCTCGGACGATCTAAGCATTGTGGGTGGCTTGGCCCGCTTCAACGGTACGCCTTGCATGGTCATTGGCCATCAAAAGGGTCGCGATACAAAAGAGCGCGCAGCTAGAAATTTCGGAATGACAAGACCTGAGGGATACCGTAAGGCATTGCGCTTGATGAAGACGGCTGAGAAATTTAAATTGCCCGTATTCACTTTTGTCGACACCCCCGGCGCATATCCTGGCATTGACGCAGAGGAGCGAGGACAAAGCGAGGCAATTGGGCGCAACATCTTTGAGATGGCTCAACTTGAAGTCCCTATCATCACAACCATCATTGGAGAAGGGGGTTCTGGTGGGGCGCTTGCAATTAGTGTTGCTGATCAAGTCCTCATGCTACAGTTCTCTATCTACTCCGTCATCAGTCCTGAGGGATGTGCGTCTATTTTATGGAAGACCTCTGAGCGCGCAAGTGACGCAGCAGAAGCGCTTGGAATCACCGCACACCGACTCAAAGCCCTCGGACTTATTGATAAGATCGTGAACGAGCCTGTCGGCGGTGCTCACCGGGATGTGAAGCAGATATGCGCTCAATTGAAACGTGGCCTCAATGACGCATTGCGCCAGGTCAGTGATTTAAAGACTAAAGAGCTACTCGAGCGCAGATACGACAGGCTTCAAAGCTATGGGCGATACAGTGACACGAAGGCTGAGGCAAGCGCATAGGGGGATTGCTTTGATTTAGCTCTGGGGTAAATTAGTTGCTACTGCATTAATGGTTTATGAATAAAAAGAACCCCATATCGAAGCGAGTAGACAAGGCGGATTTCGTAGATTTGCCAGACCTGGCAAGCTTGGTTGGATCAGGATTTAAGCCCTCGATTCCCACAGCTGTAGCTTTCAGCGGAGGGGCCGATTCAACTGCCTTACTTTTGGCCTGCGTCGAGCAAAGGGATTTGAGCGTTAACCTCTCAAATGTTAATCCTCCCCTTAGGGCTATTCACATCCATCACGGTCTCCAAACTGCGGCTGACTCGTTTGCCGAGCACTGCGAAAGGGTATGCACACGCTACGCAGTGGATCTTCATATTGAATATGTTAAAGCTGCGCATCAATTGGGGGAGAGTCCAGAGGAGGCGGCGCGTCTGGCCCGCTACAAGGCATTCTCTCGTGTCCTATCGCTTGAATGGGGGGGCGAGGTACATGACATGCTCTTAGGTCAGCACGCTGATGATCAGGTTGAAACCCTTTTACTAGCCTTGTCCCGGGGGGCCGGGTTGCCAGGATTATCTAGTATGGCGCCTCGTTTTGAGAGATTAGGGGTGAGGTATTACAGGCCTTTTTTGAACATTGGTTCCGAGGCTATTAAGGATTGGCTTCGCGCCAAGGGGCAAGAATGGATAGAGGATCCAACCAATCAGGATACGCAGTTCACCCGCAACAAAATTAGGGCTGAAGTTGTGCCTGCAATTTATAGGGCCTTCCCTTCATTTCGCCAAACAGCTGCTCGCAGTGCCAGACACGCAGCGCAGGCACAAGTGTTACTGAACGAATTGGCTGAAGAGGATTTAAAACAGGTTGGAGATCCCCCAAAAATCAAGCTACTTCAAACTTTTAGCGAACATCGGCTCGCCAATTTATTGCGATTTTGGTTCGGCAGTATTGGGGCAACACCCTCCAACAATCAACTTCAAGAATTGATTGCCCAGATAGTGTGTTGTAAGACGCGGGCACACAAAATTGAATTAAAACTAGGAAGTGGTTTCGTGACACGTTTAGGGGAAGTATTGGCCTGGTCCGAATTGTTACAATAGACGGTTTGTCCTTGAGACAGTTGTTATAACAAAAATCAAATGGCACTAATAGTACATAAATACGGCGGTACCTCAATGGGATCTCCGGAGCGCATCAAGAATGTGGCTAAGCGTGTAGCTAAATGGGCTCGCGCTGGGCATCAAATGGTTGTAGTCCCCTCCGCGATGAGTGGAGAGACGAACCGGTTGCTTGCATTAGCAAAAGAGTTGGCTCCCGCTAAGGAGACACAGTCCTATATGAGGGAGTTGGATATGCTTGCCTCCACGGGGGAGCAAGCGTCATCTGCCCTTTTAGCAATCGCTCTCCAAAGTGAGGGCATGGACTCAGTGAGTTACGCCGGCTGGCAGGTGCCTATTAGAACGGACAGTGCATTTACCAAGGCACGTATCGAATCGATCGAGGACGACCGAGTCAGAGCCGATTTGAATGCTGGACGGGTAGTAATCATTACAGGTTTCCAGGGGGTCGATGAATCTAGAAATATTACGACTCTGGGCCGGGGCGGATCAGATACATCAGCAGTTGCAGTAGCCGCAGCGCTGAAAGCAGACGAGTGTTTGATTTATACCGATGTTGACGGGGTTTATACAACAGACCCTCGTGTGGTGCCTGAGGCTAGGCGCCTTAAAACTGTTTCATTTGAGGAAATGCTTGAGATGGCCTCCCTGGGAAGCAAGGTTCTTCAAATCAGATCCGTTGAATTTGCAGGCAAATACAAAGTACCGCTCAGGGTGTTATCAAGCTTTACGCCCTGGGATATTAATATTCAAGAAGAAGCCAAATCTGGCACCTTAATTACTTTTGAGGAAGATACACAAATGGAACAAGCTGTCGTCTCAGGTATCGCATTTAATCGCGACGAAGCCAAAATCTCAATTATTGGAGTTCCCGATAAGCCGGGCATAGCTTACCAAATACTTGGTGCCGTTGCAGAGGGCAATATTGAGGTAGATATGATCATCCAAAATATTGGTAAAGACGGCCACACCGACTTTAGCTTTACTGTCCACCGTAACGATTACGCTCGGGCTATGGATCTCCTTAAAGTCAAGGTACTACCTACCCTAGGATCCACTGAGGCCATTGGCGACACAAAGATCTGCAAAGTGTCAATAGTTGGGATTGGCATGCGTTCACACGTAGGAATTGCGAGCAAAATGTTCAGAACTCTGAGCGAGGAAGGTATCAATATCCAAATGATCTCTACCAGCGAGATCAAAACTTCGGTTGTAATTGATGAAAAATATATGGAATTAGCTGTCCGATCATTGCACAAGGCCTTTGACTTGGAGCAAGTTCAGGCATAATCTACGTTTAAGGAAACGTGACCGAGAGGCCGAAGGTGCTCCCCTGCTAAGGGAGTATGGGGTGATGAGCTCCATCAAGGGTTCGAATCCCTTCGTTTCCGCCAGTTACTGAAAAATCGTAATTTCTTCAATAAAATCAACAGGTTACGGAATTACGGAATATCACTTTCACCACATGTTTTCACCACATGTCAGGTGCTAAAAACCGCACATTTAAGTATGATGCGGTTTTTCTTTTTTTAAGCACTCGCAGACTCACTATCTGAAATGGACTTTTGCTTGACTCCTCCTCCAGGACAGTTACCTTCCTCCTATCAAACTTCTAGGAGGAAAAGACATGAAACGAGTCGCAATCTACGCAAGAGTCTCAACTGACAAACAGACTTGTGAAAATCAACTGATAGAACTTCGTGCAGTCGCAGAGAGATGCGGATACACAATCGTCACAGAGTTCGTTGATACTGGAATCTCTGGGGCAAAAGGTCGTGCTGATAGACCTGCACTCAACGAAATGATGAAAGCAGCAACTCAAAGACGGTTCGATATGGTTCTGGTTTGGTCTATTGACAGATTGGGCAGAAGTCTCCAGAATCTTGTAGAACTGCTAAATGAACTGCAATCTATGCGAATTGACTTGATGTTTCTTCAGCAAGGCATGGACACGAGCAGTTCAAGTGGTCGCATGATGTTCAGCATCTTCGGTGCGTTGGCAGAATTTGAACGCAATCTAATCCGAGAGAGAGTCATTGCGGGACAGAATCGTGCAAAGGCAAAAGGTGTCAAGATGGGCAGACCTAGCAAGATGAACGATGGGTTGAAGTCTGCAATTCAACTTCTGCGTCAAAAGGGCATGGGCATCAAACAAATCGCAAAAGAATGCGGTGTTGGTATCGGTACTGTTTATTCGGTAATCTAAGAAACTAAGGGTTCGTATGGATTTCTCTTCATTTGTATTTCTTTTTATATTTCTTTTAGTAATTGTTGCCTTGCGGTTGTCTATAAACATAGTTCCACAATCTCAGAACTGGGTCATTGAAAGTCTTGGCAAATACAACAGAACTTTGAATGCGGGATTTCAACTAACGATTCCTTTCCTAGAAAAAGTCAGATACAAAGTTTCTTCACAAGAAATTCAGTTGCCACCTGATCCAATCAATGCAATCACGCATGACAATGTTTCTATATCAGTTCAACTTGCGATTCTCTATCGCATCACTGATCCATCAAGAACGATGTATCGCATTGAAAATCTTGAACTTGGTATTAAAACAATCATCAACGGAACAGTCAGAAGTGTTATCGGTAAAACTGACTTAGATGGTGTTCAATCCAATCGTAAACACATCGCAGACGAAATTGAAACAGAGTTGCAACATATCGCAAGCGAATGGGGCATCAAATTAACTAGAGTTGAAGTCACAGAAGTTGAAGTTGATGAAGCAACTAAACAAGCAATGCAAATTCAACTCAATGCAGAACGAGTTAGAAGAGGCACTGTTACTGAAGCGGAAGGTAAAAAGCAAGCAGCACAACTCAGAGCAGATGCAGAACTCTATACGGCACAGAAGAAGGCAGAAGCAACTATGGTTTTAGCAGATGCAGAGGCATATGCAGTAAACGCAGTCGCTAAAGCAATTTCAAATGGCGGTGCAAGTGCAGTTGAGTTTGAGATTAGAAAAATTCAAGCAGCAGCAGTCAAAGAACTTGCACAAGGCAACAACACAAAGTTAATCATGCTTCCTAGTGATGTGTTGTCATCATTAAGTGGAACTATTGGAAAAATCATAGAAAAAATATGAACATGGAGTTCTATCAAATCACAATAATTGTTGGCATCTCTTTCATCATCATTGAGATGTTTACTCTGACATACATCTTTCTAGGTATGGGCATTGCATCTTTTGCAGTTGCACTTGTTCAATACTTATTTGATGGGTTAAGTTTCAATCGTGATTTAATGATTTTTACGATAGTTTCTGCAATCGTAATTCTTGCAAGCAGAAAGATTCTCAAACGGAAGTCGGATCAAAGCATCTCAGGCGAAGAAGATGTAAATCAGTATTGACGATTAATTAATTAAATAGTGACAAGGAAAGCATTGTGAAATACATATTAATTGCTCTCTTATGCATAGGATTGCATTCAACTAATCCATCAAAAACTGATTTCATAGAATTTGCATCAATACAAATAAAGAAAAAATATCCTGAATTAGATTTCAAACCTGAAAGTAGTGCCACTGGTCTGGAAAAATTGATATCTGGATTTGGTAATACGATGGCAAGAGTTTGCTCCGGTATGTTCTGCCCCGCCAGTACAAAGACCTCAAACCTGCTGAGCACGCCCACAAGGCGGTAACCGTGTGGGCGGAATTTGAGTGATTAGCAAAATGCTATCGCATCGATATATACCGCGTCCAGGGGTTTTCGTATGACTTTTAAATCAGGCT
>CAIKVH010000134.1 GCA_903830725.1 uncultured Burkholderiales bacterium | reverse complement strand
CGTATGCTCTAGCGTGGACTCAGAGACGTGATTTGTCTCTACAGAAACCATGGCTTCCTGCGGCTGCAATTCAGGGGCAATAGCTTGATTACTGTGATCGACTTGCTCTTCTGGATGGGATCCGCTAGTCTCAACTGAAGTCGGGTGATCCGCCTTAGCCACGTGTATCTCACCATGTTCAAATGTTTCAGCCCCGGGTGCATGCCGATCTGCTAAGCCATGCTCTTCACTGGATACATGGTGCTCTTCACTGGATACATGGTGCTCTTCACTAGCAGCATGCTGTAGTTCACTAGCCAAATTAGATGATTGGGTATCGTCTTGAATCTTTTTGGTGAAATTCAGAAAAGCGCCACATTTCCCGCAAAACTTTGCGTTTAAGTTAACGGGTTTACCGCAGTGATCACAATTCATAAATTCACCTGGTCATTAAAAACTAGCTATTACAAAACACGGCGCATAGTTGGCAGCATCGGTCTTGCTTTTCTCACAAGCCTTTAGGGCCTCTCTCTCAGCAATTTGCTTACTCTTTTGCTCTTCCACAATGGCGCAATTACCTGAATTTCCATCAAAACTGTATGTGAAGGCCCGGTGATTTCCTGTGAAATCCCCTTTCTTCTCATACTTTGCAAAAAGATTCTTACACTGCCCAATTAGTTTTGGACGGTATTTGGACCTAATGACACCAGTCTCTGGCTCCTCGGCATCTTCTTGAGTCTTATTCTCTTTTTCGTCCCGTGTTGACACCTCTTTAGCGCCATGCTCACTTTCAAGCACTTTTGATGCCAATTTAGCCTCATCTTTTCCATAAGTAGCGTTCTTTTCGTGTCCTGAGACCGGTTTTTTCTGACCCTCTGGCCCTACTTCGCCCTCCTCACCCTTAGCCTCATCGGTTGTGCGAGCGGTCTCCGTTACGCGGGCTAACTCCTCAGGATTTAGCTCAGTCTCTTCGAGTTGAGTCGTTAGGCCGTCCAATATCTGTGAGCTGAAAAGGAAAACAGCTGCATTCAAACCCATCAACGCGAGCGCTAATATCAGTAACCTAATTTTTGTTGAGTTACTCATATTAATGCTTTTAACTTTACAGTGGTGATCTTTAATTGATCAATCATAGAACTCAAAACCTTCAACTTCATTTAAACTTTTACTCTCTTGGTAGCCGCAGCATTCAATATCTCTACGTAAGCTAGCCAAGATATAACTTCATTCATCATTTTATTAAACACCAGCGTATCGCTCACCCCATTAAAAATGCACTCCATTATGTTGGCATACACAAATGAAGGATTTAGCTTGAAATCAGAATCTGCCTCCTGGATAAATCTTTGCTGACTCTTGTAATCCTCAACCAATTGAATGAGGGACTCACCCAAACTGTCGTGATATAGATTTCGTTGCTCATTTAAATCAGTCCAAATTTTCTCACCCACCTGAATTTGAAAATGCTTATCCCTCACCTTTAAATCATTAAAAGTGATTTGAAATGTTTTATAAACATTTTCTTTGGTGACGGTTTCAAATAATTTCATAATTTTGATCCATTTACAGGTCTAGGCTCTTGCTCTCCAATTCAACTCAAGTAAGGTATCGACTCTTTAGGAACTTTCTAAATACTAAATAAGTACTCATTATTTAAATTAAATATCCTTATTTAGAAAACTTTTTATAACTTCCGTGGCTGTTCTTTTAAAATAACACCCAAAATCCCAATAACAAAGCATAAGTAAGCCACTTCACCACAGAGACACAATTGAGCACTTCAATACATTTTTACAAACCATCTGAGGGGCATGGGCTACCCCACGACCCCTTTAATGCAATAGTTGGGCCTCGCCCAATAGGGTGGATTTCGACACAAAGTAACTCTGGAATCTTGAACCTAGCGCCCTATAGCTTCTTTAATGCTTTCAATTACATCCCACCCATCATTGCTTTTTCTAGCATTGGGCTAAAAGACAGTATTAGAAATGTCCAGGAGACAGGCGAATTTTGTTGGAATTTAGTCACTAAAGATCTGGCCGAACAGATGAACAAAACATGCGCAGCGGTAGGGCCCGAGGTAGATGAGTTTGCTCTTGCTGGCCTAACCCCAACGCCCTCCCAAGAAGTCACTGTACCTAGGGTTCTTGAGAGCAAAGTCTCCTTTGAATGTAAGGCCACACAAGTCTTTCAGCTCGAAAACGTACAGGGTGGCAAAGTCAATACATGGGTTGTGTTTGGCGAGGTGGTAGGAGTTCACATTAATAAATCGCTACTTGTCAACGGTGTCTATGATACTGCCCATGCACATCATATTTTGCGAGGGGGTGGTCCCGCTGATTATTTTGATGTACTGCCAGAGAGTCTTTTCAAAATGACCCGCCCACAAGTTTAGACCTCATGCCTCTTTATCCTGGATTTCACTATATACAGAGAAATGCACGTCTTTGAAATCAATTGCAATATAAAAAGACTGCATCTCTTGCTCATCGGATTCTAAATAATACCGAAGCTCGTGAAATATGTAATAACAAAGTGAATCCATAAAAGTCTTATATTCACTTAAATCTCCCATGTGCTGCCCAACTCGCAGGTTCCAGGGGTGGACTAGACGATTTCCCTTTTTGAAAAACACCTCACAATCACGACCCTTAACTAGCTCCCCCTCAGACTCAATGTCATAGAAAAGCCTCGCTTTGTAGGTTTCTGAATCCTGGTACTGCCCCGAAATACGAAGAGGAAAGATCCGAACAAATGGCATATGAGGAGTTAGACGTAGAAGTGAAAAAAATTAAGGGGTTATCCAAGATGAAGTTTGACCTTAGATATTAAAAGCTTACCATTAAAACCGTAGATCAAAAAATAGATACTCTCGGGATATTCCAACCCAGGAATTTTACTTGGATTACATAAACGAGCCCTCGTCCTTCTAGCAAGTCCATAATGCAATAAAGCATAGATCAAGCGAGCCGGGTGTTGGAGTTTTTGCCCTTGAGGAGATTTAACTGCACTTTATATAGACTTTATTAATTGACGCCCAAATAAGCCTTTTTATGGCTGAACTATTAGGCATATCGTGCTCTAGCTACTTTTGTGCAGACCGCCCACTAGATAACGTAATTACTAAGATCAATACGGAGAAGTAGCCTATCCTTGAAATGCCCTCTATCAGGAGCGGTGCAACAGTGAAATTACGGTCAATTTGCTTAAGGGTTCCGGATTTAAATTTAATTGATGTCAGCGAACTTATTTGAACGTTTAAAAGCAAAGATCAATAATGTCCGTACAATTTTTTTATCAAAATGGATTTGTAATTAGCCTTACCTTTATTAACCCAATTAGGGCAACTACTATCGGCTTGCACAGCAGGGAGCTCAGCATAATTAAACTCTCTTTGATTATTAATCATTTGAGAATTATTAAAATTACATAAATAACCTCGCTCCAACTTACCCACAACTAGAACGTGTTTGCACAAGCTACAAGTTCCGGCAATTAGGGTTGAAGTCTCTGGCATTGCTTAGACTCAGGATTGTTGCCTGATCCCAGACGATAATGCAGCAAAAGCAGTATGAAAGAGCGATGTAGTCCCGGGCTTAATCAATAACGGAGCCCCTGTCTGTGGACTACTACAGGATTCCCCCGCACAGGGGGCTAAATAATCAAATGACCATACGCCAAATAAAGCAACGGTTAAACTAACTTTAACAACGTTTAGGACAGATTTTTTAAACCTACCTCGTCGTAAACTATTAAAAGGAATCTGGAATCTGGAGCCGTTAAGTTGTTTATATAAACTTTGAGCATCTAAACTATTTTCTACTTCATTATCAGCAAATACTTCGCTAGTTAAAACTCCATAATCCTTCACTTGTCCAAATAAGGAAGAGTCAATATTAGAGGATCCTAAAAAAGGTGTCGGTACATTAGTCTGAAGAATAATTTGATTCGGCGCATTAAAAACAGAAAGACTTTCATTTGCAATATCCTTTCGATATTTTCCTAGGGGAATTTCACCCGTATTTTCTATAAACGGAATGGGGTGATTTAAGGTAAGCAACTCATCGGATAAGTCAAAAGTAGCCGAATTATTGCTGATCTTAAAATCAATTTCGATAGGATTTATATTATTCTCAAGCACAGGACTTGCGCTTGGTTGGTTGTTTGCAACTATCTGTTCAGGATTAGAACGATCAAAATTATCCTTATAGTTATTGACAGGTATTCCCGCTTCAGATTTAACAATTGGTCTATCTGATAGAGGTACATCATTAGAATTCATACCTTCCTCAACCGCATTAACTTTGCCGCGGGGCTTAACCTCCGGGCTTTGGACGGCAACTGTATTTTGTGGTTCAGACTCCACAGGTAAAGGCAACTGATTCAGTGGTGTGCTATCCAGTTCAAGTGCCAATGGATTAGACTCATCGTCGAGTTGTAATTTATCTTTTGAAGTAGCTGAGGAACTATTAGTTGGAATTTTTGCCGTTGCGGTTTGCTCCGGTTCCAGTGGGATAGACGCGCTTGAATCTAGACCAAGGAGCATGTCCAATCTAATATTTAAATCATCAATTTCTGCGGTAATATTAGCAAAACGCTCCTGCAGCGAAGGTGCACTCAGACCTTTATTTCTCCCAACTGAAGTCGTTGAATTACTATCAATGTTATTTAAATTATCTTTGAAGTTGTTTGCAGGTATATCTGCTAAATTATCATTAACTGGATCATAGCTATCGAGTTGAGCATTATTAGTTTTGATGCCACCAGGAGTTAATTGCGCAAGGTTTTGATTGGAATAAACATCTTTTGGAGGCTTCTCTCCATTCTTAGAAGTGCTTGAATCATTTAACGCCTGATTGTTGGGACTTATATCATTTGAATCATCAATCGGTTGGTGATTAATATCGGATTCATTATTGGCAATATCTTGACGATTAAGAACTCCGATAGTATTTGCGAGTTTTTGTTTATTGGCATCAATATCCGACGTACCCAATACCTGCTTATTAGAAGCCAAGGAATTATTGGTGTTGACCGGGATTAGAGGCTCTCTTTCATTCGTGCTTTCTACAGCATCTTCTTTGTGATTATCTAGATTGCTTTTATTATTTGCGGTTTGAATATTAGGATTCAGGGATAGTGCATCAACGGATTGAATATTTTGATTCTTGGAGTCCTCAACTTGGGGAGCAATATCAGAGGTTATGCTCGAAATTGATTCCTCAACATCGGTACTAGAGATCGATGGGGTAGCAATTGTGACTTGTAACTCCGTCTTCAAGTTAGAAATAGAATCGGCTAACTGAATATTGTCCGATTTAACTCCTTCCTTGCCTTTTTGAATATTAGCTGAATTTGCAGATTCATTTCCCTTTTGGATGTTGGCAGCACTGGTCCCTTCTCTCCCTTTTTGGATATTTTCCTCTTTCTCTTTTTGATCAAAATTCTCGCCTGGATGATTTTTCTGAACTGCAGCGGATATGCTCTGCTCTGAGGCAGACTTGGATGAAAGTGAATGTTGAACTGACGCATCAACTTTTTTTACACCACCTTTGGTGATTTCGGCTTTCTCATCAAAGTTGATTTCTCGAAGGTGATTGCTATCTGCTGCAGATTTCTTTTCAACAGGATTTGCTTTAACTTTTAGTGCTTTTATTGTGTTAACTGCTTCATCACTAATTTGGGTTGTTAGTTTATTGGTTTTTATTTCTATTAAATTTGCAAATGAAGCAAATTTCTTTTTATCAAAACTTAACGCAGCTAAGAATCGTTCAAAAAGAATTTTTTCATTCTCATCAATAATTCCGTCAGAACATAGTAGGTCATAAACATTGATTAAAACAAAAATGCTTTGCTGCACATCTAATTTAGATCTGACATCCCAGAGAAATTGCTCTACCGAGTTGTAAAGTACGTACTCAGAGGATGCATCATAAAGACCTTCAAAATGGGACAAGTTGGATTGAAGTTGTCCAACCTCGTTTTCACTAACAATGCCGTCGGACGAAAGCATGTAAATGAGAGCAACACCAAAAATTGTATGCGGCGTTAATTCTTTTGCATTCGAGTATTGAGGCTCGTAGGGTCCAAGTGCTTTTTTATTATTTTTTAATTTTAAAATAGAAAGATAGGGCTTGATTAATTCATCTGTAAACCCAAATACTTCTTGCAACTTGAAAAAATAATCTAACTCTTCTTCTGCAGTGTTACCGTCAATCAGCATCAAGTCCAAAATGTTTAATAAGATGCATAGTTTTTCATTCTTATTAAGATATCTGGGTGCAATATCAAAAAAATCAGGTAGTTTAATATTTTGCGAATATTTTAATGACTCATTGATAATTGACTTATCTGCACCCGTAACGGATTGAAGTATGCTTAACTCTTCATCTCGAATTATGCCGTCGGCTGCAACCATGTACAACAAAGAAATATTCAAAATTAAATATGGATTTAATTCTGGCGGGACATAGGTGTCTTTTACTTCCTTCTTTTTAATTATTTTTTTCTTGAGTTTAGAATCACTTCTAACACTTGACTTCTTTTTCTGCTCTAATAAATTTAATTGCTTTTTCTCAACTAAATTTTCAGTTGGATGCGCAACTCCCTCGCCCGACTTGTAAGCAGGAACTTCATTACTTTCAACGTTTAATTCATTGGAGCTATACATCTGCTAGAACGATTATAAAAATAGGGGTTTCAAACTTCTTTTTCTAAAAAATACGAATCGAAAATTCACACCTTTTTAAGAGCTAGAAATCATCGTTCCCTCATCTTAGTGAGGCTGCAAAATATCTCCCCATACTTCCTGTTCGTAGCTCACATTCGCCAATAAAAACTCATCGAAACACAATTTAAAGCACAAATATCCACAAAGACACACAATTACACACGCTTTAAAAGGTTAAGCGCACCATTATTTCTATAAAATATCCACATCAAAAGAATGGGCACGAGGGTTATTTACAACATATGTACAGACTAATTAGTATTCTTTTATTCAGCCTATTACTTTTTAGCCAGGCAAATGGCCAAGTACACATTAAAAAATATTATTATTTAGACAGTAATTCTTCCCGGGATATTCATACCATTGAAGATGCTCCTTTTGTTCCTTATGAATCTGACTTACAAAAAGGATTTACAAGTAATACAGTTTGGGTTAAGTTGGAAATATCAACCAATGTATTTGCAAATAGCCTGCTAAATGAAGTCGGCACTTACCCCCTTACTTTAAGAGTTGGATCATTGACCCTGGACAGCATTAAATATTATGAGAAATATCGCGATTCCTGGTATGTCCAGCAACTTGGGGACCAGCATATGGTTTATCCAAGATTATGCGCAGATGAAGTTCATTGTTTTAATATTAAATCTCATTTAGAAAAGCCGATAATTATCTTTCTAGAAATTCGATCTAAAAATATACTTCAAGTATCGACTGAAGTAGTAGCCCAAAAAGACCTGGGAAGAATAGTTGCCAATAAAATTCGAGTGGGCTCCATTGCCTTAGCATTTGCACTATGCCTTTGTATTGTTTCTCTAATTTTTTTCGTTCTTGAAAAAAGCAGACTCATCATTTTTTATGTCTTTTTTCAACTTTCAATCATTCTTTATATAACTTCAACAAACGGTCTTTTATTTGATATATTCGAAGGACAACAACCTTTTGTAACAAATTATTCTTCCGAATTCTTTTTCTATTTGCGCGCCTTGATGTTTTGCATTCTTTGTAATGAAATATTTATAAATTACAAGACAACTGAAATCTATAAGAAAATCAATCACATTTTTTACTCACTTTTTTTCATTAATTTAGCCTTTACTTTTCTTAATTTTGGCTATAAAAATACAGTTTTCAATCTTACGTTGCAAGCAGGAGTACTGACTTTAAATTTTTACGCTATCCGAACAACTCAACTACCCAATAAAATTAAATATAGTGCCTTGGCTGGTAATATTGCTTATTCATTAATTTTATTCACAGGATTTCTTTACTCATTAAATTTTTTCAATGTCGATAAATTCAATTTCTTAATTCATGATTTTCGAGATTATCGATTACACGGCATTCCTATAGGTATAGTTGTCTTCTCAATAGTGACTTTCCAAATATTAGAAAAAAATAAAAAAAATATTGAAATAGTAAATGAGGCAAATGAAAACAGGATAAAGATCAACCTCCTAAATGATAAATTAACTGAGCGAGAGGCATTAGTCGATTTATTAACGCATGAAATAAAAAATCCTCTAAGCACTATTAACTATGCCGCCAGTTTTATTCAAAAAAATAATGATCAAAATACAGAAATATCAGACCGAGTTAGAAAAATTACTCACTCTACAGCCCGCATTGACTCTGTCGTTAACCAAGTCTATCTATCCTCTAGATTAGATCGATTTGAGCAAAGCAATGAAAATCAACACGAATACATTAATTTTAATGAATTGCTCTCAAATATTATCAGTGATTATGAATTTTCAAATGCATTTACTTTTAACTCCCAAAGCTCCTTTAAAATACACAGCAACCGCTTCTTGCTTTCAACAATCCTTAATAATTTGATTTCTAATGCAGTGAAATATAACGTACCTGAATCACCTATATCTATTACACTTACACATATTGATAGCGCGTTAAACTCACAATCTAATTCTGATCTGGAAATGAAGCAAACTCTATGTTTTGAGATCACGAATAAGTTTGATATAAAAAACACTCCCGATCCAGATAAAATATTCAAAAGATATTATCGACACGATAATTTCTTCTCAAAACCTGGAATGGGGATTGGACTAAATATTGTCAAAATGGCTATTAATATTTTGAATGGAAATATTAACTATTCCATTCACTCAGATTCCATCACATTCAAATTTGTAATTGCCACATGACCACTCTATCCCCTATTCAAATTGCACGCGAAAATCAAACACTTAACGTAGTTCTGGTTGAAGACGATCTTCATTTACGCCGCGAGATTTCGGATCACTTAATTGGAAATGGCTTCAAGGTATTTGATATCGCTAGTGCTGCTGCGCTGGAGGATTTAGTCACTCCAGACCCTATCGATCTATACGTAATTGATTTAAATCTTCCCGGAGAAAGTGGTCTGAGTCTTTCAAAAAGAATTAGATCAAGCTTTCCTCTCGTAGGTATCGTTATCATTACAGCTAAATTGAGTCTTGGCGATAAGTTAGCCAGTTACTCCCACGGCGGGGCTGATTTTTATTTAAACAAGCCTATATCGCCTGAGGAACTTGTTTTAGTCCTCCAAAATTTGGGAAGAAGAGTAAAGAAGATTAATATAGAAGACTCTTGGTCGCTTAGTCTTAGAGACCGAATTTTAGTCAGTCCTGATTCGAAGCATAAGTTGCGACTAACGGGGCGTGAAAAAACCTTGCTAGTTGCCCTTAGCCAGGCTAAAGACAATACTCTTGAGTCAGGATACATTTCTGATTTATTCACATCCTCTGAAAGCGAGGATTTCATGTCCAAACACGCACTAGAAGAATTAATTGCTAGATTGCGGCGAAAGTTAAAAGGCGCTCAGAGCCCCGATGCTGAGGCAGCAATTAAGTCTGTCTGGGGAATTGGCTATCAGTTATGTATTCATATCAATATTGAGTACTAACTGACCCTTGGGATGATAGAGTATGACTTCTCTTGGCAATGAGCAACTGAATATCCGAGGAGCGAATTTTGCCATCCTTAGCTATTCAAATACATAAGTCCCAGGGGCATTCGTCAATTTATCATTGCTATTTGTAGACATATTAAATTTTGGGGGCTCTATCATTTTGGTCATCTGAAGGTCTAGCCACTCAGTCCAGTGTTCCCACCATGACCCATCTGCCTGAGTGGAGCTCTTTAGCCACTCCTCTGGAGTTATGTACTTTCCATTTCTGCTTCTTTTAAGATACTTATAGCTTTTGTGCTTAAACCCTGGGGGGCTTACAACACCAGCGTTGTGTCCCCCACTAGCCAATACGAACTCTATGGGTGACTTGATGTGTTCGTGTAACTTATAAACTGACTTCCAAGGTGCTACAAAATCTTGATCAGTCCCCACAGCGAACACAGGGCAGTCAATATCTTCTAAATGTATGGAGCTGTCCCCTACCTTGTATCTACCCTTTGCCAAATCATTATTCAGATACATGTGGTGTAAATACTGAGAGTGCATTCTTATGGATAGCCTTGTTCCATCTGCATTCCAAGCCATCAAATCACTTGGCTCAGGCCGATCACCCAAAATATATTCCTTCGTCATTTGAGTCCACTTGCGGTCAGCAGATCCAATCATTTGAAAGGCACTAGCCATTTGTCCGCTGTCCAAGAACCCGCTCGGTCTCATAAGGCTTTCAATAAAGCCAACCTTGGCTTGATCTATAAATATTCCAATATTTCCTGGCTCTGAGAAATCAGTTTGAGCTGCTAAAAGGGTTATGCTAGCCAGCCTTGAATCTTTATCGCGCCCTAATTTTGCAGCAGCTATAGACAACAACGTTCCGCCTAAACAGTATCCAACCGCATTCACCTTTTGATTTGGACAAATTAAATTAACTTGATCCAAGGCACCCAATACCCCAAGATTTAAGTAGTCATCCAATCCCATATACCGTTCATCAGAATTAGGATTCTTCCAGGATATTGCAAATACAGTATGTCCTTTATCTACCAAATATTTAACCATGGAATTTTGAGGAGATAAGTCCAAAATGTAGTACTTCATAATCCAAGCAGGAACTATTAAAATAGGTTCGGCTTTTACGGTTTTTGTGCTGGGAGCGTACTGAATCAACTCCATTAATTCATCTTTAAAAATCACTTTGCCTGGAGTTATGGCGACATCCTCGCCAACTTTAAATTTCTCAAATTTTTTGGACGGCACTTTGAAAATTGAGCGCATCAAATCTTCCCATAAATAGCCCTGTCCTCGTATAACGTTGGCACCGCCCTCCTTTATTGTTCTCTCAATCAACACGGGATTGGTCATCAAGAAGTTAGAAGGAGAGATTGATTCAATAAATTGTAGGGTTGCAAAGTGAGCCATCGAAACCTGATGCTTGTGCTCGCCTGGAAGGGTACTGAATGCGTTAGTCCACCACTGTTTCAAATGTAAGAAACTTTGGCTGTAAATATTAAACGGCCAAGTCTTCCACAGTTCATTTTGATACCTGTGATCCTCTGTAATAAGGCCCAAGGGGACGTCCTTCGTGGCCCGCTCTATTTGATGTAAGAATGCGGGAAAATCTCGAACAGTTTGACCAATCTTCTCACTGACTTTGGATAAGTTGTGCGGATCCTCCAGTAAGCCAATCAACCAATCCTGGAAACTATCTGATAGAGGAAGGGGCTTGAAATTATCTGATCGCTTTTTGTTAGGATTGCCTTTCCTAGAACTCGTTTTTACTAAAACATCCTCTACATGCCCGCCTTTGATCTCAGCAAGAGTTGCGTGCGTAGGACGTTGTTTTACGGAATTCTTTACACCAGGTTCAGTGGTGTTGATGGTATGTGCGACTTTGTTTGTGGTGTTCATGGACAGGTTTACCAACTGTTGACTACACAACAATACTACGCCTATTGTCCGAACTTAAATTTGATATAAGTCAACCCTTCTCGCTACCAGGACCCCTATCAAATAACCCTCTAACAAGTGAATCAGTGATTTAGCGCTGCTATATAGTCAGCTAATAATTCGATTTCGTTGTCTTTCAAGATCGATGCAGCAGAGGACATATTGCCGTCCATATCTGCCCTAGTCATTGCCTTGAAGCCCTTTAACTGGGCTAGCAAGTAAGTATGTTGCTGCCCAGCGATACGAGGAATATGCTGTTGTCCAAGCAATAAGGGTCCATGACATTGGACACAATTGTATTTCTTTGCTAACTCTGGACCCTGAGCTAATGCGTCATTTGAACTAACTCGAACTGAAGCAACTCTTTTTTCTGCAGCAAAGTAAGCTGCTAAATTATTCATATCAGCATTAGATAAATTAGCGGCAAAAGGGGACATCGACGGATTTTTTCGGTTTCCTTCCCGAAATTGATACAACGCAGTCGTTATAGCTTGAGTGGTTTGTCCAGCTAAGGCTGGAATTTCAGGAATTTCACTATTGCCAGCCGCTCCGTGGCAAGCAACGCAAACCTGCGCTTTTTGACGCCCAACCTCAATATCAGCAGCTTTGGCAGGACTAAAAAAACACAAAATAGAAAAGAAAGAAAACAAAAAAAAGGTGGTGGCCACTTCGGCTACCACCCTAGAATTAAATTGTGAGGATGTATATTTCATCCCCACATTTTAATATTATTTTGTAGCTTTTGCTTCCTTAGCGTAGCTTACACGGTAAATAACGCCGTTGTAATCATCTGATACAAGCATTGATCCATCAGCGATGATTTGGACATCGACAGGACGACCCCACATTGGTGGATCTGCTTTCTCATCAGTCATAAAGCCCGTAAGGAAAGGTTCGTATTTCACAACTTTACCCTTACTATCCAATACAACTCGCATCACATCGTAACCCTGCTTTGTGTTTCTATTCCAAGATCCATGACGAGCCATGAAGATATTGTTCTTGTATTCAGCAGGAAACATCTTACCTGTATAAAAACGAAGACCTAAGGGAGCAACGTGGGCACCCAATTTCAAAATTGGCGGAGTGCTTTGAGCGCAGGTATTGAATTTCCCGTAGACTGGGTCAGGAATGTCACCTTGGTGACAAAAGGGAAACCCAAAGTTCTCACCCTCTGTATTAAGAACGTTCAACTCGTCATTGGGAATATCGTCACCCAACCAATCACGACCGTGCTCAGTAAAGTAAAGTTTATTCGTAACTGGGTGAAAAGCCATTCCGACGCTGTTTCTCACGCCAGTTGCTATGCGCTCTAGCTGGCCGCTCTGTGGGTCAGCTCGAAAAATCGCAGCTTGCATTTGATTTGGAGAGGTAATATTTTGGGGTGACCCGATGTTGAAATACAGTTTCCCATCAGGACCTGCAACCAAGTACTTCCAAAAATGGCCAGGCCCGTTGGTAGGGTCAATCCCATCAACAACTACTTTTCCACCGGGCATGTTATCTAAATTCTTTTCAACATTGTCGAAACGCAAAATTCTGTCACGCTCTGCGACATAAAGGTTACCTTTGATTACGGCGATACCGTTGGGCGCAGACATGCCGCGCAAAATAGTTTTAACTTCACGCTTTCCGTTGTTGTCTACAACAGCGTAGACATTCTTTGCCAAACGGTTACTGACAATCAAAGTGCCATTCTCCGTTACAGCCAAAGAGCGAGCCTCTGGTACTCCGTCTGTATATAACTCAACCTTGAAACCTGGCGGCACCTTTAGCTTGGAGATCTGAAGATCTTTTGCCTCTGTTCCTGTGAAAATTGGATTAAAGGGATGCAACGAAGAGGACTCAGCTTCGGGCGACATTCCCTGCTTCCAAGCAGGTGGGGGGGTTTGAGCAGGTGTCTGAGCATTGGCACCGAGGTGACTTAACGCAAGAAAAGAACTCATTAAAGAAACGACAAGAACTGAACGGCGAAAACGCATAAAATCTCCTTTTGAAATAACTGCCTTTTATCAACGTTTGATTTTGGCACCAATCCGATTTGCTTAGCCTGTTTATATAGCATCCAAGGGTAAACACCTAAAAATCAATTAGGCCTTTATAAAAAAGCCTGAATCCCATTAAACATCGAAGACGTTGTCTTTTCATAGTAACGGCAGAGATGAATGCCAAGCTCATTCTCTATAAAGAAAAAACAGGTTCAGATTAACTAGATTAATTTGAAGCGTTCAACTAATTTACGTTAAATTCCAGGTTGTCAATCAGCCGGGTTTTGCCTATTCGTGCTGCCCCGAGAGCTATCCAACACCCAGGGGGGGGATTACCTTCTTTCTGAATCACAGATAAAGGACTCAAATCCAAAGCGCTTCGGATTGTCAAATAATCCGGCTTCCAACCTCTTGACTGTAAATGATGCTTTGCTTCTTCTTCTACTGTGGAAATGTTATGACCTGCCTTAAAAGACTCTCTCATTTGACAAAGCACGAGATAGAGTTGCACAGCATCTGCTCTTTCGGCGTCATTTAGGTATCCATTTCTAGAGCTCATCGCTAGGCCATCCACCTCTCGTCGAGTTGGCACTTTGACAATATCGACAGGCAAAGCAAATTGATTGACCATATGGTCTACTATCATAGCTTGTTGGTAATCTTTTCTTCCAAAGAATGCCACATTGGGTTGCACACAGTTGAAGAGCTTAAGGACTATAGTACAAACACCTTTGAAAAATCCTGGTCTGAATTCCCCCTCTAAAATCCCAGCTAAATTATCCGGAGGACTTACCTCAAATCCTTGGGGCACAGGGTACAAATCCTCCTCGCCAGGAGCAAACAAGACGTCGCATCCTGATGCCTCGAGTTTTCTTGTATCCTCGAAAAATGTCCTAGGATAGGAATCAAAATCCTCATGCGGTCCAAACTGCAGACGGTTTACAAAAATACTTGCAACTACCAACTGAGACTGCGCCTTGGCAGTCGAAATCAAGTCTAAGTGGCCGGCATGAAGGTTACCCATCGTGGGGACAAAACCAACGCGTTTGTTGTAATCAATGCTTTGCCTTAGTTCACTAATGGTGCGTACGGTTTTCATATTTACGGGAAATCAGATTAAAGCCCAAAGACTGTATTGTCTCGCAAAAAGCAAACGATAAGCTTGTAGGCCAAGGGCAATTGAAAACGCTTATTACTGATCTCATATTTTGACCAAATAAAAGTATATTCTCATTAACCGCCGCAGAAGGCCATAAATGAACCGAGCTTACAGTTTTGTCACCGCAAATGATCGTTAAGTTAGTGGACTGCTGCAATATCTTTTAAATCCTGGGCGTAATCCAACTCGCTCATACCATTGATTGATATTTTCAAAATGTGGTCTATCTATAGGCATATTAAACCAACGATAGGCTATCAAAGCCATTGGAATATCAGCCAAGGTAAATTGCTCGCCTGCCGCGTAAGGAGATCTTTTTAGCTGTTCATCAAACAAGCCGAGGGCCTTGATCATTAATTGACGGCTATTCTCAAGCTCTGCGGCATTACGCTCCTCAGGCTTTAGCCTGATCCACCCCCAAAAAAGGGGCCTCATTGCTGGCCAGGCAACGGTATTGCACCAATCAAGCCATTGATCTACGCGAGCCGCGCCTGTAGGATTTAGTGGGTAGAGTGAATCATCTGAGAGCGGAGCATGAATCCTCCTAACCAAATAGCGCATAATCGCTTGAGACTCCCACAATATAAAACCATCATCATCTAAGGTGGGAACCAATCCATTGGGATTTAGTATTAGATACTCAGGCGTTTTGTTGACCCCGTGCTCCATTCCTGCATCAATTCTCTTGTGAGGGATTTTCAAATCCTCGCACACCCATAAGACTTTTTGGACATTAATAGAGTTCGCACGACCCCAGATTTTTAATTCGCTCATTTAATACTCAAACCTTATTTTATGTATTCAGTGGTAATTGTAGGATAGGTATTCACTTAAAATAATTGTAATTATTTAAATAACTTAGCGACTATGTCAACTCTTAAAATTGGTATTCTAGGATCAGCAAATATTGCAAGACAGTTTGTGAGGGACACAAATTCAAGTTTGCAAATCAAAGTGGCAGCGATTGCGAGCAGAAGCAAACTGAGGTCGGAACTCTTTGCGACAGAAAATGAAATTGCGACTGCTTACCCTAGTTACGAGGAATTACTTAACGATAGTTCTATTCAAGCGATCTACCTACCGTTGCCTAACAGTTTGCATGCTGAATGGGCCATAAAAGCCGCCAATGCAGGAAAACACATTTTATGTGAAAAGCCCCTTGCAATGAATGGATCAGAGGCTTGGAACATGTATGAAGCAGCTCGTAAAAATAAAGTCTACTTGCTTGAATCATTCCCCTACTATTTCCAGCCTCAAACCCAAAAGATGCTCTCAATCATTAAGAGCAATAAAATCGGTCATGTTAAATCTGTTCAATCTTGTTTTGGTTTCACTCTACCCAATCCAGAAAACAATATCCGTCTTAACCCACTGTTGGGAGGTGGCGCTTTACTAGATGCTGGCAGTTACGCACTAAGCGCAATTAGACTTGCCATGGGTGAGGCTCCGACGCACGTAATGGCTTATGCGAACTGGGCAGAATTCGGGGTCGATATCAGCACTGTTGCAACATTATTTTATTCTGAGGGAAGGAAGTCTCAGCTATCCTGCGCTATGGATGCGGCCTATTTTCGCAAAGCAACCATTTCTGCTACCCAAGGAACAATTGATACAGAATACCTTAATCACACAAGTGATGAAATCAAGGGTGATACAAATGGCTACTTAACGAGCCAGTTGCGAATTAGGTACGGAACCACTAACTCGATTCCATTTGAGCACATCAGCGCAAAGACTGGTAGTGGTTTTTTATTTGCAGCGGAAACTTTTGCAAAAATGATTCAAGACAACGACAACGACTTATTCGAATTTTATAAAAAAATAAGTATCGACAATGCCGCGACGCTTGATGCATTGGCTAAGAGTTCTAGACTTGGTGAGCTCGTTGAAGTAAAAAACACAACCAATAGCAATGTTTAACTAAATTAACTTTCGGCAACAGCTAAGTCGGGAGGGTATTCACTATAATATTTAGCATTGTAAAAATATAAAATGCAATAACCTCGACTACTCAAGTCATCTTTAGTACATTTGACTATTCAAATTTATTAAAAAAAAGAATAATTGGAAACATTCCAAGTCGCCACTTGAGCTTTACTTCTCTACTCTAATTTAAGATGAACACCTCAAATAATACCCCAGATCACCACAACCTTGCGGTCGAAATAGCATCTGAACTGGACCTACCCCATCAAAGGTTTTCTCCACAAATTGAGAGAACCTTTGATTACTTTATAGCAATTGTTTTGTTCCTCGAACTTATTTTGCTATTTGGCAATACAGCAATGAGGGGGATATTCAATACCTCTCTTGTCTGGGCGAATGAGGTAGCTGAGTATTCTCTAACAAGCTTGGCCTTTATAGGCGGCGCCGTTGCATACCACCGAGGACTTCATTTGGTGATGAGATTAGGTATCGACAAGTTGCCAAAAAAATATCAAGCCAGCGTTGAATGCGCTCGCCACTATTTTGTCATTGCAGTTGCACTCATTGGTCTGTACTTTGCTCTTCCGATGTGGCACGACTCTTGGAACACGTTGACCGTAGTCCTTCAAATCCCAAAATCTTGGACCCTTCTGCCTTTCTTTATTGGTATGGGCCTAACTCTCGTATTCGCTTATTTCGAATTACGCCGTCACACATTAAACGAGAATATTTTTGCCTTCTTGCTTGTTGCTACTATAAGTTTGATTTGGTTTTTTCTTCAACTCTTTACTGGACCTTGGTTAGGCACTAGTGGCATCGGATTTGCACTGCTCTTACTCCTAGTACTTGTTTTTGGCGGAGTACCCATTGCATATGTTCTATCTGTCACTGCCTATGTATTTATCTACAGCTCAGGTGAAGATCCGATGGCCGTATCTCTTGCTATGTCTAATGGCATTAGTAGCTTTATTTTATTAGCCGTACCCTTTTTCATCTTAGCGGGCAACGTAATGACGGATGGTGGCTTGACCAAACCCCTAGCGGACTGGGTCACTGCCATGGTCGGACGTATGCAAGGAGGATTACTTCAAGCGCTCGTAATTGCAATGTATATTTTCTCAGGCATCTCTGGATCCAAAATTGCCGATGTTGCCGCGGTTGGAACTACCCTAAAAGGAATGCTTAAAGAGCAAGGCTATGATCCAGCCGAGAGTAGTGCTGTTTTATCTGCAGCTGGAATCATGGGGGAGACCATTCCTCCAAGCCTAGTCATGATGGTCCTGGCATCCATCACTACTCTTTCCGTCGCCACTTTTTTTGTGGCTGGTGTTATTCCTGCTGCAGTTCTCGGTCTTTGCCTTATGTTTATCATTAACCGTCGGGCAAAGAAATTTAACTGGCCCAGATGTCCAGCGCTTTCCTTACCTGAGAAAATTAGGGTTAGCTTTAGAGCGCTTCCGGCCCTCATGGTCCCTATTATTTTGATCATCGGAATCGTTGGAGGCATTGCAACGACCACGGAGGTGTCATCCATTGCAGTGGTTTTCTCGATTATGGTTTCAGTTTTTATTTACAGGGGTATGAACATTAAATCATTCATTACGACCCTGGCTGATTCAGGCGCCATGGCCGGAATGGTTCTATTCATGGTAAGCGCGGGCAGCGCACTATCTTGGACCCTCGCAATAAGCGGGTTACAAGTTGTTGTATCTGATTTCTTAGCCTTGCTAGGTGGATCGGCATTTGCATTTGTGACCTTCTCTATAGTGCTAATGGTTGTTATGGGCTCCATTTTGGAAGGACTTCCCTCATTGCTCATTTTTGGGCCCATGTTGCTTCACTTGACGCAAACTTACGGCATCGACCCCATGGCATTTGGAATTGTGATTATTATTTCCATGGGCATTGGCACTTTTATCCCCCCGTTCGGAATCTGCTACTTCGTCACATGTTCGGTAATGGAGACATCCGTAGAAAAGGTGACTCCCCGGTTTATTCCCTATTTAAGTGTTTTACTTATCGGTTTGGTTTGTATTGCAGTTTTCCCTTCAATCAGTTTGTGGTTACCCCACCTCTTAAATCTACGATAATATTGTCGTTACTTATTATTTCAAGGAATTTTTTCTAAATGAAACACTCTCTAAAACTTTTAACAAAATTAACTCTATCCACATTAATTTGCTGCGCAAGTACGCTGACCCTTGCAGACACCAAATTTGTACTGAAGATCGCACACTCTGACTCTGTAGACATTACAACCTCCCGTAAAGCGGTTATGGCCGAGGCATTTGCAAGAGAAGTAAAGGCGAAAAGTGGGGGTCGTATTGAGGTTCAAGTCTTCGGAGCTGGGGCACTTGGGGGCGAGAAAGATATTGTCGAGGGCGTAAAGAATGGTTTCATTCAAGCTGGACTGGCGTCTGGGGTAATGGCCAACTTCTTTCAAAGTGCCATGGTCACAGATCTGCCCTACCTTTTTCCAAACGATGATATTGCAGACAAAGTAATGGATGGGCCTTTTGGCCAGAAGCTATCTGAGGACTTTACTGCTGCAACTGGTATGCACAACATGTGTCTTGGAGAAGTAGGTTTTCGTCATTTCAGTAGCGGAAAAACACCCATACGCTCACCCAAGGATCTAAATGGCTTAAAAATTCGTGTCCAAGAGACCCCTTTATACGTGACCGAGATGAAGGCACTTGGCGCACAACCAACTCCTATTGCATTTCCTGAGACCTATACAGCACTTCAAACCGGCGTAGTTGATGGCCAAGAAAACCCCATCCCAACCATCATCTTTGCTAAGTTTTATGAAGTTCAAAAGTTTGTGACTCTTGATGGACACAACTATGGAATTGACTGGTTTGTAATGAGCGATAAATTCTATAAATCTCTCCCTGCAGATTTATTAAAAGTCGTCTCTGACGCGGCATTAGTAGCTTGCTCAGAAGAGCGCAAAGCGAACCGCACTTTTACAGCTAACGGTAAGAAGATATTGGCTGAAAAGGGCGTGACCGTCTACACACCTACTTCAGCAGAATTAGCACAATTTAGATCCGCAACGCAACCCCCAGTTATCGAGTTTTTGAAAACAAAAATCGATCCTAAACTTATCGATAGCATTCAACTGGCAGTAAAAGAAGCAGAAGCTAAAAAATAAACGATTGACTGTTGGTAGAGTCATTTAGCGTTTTAAAGACGCTGTATGACTCTATTTTTTTGTGGGTTTAATTTTAAAGAGCATAAACTCTGTACCGAAGAATTCAGGGCGAGCCTAGCGCCAACCTGGTGGAAAAGGCAATAACTTAGGACTTGTTGTAAAAAAAGTGGATTTTAAT
>CAIKVH010000133.1 GCA_903830725.1 uncultured Burkholderiales bacterium | reverse complement strand
GATGCATCGCCGATGTTGTTCACTGGTCCCAAAATATAAATCCTCAGATATCCCCGTTCGAAATAGACCGGATACTTTTCTTAATTGGGAGTGGCAATTATTCACGTAATGCAGGCGGTTCTGGACCTGGTCCAGGTGGACCAAGCGCAGGTGGCTCTGGCCCAAGTGCAATAGATATTAATCTCTCGAGCACTGCTCAGCGGTATGGGGGATTTATTGATTTATACTGAAACGACCGATTGAAAGTGACCTTTTTAAAATTCAATCTTGCTCCAAGTCCGAGTCTATTAGCCGCTACTTTGGCGCTAACGTTGGTGAGGATGTCAAGGCCGCATCTCGTTCATTGCGGTCATGATACGAAGTAAAGCGCTGATCGTAAATTGATCGCCCACGTTATAAAACTCATCTTTACTTAAGCCAACCGTTCTAATTTCTTGGTTTTTGTGCAACTTAATGATGTGGCTATTGCTGTCGTGCAGATCCACGTCGTTATCAATCGTCACGTTTGTTTTGTCATCCATTAATTGAATTTCGTGGATGATCTCTTGCTTTCGTGATTGATATATTTTTTTGGCATTCGACGTAATGTCTTGAGACTCAATTGATTTGATACTTTGTTCGCCGCCCTTGGATTGATATAGTGGGGTTGTGACGCTCTGCTCTGGTATTCCATTTTGAGTGATCAATTTACTTCGCTTGATTAACCCCTGGTCTGTATCGGTGGATTGAATATCACGGATGATCTTAGATGTCTTTGTTTTAATATTTTCTTTTATTTTTAATGTTTCTTTTATATAGCGAATATAAGCCATAGGCGTTGTATTGATTTGTCTGAACAATTCAATAAGTTCTTTATGGCTTCGCTTAGTGTGATGCGATAGTTCATCCCATCCAATGTGATCGTTGATGTGGTCATTGATCCAAACACAAATAGCCTCTAACTCTTGTTTGTTGGAGGCTCGAAATTCCTTTTGTTCGACAGAGTTGGCAGTCTTTAGTTTCAAAGGTTATGTGCAGCGTGTTGGGCGATATCTATTTCAATCTTATAATTTTAGAGCGAAAGCTGTTAAGTGGGAATAGCTTGTAAGGCGGGTTTTCCCGAGGTAGGAGTGGAGATAGTCTAATAGTTGTATCGATCGCTTTGGTAAGGCTGTATCTGATGGACGTTTAAACATTTAAACCATTCAACATTTAAGCAATTAAACAAAAGGCAAAGATTTCCAGTTCGTCGTGTAGTCTGGAGATTTTCTTTCTTGTTTCATTTGCCAACTCTTGAAGGCGCCTTGTGTAGACACGGTTATCGTTTTTCGGCCAAATCGTGCGTTAATGGCGTCTAGAGCGTGCATCAAATTCGTATTAGCTTGCTCTTGCGGCTCCCAAAGATCCAATTGTTTGTGCGTTGTGGGGGATATCTCACTCAGCATAATGCCAGCTTTTTTGTATTGATAGCCGGGTTTGAATATTTTGCCGGCTAAATAATCAACCCATCTATTTATGTGTAAAGTATCGTTGCTCGGTTGCGGCAAAGGTATGCTGATTGATGGGTTGTACTGTGGGAGTTCGGATCTAAAACGGTTCGTACATAAAAAGACTTGAATCATGCAGGCGTGTGAGTCTTGCGCTCTTAATTTTTGGCACGCATTCGCTGTAAAAAGCGAGAGTGCGTCTCTTAGAACATTTAAATCTGTGACCATTTCGCCAAATGAGCGACTAGATATGATTTGCTTTTTTGCGGCTTCGACTTCGGTTAATTCTATGCAAGGCTGCTCACGTAATTCTCTTTGGGTTTTTTCAACGACAACGCCAAACTGCGCTCGGAGTGTCGCTGTGTGTGCGAGTTTTAAATCTTGGACCGTATGCACGCTATAAGCTGCGAGTCTTTCGCTCAAACGCCTCCCAATTCCCCAGACCTCATTCACATCGATCTTGCTCAAAAGCGTATTCTTTTGTTGCTCATTCAGGTCGTTAAAATTAAATACCCCCTTTGAGCGAGGATGTTTTTTTGCGATATGGTTAGCGAGTTTTGCGAGTGTCTTGGTAGGTCCAATGCCCACGCACACTGGAATACCTACCCACTGTAAGACTCTGTTTTTGATCTCATAACTAACGTCCCTTAAGCGATGGGTTCCTGTTAGATCTAAAAAAGATTCATCAATGGAGTAAACCTCTTGGTGAGGCGTAAACTCATGCAAAATATTCATGACACGGTTTGACATATCCGCATAGAGCGCGTAGTTTGAGCTAAGCGCCAAAATGCCGTGCTCTTGCGCAAGTGCTTTGACTTCAAACCAAGGTTGTCCCATTTTGATTCCTAGCGCTTTTGCCTCATTCGATCTTGAGATGATGCAGCCATCGTTGTTACTCAACGCAACAAGAGGAGTATTCGTCAAATCAGGTCTAAACACGCGTTCACAACTGACGTAAAAGTTATTGCAATCGACGAGCGCTAGTTGTTGTGGTTTTTGGTTGCCGCTTTGCATACAAATAGATGCTAATGAAACTAGTGAAGCTTATGTAGGTTGTAGGTAACAACTCCCCAAATACTCAATTCTTCCCCGCTTTTGATGGCGATGGGAGGGTAAAGATTATTCTCTGGAATGAGCTTGACTACGCCGCCGCGTCGGTACAAGCGCTTGACTGTAAACTCGTTATTAAGTACTGCAATAACAATGTCATTATGTTTGGCTTCTATTGATCGGTCTACAACCAACATGTCCCCTTGGTAGATGCCGATCCCGGTCATTGAGTCCCCTTTGACTCGAAAGAGGAACGTGGCCTCTTTGTTGTGGATGAGGTGATCATTTAGGTCAATCCGTTTTTGGGTATGGTCTGCTGCGGGGGAGGGGAATCCTGCGAGCATGGGCCACGCGCATAAGTTCAAAATCAGCGCGGTTGAATCAATGCTTTCGGGCTCTGAGTGTGGGGGAGAAGTTTTAATATTATTCATAATACTGAAATTAATTACAGTATTTTAGTATAGCGCACAGTGTCTGTGATTGTCTAGTGGACGGTGGTAAGGTTGGCGCAAAGGAACATCCTCTAAAATTACTAAAAACTTTGTATTACTATGAACAAAATACTACTAATTGGTTTCTTTTTTTTCTGCGCCCTGGCCCATGCTGGCGAGACGGTTCTGTTGTTTCGTCATGCAGAGAAACCTGACGGGGGATTGGGGCAACTAACCTGTCAAGGACTACAAAGAGCGTTGGCTTTACCTGATGTATTAATTCAAAGGTACGGAAAACCGCAGGAATTGTTTGCACCTAACCCCAGCGAATTGAAGCTTGACCGCGGAGCGCTCTATGCCTACATAAGACCGCTTGCAACAATAGAGCCTACCGCGATTCGTTTAGAGATGCCCGTCAATCTTCGGTATGCATTAAGTAATTACGCATCCCTTGCAGAGTATTTGTTAATTCCAGAGATGGGAGATGCAACCATCTTTGTTGCTTGGGAGCACCACCAAATTGATGCGATTGCGAAACTATTGATCGCTCCCTTTGATAGCGCTTTAGCGCAAACGGTTCCGCATTGGGGAGATAAAGACTTTGACTCTATTTACAAAATAACTTTTGATGGACAAGGTTCTTCTAGAAAGGTTAAATTTGCTATAGATAAACAGGGGCTCGACGGCCTCACTCATGTATGTCCAATGGCTAAGAATTAGAGTAGAGCAATCCGTCTAGGGCGCGATTAAAGGGTTATTAAGTAAGTTGACGAGCCTTGACCCCGGCACTGGCTTCACAGTTAGGGCTGCTTGGTTCCCCACCTGACCCGGTTGGCCGCTAGACCATGCGGGAAGGCCCGTCAGATGCAATTGTACGCATTCTTGTCCACTAGTGTGCAATTCGAGTAATTTAATCGTGCAAACTTAGGGTTGGGCGCTTGTTCTGCCGATTAGAATAGATGTTTATGTCATACATAGTTTTAGCCCGTAAATATAGACCCAAGACGTTCGCGGAGTTGGTTGGGCAGTCTCACGTTGTTACAGCGCTATCAAATGCGCTGACGACACAGCGCTTGCATCATGCCTATTTATTTACGGGTACGCGGGGCGTGGGTAAAACTACAGTTTCAAGGATTTTGGCTAAATCCCTTAACTGTGAAAAAGGCATTACTTGCGAGCCTTGCGGTGTTTGTGATGCGTGTACTCAAATCGATGCAGGTCGCTTCGTAGATTACACCGAGTTGGACGCTGCATCTAATCGCGGGGTCGACGAGGTGCAACAACTCCTAGAGCAAGCTGTTTATAAGCCTGTGCAAGGACGCTTCAAAGTATTTATGATTGATGAAGTTCATATGCTGACCAATCATGCCTTTAACTCTATGTTAAAGACGCTTGAGGAGCCACCTGAGTATTTGAAATTTGTTCTTGCTACGACTGATCCTCAAAAGGTTCCAGTAACCGTGCTTTCTCGGTGCTTGCAGTTCAATTTAAGACCCATGGCACCTGAGACCATATTGGAGCATCTTCAAGGCGTGCTTGGCGCAGAAGAGGTTAAAGCCGAAGTGAAGGCTTTACACCTTATTGCTCAGTCGGCAAGGGGATCAATGAGAGATGCTTTGTCTTTGACCGATCAAGCCATAGCGTTTGGGGGCGGAGAATTGAAGGAAGACAAGGTTCGATTGATGCTTGGAAGTGTTGACTTTGGATATATTTTTGATTTGATTAAAGCTTTATCTCAAGCCGACGGTAATGCGGTTTTTAAGATTTGTGAAAATATCCGAAAAATGGGAGTCAACGCTGCATCAACGCTTGAAGAGATGGCACGTGTTCTCCAGCGTATGGCGGTTGTTCAAAATGTTCCCAACTTTAATCAAGCATTACAAACTGACAGTCAATCGGTTGATCCAACAGCTGAGGACGTGGGTGCTTTAGCACATGAGTTAGCACCCGATGAAACGCAATTGCTTTACAGCATGTGTCTCCAGGGACGAGCCGAATTGGGGCTTGCCCCTGATGAGTACACTGGCCTGACTATGATTATGCTCCGTTTGTTGGCATTTAAAGCCACTGGTGCTGACAGGCCAATGACTGATTCTGGGGCTGAGGCTCAAAAAAAAACTTTAAAAATTGAGGCTGAGCAACAAAGTCTTAGAAATGCTGAATTAGGTGATGAAGCTGTAAACGGTTCAGTCAAGACGGTGGTAAATAAAGTTCCAATCGGACAAGCTCAGGGGCTGGGCCAGGCGCAGCGTGTCAGCGAAGTAGCGGTTCAAAATGTGTTGTCTAAGGTTGAAGCTTCGACATCGCAAGCTTCGGCATCGCAAAATTCCTCCCCACTCTCTTTACCCGTTCGGGACATGAGTGTGAGTGGCATTCATCAAAACCGCGACGTAGAGATTGAGTCCACGGAGATGATTCCTGTGTCGGTTCATCAACAAAACCTAACGAGTCAGACGCTAGAGATCACCAAGCCCGGTGTAATAAGAGAGTTGGTGATGACTCCTGAGGGAGACTTTTGGAGCGAAGTTGTATACAAATTAGTAGAATCAGATTTGGTGCACGGATTAAATCGCGAGCTTGCCCTTCAGTCCCAGTTGCTAGGTCGAGAAAGTGATGCATGGATACTGCGCGTTGAGAGCGATAATTTAAACGCGAAAAATCACAGAGATCAACTCCAGGTGGCTTTGAAAACGGTAGGCTATGATGTCTTATTGCAATTTGAAATTGGAGTTGTAAAGGACAGTCCAGCACGGCGCAACATTGCCAAAAACACGGCTCGAGAGAAAGAGCTACTTGAACGGATCCAGAATGATCCGCTGGTCCTGAGGATGGTTCAAGAGTTTGATGCAAAAATCATCATGGGAAGTATCAAACCTATCGAACAAAATAACAAACAAAATGACAAGCAAAGCGGTAACTTAGACAATAAGCGCAGTCAGCCCGCTTGAAACTCACATTCACAAACAATGTATTACGAAATGAAATAGGAAATTAAATATGTTTAACAAAGGACAGTTATCAGGACTCATGAAGCAAGCGCAGATGATGCAAGAAAACCTTCGCAAAGCGCAGGATGAGCTTGCTTTGATCGACGTAACGGGAGAAGCTGCGAGCGGCAAAGTAAGGGTAGAGATGAGTTGTAAGCACGTTGTTAAACGTGTTCATATCGATCCATCCGTCATGGACGACCACGAAATGCTTGAGGATTTGTTAACCGCTGCATTTAATGATGCCGCCCGCAAGGCTGAGGAAACGAGCGAAGCCAAAATGGGGAAGCTATCTGCTGGTCTTCCTGCTGGCATGAAGTTGCCTTTCTAATTCAATGGGAGCACCTAGCTCTATTGAGGCTCTGATAGAGGCCTTTAAAAGACTTCCAGGGGTCGGAGAACGTTCGGCATCCAGAATGGCATATCACCTTATGGAGCGCGATAGGGAGGGTGCTCAGTTGTTAGCCCAGGCTTTGATAAAGGCCTATGATTCGGTTCAACACTGCTCTCGCTGCCATTCACTTTCCGAAGACCCCGTTTGTACCACTTGTCAAGATACGAGTCGTGACTCGACTCGCTTGTGCGTTGTTGAAACGCCTGCAGATCAATCTGCAGTTGAAAAAACCGCCGCCTACAAGGGCTATTATTTCGTTCTCATGGGGACTCTCAGTCCTTTAGATGGCATGGGTCCCAAGGAGATGGGAATTCAGTCGCTTATTGATAGGGCGTGCGACGGCGTTGTTAAAGAAGTCATCCTAGCTACTAACTTTAACGCCGAAGGCGAGGCTACGGCCTTTGTTTTGACTGAGACTTTGAAAAAGAGGGGGCTCAACGTTACACGTTTGGCCCGAGGAGTGCCCGTTGGGAGTGAACTAGAGTATGTAGATATAGGCACCATTGCTCACGCAATGGTCGACAGACGGAGCGCCTAAACTTCGTTAAAACTATAGAGATTAATACAGGCGAACGGGTTCTATTATTTTTTATTGCACCGGGAAGCTACTAATTTAAATTTTCGATTTTAGAGCTATTATTTAAAGAGTTGCCCTGGGGAAAGAGTTATCTCCTTGGGATCGGAATTTTGACGGCGAGATTTAAATAATTTCTGGAAAATAGAATGTCTAAATTAATAAATAAAAGAGATTTCACAAAATCATTAGCGCTATCTTTGACCGGCTTATCGGGGTGGGCTGGTTATGCGTCAAATAGCGTTGCACAAACCAAACTCGAGAAAACAAAAGTTGCTGTAGCGGTTGGAGGAAAGGCAACTTTTTATTATTTGCCACTAACGCTTGCTGAGCAACTTGGATACTTTAAGAGCGAGGGCCTAGAAGTTGAGATTAGTGATTTTGCGGGTGGCGCAAAAGCGCTACAAGCTATGGTAGGTGGATCCGCAGATGTCTGTTCAGGGGCTTATGAGCACACCATTTACCTACAGGCAAAGAACCAGTTCTATCAATCCTTCGTTTTACAAGGGCGTGCTCCCCAGATTGCAATTGGCGTGTCGCTTAAGAACATGCCAAATTACCGCGGACTAGAGGATTTACGAGGAAAGAAGATTGGTGTCAGTGCTCCTGGTTCTTCAACCAATGTAGCGGCTAATTTGGTACTCTCAAAAGCAGGTTTAAAAGCCAGTGACGTCAGTTTTATAGGCGTTGGCACATCTGCGGGTGCGCTTGCTGCCTTAAGAAGTGGTCAGATCGATGCCATCAGTAATATTGATCCCGTGATGACTATGCTAGAGCAAAAGGGGGATGTGAAAATTATTTATGACACCCGAACGCTCAAAGGAACTCAACAGGTTTTTGGTGGGCCTATGCCTGCTGCTTGTTTGTATGCTTCGCAAGACTTTATTCAGAAAAATCCAAATACATGCCAAGCTATGGCTAATGCCATAGTTCAAGCACTCAAATGGCTACAAACTGCTGGACCCTCAGACATCATTAAAACGGTTCCTGAGAATTATTTACTCGGAGACCGAGCCCTGTACCTTGCATCTTTTGGCAAAATTAGAGAGGCCATCTCCCTAGATGGGGTTATGTCAAGTGACGCTCCCCCGACTGCTTTAAAAGCAATCACCAGTTTTGAGCCAGACATTCATGCTGATAAAATCATTCTTTCTAAAACCTTCACCAATAATTTTGCCATTCGAGCAAAAGAACGATTCAAGGCTTAATGAGTTTCGCACTAGAACTAGATAATATTACCTGTGAGTTTGCATCAAACTCCGGCGGTGGGGTTTATACCGCGGTTAAAGAAGCAACTTTGCAAATCCGCGCAGGTGAATTCGTAAGCGTTGTTGGTCCGACTGGTTGTGGTAAGTCAACGCTCTTAAACGTTGCTGCAGGGCTCTTAAAACCATCTCAAGGGTCGGTGCGTGTATTTGGCAGGCCTTTGACTGGACTTAATTCGAGAGCGGGCTATATGTTCCAGTCCGAAGCTTTGTTGCCTTGGCGGACAGCACTTGAGAATATATTGTTGGGTCTTGAGTACAGAGGTGAACCCAAATTAAGCGCAATGGATCAGGCTATGGATTGGTTATCTAAGGTGGGGTTAAGCAAATTTGCCAATAGCTATATTTATCAACTATCTGGGGGGATGCGCAAGCGTGTTGCTCTAGCGCAGACCTTGGTTTTAAATCCTGACATCATTTTGATGGACGAGCCCTTTTCTGCCTTAGATGTTCAAACTCGCCAGTTAATGGAAAATGAAGTGTTGGATATTTGGTCCAAACAAAAAAAAGCCGTGCTCTTTATTACCCACGACTTAGACGAGGCCATCGCGCTCAGTGACAGGGTGATTGTGTTGTCAGCTGGGCCTGCAACATATCCTATTGGTGAATTTGAAATTAACCTTAATCGCCCCCGCAATGTGACTGAGATTCGTCATGATTTAAATTACACCAGGCTTCATGAACAAATTTGGGAGGTTTTGCGAGGCGAAGTTTTAAAGGGATATCAACAACTGATCAATCCAACCTCGGAGCAGTTGTATGAATAAACCGAAGTCAACTCTAAAGTTGTCTCCTGCTCAGTTTGAGAGTGCTTCAAACTCGAGTATTTTCAAGCGTCTATGGTTGTGGCAACTTTTGCTTGGATTTATAACTCTGACGATTTGGAATTTGGCCTCCAACGACCCCCAGTGGGCCTTCTTTTTGGGGCAACCCCAAGCGGTTTTAATCAGAATAGTTGAATGGTTTATTCCTGTAACGATTGCCCCCAACGACTGGATAACGAGTGGTATTCGCGGCACGGGTGAAATTTATATTCATTTGGGCGTCACTTTGTTAGAGACTGTTCTGGCTTTTGTCATTGGCACCACGCTAGGTCTTGCGCTTGGGTTATGGCTCGCACTATCGCCCCTGACGAGCGCTTTGCTAGATCCCTACATTAAAGCTCTTAATTCGATGCCACGTGTCATTTTGGCTCCAATATTTGGACTCTGGTTTGGACTGGGTATTTGGAGCAAGGTTGCACTCGCGGTAACCCTTGTCTTCTTTGTCGTTTTCTTTAATGTGTATCAAGGCATTCGAGAGGTGAATCCAGTCATTCTTGCCAACGCCAGAATGCTAGGTGCTAATGCATCCAAGCTCCTTAAAACTGTTTATTTACCTAGTGCAACCAGTTGGGTTTTCTCAAGCCTTCACAGCTCAGTGGGTTTGGCCTTTGTTGGGGCCGTGGTCGGTGAATATCTGGGTTCCGCGAGGGGCGTCGGTTACTTGATTCTTCAGGCGGAGGGGACATTTGATGTCAACACAGTCTTCGCTGGAATAGTGGTTTTAACTATTTGTGCATTACTCTTAGATGCAATTGTTGGGCGTCTAGAGCGTAGGTTGATGCGTTGGCAACCCCCTGTCGTCTGATGCTAATTCCAACGCAGTTAGTCTGATGAGTCCTACAACATAATAATAGTTGGGGGAGTTCTTAGTGGGTGTGGTTGGCAACTTTAATATTTCTACGCTTGCCCACACTCGCCTGAGCCGTATAAATGATCAATACTTGCCCTGGCTTTAGCGCAGTATTTAAAGCCATTTGGTTCCACTCTGCGAGCTGAGTTGCTTTGATCCGGTGTTTCATTGCAAACGATTCGAGCGTGTCTTTCTTTGTTACGCGAAGTTGTGATTTCCTTAAAGTAATTTCCGGAGCCAGGCTAACTTGTCCGGTATCTGCTATTTCAGCCGAAACATCGAACTTTATTTTGTCACCCCTAGGTACTAACAGTGCAGATCCAGCTTTTATGAGCATTTTGGGCGGAATGTTGTTGATGTTTCTGAATTCCGCTTCACTCATTTTGAAGCGTTTAGCAGCCTCAGAAACTTTCATCGTCGTAGGTGCTACCCATGCTGTCCAACTCGCTAATTTCCCACCAAATGTTTCGTAATTGCGTTGAAATATCTCCGCATTGTCCCATGGAAGCAATATTTGAGGCGTTCCTCCTGCCAGCAAAACTGGGAGATGAGCAGAGGGATTTAGAGCCGTAAAGTCCTCCATCGTGACATCGGCTAGATGGGCAGCCACTCGAACGTCCATATCTCTGGGTAGGGGTACGGTTTGAAAGTAAGGGTGGTTAGGGATGTCAGCCAAGGTGATTCCAAAATTATTTGGGTTAGCCACAATATTCTTAACTGCCTGAAATTTAGGTATATACAAACGCGTTTCATTGGGCATATTCAGCTCAGTATAAGAACCACCGAACCCCGCATTCTTACTGCGTTGAATTGCCTTGTTGACATTTCCTTCCCCCCAGTTGTAGGCGGCCAAGGCGAGGTGCCAATCTCCAAATTGCAGATACAGTTTTTGTAAATAATCCAACGCAGCCCGGGTAGAAGCAAGCACATCTCTTCTATCGTCTCTAAAAACATTTTGTTTTAGATCAAAATTCTTACCCGTCTTGGGCATGAATTGCCACATTCCTGATGCTTTTGCAGAGGAAATGGCTTGAGGATTAAATGAGCTCTCAATGAAGGGAAGTAATGCCAGTTCTGTAGGCATTTTTCTGTTTTCTAGTTCTTCTACGATGTAATAAAGGTATTTGCTTGAGCGTTGAGTCGTTCTCGTAAGATATTCACCCTTGGATGAGTACCACTGTTCTCGCTCATGCACTACATCTGTATCAAGATCGGGCATTGCATATCCCTTTCTAATTCTCTCCCACAAATCATTTGCTAGCTTTACCTCCATTACTTCATCCGCATTAATCGTTTGGACTCGAATGGCCGAGAGCTCCTCGGAGCTTGCACGCTCGCGAGCAATGTTAATGACACTTTTGGAATTGGCTCTTGCGGGCTTAGGTAAATTGGGCTGGACACTTGCGGATTTTGTCAAAGCTGTGTCATTTGCGCCGTCGGGTGAAATCTTTGCGGCGTTGTTCTCTGGATCAAGACCAGACGCGCAGCCACCAAGTAGAAAAATGCAAGCGCTGCTAAATACGCTAATTATTGCGATTATGCGAAATTTATGAAGGGTATTTTTCAAGGTAAAAGCTTTTTTGAAAATGTGTAAATCAGGTTTTGTTCTAAAAATCATTAGAGCCAATTGAGTTCAAATGTAGAGTGTAAGAGACACCGCTTCGATACAGGCATCAATGTTTTAAGAAAAGTCATTTTTCCATGAGCGCAGAGTAGCAAAGATTTGACTGGCCGTCTTGGCATTCGGATTTATCTTTTGCGCACTTGCGATGACCTCAGCGAGATGAACCCTTAAAAACGGATTGATAGATTTTTCTAGCAAAATATTTGAGGGAAGAGTTGGTAAATTTTTGGCTCTCACGGATTTACAGTGATCTACGTAGTCATCAAGATCACGATTGGAGGGCTCAACTGCTTTAGCGAATTTAAGGTTTGACATTGTGTATTCGTGAGCAGCACACACGAGTGTTTCAGGGGGAAGCCGGGAGAGGCTTTCCAAACTTGCTAAAAATCCTTCGGGACTCCCCTCAAACATACGACCACAACCACCACTGAATAGAGTGTCGCCACAAAAGACGATGGGACCTAGTTCAGTTTGAGGAAAAAAATAGGCTAGGTGCGTTAATGTATGTCCAGGTACTGCCATTACAGCCACCTCTAGCCCCAATACCCGTATTAACTCCTTGTTTTCTACGACTTGGAAAGGGCTGGGTATGCTTGGATGTCGAGGCGCGTATACTTTCGCATTGGTTTTTTCGACCAATGTTTCTAGTCCACCAATGTGATCGGAATGGTGATGTGTAACTAAAATGCATTCAAGTTTGAGTTTGTATTGATCAAGCGCCTCCAAAACTGGTGCACTATCTCCTGGATCAACCACTACTGCACAGCCGTCTTGGCTTATCATCCAAAGGTAATTGTCATTAAATGCGGGTAAGGGTATTAGTTTCATGAATCACCAGATTATAGAAAGTATTGAACTCCAAGACTGGCTTCAGTCTCCTGCAGGTCAGTATTTGATGAACTGGGAAAAAGAGCAATATGACCGCACTGTATCCGATATTTTTGGCTTTCATGCCCTTCAATTAGGACTCTCGAACTTGGACGGTCTTAGCGCCAATCGCATGCCTCACAAATGGCATGCACAAGTTTCCGATGGAAAGGGTCATTTCTCAAGCGGTTTGGGTATAAATCAATGTCTTGATTCAAATAATTTAGATAATTCCAATACAGAGAAGAAATACGCCGTTGTCCTTGATAGCCGGGCTTTACCCTTTCCCGATCAATGCCTAGATCTGATTTTGCTACCCCATGCGCTGGAGTCTAGTCCAGACCCCCACGCGACGCTAAGAGAGGTAGAAAGAGTACTAGTCCCTGAAGGTAAGATCGTTATTAGTGGATTAAATCCAATAAGTTTATGGGGTTTACATCAAAAAAGGGTCAACACTTATCGGCGGTTGGGCGTTCAAAGCAGCTTTTTGCCTCAAAACGGAGATTTCATAGGCTACTGGCGCCTGAGAGATTGGCTCAAGCTTCTCAGTTTTGAAGTGGAAGGGGGGAGATTTGGCTGTTATAGACCTGCTTTTAAGACCCACACCTGGCTGAATAGGTTTGCTTGGATGGATAAGGCCGGGGACAGGTGGTGGCCTATTTTTGGCTCAGTTTATTTTCTGGTAGCTGTTAAAAGGGTTAGGGGTATGAAAATGTTAAGCCCTTTTTGGAAAAGACCGCATAGCGTTAGCGCGGCAGCAGTGCCAAGTATCAATTCAAGTTCTATCCGTGGTACCAATGAAGTTGAAGACTCCATAGGCTGAAATAGGTTTTCTAGTTCTTAGTTCATGACTCCAGGGCAATAGAGTTTTTTTGGGTAAACTAATTAATTTTAAAATGACAGACATTCAAGCGCAATCAGTCACAGACTCGAACTCCAAAGTTGTAATTTATACAGACGGAGCATGCAAAGGTAATCCAGGCCCGGGGGGGTGGGGGGTCTATCTTCGGCTTGGAGAGGTTGAGAAAGATCTATTTGGGGGCGAGTTGCAAACGACCAATAACCGAATGGAGTTAACTGCAGTAATTGAATCCATTAGTGCATTAAAGCGCCCGTGCTCAGTTGCAATTTATATGGATAGCGAGTACGTTCGTCAAGGCATTACCCAGTGGATTAAGGGTTGGAAGGCGCGGGGGTGGAAGACTGCGTCAAAGCAACCTGTTAAAAATATTGATTTATGGATGAAATTGGATGATTTGGTTCAGAACTCTGAGCACAACATCCAGTGGCATTGGGTTAAAGGACACGCTGGAGATCCGGGAAACGAGCGTGCAGATGAGTTGGCTAATAAAGGGGTACTTAAAGCGCAGGGCCTGATTTAGAGCCGGGCATTTGAATACTCAGCCACCTATGTAGCTCATCTCTACTCTTTTAAATCCACCATTTGAGGATTGCTCATTTTGTCCCCTAAGCCTTGAATACTCATCACTGCGGGAACCCCATATACTTTGCAAGTGATCCTCAATTTCCTGATCTGATGAGTCGCCGCGTAAAAGTGTTCTCAGATCAAATCCATTTGAGGCAAATAAGCATAGATAGAGTTGCCCCTCTGTAGATAAACGAGCTCTATTACAACTGCTACAAAAGGCCTGCGTGACGCTACTAATTAGACCTATCTCGCCTTGTTTCCCATTTTTATCTATAACGCTATACCTGGTAGCGGTTTCTCCTGGGGAGGTAGAGTCAACCATTTTGAGGTCGTATGAGGATCCCAAAATATTTAAGATTTCAGCGCTGGGAACGACTTCGTCCATTTTCCACCCATTGGTGGCCCCAACATCCATGTACTCTATGAATCTAAGGACGATCCCTGAGCCTAAAAAATATTGAGTCATTGGCGTTATTTGACTTAAATTCACCCCTTTTTTTACGACCATGTTGACCTTAATGGGAGAGAGCCCAACCTCTTGAGCTTTAGCGATCCCCTCAAGCACTTGCGAGACTGGAAAATCGACATCGTTCATCTCTTTAAAGATCGCATCATCAAGTCCATCCAATGAAACCGTTATACGGTTAAGTCCTGCGTCTTTTAGGAGTCTTGCTTTGCGTGCGAGTAACGAACCATTGGTCGTGAGAGTTAGATCCAAATTATTGCCATCGAGGGTTTTAATATTGGACAGTTGATCAATTAAAAATTCAATGTTCTTGCGAAGCAGGGGCTCACCACCGGTTAATCTTATTTTCTGAACGCCGTGGTTAACAAAAATCTTAGCTAGCCGAGTAATTTCCTCAAAACTTAGTAAATGAGAGTGAGGCAAGTACTGGTAATCAGAGTCAAAAACCTCCTTGGGCATGCAATATGTACATCTAAAATTACAACGATCAGTAACACTAATTCGCAAGTCTTTAAGAGGACGTTTAAATAAATCCCGAACCTCACCATGGGCAACCCTGGGTAAGGTCTGTGACGGTTTGGTTTTCAAAGGAGAAAAGCCGTTGGCAGGTTTAATGGGGATAAATTTTTCAGACATGTTGCAATTGTGCCCTAGACGGATTAATCCACTTTTTTTACAGTTAATTCGTAAGTTAGGCTTTCGTTCTTAAAAATGATTAGAAATGCCAGTCAAATGATTTGCCACATAGCGTCAATACACCTAGCAAAGCAAAAATAGCAGCTGCTAATTTATGGACAAGAGGCATGGAAATTTTCTCTGCAAATCTATTGCCTATGAAAACAGCAGGCACATCTGCTATGAGCATACCCGTTGTGGTGCCCGCAACCACAAGCAACGGCTGAGTGAAGTGGGCCGCTAACGCAACAGTTGCAATCTGCGTTTTATCGCCCATCTCAGCTATAAAGAAAGTTATTAGTGTTGCACCAAATACACCAAGCTTAGAGGCAATGTGTGTTTCCTCCTCCTCTATCTTGTCAGGGATGAGTGTCCATATAGCCATAGCAAGAAAGGAAACACCTAATATCCATCTCAATATAGAGGGATCAATTTGTACTGCAATCCAAGTGCCAACTGCGCCCGCTAGGCCGTGGTTAATGATCGTTGCTATAAAAATACCGAGAATAATTGGAGTTGGTTTTTGAAATCTAGCAGCTAATATGAATGCAAGGAGTTGTGTCTTATCGCCGATCTCAGCCAGTGCGACCACACCAGTAGATATAAAAAATGCATCCAAAATAACTCCAAAAATAAGTACTTCAGTTTAAATTACGGGTTTTATGAAAATTTTGAATTTAAGTGAGCCAGATGAAATGAATTTAATTTAACGTTTATGAACGATTATGGATTAAATTAAAAAACTTTAACAAATGATTAGAACTTTGGAATTCAGAATATCAAAAATATAATTTTTTTGTTTTATAGGGATAATTCATGAGCTGATTGTGACTCAAAATGCGGCATCTAACTATTTTTGAATGTAATATCAAGTAATCCCGTTCTAGTATCCTAATGTTTATGTTGATGCCACTCGTTTCTCTTCATAGACCAAACAATTCGAATGAGTACAGATTATGAATACCAGTTTACCGTTAATGCTCTCTGGGCAGTCAAAATACGATAACCATATTAACTCCGGTGCCGTCATCAAGGGGAAATTTGAATTTAGTGGCTCAGCCTTAATTGAGGGAATTATTTACGGAGATATTGAGGGTTTTGGGAAATTATCAGATTCCCTAGCAATTTCCTCCACAGGTAAGGTTTTGGGATCAATTCGATGCGCTATGGCTTCTATAACTGGGGCTGTCATTGGGAATATTTATGCCAAACAAATAAGTCTCGAGGCCAACAGCACAGTTCAAGGAGATATATATTACGAGACACTCGGCATACATGCCGACGCCGTCATTAATGGACGACTGATACAACAATCAGGTAAAGCTAGTTTGGAGCCGATCCTTGAAACCTTGCCAGCACCTCAAAGGTATAAAGTGCCTGAGCAATTGATCGTTGCTGAGTACTCAGAGGATACGCCGGTCTATATACCCAGTGGTGATCAAACTCCCGCTTCAATGCCCACCAGCTCATACAGCCCTAAACGGGTATGGCGTAAAAAATAGACCGTATTTTTAATCTTAATTTATCTGCATCGTTATCTTGAGTTTTGTGATTTAACAAGGCGATGCCAATTAGGGTCTAGATTTTTAGACTGTTTTAAAGTACACATAGATCAAACTAGATATATTCATTTGCAGTAAATGTGTGCTAGCAAAAAAAAATCATATTAAATATAGAGCCAACCTCCATAATTCTCCAATATTGGAAAACTAAGGAAGTTAAATTGGGTTTTAATTGATTGATCGTGTCCTGAATTGGAATATTTACGCGTTGCTCTTTTTGCAAGTATTGGACTTGGAATCCTCTTTGATAAGCGCGAAATACGGAGGACATGAGATAAATCCAGTATTGATCTGGATGTCTAAATATTTGGGCAATATATGCACCTTGTTATTGGCTAAATTAATAATAATTTTATTACTACTCATCAGTTTAACTGTGGTACGAGGGTTTTCAAAGTATATGAAAAAAACGATGAGCATATTTTGCGGGATTGCCGTAGTGTTTTACTTTTGTGTTTTCATGTTAAATCACGAAATAATTAATCTGTAATTTAGGAGTTTAGGTGTTTAGAAAATATTTCCTAATTGGACTGGTATTCTTTGCGCAGATGTGTAAGGCAGATTTTGAAGATGAATTTCAAAGGCGCTATCCGAGCATTTCTAGCATCAATATAGCCAAATCTTTTTTAAATTTTTATAGCTTGAAAAATATAGATTCAGGTACGGTGTTTATTTCGGATGACTTTAAATTTCTAATCAATGGCTCAGTCATTGATCTTGAATCGGGTTTGGATTTGGCAAATAACTCAAATAACTCAGATAACTCAACAAAAACAAAATTCGATTTAAATGACATTGACCTGCAAAAAACTATTAAATTAGGCGATGGAGTGCGAAGTATTTATGTTTTTAGCGATCCAAAATGTCCTTATTGTAAAACCCTAGATCAAGAGCTTAAAAAATTAAAAAATACTTCTATTTATATATTGCCACTCCCAATCGAGTCAATACATCCCGGTTCAGAAAAAATAGCTACGAGTATTTGGTGTGCAATCGATAAAGTTAAAGCCTGGAATGAATATCTAGAGCTCAATATTGAGCCTATAACCCATGCGTGTCCTAACCCTTTGAAAGATATACAAGCCCTTGCTATTAAATACAAAATAAATGGGACTCCTACTATCGTTTTTGAGGATGGCACTGTATTTCCTGGGTTGATATCAGCCGTGGGTGTTGAAAAAAGACTTGGTAGCATTACAAACTCTTTAAATAGTAATAAATAGTATGTCGACAATTTTAAAATTGAATAATAAATATTTCACGTTTTCTTCCCTATACCCAATCATCACTATATTGCTTGCAGGTTCATCAAGTATTCTGGCTCAAGCAAGTTGTTTGGAGGATGTAGCCCATAAATATCAGCTGTCATCAAGACTCTTGCTTTCGATTGCTATCACCGAGAGCGGAGCAAACCCGCTTGTAATTAGTCAAGTCAATAAAAACGGAACAATAGATATTGGGTTGATGCAGATCAATAGTTCCTGGCTACCTAAATTAAAGGAATACGGCATTAGTAAAGTTGATTTACTGAAGCCTTGTGTCAGTATTGATGTCGCTGGTTGGGTGATTTCCCAAAATATTAGTCAGTATGGGTATATATGGAAAGCTGTGGGTGCTTATAACTCAAGGAATACAAAAGCCCAAGACTTGTATATAGAAAAAGTTGCTAGCGTATATCAAAGACTTGAGTCAAAGGGGATTATGAAAACATCTAAATATACTTCTAAGAATAGTGTGAATACAAACCATTTCTTTTCCTTACAAGAGAACATCATGGGTTGTAATTCAAATGAATGCTAAATTTTTGATAATCTATTTATTTTTAAATCTAACGCTTGTAAATGCGCAGGACTTAGGCATTAAAAATACAGTATTTAATTTGGATAACGACGCCAGATTACAGATCAAAAATACTGTAAGAAAAAAATATGCAAACGGAGATATTCACAAGTTTTGGAAACAGTACGCTGAACAATCTGTTTCTCAGATCAAATATCCTGCTCCACTGCTTGGAATAACAACCAATTCGTTTGTGCGCACAGAATTTGTTGAGATGAAATACTTAGTCCAGCGCGATTATGTAGATATTGATGGACTGATTATCGTGCGCAAGGGGACAGTGATTGAGCCATTAAAGCTGAACAAATTGAAATATGGACTTTTATTTATTGATGGACGGGATACGAAACAAGTTAACTACGCGCTTGATCAAATCAAACTTCAGCCATTGAAAATAATTTTGACTGCAGGCTCCCCTTATGAATTACGCATAAAGTATCAAGGATTCAATTGGATGGGTTCGAGTGTCGTACCTTTTTATTTTGACCAGCGCAAAATGATAATTAATCAATTGGCTAGGCTATACAGTATTCATATCAATACTGTGCCAGTAAAGTTAACACAGCAGGGCGGTCTAATGCAGTTAAATTGGGGATTGCCGATATGAATCTCTCAGGTCGTTTTTTTGTGCTATGGGTTGGAGCACTATGCTTATTCTTGTATGGGCAAAAGGTGAGTTCGCAAAGTACTTCTCAGTGTCAGGGTCGATTTCCTAATCTTGTGACAGATGTATGCTACGACTGCATGTTCCCAATCATTATTGGCGGTGTAGCCATTGATATGGGCATTAATTCAGATAACTATGATTCCCAAGGGGGGAGTAGTCCTGTCTGTAGTTGTGCCTCTAATTTGGCAGTTGGTATTCCATCGTCGTTTTGGGAACCAATCTATATGGTGGACTCGACCAATGTAGCCGGTTGTATGCCTTTGCTAGGAGGAATACAAATAAATCCTCCAACCAATTCTGCCGAGACCGGTTCAACTGTGGTTATAAATTCTCAAATTGGAGGAGTTTCAAAAGCAGCATTTATGCAGATCAATGAATATATAAACCCAGTAATGACAACGCTTGGAATAATTTCAAATAACCCGTGTCTAGATAGTCGCGGATTTGATACGCCGTATGTATCCTGGGCAGACCCAACATGGAATGACGATACGCTAGCTATGATTTTGACTCCATATGCCTATCCATTTGCCGGAATACCTAGTATTGCAGCGGAGGCCCCGGACGCAATTGCTGCCACAACAGGATTTGGATTAGAACAGCTATTTTGGACAGCAGGCGCATGGGGATCTATGTATCCAGTAACGGGCAACATCAGTGTAGCAAATACGCCTGAGCAAATCTCCCACCTCTTGATTGCGCGAATCTTTGCAAAATTACACGCTGCTGGAGTGCAACAAACAACTGCAGGAAAAAGTGCACAACAAGCATGTGGAGCGCTCGGGGTGCCAGAGTTCTTGATGGATAAAAGGCAATATAAAACCAATCGAACATTTCCATTTCCTGATAATTTATGCACTCCTATTTCCAGGCCATTAGCCCTACAGGAAGTAGGAGCGGCGGCCCCTCAATACAAAGATTATGGATATTTTATTTTTAGGAAAAAGGATTGTTGTTCAACCATTGCGGGTTTAACTTCTTCAAATCAATGAAACAGTGTCTATGCATTTTTATACTGAGCATCGTTTCTATAAATAGTAGTGCTCAGAATTTACAGTTATTTAATTTAATAAAAAATACGGGGAAAATTGATCGTTTTATTTTTGTAACAACAAAAATGCCAAATCAAGACTTGATCGAATTGGCAAGCCAAGCGCGTATTGCAAATATGACCATGATTCTTAATGGATTCGTGGACTCGAGTAGTTCCGGGCTTGAAAATACAAAACAGAAAATTGCCGAAATAAACACCGCCTGTTGTGGCAATAACGGTCCGAGTTGGGAAATATATCCTCAATTATTTGAAAAATTCAATATCAAAGAGGGCCCTTCATTCGTGATTTCAATAAGAAATCCTCAGAGTTTGTCTGATTACACAAAGGTGACAGGAGTGATGTCGGTTCAAAATGCTCTGAAATTTATATATTCGGGCTCATTGGATTCTCAAATCAAAGCAGATGCTAAGTCTGCATACAAGGGATTCGACAATGATTAATAAAATGTTTCAAAGCAAAAGGTTTTTAGTTTTATTTACTTTATTAATTATCTCAATGTCCGGTAGCTTTGCTTCAGAAAGCTTTGAGAGGATTAAACGTTATTCAACAGGGGTTGTGAACATAGAAATGCCAATGAATGGCTATTTTTTATACGGAAGTCACCCTAAGGATTCTAGAGTAGTTTCTCCCGGTTTTTTAATTGGCGGAGTTGTGCGAAATTCATTTGATGTATTTTCATATGAGGAGTGGAATGGATACCTTGGTGCGAAAGAGCATGCTGATGAAATTGAAAATCAAAAAAAGCAGAAATCAGTAGAGCAGCTTAAGACTTTGCAATTAAAGCATTTAAATTGGCCTAAAGTTGTATCAAATGATTCAACTATATGTGTTCCAAGCATAGAGTTTGTCAAGAGCAATGAATGGAAATCGCATTTAGTTTGTTTATTGAATCCTTAATTTACTTTTCTAAATTAGAGCAATTTTATGAAAATATTCAGAGCCCAGCAAGAATGACAAAAATTCACAGAATACCAAGGGGAGCAAATTCAGGAGTAACTTTCCTGGGTGTAGAGTTAAGAGATACAAGTCCTTTAATTATTTCGATTTTTATATCCTTGCCCATCGCCAGTGGTGGAAGTTGGTGGCAGCCTCTAACTTGCATTTTGATTGGATTCGTGATGACGAGAAATTTTATTAATTTTAAAAAACTACATCTTAATGGATATTTTCATAGCGTTCTTTATAGCTACTCTTTTGTCGGTTATTCATCGGCTTTCAATAAACAAAATAAATTATTTATTGGGAATTCAATAATTCTGAATTCCAACCTGAATTCAAATATAAAGCCAACAGACTTTGATAATTTAAAATTAACCAATAAGAAAGATTAAATGGAGTTAAAACTACATACGCAATCAATTACGGAATTATCTGAGCGCATTAGATATCTATTTCACGCTAATGCAATATTGCTCATAACTCTTTTTCTACTAGTTATTTATTTATTTCTACAAAATAAAATTGTAGTTGTGCAAGTGCCTGGCGGTGGGGGATCTGTTGTTGAATCTGTATATGAAAAAACAGCAATAGATCGTAGTTCTCAAAAGGCGATTATTATGGCTACTGTGAGTGCTATTTCTCAAATTAATAGTGCTAATTATGAGTATGAAAAGACCTTTATACAGAATTTTTTATCTCCAGAAATCTTTACTGTTATTTCTGGTCAGATAGATTCACAAGTTAAAAAATTGATTGATCAGCACGAGCTAGGATCATATTATTTTGATTTTAAAGAGTATGCATATGATCCGTTATTGAATAAGCATTTTGTAAGGGGTGATGTACATACAGTTAATGCCGTAAAAAATACATCGCAATCTTGGATTTATGAAGTATCTATGCGTGTTGAAAACTATCGTCCTTTGATTATTGCCCTTGATACTTATTCAGGCAATGAGTTTCATAATACTATGTGGATTGAAAAGAAAATTAAGGGTAATTTATGATTTTGAAACTCCGGGTTTTTGTCCTGAGTCTTTTGCTTGATGTTTGCGTTGCTACAACTTGTCAAGCAACTCCGATTTCTGTTGGTGTGGATAATTCAATTCAAGATAAGCCATTGGCTAATTTGGGAATTCCTAGAATAACTGATAAAGTTAATAATAAACACTCCAATTATTCCCACTCAAAATTGCCAGCCGTAAGAAATCCTGAAGGAGTCTTGCTTCCCGTAAAAGATACGGTACCTAAAGAAATCGTTCTTCCCGGCCTACTCAGTTCGCCTGGCCTAAGCGCTCAAATGATTGATCCTACTCGAGGACAAATCGTTGAATTTGCAAACGGGGGATCCGCGTCTGTTTACGTGTCTAGTAATGATATTAATTTAATTCAACTGCCTTTTGCTCGTCCCTTGGTAACCTCCACCGATGAAATTGAGATTAAACAATCCGGAGCAAATATTTATTTTCAATTTAAAGCAGGTGCTACCAAACCTGTGCAATTATTTGTTGAAAATCAAACGCACTCTAGCACTGTTTTGAGTTTGCAGCTGATCCCTAAGTCAATTATTTCTCAGGTCATTCGAGTTGTAGACAATACAGGCAACAGTAATGGACTCGTGCGTCAAAATAAGTCGAGTGATTATGTATCTCAGACTGTATCAGTGATGGAGTTGGTTGCAAATAATCAGAACCCTCAGGGATTTACAAAAATTTTATTAAATAATATTTCGCCTATTGTTTTTAATGGTTTAGTCGTCACACCTATATCTCGAATGTCTAGTATCAATCAAGACATCTATGTGTACGGAGTCCGTAATCCTGGGTTGAATGTTGCAACTTTAAGTGAAAAAGAATTTGACGGTGAAACTGTGTCATCCATTTCAATTTATCCAACCCCAGTTCTTGCCCAAGGCGAGAGTACAAAAGTTATTGTTATCGCTAGAAAACAACCCGTATTAATCGGAAAATGGTGAAAAAACTTATTGCACTTCGTAGCAAATGGATTGAATTGGATTCAAGCGCTAAGAATATCTGGATATTCGGTTTTATTTTCATCTGTTTTTTACTTGGTTGGCAGGCTTACTCTAATTATGATTACCATAATCGTCAGGCTTTAAAAAAATCAGCTGTACGTACTTCGGATTTATCTAGGTTTTCTGGTCAGCAAAACCCTTCAGCACTTAATGGATTACAAACTGCTGACTCAATGTTAGGCAATTCTCTTTTGCCACAAACCAACCGTAATCTCGGATTAGAAGATTTAAAAGCTGACTTTGATAATACAAGACAAGTAGTAATCGAGGCAAAGGACGAATTGCGTCAGATGTCAGAGCAAAATAAACAACTTCAAGCAAAAATATTATTATTGGAGCAGACTGTACAAACTCCTGCTCATCCCGTTGGGAGTGGTTTTTCTCAAGCAGCTCAAATCACGACTTCCAATACCTCTTTGGTAAGTGGTGCTCGAGTGAGCATGAAAAGCAATTTACCTCCCCCCGTTGATTTTAATCAAGACCTGCAGAGTAATTCCTCACTCAACTCGGACCGGTGGACAGATTCAGATTCGCATTTGAATTCAATAAGTTCTTCCAATTCAAACAAACCTGTTGGAACTCACTCTGTAACTTTACCGCTGAATGAGAATCCTCTGCACCTTATTCATCAATGGAGTGCTCCAGAACAAGAAACTAAGTCAGGCCCGCCCCCCAATCATTTCGTTACTATACCCGCCACTTCTGTCATTGATGCAGTTATGCTGTCTGGTATCAATGCTCGCACTAGTGCAACCGGTGGTACTACGGGGGGATCGATTATTGCTGCAAATAACGTTGGTTCACCCTTTATCTCTCGTGTTAAAGGCTCCGCAATTCTTCCAAATGGGTGGCGGGTTGCTGATTTAACAGATTGTTTTCTGTCTGGGACTGGTATCGGGATTTTGTCAACAGAGAGGGCAAACGTTACTGCAGATAAATTAACCTGTATAAGCTCGGCAGGTTTAATTTTTGAGGCGAAAATTAAAGCTTATGGGGTAGATTTGGATGGCATTCAAGGGCTGTCTGGCCGTTTGGTGACCAAGCAAGGTTCTATTTTGGCGAAGGAGGCCGCTGCAGGTATGTTTGCAGGTGTTGGGACAGCCTTTTCTCCCCAGGCCCTGCCTGCGTATAGTTCTAACGCTACAAGCGGTTCACAACAAGGCTATGTGATGCCAAATGCCAGTTTGATAGCTGGGAGTGCAGTTGGGCAAGGCGTTAGCACCTCGCTGGGTCAATTATCTAAGTTTTACTTGGACTATGCGCGCCAGATGTTTCCTATCGTTGAGGTTAACGCTGGTACTCGGGTTTCATGGGTCGTTCAAGAATCATTTGACCTTTTATCTTTACCCTCCAAATAAGATAGGCTCATCCTAAGGATGAGCCTATTAGCTAATAAAAAACCAATCAACTTATAAAGCTGATTGGAAGTTAATTAAGCACGTTTTTTTGCGGCTGATTTAGTCGCGTTAATTGCAGAGTGAGTAGCTGTTTGGATATTAGCTTCTGCTACTTCGCTTGCGTGTTTAACGGCTTTTTGTACAGATTCCATCGCGTTTGTTCCAGCGGCGTATGCGCTTTTGAACATTGCGACTGCGGATTCTGTGCCGGCTGGCGCATTTTTGGAGGTTGCGTCGATTAGGCTTGAAATAGTGTGCTGAGCTTCAGCAACTTTTTCTTCTGCTGTTTTTGTGAATTCAGCCGTAGTTGCCGAAGTGATGTCATAGATGTGGCGACCGTATGAAGTCATTTTTTCTGCCATAGGTTGGAACAAAGCAGTTTGTGCACTAATGAATTCCTGTGGATCCTTGATGCTGAGTAATGACTGGGCATGACCCATTGATTCATTGATGGCAGCCTTACTAGCGGCGATATTGAGTTCGATTAGCTTTTCAACTCCTTCGAAAGCTTTCTCCGTCAGGCCGAAAAGGGTGGAAGCATTTGCTTTTTGAGCGGAAACTAATTGTTCAGGTGTTAGCATGGTGTTCTCCAAAGATTGAGGTTAAGGGTTCTTGACTTCTTTTGTGCCCCTGATGTTGCGGTGCAGCATGTAGGAAGTATAGGGTTACCCCGATGTAAATCAATCCTTTGTGCCTCTTAGCCGTGTTGATTAGAGCCTAGATCCTAAACTCCAATTTCCCATGTCTTGGTGAAAAAAGCATTATTTTTCAATAACTTAGGCTAATTCTCCTTGTTCACAGCCCAATGCCCCAAGCCCGGTTTGGCGGAGCAATTCGGCGAAATCAGACTGATTATGGGTAATTTTGTTTCGCAGCAGTAGCCATATATTTCAGAGACAATCCCCTCCTCGTGAAAATATTCTATGCCCCTCCCAATGTTCAGAAACTCCCCCCCGGCCATCGATTTCCGATGGAGAAATATGAGTTGTTAAGGGCGAGATTGGTAACTGAATTACCTGAGTGTAAGTTGCAATTGGCGCCATCTGTTTCCGAAGGTCAGTTGGCATTAGCTCACGATGTTAGCTATGTGAATGCTGTCTTTGAGGGGCACTTAACTCACGCGCAGCAAAGGGAAATAGGATTTCCTTGGTCTATCGGTATGGTTGAGCGAGCCCGCGGATCATCTGGCGCAACTTTAATGGCCTGCAGAACAGCACTGCAAGAGGGTATCTCCGCTAACACGGCAGGGGGGACTCATCACGCCTATGCCGACCGGGGAAGTGGTTTTTGCGTATTTAATGACACCGCGGTAGCTGTGCGTTGTGTTCAGTTAGAGGCTCAAAGGGCTAGCTCAGGCGCATTTGGTGTAGCCCCAATTTTAAAGGTGGCGGTTATAGATTTGGATGTTCATCAAGGCAATGGAACGGCTAAGATTTTTGAGCACGATCCGAATGTTTTCACACTCTCCTTACACGGTGCAAAGAACTTTCCCTTTCAAAAGGAGGTGAGTGATTTGGATATTGAATTACCTGATGATTGCTGTGATGATCAATATTTAGATGCGCTAGAGGCATCGTTGGGAAAGTTAGATTTGCTATTTAAAGCCGATTTGATTGTTTTTTTAGCCGGTGCAGACCCTTATAAGGGCGATCGATTGGGGCGTTTAAGCCTTAGCATGGACGGACTTCAGAAGAGGGATAACATTGTTTTTAATTGGGCCTTTTCCAGAGGGATTCCCATTGCATTTTCAATGGCGGGTGGATATTCAGTGCCCATTACGGATACGGTTCAAATTAACATCAATACCTTTAAAATGGCTCATAGCTATTTTCTGAAATATGGCTTTCAAGCTGTAAATAGCTAATTTGCTAGGACTACACTCTATGAATCAAACCGCTAGACCACAGCCCCTAACCCGTAGTCAATTCAAGGCGTTTAAATTGATCACCACTCGGTGGTCGGATAACGACTGCTATGGGCACGTCAATAACGTGGTTTACTACAGTTGGTTTGACACAGCGGTTAATGCTTATTTGATTGAGAAGGGGGTATTAGATATTGCAAAGGGAGAGATGATTGGACTTGTTGTTGGTTCAAGTTGTAATTATTTTGAGCCTGTTGCTTATCCTCAGCCAGTTGATGTTGGTATTGCTGTAAACCGTCTAGGTAAATCAAGCGTTGAATATAAAATTGGAATATTTATGCAAGACTCTGATCAAAGTTGTGCATGGGGCAGTTTCGTTCATGTCTACGTTTTTGAGAAAACCCGCAAACCCGTTGATCAATTACCAGATCTCTTTAAACGGTCATTAGAGAATATTTATGTTGGCCTGTAAATTTGAGTTGGGTTCTTTGGCTCATGCCATTTACACTCGTAAATCAGTGAGAGCTTTCACAGATCAACCCGTGCCAAGGGAGATACTAAAGGCGCTTGTAGAGTCTGCTTGCCGTGCGCCATCTGGAACCAATACTCAGCCTTGGCGAGTTTACGTATTAGAGGGAGAGGTAAAAGACAAGTTGGTAGATCAGGTTTGCAAAACCCACGATGCCATTGCTAAAAATCCTGAGCTAGCCAAGGATTACACAGACTCTTATGATTACTATCCCCAAAAATGGATCAGTCCTTACATCGACAGGAGGCGTCAAAATGGTTGGAGTTTGTACGGTTTGTTAGGAATAGACAAATCAGAAAGAGATAAGATTCATGCACAACAGCAAAGAAATTTTCGGTTTTTTGATGCGCCTGTAGGTTTAATGTTCACCATAAATACCTCCTTGGGTAGAGGTTCATTATTAGACTATGGAATGTTTTTGCAAACATTGATGCTTGCCGCCCGGGGTTTTGGCCTAGCTACCTGCCCGCAGGCAGCGTGGCTGGCTTACTCTAAAATAGTACTCTCGCACATAAATGCACCTTCAGATGAGACGCTTGTTTGCTCTATGTGCCTTGGGTACGAGGACACAAAGTCCTTGGTCAATACGTTTGAGACGCCTCGAGAGTGCGTTGATTCAGTACTCACCTGGGTATAGGTGCCAGGAATTTAGACGGTATTATTCAAATAAATATCTTAACTTAACATGATTATTACCAGCCTACTCGATACAGATCTCTATAAATTTACAATGATGCAGGCTGTGCTCCACCAGTTCCCAGGTGCACAGGTTGAATACAAATTTAAGTGTCGCACCCCGGGGGCTAAGCTTGCTCCGCTGGTTGATGAGATTCGGGCTGAGGTTCGCTCTTTATGTGAATTGCACTTTAAGGAGGATGAACTTCGGTACCTAAGATCCCTCAGATTTATTAAAAGTGATTTTGTTGATTTTTTAGGTATATTTAAGCTGAACGAAAAATGCATTCAAATTGAACCCTTAAAGAACGGTGAAATAGACATCACGATCAAGGGTCCTTGGCTTCACACCATTTTGTTCGAAATCCCAGTATTAGCCATTGTCAACGAAGTTTATTTTAGAAATGCTTTTTCAGTTCCTGATTTTGTTGAGGGGCGTAGGAGATTGGCTGAGAAGGCAAGTCTTCTCAACTCTAATGATTTGATGGATATTCGAATTGCCGACTACGGAACCCGAAGGCGTTTCTCAAAAGCCTGGCACGAGGAGGTGTTGCGTGTTTTGTGGGGCAGTTTAGGAGCGCAAAAATCCGGGCAATTTGCAGGTTCCAGTAACGTTTTATTTTCTATGAAGCTTGGCTTTAAGCCGCTTGGCACCATGGCACACGAATATTTGCAAGCCTGCCAAGCCTTGGGGCCAAGGTTAAGAGATAGCCAGGTTTTTGGGTTTGAAACATGGGCTCGTGAATACAGAGGTGATCTGGGTATCGCACTAAGTGACGTTTACGGAATGGGCCCTTTTCTTAGAGATTTTGATCTGTATTTTTGTAAACTATTTGATGGTTCGCGTCACGACAGCGGGGATCCTTTTGATTGGGGTGAGCGAATGATCGCGCACTACATCAAAAACCGAGTGGATCCTTTAACCAAAACACTTATCTTCAGTGACGGACTGACTGTACCGCGAACGATCGAACTTTATAAGCGCTTTAAAGGCCGTTGTTTGATGGCTTTTGGAATCGGTACTAATTTAACCAATGATTTGGGTTACGAACCACTGCAGATCGTAATTAAAATGGTTAAATGCAACGGTCAACCCGTAGCCAAATTGTCAGATACGCCCTCAAAGAATATGTGTGAAGATGAGAAGTACCTAGCTTACCTCAGGCAAGTATTTGAAATCGATACCCATCAATAAAATAACTTCATTTAATTTTTATTAAATTCAACTAACGTCGCTTCAAATCTTATGAATAAACCCTCGCTTCTGATTACTCGCAGTATTTATCCCGAAGTATTGGCCAAATTAGAAAAACATTTTCAAGTCGATTACAACTCCACGGATGAGGTCTATTCCAAAGAGACGTTGATTCAAAAATTACAGGGCAAAGAAGCTGCAATGACGACGGGCTCTGAGAGAATTGATGAGGATGTCCTCAAGGCCTGTCCATTGTTAAAAATCTGTGCAAACATTGCCGTTGGTTACAATAACTTTGATGTGCCTAGCATGACAGCTAGAAAGGTACAAGCAACCAATACCCCAGATGTATTGACAGAGACAACCGCAGACTTTGGTTTTGCTTTAATGATGGCTGCTGCTAGAAGAATGACCGAGAGTGAGCATTTTCTGAGAAACGGCTCTTGGAATAAATGGAGCCTGGATATGTTTACGGGTCAGGATGTTTTTGCAAGCACCCTGGGCATTTTAGGTATGGGCCGTATCGGGCAGGCAATTGCTAAGAGGGGCGCACACGGCTTCGGTATGCGTGTCATTTATCACAACCGGTCCCAACTCAGTTCACCCCTTGAGCAGGCTTGTAAGGCTCAATACGTAAGTAAAGAGGAGTTACTCAAGACCGCAGACCATTTGGTTCTCGTTCTCCCCTATACGCAGCAAGTTCACCACACCATTGGTGAGGCTGAGCTTAAGATGATGAAGCCCACGGCTACACTCACCAATATCGCGCGGGGGGGAATAGTTGACGACGCAGCTTTGGTCAGAGCCCTCAGGGCAGGGCACATTGCTGCCGCTGGTTTGGATGTGTTCGAGAACGAGCCCGCTCTAAATCCTGAATTACTGACTATTCCAAACGTAGTTTTAACGCCGCATATTGCCAGTGGTTCTAGAAAAACCCGATTGGCTATGGCTGAATTGGCTGCAGATAATTTAGTTGCTTTTTTTGAAAAAGGACAACCACTTACACCCGTTAATCAAATCTAAGCTTGCTAATGGTTTGGTACTTTCACCACAGCTTTTTAAATTAATTTAAGAGATTCAGATATGGATTTGGGATCAATTATTCTTTTGGTGCTTGTATTTTTGGTCTTTTACCAATTGTTCATTCAGTTATCCAAAAGAAACAAACAGCCTAAAGGCGATTCAGCCGATCAAAATCAGCTGTTAATCGAAAAGTTTGAGCGATTGGACCGTGCTTTAAAATACGAGATAAGCGATATCTCAAGGTCTATTGCGAACTTGCAAGAGCTTTATGCGAATATGCCTGCCTCTCCTGAGGTGGTTGATCGATTGGATAAGATCGAATCTGCGTTGAAGGCCTTAAGTGCGCAGTCCGAAAACCATCAAAATACTGGAGCCCCAACCCTTCGAGCAGATACTTGACTGCAACTTGGGTTCAGGTACTTATGGATTACGCCTCGTTGGCCCAGAAATCTTTGATGAGTTGCCACGCCTCGTTGATATCATCTACATACTTAAATAGTTCAAGATCCTCTTCGTTGATTGCACCCTCTTCAACCAACATATGGGGATTAAAGAGGCGCTTCCAGTACTGCGTTCCAAACAAGATGATGGGTACGGGTTTTGATTTTTTGCACTGAACAAGCGTTAACGTCTCAAAGAGTTCATCCATAGTTCCAAACCCTCCCGGAAATGCAACAAGGGCTTTTGCACGCATCATGAAGTGCATCTTACGCAGAGCGAAGTAATGAAATTTGAAACTGAGATTGGGTGTAATGTAGGGGTTGGGTTCTTGCTCATGGGGAAGGGCGATGTTTAGGCCGACGCTCACCCCGCCAGCCTCTTGTGCTCCTCTGTTCGCTGCTTCCATGATTCCAGGGCCACCTCCGGTGCATATGAAAAATTGTTCCTCTGGTCTTAAATCCCGGCACTCATGTGTAACCATGTTGGCAAATGCACGGGCTTTCTCGTAGTAGGTTGCATTTTTAAGAATGATGTTTGCTTTTTTAATCCGAGATGAATCACCAGATTCCATCGCCTCTGCAAGCTCAGCGTAAGAGTCCTCCTCGCTTTTAAAACGCGCACTCCCAAACACCACAACCGTGTGGTTGATGCCTAATTCTTGTTGTGCTAAGTCAGGTTTGAGGAGTTCGAGTTGGAATCTAATCCCCCTCGTTTCACGTCTAAGTAAAAATTCTGCGTCTGCAAAAGCCAGTCGATTAGAGATAGGTTGTAATTGTTGCTGGCCATCAATGTTTGCTCTTAGATCACTCCATGCATCTGCGATGCGGGGATCTTTATTGTTAATCATTCCGTCCATAACGTCGCATCCTTTTAACTGTTAACTACGAACCCTAAGCCCCAAAACGAAACAAGCCCCGATTTGACTCTAGGGCTTGTTGCTTGAAATACCAAGTTTGAAGGCTGCGGGACCCTCAGTTTAACTTGGTATGTGAATGGTTTTTGACACCAGACTCAGACTCTTATACCCTGCGTCTGTACTCGCCGGTTCTGGTATCAATCTCAACGATATCATTTTGATCCACAAATAGTGGAACAGGAACTTCAAATCCAGTTGCGATTTTTGCGGGCTTTAGTACCTTACCTGATGTGTCCCCTTTGACTGCGGGCTCGGTCCATGTAATCTCACGCTCCACGCTAGTGGGGAGTTCAACGGAGATGGCCTTGCTTTCATAGAACACGACCTCGGCTGTCATGCCTTCTTGCAAGTAGTTAAGCGAGTCACCCATGTTCTCATTCTCAACCTCGTATTGGTTGTAATCTGCATCCATCCAAACATACATCGGATCAGCAAAGTACGAATAAGTACATTCTTTTTTGTCCAAAATGATTTGATCCATTTTGTCATCTGCTTTGAAAACAACTTCGGTACCAAAGTTGTTTAATAGGCTTTTTAACTTCATACGGACTGTCGCAGAGTTACGTCCACCGCGGGAGTACTCAGTCTTTAAGACCACCATAGGATCTTTACCGTACTTAATAACGTTTCCTGCGCGAATTTCTTGAGCAATTTTCATAAGACTAAATCAGGGTTCATTCAAGTTAATTGGTATTCTCAATAAAGCCAAAAAGCCAAAAAGCCAGCGAAGACATTATTTGTCCGCTTTATTAAGACAACCTAGGATTCTACCGTTTTCTGGCGTTTTTCATCCACAAACGAGATCAACTGGGTCACCAAATCTGCTTGTTCTAGCAATTTACTGCGAATTTTGATACACCAAGTGCTCCATTTAGCCCATTTTTCCTGATCATCAAGGGCAGGAAGTGTGAAGGAGTGTTCTAAGTATTGATTCCAACCCCAATGGATCTCTTTTACAAATGATGGACATTCCAATTGTTCTAAAAGCGCATTTAATTTTGCAAAATGTACGTTATCAGATTGTTTATAAATCTGCCAAATCCATGGCTTACCCACCCAAATTGCCCTTATCAAAGAGTCCTCGCCCCTGACAAAATTAAGATCATTGTTCCAAAGCATTTCATCAAAGTTAATTTGCGTTAGTGAGTCAAGATTTCGCAATTCCATTTGCTTGCATCCAGTTTTTATTTCTGCCAACCGTTTCTCAACTAAGTGGTTCATTATCTTTTGGTTCCCTCCACTTGGGATATGGATGACTGAACTGCGAGCATTTTGCGGTTTTATAAGTTCACCAATTAAAGAGTCCATTGGTGCATCAGCGTAGCAAAAGAGTCCAACATTAAATGGGCCAGAGTTGGATTTTTGGGGGGCAGGTCGGTTGATCTTTTGGCGGGTTCGCTCTTCAACGATTAAGCCCCCTGTGAGTGGAGAAAAGCCTGGGTAGTAGAACCATTTATGGGCTCCTTCGCCAGCCCCACTGAGAATGGGCGAGACTAACCCGTGGTTTCGAATGGTAAAGTCTTCAGCACTTAAGTATTCAAGATTGATCCACTGCGTCTTTTGAATACCGTTTATAGATTGTTTTGCAATGTCCGTTTGAAAGTTTTGCGGTATCTCGCAGCCAAAGGCCTCAATAATGACGTCCCTAGGCCCAGGAGATTGAAAACTTGGCGTTTGATGTCCAACACCCTCCCAACGAATGACTTTCAGATTCGCCGGTAGCTCAGGGGACATCCACTCTAGGATTTCAGCTTGGTCGATCCATAACTCAACACTTTGCCCGCGATGGGCGAGCTCAGTAGCTAATCTTAGGCAAACTCCCGCATCGCCGTAATTATCAATGACACGACAGAAAATACACCAACGCCAGGACTTCATAATGAGATAGGACAATCAATTTTGAGGGTATTCAAAATTAACGGCACAATAGTGACGAGTTTTAGATAATACACAGTGTATTCTTGAATGGCCCCCTCGTGAGGGCGTACTTAATCAATTTAATCTGCAATTTTGTGAACAAAAAGAAAAAACCAGTTACTGGAGAGTCCGCTGCACAATTTGAGGCGATCGGTACGGGTTCGCCAGATGGTGAGTTACAAAAAGATAGTGTGTCCCCTGACACAACAGAGCGGTTAAATTCCAAAGCTGAGGTTCACCATCAACACACAGACGAGCTTTTAGCTCTCGTCTCCACCTTGCCTGGGTTACCAGGCGTCTACAGGTATTTTGACAAAGACGAACAGTTGCTTTATGTGGGTAAGGCAATAAATCTGAAAAAGCGTGTGTCTAGTTACTTTACGCGTTCCCACGACGGCACGCGGATAGGGCACATGGTTAGCAAAATCGTGAGGCTTGAGACCACGGTTGTGCGCTCTGAGGCAGAGGCACTTTTGCTTGAGAATAATCTCATTAAGACCCTTAAGCCAAGATATAACATCCTATTTCGAGACGATAAGAGCTATCCCTATTTAAAGCTTACGAGAGCGAGCGTAGTAGACGAAAAATCAGCCCCAGACGTGCTCGGGCACCCGAGCCCCAAACTCATCCCAAGGATGGTTTATTACAGAGGGGCGGTTGATAAAAACCACGACTACTTTGGTCCCTACCCAAGTGTTTGGGCAGTTCGAGAGGCTATAGAGTTGCTGCAAAAGATATTTCGACTCAGGACCTGTGAGGACACTGTCTTTAGAAACAGAACTAGGCCTTGTTTGATGTATCAAATCAAAAGGTGTTCGGGCCCCTGCGTAGGTAAGATTTCAGTAGATGATTATCAACAAAATGTCAGCCATGCTGGCAAACTCCTTCACGGCGAAATGCAAGGCGTCATGACTTCGTTGGAGAGCAGGATGATGGAGCACTCCTCTCGTCTTGAGTTTGAACAGGCCGCAGAACTGAGAAACCAATTGAGCGCTTTGTCCAAGGTTTTGCACCAACAGTCTGTGGATACCGTGGACGATAGAGATGTGGATATCTTGGCTGTGGTGCTCCAGGGGGGGCGCGCTTGCGTGAATTTAGCGATGGTTAGGGGCGGGCGTCATTTAGGCGATAGGCCCTACTTTCCAAGCCACGTTGAGGAAGCGACAACTGTTGAAATCTTAGAGGCTTTCGTTGCACAGCATTATCTAGAGATACCGCCCCCTCCAACTTTGATCACCAATCAAGCTGTAGACAAGGAGTTGCTTAGGATCCTCTCAGAGCAAACTGGTATTCGCATAGTTGCCGTTCATCAGCCGAGGGAGCAACGTAAAACCTGGTTAGAGATGGCGCTTCAAAATGCCAATTTACAACTAACCCGCCTCTTGGCTGAGGAGGGGTCTCAGCAAGAAAGGACCCGCGCTTTGGTGGAGTCTATCGATCTTGCGCTTGAAGATTTAGAGTCGTTTAGGATTGAGTGTTTTGATATTTCTCACACCAGCGGCGAGGCAACTCAGGCCTCCTGTGTAGTGTTCCATCATCACAAGATGCAACCTAGCGAATACAGGCGCTATAACATTGAGGGAATAACGGGTGGTGATGATTACGCTGCGATGAAGCAGGTCTTGACGAGACGGTATTCAAAGTTGGCTGAACTCGTTAGGAGCGGCGAGGCCAAGTTCCCTGATCTTGTTTTAATCGACGGCGGAAAAGGTCAAGTATCCATGGCCAAGGAGGTTTTTGAGTCTCTCGATTTAGACCTGTCCCGCATTGTGGGTGTAGAAAAAGGAGAGGGGCGTAAGGTAGGTCTAGAGGAATTGGTATTTGCTGATGGACGGGACAAAATTTATCTGGGCAAGGACTCGGCTGCCTTAATGCTTGTTGCACAAATTCGCGACGAAGCCCACCGCTTTGCGATCACTGGGATGCGAGCTAAGAGGGCTAAAGTTAGGATTGGCGCAAGTAAAATTGAAGACATCCCGGGGGTGGGGCCTAAGAAGCGAGCTAAATTGTTACAGCGCTTCGGAGGGGTCAGAGGGGTCGCGGATGCTAGCGCTCAGGATTTAATGAGCGTGGATGGGATATCTGCAGAACTTGCGCAGGCGATCTATCTGGCTCTAAGATAAGAAACCACCCCCTACCCACGCAATATCAGATTAAATTACACAGTCAGATAATTTAAATCCGTATTTAGTTTCAGCATCCTTTAGAGAGGGCTCAATTGAAGGATGAAGCTGCACGCCGTTTGCTGACTGTGATTGCCTCCTTGTAAATGCGGCTTGCCCCGGCAGTCTTACGGGCTTGGATGGATCTCGAGGGACATTGTTTTTACAAAGCTGAGCCACGTAATCCATTTGCCTTTGAAACTCATCTTCACCACTAAATGCGTTTATATCGTATAGGGTTACGTGAACAGTTGCCCCCCAGCCCTCTTTGGGGTCTGCGCGGCCTCGTCCCGCCAGACCTGCAGTGAGGGCTTCAACCATGAGTGAGAGCCCGTAACCTTTATGGCCATGTGTGAGTCCACCCACTCCCAACAAGGTTCCGGGAGGTGTTGCAAACATTACCGCGGGGTCGTTGGTGAGTTCACCCTTAGCAGTCATTAGCCATTCATGCTCAAATTTCTCCCCCGCCTTGAACTTTCTATTGGTCATACCATTGGTTGTAATGGAGGCGGAAATATCCACCATCACACCACTATTGCCGCCAACAGGAAAGCCCACGGCTATTGGATTGGGAGTGAAAACGGCCTGCGTTCCCCCGTAAGGTGCAACGCTTGCGCTGTTGGCATCTGAGGAGGCGAGGACCATTAAAAATCCATCTTGCAGAGCACGCATTAAATAAACAGCAAGACAAGCAATGTGGTGACTTCTTCGTATGGCGAGGCTCGCTATTCCCATTGACTTTGCCCTTGGTGCAAGCTCTTTGTAGGCAAGGTTTAAAAGCCAGGGACCGGGCAAGCGTTGTCCGTCCCATAGAAGCGCCGCGGGTTTGTCGGATAAAACCAAGGGGGAACCAGAGCTCCTCATATTTCCAGTTTCAATTTCTTTTAGGTAACTGGCAAGTAGTCCCAGGCCATGTGTATCATGACCCAAGAGATCGCCTTCAACTAAAGTTTCAGCGACCGACATAGCAATCGCCTCATCTAGTCCTGAGGCTTTTAAGAGGTTTTGTGCGTAGGAGGTTAATTTTCTTGAATCGTATAAAGTATTCATAATTTGTCTGTCGTAGTCGGTTAGAAGTAGTAGATGGTATAGGCAAATTAACAAATTGAAGGGCAGTGATTACCCAAGGGAAAAATCTTCTTTGAGAGACTTTCGTTTGGTCCCGTTAACATTAGCAGTCATGTCAGCCGTAACGTCACTCGTAACGTCAGCGGTAATAATTGGCGAGATATAGTAGTTTCATCAATTTAAAGTACAGATATTTTAAATAGAATAAGAATTGTGTCCAGTCCTCAACAAAGAGTCCCTCAATGAATCCATCCTCTAATTTTTTGCCCAGCCTAGAACTCTTCAATCTAAGTGGGAGAACTGCATTGATCACTGGGTCTAGCAGCGGGATAGGTTACGCATTGGCCAAGGGTTTGCTAGGGGCAGGTGCAAGAGTTATCTTAAACGGACGCAGCCAAGAGCGTTTGGACGCGGCCTTTGAGAGACTAAGTGCTGAGTGCGCGAGCATTAATTTGAGTCTCACGAGTAGCGATGAAGGTCAATTTTCCAATAGATTATTGAAGTCAAGCTTTGACGTGACCTCAGCAGATGGGTGTGAAAAAGCCATCGAGCACATCGAATCCACCGTGGGCCCCATCGATATCTTGATCAACAACGCAGGCATGACGTTTAGGTCTGAATTGCAGGAGTTTCCCGTTGAGCAGTGGCATAACATAATGCGAACCAATGTGGATAGTGCATTTTTTGTCTCCCGCATTGTCGTAAAACACATGATTAAAAGAGGCCAAGGTAAGATAATCAATACTTGCTCCGTGATGAGCGAGTTGGGTAGGCCTGGAACGGGCCCCTACACTGCCTCAAAGGGAGCCCTTAAAATGCTGACCAAAGCCATGGCAATCGACTGGGGGAAGTACGGCATTCAGGCAAACGGCATTGGTCCGGGATACTTTAAAACAGAGCTAACTGAGGCCTTAGTCAATGATGAGAAGTTTAGCAGTTGGTTGATTGGGCGTACTCCGTCTAAACGTTGGGGTAACGTTGAGGATTTAGTCGGCGCTGCGGTCTTTTTGTCCAGTGGCGCATCGCAATTCGTAAATGGACACATCCTCTATGTTGACGGCGGCGTCACAGCGACTTTATAAAAAATGTTCGTAGATCTAAAGTCAATATTTTTTAAATTATTTCAGGAATTCAATACATGGCACTCGCACTTATTATTCATAGCGCTAAAGACTTAAGGTTGGAGGAATATGCCTTAGAGCCTATGGGGACCCGCCAGGTTCGTGTGCAAGTCCGCGCTGGCGGGATTTGTGGCTCAGACATGCATTATTATCAGCACGGCGGATTTGGTACCGTTCGCATCAAGCAACCGATGGTTCTAGGGCACGAAGTCTCGGGCGTTGTCACAGCAATTGGGGCAGCAGTCAAAGACCTTGCAATTGGTACTCGGGTGTCCATTAGCCCAAGTCGTCCATGTGGACAGTGCGATTATTGCCAAAAGGCACAGCACAATCATTGCCTAAACATGCGCTTTTACGGTAGCGCTATGCCTTGGCCACACATTCAAGGCGCATTTAGGCAGGAAATGGTTATCGATGCAACTCAAGCCTTCCCAGTTCAATCTCATGTCAGTGATGCTCAAGCTGCTATGGCGGAACCTTTTTCAGTCGCTTTGCACGCAGTTGCCAGGGCTGGTACTTTGATGGGCAAGCGAGTCCTAGTGACGGGTTGTGGGCCTATAGGTTGCTTAACTGTGGTCGCTGCAAAATTAGCGGGTGCTATTGAGGTTGTTGCAACGGACATAACCGACCAAACGCTTTTGCGTGCAAGGACAATGGGCGCTGATGAAACCATCAACACCGCAACCCAACCCCAGGGATTAGAAGTCTACAAGGCACAAAAAGGCTATTTTGACGTTATGTTTGAAGCAAGCGGTAGCGAAGTAGCAATTAAAGCTGGCTTTGAGGTTTTAAAGCCCAGAGGAATTTTCACTCAAGTTGGTACAGGCGGTGAAATTAACATACCGTTAAATGTATTGGTTGCCAAAGAGTTTGACTTTAGAGGATCGTTTAGATTTCATGAAGAGTTTGCTCAGGCGGTGCAGTTGATGAATCAAAAGCGGGTCGATTTGACGCCACTCATTAGTCACAGCGTGCCGCTTAAGAATTACTTGGAAGCTTTTAAATTGGCTGGAGACCGTCATCAAGCCATGAAAGTTCAAATTGATTTTGCGGCTTGAAAAAGACTTATCAGATCTATCAGATCTATCAGATATTAAATACCTCTAACATTCTGTCTAATCCCCCAGATTCAATGCTCAAAAGTGCATGCTCGCGCACAATAGTTTTGGCGTGATAGGCTACAGACAGACCACCTCCTTTTGAGCATTCAAGCATCATGGGAATATCATTCGATCCATCCCCCATTGCGATGGTTTGCTCTAAAGAAATCCCCAAATCCTTGCAGGTTTGGTTGAGCATTTTCTTTTTCTCCTCCCCGTCGCAAATAAGGCCCCAGCTCTGAGGAGTTAATCCACCCGTCAAAAATCCATTCTCAATTTCAAGTTCGTTAGAGCGGGCGAAGTCAATTTGCAAAACTGACTTGACTCTTTCTGCAAAGTAGGTGAATCCGCCGCTAACCAGTAAAGATTTGAGCCCTGCCTGTCTGCACACACTGAGAAGACGGTCGGCGCCGGGATTGAGTTTGAGTCTATTCTCATAAACTTCCTTTAGAGCACTTTGCGGGGTACCCTTTAAAAGTGCAACCCTTTGTTTTAAGCTTTCTTTAAAGTCCTTTATTTCTCCACTCATGGTCAGAGCGGTAATCCTTGCGACCTCATCTTTGAGCCCCACCGCATTAGCTATTTCATCGATACACTCAATATTGATTAGCGTTGAATCCATATCAAATGCAATTAATTTAAAGGCTTGTATATTTAAAGGGGCGGTACGTTCTTTTAAAACTAGACCGTCTTTTTCTAGTGTGATGCGTGAGGTATGGATCATAGAGCGAGAGCTTAAACTGAAATTATTCAGTGAACTGTTGGTGTGGTGGGGTTAGACGGAGTCGAGGGTGTAAGAGGCTGACCCAGGTTGCGCAGAACATCCCTGACGAGTTGGGCTCGGTCCTTGACCTCAGGGAGTTCGCGCTCTATGCGTAGTTTATCGTTTCCAGCTAATTTGATGTGTTTGTTTTTTTGGACCATATCGATAATTTTCATGCCGTCAATGGGTGGATTCGGCCTAAAACTGATGGTCGTAACAGCGGGTCCGGCATCTACTTTGGCAACACCATAAGGCTTGGCAAGAATTCGCAGCCGGTGCACATCAATTAGGGTTTGAACTTGTGCGGGTAATTTACCAAATCGATCAACGATCTCCTCTAAAAGAGTGTCGAGTTGGTCCAGTGTTTTAGAGGTTGCAAGTTTTTTGTAAAAAGACAACCGAAGGTGAACATCTCCGCAGTACGAGTCAGGCAAAAGTGCAGGAGAGTGTAGATTGATCTCAGTTGTGACCTGTAAGGGACTTAAGAGATCTGGCTCTTCACCGTTTTTAAGTGCTCGCACAGCCTCTGATAGCATTTCGTTGTAGAGTTGAAATCCGATTTCAAGCATGTTGCCGCTTTGGTTTTCTCCTAAAACCTCCCCAGCTCCTCTAATCTCTAGATCATGCATGGCAAGATAAAAGCCAGATCCCAGCTCCTCCATCTGTTGAATCGCATCTAGGCGCTGAGAGGCCTGCTTTGTTAGGCTCTCAATATCTGGTACCAAAAGGTACGCATAGGCTTGGTGGTGACTTCTTCCCACACGACCTCTTAATTGATGCAGTTGGGCAAGTCCAAACTTGTCTGCACGGCTCATAATGATCGTATTTGCGCTAGGAACATCAATACCAGTTTCAATAATAGTAGAGCAAAGTAGGATGTTATGCTTTTGGTTGATGAACTCCCTCATCACTCTTTCTAAATCGCGCTCTGGCATTTGACCGTGTGCAACTGCGATTCTTGCTTCTGGGATTAACTCTTGAAGTCTTAGTTTCCTGTTCTCAATGGTTTCAACTTCATTGTGAAGAAAATAACATTGACCACCGCGCTTGAGTTCTCTCAGCACCGCTTCTCTAATAACTCCATTGCCCTCGCTGCGAACAAACGTTTTGATGGCTAGGCGCCTTTGCGGGGCGGTTGCTATAACGCTTAGATCTCTGAGCCCCTCTAAAGCCATTCCAAGTGTTCTTGGAATGGGGGTTGCTGTTAGGGTTAGGACATCAACCTCAGATTTAAGAGATTTGATCATCTCCTTGTGTCTAACGCCAAATCTGTGCTCTTCATCAATAATGAGCAAACCAAGATCTTTAAATTTCAGCGAACCACTAATCAGTTTATGAGTGCCAACTACGATGTCTACTGACCCGTTCTCAATACCTGTCATGGCAGTTTTAATTTCCTTAGCAGAGCGAAAGCGACTCATTTCTGCAATTTTGATGGGCCATTTTGAAAAACGGTCACAAAGAGTCTGAAAATGCTGCTCAGTAAGTAGCGTAGTTGGTGCGAGAAAAGCGACTTGTTTTCCACCCATAACGGCAACAAATGCGGCTCTTAAAGCAACTTCGGTTTTACCGAACCCCACATCTCCGCAGATCAGGCGGTCCATGGGTCTGGGGCTGATCATGTCTTGGATGACCGCGTGAATCGCCGCTTTTTGATCTGGGGTTTCCTCAAAACCAAAGTCTTTAGAGAAGGTTTCGTAATCGTTTGCGGAGTATTTGAAGGGATGTCCCTCGCGCAGCGCACGCCGTGCGTAGATATTTAAAAGCTCGGCCGCAGCGTCCCGTATTTGCTCAGCTGCACGTCGCTTAGCTTTATCCCACTGTCCAGAGCCCAGGCGGTGCAAAGGCGCCTCTGATGGACTTACACCGCTATAGCGACTAATCAAATGCAATTGACTGACAGGGACATAAAGCATTGCATGGTCTGCATACTCTAAGTGCAAATATTCTTGGGCTTTTGAATGCGCGCCTTCCTCTTCCTCACCTTCAGTGCGCATAGCAGACGGTGTGGTTCCTGCCTCGCCTTGAAGATCCATGTGAATCAAACCTCTATAGCGGCCTATTCCGTGAACACTGTGAACGACTGGATCGCCAACTTGTAATTCAGATAAATCTTTGATGAGGGACTCAACATCACTGGTTTGCTCTTGTTTTCTTTTGCGCCGGGTGGTCGGCCCTGCATCAAAGAGCTCTGACTCAGTAATGAAGTCTAGTGATAGTTCAGGTGAATGAAATCCATAATTCAACGTGGCAGCAATAATGCCAAGGGGCTCGGGACTCATCAGGAACTCTTGCAAGCTATCAAATCCAGGCGGGGAGACATTACTAGCTCTTAAAAAATCGAGCAAACTGGCTCGTCTTCCCTCGCTCTCAGCTACGATCAAAACTTTATTTGATGTCTGGGCAAGATGCTTTTTGAGTTGGCTCAAAGGATCTTGAGCCCCCCGGTGCACACTTAGATCGGGTAGCGAACGTGCAAAAGTTTGAGAGCTAAGTTTCTCTTCATCTTGGGGGGGTGCATCTAAGGACTCTTTTTGAGAGCTCGGTTTTAAAACAAGTTGCGTGTAGTTGTTGCAATGAGTGAAAAATGCTTCACTACTAAGGAAGAGAGTATCTGGCGCCAGCGCTGGGCGATCAGGGTCACCCTGGGAGAGCCTGTAACGTTCTTGTGTATCTTGCCAAAATCTTTGAAATATGGGCTCTAACTCCCCGTGTAACACAATTGTTGCGTTTTGACCTAGGTAATCAAAAACGGTTGCCGTTTCTTCAAAAAAGAGCGGGAGAAAATACTCTATGCCAGCCGTTGCGACGCCGTTGCCGATGTCCTTATAGATACGGCTTCGCGTCGGATCCCCATCAAGCAACTCACGCCAACGGTTTCTAAATTTTGACCTCGAATCCTCATCCATTGGAAACTCGCGTCCAGGGAGCAGCCGTACCTCGGGCACCGGGTATAGACTTCTTTGGGTATCCGGATCAAAGGTTCTTATCGAGTCAATTTCATTGTCAAATAAGTCAACTCTATAGGGGAAGCGAGAGCCCATGGGGAATAGGTCAATCAAGCCACCCCTCACGCAGTACTCGCCTGGACTGATTACCTGGGAAACGTGCGCGTAGCCCGCTAGAGTTAATTGGGAACGAAGTTTGGCCTCATCTAGCTTTTGTTTGACTTTGAAATTGAAGGTATAGCCCGCTAAGAAAGAGGGCGGTGCAATTTTGTAAAGCGCAGTTGTAGCTGGGATAAGAATAATATCGGCTTCGCCCTGGGAAATTCGCCAAAGTGTTGCCAAACGCTCGCTGATGAGATCTTGATGAGGCGAGAAGCTATCATAGGGAAGAGTTTCCCAGTCTGGGAAAATCACACTTCGCAAATCCGGGTCAAACAGAGCCATCTCATCAATGAGTCTTTGAGCGTCGCTTGCGTCCGATGTGATGATCGCAACTTTATGTTCGTTCTTTATCTCCTGAGCGCTTAGGGATGCTAAAAGCATCGCGTCTGAGGAGCTGAATGGTCTTTGAATACTTAGACGCTTGCCGGGTATTAATTTAGGGATGTACATCAAATATCTGACTGAAATTGCAATTTTGGGCTTGGATTGCCTTGCATAAAAGTTATCATTCTAGATTGATTGATCAACAAGCTTCCTATGGATCCAAAATTACCCAGTATTCACTTTGTTATTCCTTGCGCAGGGGTCGGATCTCGCTCGGGCAGACAACTCCCTAAGCAGTATGCTGATCTGGCTGGCCGTCCTATGATTGCACACACCTTAAAGGTGCTGCTAGAGGTTAAGTCGATTCAATCGATTTGTCTTGTCGTCAGTCCCTCGGATGTCTATATTGGAGATATCCTGCAAAATCACGTCAAAGACACAGACGGCAAGATCAGTGTGATTTTTAAAGGCGGAAATACGCGGGCGCAAAGCGTACTAGCTGGACTTGAACATCTGCAAATCATGGGAGCAGCAAAGGAAGACTGGGCACTGGTTCACGACGCTGCTCGGTGTTTAATTACTGACGAGCTGATCAATGATTTAATTAGTTCATGTTTCAAAGATTCGGTTGGAGGATTATTGGCGCTACCGGTTGCAGACACTCTAAAACAAGAAGCGGGGGGGCGCGTAAAAAACACGATACCAAGGGAGAACAAATGGCTTGCTCAAACTCCGCAAATGTTCAGGCTTGAGATGCTTGTAAAAGCTTTAAGCAGTAGTCTGAGTATTAGTTCAGAATCAATAACGGATGAATCTAGCGCAATTGAATCTTTGGGCCTGCAGCCCTTACTCATCAAGGGACGATCAACCAATCTTAAAATAACTTACCCGGAAGATTTTGAAATGGCAGAGGCCATACTAAAGTTAAGATCCTGAGGGCATTTGGCAAAAGACATTTTCAAAGAAAAATTTTCAATCATGACAAATTTCAATTTTAGAGTTGGCGAAGGCTGGGACGTCCACGCGCTAGTAGAGGGACGCCCCCTAATTATCGGCGGTGTAACTATTGATTACGACAAGGGATTGTTGGGACATTCAGATGCTGATGTGTTAATTCACGCTGTAATAGATGCCATGTTGGGGGCTGCGGGCTTGGGAGACATTGGGCGCCATTTCTCTGATGCGGATCCTAAGTTCAAGGATATTGATTCGATGATTCTCTTAGGTCAAGCTCACAAGTTGATCAAAGACAGGGGGTGGCTTATTGGTAATATAGACTCCACCATCATCGCCCAAGCCCCCAAGATGTCGCCGCATATCCCAGCGATGATAGGCACTCTGAGTAAAGCTTTGGATTTAAGCCCAGAACAATTGAATATTAAAGCAAAGACAGCCGAGAAAATGGGCCCAGTAGGTTTGGGTCAGTCAATTGAGGCGAGGGCGGTCGTGTTGTTGTACCTTGCCTGAAAATACTAAGTATTCCTAAATTCATTCGCTTGAGCGTCAACCTGGGAACTCTCATTAGACTGCTGCCAAAGCTCAAGTTCCATTAGATAGGCCTCTTCGGTGAGTCCGTGCCATCCGTTACATTTACCTTCTGGCGCCCGCCCGCAGCCACACGCTCCAATATTATCAAGATTACTTTGAACTCGCATGAAAAATACTCTTTCTTAAATAGGGGTTAGATGGTTTTTGGATTGGCTTTAGATGAAGGTAAACGCATTTAATTGGTGCAATTCTATGGTAAACCTAATGTTTCTTGCAAGTCAGCACCAAGTTGACACTAAGTTGACACCAAGTTAACACTTCGCCAACTTTGGATTCATAGAATTTAGCAATAAATCGGGTAAAGTCTTGTGAATCATTGGCTCTTTTTTATCCATCTTAGTTTCCTCAAATGATCACACACCAACCGCAAACGAAGTATTTTAAAGTTCTATCTAATGAACACATGAATATTGAAGCGCATCAACTGGCTTATTACCAATGGGGGGATCCACATGCCGAGCACTTGGTCATTTGCGTACACGGCTTAACTCGTCAAGGCAGAGATTTCGATATTTTGGCTCAATGCTTGCTGCAAGCATATAGGCAAAGAGGGGAATCCGTGCAAATAATCTGTCCAGATGTAGTGGGGCGTGGTCAAAGTGATTGGTTAAGCAATGCTGCGTCTTATCAGCTGCCAACTTACGCATATGGACTTAAAAGTTTGATCGATCAAGTCACAGAGCAAATTGGGACAAAGACGGTTGATTGGGTTGGAACAAGTATGGGGGGATTAATTGGAATGCTGATTTGCGGGGTGGATGCCTTTAAAACCAAAATACCAGTTCGAAGATTGTTGCTAAACGATGTGGGCCCTGTTGTCCAGTGGCGTTTTATTGAGCGTTTGAAGACCTATTTGGGACTGGGAGAGAAATTTGAAAGTGAAATCTCTGGAATACAACGATTGGCAGAGATTTTCAAAAGTTTTGGGCCTCACACGAAAGATCAATGGGAGACTTTGTCTCGCCCTATGCTTAAGAAAGTGCAGGATCATTACATTTTTCATTATGACCCTAAGATCGCTCAGCCGATCATGCAATTGACGCTTGAGAGTTCAACATCGGCTGAACAGTTAATGTGGACAATTTATGATCAAATCAGTTGCGAGACCTTGTTGGTTAGAGGTGCTAAATCTGACCTTTTAACTCCAGCAGACGCTGAGCAGATGTGTGCACGTGGTCCGAGGCCTGCGCTTTACAGCGTTGAAGGGGTAGGGCATGCGCCGACTCTGATTCAGGAGGATCAACTGATAAGGGTAAGAGATTTCTTGGTTCGAGATTGATGAGGCGATAATTAGGCTTGAGAATTTTGAAGGCAATATGAATCTGAAGGTACAAGATTGAATGCGCTAGGTCAAAATGGTGCGCAGGACAAAGCAACGGCTGATGGGGGGCATATTGCCTCCCAGCGCAGTGGGGTTGCGCTCGTCAATCCCGTTCAAGATTTTGTTGCTATTGCCACCGCTTACGCCCCTTCATCTGAAGACTCTCAGGACGAGCCGCAGGTGTTGGCCAAGGCGAGAGTATTTGCTGAAAGACTGCTTGAGTTTGAGACTTTAGACAGCGGTGAAAATTCGTTGGCCCACGCAGATGCGGTCGCAACTGTAGTTAAACAAATTGGAGGGTCTGAGTCGCTACAGGCTGCAAGTTATTTGGTTTACGCAAGTGCTTACCTCTCTAAACCTGCAGAAATGATTGGGAAAGTATTTGGTGAGAGTATCACCGCCTTAGCAGTTGAGGCTACGCAACTGCTTCTTTTGGAAAAACAAACCAGAGCAAAGCAAAAAAAGACAACTTCGATAGCAAGTGAGGGCACGGCACAAACAGAAAATGTCAGGCGCATGTTGCTTGCTTTTTCAAGGGATTTTAGAGTCGTAATGCTCAGGCTGGCATCTTGCGTTCAAACACTCAGGTACTATGCGGCCCAAAAGGAAATAGCCCCCAAGGAAGTTGCTCAAGAGGCTTTGAATATTTTTGCCCCCCTTGCAAATAGGCTTGGAATTTGGCAAATCAAGTGGGAAATGGAGGATCTTGCGTTTAGGTTTTTAGATCCCCAAGCTTACAAGGAAATTGCAAAACTACTTGAAAATAAAAGAGCTGAGCGTGAGATTTACGTTGAGCAACTTAGATCTCAGCTTGAATTCGAGCTAAAGGATATCGGGGTAAGCGCGCAGGTTTTTGGCCGACCAAAGCACATTTACAGCATAGCTAAAAAAATGCGAGGTAAATCTCTCGGATTTGACAAGGTCCTCGATATTCGAGCATTACGCGTTATTGTCCAAACCAATGATGAATGCTATGCAGCCTTAGCGCATGTGCACTCCAAGCTAAGACCATTGGAGAATGAATTCGATGATTACATTTCTCGCCCCAAGCCCAACGGCTATCAATCCCTGCATACGGTGGTTGCGGATCAAAGGGGGTTACCAGTTGAAATACAGATTCGTACACAACAAATGCATGATCATGCAGAGCACGGCGTTGCCGCTCACTGGGCATACAAGGAGGCCGGTGCTAAAGGCTATTCGGGGGTTAGCGCAGATTCTACGTACGATCAAAAGATTGCAGTTTTAAGGCAACTCCTGGCCTGGGAGCAAGACATCGCCTCCCGCGCGGGCAATGCTGAGGAATCCTCTTTATCTAATATTGATACCCTCAGTGAGTGGATTTATGTGTTGACACCAAACGCCGCAATTGTGGAATTGCCTTCTGGGGCGACCTGCGTTGATTTTGCTTATACATTGCATACTAATTTAGGACACAGATGCCGTGGAGGTCGAGTTGACGGCGCAATGGTTACTCTGAATACGCCTCTTAAGAATGGACAAACTGTAGAGATCATTTCTGCCAAAGAGGGAGGACCCTCAAGGGACTGGCTGAACCCTGAGTTGGGCTTCTTGGTAAGCCCTAGAGCGCGTTCCAAGGTGCGGGCTTGGTTTAATGCCCTGGCTACTCAGGAAAATGTTTCTAAAGGGCGAGAGGCTGTTGAAAAACTCTTACAACGCGAGGGCAAGACAAGTGTCAATTTAGAAGATCTTGCAAGCCAACTTGGCTTTAAGAATGCAGAGTCCCTGTTTGAAGTCGTGGGCAAGGACGAGTTCTCACTCAGAAATATTGAAGTTATATTGCATCCCAGGGAGGTCGTTCAAGAATCTGAGGATGAACTCTTTTTAAAGAACACCCGTATAAAGGAACCCAGACCTGCCCCATCACAAAGTGGTATTTTGGTGGTGGGTGTGGACTCCTTAATGACTCAACTGGCTAGGTGTTGTCGACCTGCTCCCCCCGACGATATAAGGGGGTTTATTACCCGTGGCAAGGGCGTGAGTATTCACAGAACTTCTTGCCTAAATTTCAAGGAACTCGTGCTACGCAACGAAGACCGGGTTATTGAGGTCCAGTGGGGCGGATCAACTCCCTCTGCCTCAAATGTACCGATTGTGTATCCGGTTGATATAGAGATAAGGGCTCATGACCGTCAAGGTCTATTAAGAGACATCTCTGAGGTTTTTGCTAAGGAAAAAATGAACGTTATTGGTGTTAAAACGGAGTCAATTAAAGGAATGGCTTGGATGACATTTACGGTTGAAATTACCGACTCTACTAAATTGCAAAAAGTTTTAGCCATTATGAGATCAGTTCCAAGCGTTGTTTCATCTAGAAGACGCTGAGTCCACATCCCAAGCATTTAAATGCGTGCTAGAATATGGCTCTTTAGGCGCGTAGCTCAGCTGGTTAGAGCACCACCTTGACATGGTGGGGGTCGTTGGTTCGAGTCCAATCGCGCCTACCAAAATACCTATATAAATCAATAACTTACGTGTTAGGTGATTGTTTCTCTGGTGTTTGGTATGAAAAATCACGGCTCTACCCAATTAACGGGGGATGGGCATTTATCAAACACGGTTGAATACTCCATTCCAACCACAGTGTGCCAAGACAAGTAGCCTGTAGTTTTTGAAATTCTTGAATTCAAACGCAGGCCAGGACATCATCTCCATTTTAGTGTGAAACGCCTACGAGTACTTTTCTAGGTATTTATAGAAATTGAGTCTATGCTCTGGAGCGTGTTAAAACTAATGGCTTCGAATAAAACTCAGCCGTCCTATGTTCTTTCTACCGACTGCATCATGCTGTTGCATATGCTCTATCAATGCTCGCAACAAGCGCCATAGATTCCTGGATATTTTATTCTTAGATTTTATTCCTAGGATGTAGTGATTTGACCCAATGCGCGAGTATTTGCTAGGGTTCATAAACATGTTTGTCACAATCCCTAAGTTGGATGTTATGTGACTAACAGCAATACCTTGGCAGGATTATCCTCAAGCAATATAAAGTATTAGCAAATGAATTCATTCAAGATTTGTAATTAAAGTCAAGCACTTAATTATTATCTTTATGATTTAATTTACTTCTAAATCTGTTAGGATTTAAAAAGGTCAATTACTGAGGCAATTTGATGAGTAAACTGATATTAGCAATAAGTGTTTTTTTTGTTTCGACGTATTCATATTCTGCGAGTTTTGATTGTTCAAAAGCAAGTAGTTCAGTTGAAAAGGCAATTTGTTCAGATTCAGAGCTTTCGACTTTGGACGAAAAGCTAGATGAAGTTTATAAAACTGCATTGCAGGCTAATCCCAGCATCAAGACTAGTCAAAGGGACTGGCTTAAATCCCTGAACACATGTGACACTCGAAGTCTTCCCGAGTGTTTGAAGCCTGCGTTTAAAAGCAGAATACAAGTTTTAAACTTTATATCCAATACAAACAGAGGAATAGTTGGATTGGAAATCAAGGGGCTTATCCAGAGTAACGGGCGAGTTCTTTTAGAAATTGGGTCAGTTCTAGCAAATTCACCGGCGCAAGAAGCGGGTATCAATCCCGGTGAACTGATATCAGAGATAAACGGCAAATCATTTACGGATATAGGTCAAGTATTCGAGGCGTTAAATGTCCCGCCGGGAAAGTCTCTTAGTTTTAAACTTATGCGACGTGATAACTCTGAGCTTATGGTTCAGTTAAAAGTTGCGTCCAGGCCGGGGCAAGAAGTTGAGGTTAAAGCCTCTGAAGCAATACAAGAGCCAATAAAAAATACTGATGACAAAAATATTGAAAAAATCACAGAGCAAAATAGTCCAAGTGTTACCCCATCCAATGTCAAAAATGACCATTCTACAAACAAGGAAAGTGGTTCCTCGGGGTCGAATTTATTCATTGCACTCGTAACTCTTCTCTTAGCGGGAGCAGGTGGATTTTTCTTAATACGTAAAAAGAAACTAAAAAGTACTGCAAACGAACAAGAATTAAAAAAATCAACATTTAAACCAGCTCCAATTTCTCCAGAAGAAGCGTCTGACGATCCTATTTACTCTTTGCACAAAAAGGGAATTTTGCTTTATAACTCCGGAGACTTAAAACGAGCTACACACATATTGCAAGAGGCTGCAAATCAAGGGTATGCAGATAGTCAATACTTTTTGGGAAAAATCATGATCGAGTTGTCAGAGAATACAACCGATCAGTATTTTGAAAGTGGTTTAGCGTGGATGAGAAAAGCTGCAAAGCTCAAACAAAAGGATGCAATATCTTTTCTGTCTGATATGGATGAAGTTAATGATGCTCATGAATTAACCGAAACCTATAGCTCGATGCCGTTTGACGATTGGGATAAAAAAATATCTCGGCAGGGCGTCGAATTAGATCAAGTTGCTGAACATTTTGGTATATCTCTAGATATTATAGAAAAATGGAGAGCCTTTGGAAAGGCTCCGCAGAGAGCTGTTGATTTTTTGCGAGAGCTTCAAGCTGAAACGCAGGACGTAGTAGCTCATGCCAAAAAGGAGAGTCGAAAATCTATTTCTACAGATTTAAATACTCATGACTATTTATGTACTGATTGTGGATGGCATGGTTTTTCCGATGAAGCTAAATTTGATGAGGAATATGAAGGCAATATTTGCCCGGATTGCGGGGGTGGTGATTTAGACCTTGGAACATTTCCAGTTCATGAAGATTTGTATTCAACCGCACAGTGTGGACATTGCGAATGGGTAGGAAGTCCAGACGATTGTTCAAGAAATGAAAGTGATGAGCTAATTTGTCCATCCTGTAGTGCTGAGGATGATATATCTTTAAGTAAACAACCAATTGCTGGATGGTTTGGAGATAATCGAGATTTGATACTTAGGGCATTAACTACTCACGGAAGCTGGCTAAAGGATATTCCTGAAAGCTTGGCCAATGACAAAGAGTTGGTAATGGCGGCTGTAAACTCACCTTACACTGCCTTGAAGTATGCTTCGGCTGATCTTAGAAACGATATTGAAGTTGTTAGAGCTGCAATAGGCAAGTCAGCGTTTGAGTTTGAGTTTGCCTCAGATGAATTGCAAGACAACAAGGACATTGCTTTAGAGGCCGTTTCAAGTTCAGGTTATGTACTTGAATATGCATCTGACAGGTTAAAAAATGACAAAACAATCGTATTAACTGCAGTATCAGAATCAGGATCCAGTCTGCAGCATGCATCTAAGAAACTCCAATCAGAACGAGAAATAGTCTTAGCAGCAGTTTCCAGCGATGGCTCAGCACTAGAGTATGCATCTGAAAAATGTCAAGAGGATGAGGAAATTGTTCTTGCCGCATTAAATCAGGATGGGAATTCAATACGGTTTGCAGCAACTAAATTCAAAGCAAATAAAAAAATTGCAATTAAAGCTGTTACCAATAACGGATCAGCCTTTGAATATTTGTCTGAAAACTTGAGGGCTGATAGGGATTTAGCTTCAATTGCATTAAGCAGCGATGGTTCTCAGTATCAAAATATGTCAGACGAATTGAAAGCTGACGAAGAGCTTGCAAAAATTGCTGTTAAGGATAGCGGCTGGGTACTTGAGTATCTGATTGAAGACTTTCAGAGTAATAAAGAAATTGTTCTTCTTGCAGTTTCAAATTATGGCGCTGCACTTGAATTTGCTTCAAAGGAACTTAAAACAGATTCAGAGGTGGTAAACCAAGCAATCGAAAGTAACGAGGATGCGGGACAGTATTCGCTTTTGTTGGATAGTCATAGTAAATCTTGGAGGATTACCCCGGATGACGAAAATACCGCATTAGACATATATATTTATAAAAAGGATGATCAAGTAATCACTGTTACAAGAAGGTGGCGAGAATTTGTGGTTATTCTTAATTCTGATAGACGCCCATTAATAGATTTAAGCGGTTTTCAGGATGTATATCAGTTTGCAAAAGAAAATAATATCGAAATTGAAAATTTAGATTATCACGATGGTCAAGAGGCATATTTGTTTGAAAACATGTCTAAGAAAGATGAACAACATTGGCGGGATTTTATATTAAATAACGATTACGCGATGCTAGATAATCAAGGGTGGACTTTGATTGAAGAAAAGTTAATCTTTGAATCAACGGTTTCAATAGAAGAGTGCGAAAAGACGGGTGAATCAAAAACAAACGATGAAGGCTCTGACTGGCCCTTCATTTCTGAGGATGAAAATAGCAGTGCCGATAAAATAGCTGATCGCAAATTAATGCTGTCAATGGTGCAAGAAGAAGGCTATGAATTGGATAATGCTTCTGAAGACTTGCAGGCAGATAAAGAAATAGTCTTACTGGCTGTAAAAAATGCAGGTCTAGCCTTGCAGTTTGCATCCTTAGAATTAAGAAATAACAAAGAAGTTGTTACTGCAGCAATTGAAAATAATCCATGGGCTTACGAGTACGCAGGACCAGATATTCTTAATGACTTTGACATAACTCTAAAGGTTGTCAAAAGTGAGGGATATTTGATTCAGTATGCTTCTGAGGAATTGCGCAATGATAGGACAATAGTAGAGGCCGCAGTTAGTAATGACTCTGGATCGATTGCTTATGTAAGTGATGATTTTAAGGATGATAAAGATATTGCTTTAATTGCGATGCAGAATAACGGCGCAGCTATCTCAGATCTTTCAGAGAGACTTCAAATAGATGAAGATATAGTTAGGATTGCTATCGAAACCTATCCTAGTGCTATTCAAAATGCTGATGGAAAATTTTTAGGCGATAAAAATCTTGTGATTTCAGCCTTAAGAAAAGACGGAAGCTTATTGGAGTATGTGGCTGATCAGCTTAAACAAGATGTCGAAGTTGTAACTACTGCCGCATCCAATGACGTACTAGTTCTCAAGAACTCTTCTGAATCTATTTCTTCTAATCCAGATTTAGTTTTGAAGTTAATGCAATCTAATTGTATTTACTTGCAATTTGCTTCGCCATCAATTCAAGAAAATAGTTCATTCATCGAACTAGCGAAGTCAAATATTCTAGAGAGAATGAGGGTTAATGGCGATTTGATAGACGTTTATTCCGATGAGTGGCTCTCTAAGCAAGACGAAGGGTCTCCTTTAAATATTCAAATATGTGGTGAGTTTGATGCTAAGTTTGGAACTACTTACAGAGGCCACTTGAAAATAGCATATCTTTATGGAAGGATTGAAGAAGCTTTTGAATTAGCAACTGCATTCCCTGAACTTAAACAGCAAATTAAAAAAGGAACTCATAGGCCTAATTTTTTATTTATGAATACTGCGCTTGACAAAATACTTTGTGTTGGATTAGGAAGAAAAAATAGGATATTTATAATTGATTCTGAATCGAATAAGAGTATTGATGTGTTTGGTGTTCCTGGCAATCCCAATTCAGATAAAACCTATATATCAAAATTTGCTGAGTTAGATTATGGCAATGTAATTAAAACGATTGTTCATACTTTAGATGAGGCTTCAACATTAATGGATGAACAATCTACTTTTGAAGATTACGATTCTCAAGAGTATGAAGACGTCTGCGATCGACTGTATGATGTTGTTAGAAAAATTCAATTTTTCTTCCCTCAGTGTGAAGCAGGAGATTTAAACACCGGGGATTATTAACTTTTTAAAAAATCATTAATTTATCCCGATCGTATTTAGTATGAGAATCAAACCCATCTACAAATTCAAGTGTAAATCTCATTTATTTTTCCTTTCGCCAATTTCACAATTCAGTTATGGATCAATTAAATATACTTTGAATTTTCAATGGGTTAGTAGTTATGATTTTGTTGCCGTTCTCATTTAATGTACGTAGTAGTAATTTGCGAGTTGCATTACAAGATATATCCTACTGATTGATTTAGTCGATTTTTCATCATTAACCAAATAACTAAAAATTTAATATAAATCGCTAAACTTTACATGCAAGAATATGAAAATTAAGTTTTACAATTTAAATATTAAACACAAGTACCATTTTTTTGATTCAAAAAATCTTGATAAAAGCGCTGCGGAATATTGGCTTAACGATAAAAAACAGGCTCCGATTTTTTATGGAGACGATTCTTGTGAAGCCATTCTCAATGGATCGAGTAGATTGGAGAAAAAGTATCACAGGACCGTGAATAGTTTTTTGACAATTACTTCGAATAAAAATATTAGACCTATATTCATTACTATAGACTCAGGATGGTTGTGGATATACGAGCCCTTGGGGGCGCCTAAAAATGGTGATTTATTTAGCTTTAGGAAAAATGGCAAGTCTTCTGAAGTAGCAGACCTGCCTAAATATTACGACGTCAATATGTTGTTGGATAAATGCCCAATATCTATTTCAGAGATTCCATATATTCTTGCAACGATTAAGTCTAGTCAAGCATTTGCACAGGGGACTTTTTATCCAATAGGAGAAAATATCGATGGCAAGCTTGCATCTCGATACGACGGGAATATAGCTGCAATAAAGGTATTACTAAGAAATGTTGATTTTGTTGCCGATGAATACGCTAAATTGTTAATTGATCCCCTGCATTGTCTTTCGAGCGTTGAGTTTGAAACTTTGGTTGCTAAAATATTTGAAGCATACGACTGTTTTGTTCCTGCTTATCGTGGCGGAGTATTGAAGGACATAGATTTATTCGTTGATACACCTGATGCCACTAAAATAGCCGGAATCGCTGTTCAAGGGAATGATAGGCTTAGCATTCAAATTAAACTAAATACCCCAAAAAATAAAATCGAAATTAACCGACTATGTAAATTTCTAGATAGTTCAGAAAAACATTACTTGATCACATTAGAAGAAGAATATCATTGTGACCTTGAGTACTATAAGCGTAAGGGACAGTATTTAACAGCCGATTGGGTTAGAGACCAAATTTCACGAAACCAATCTGTGAAGAAATGGTTTGATAAGTCTCTCGAATGGCTTCCTAGCTTAGCGCGAATTTGATAACTTTGAATTTTTACATATTGATTACTCTCACATGCTGGTAGTATTAAGTTAGAGTCCAATTCCACTTCCACTTGCCAAAATACCTATATAAATCAATAACTTATGTGTTATGGGATCTTCTCAGGATTTTGATGCAAAATATCGCTGATAATTAAACTTTATTCACTTAAATGAAATGAGCTGTCTGCAATGAATAAGGATAAAGTTGCTGGTTTTACACTTGTAGAGTTATTGGTCGTAATTGCCATAGTTGGTGTTTTAGCTTATGCGGGTATTGTTTCATATAACAAATACAGGAGGATGACTCATTCATAGCATGCCCAAAGTGGAGTGATAAAGCGCTGGAGTGCGAGGAAGATCGTTCTGATGCACAAAAAGGAGCTAATCACTTTTATTTGAAGTTTGATATGATTAGTGGAAGGGTTTTGAGTACCAATAAGATGTACTCTAAAAATGTAAATATTGAGCGTAAGTCAGAAACTAGATTTGCTGGAGTTTGTACTTTTTTGAAATCATAACTTCTCCGTCATTTACCGCTTAAAACCCGGTCCATCAGGGGTTGAATACTCAGAGCCGGTTGTTTTTATTTATTTCCGCTTTCAGGTATGAATCAAGCTATACATCCAAATTGCGTGCAGCTTAGTATCTAATACCCCCAGACAAGGAGTCGCCCTAGGACTTAGTTAAAATACGCGCCTAGGGCATAGTTTTACAAGTTGTGCTTTGATTTTGCTGTTTAGCTTACCTAAAGGATATTCAATATGAAATTCAACTGCCTTTTTACTTCTACTATGGTTATGTCGATTCTGGTTGTTTCTAATTTGAGCATCGCTCAACAAACCTACACCCAGGTTCCTGCACCTGTTCAACAGTATCCTGCGCCTGTGCAAACTAACGATGTGGCCCAGGTCATCAACCGCCAGCCTAACTTTGTTACAGTTCAGCAACGCCAGTGCGAACAGCGCGAGGTCGTTTCCCAAGGTGGAGGTGGGGGCGGTCTACTTGGCGCAGTTGCTGGAGGACTCATTGGGAGCACCTTAGGTGGTAACAGTAGAGACCGTAATGCTGGTGCAGCAGTAGGTATGGTGGGCGGCGCGCTCATCGGCAATGAAATGAGCAAGACGCCCCCTCAATCTGAGGTTAGAGAGGTTTGCCGCATGGTCCCCGTCACAATTCAGCAGGGAGAAACGATTACATTTAGCTACCAGGGAAGAGTATTTACCCACTCATTTTGAGTTTTTTCACTCAGGTGTCTATGGGCTAGTAAATACCCTTGCGAGGAGTGACTGTGCCCGCTTTGTTCAAAGGGGTGAACTCCGCTTGCGGATTGTTCACTTTTTGCAACCTGTTCATTTATACTTACATCAGGTTTTTAAAGCCTATCTTGCGTGTGGGTATTTAAATCCTAGAATAAATAATTGACTCCTAAGGAACAGTTCATGATGCAAATTGATTCAAATGAACATAAATTCAATGTAAATGGGATTTTTTACAAATCCATTAGGGATTTTTCGTCTGTTGAGTTTCGAGTTTGGACTATTACCATAAATCTCATCATTTGTATTTCGTGTTTTTCGATGGCCATGGAGACGGTCGATGATTTTTATGAAAAATATAGTTTTTCCCTTAAATGCATCGAATATGGGGCAGTCCTGCTTTTTGGAATTGACTACATTTTGAATCTTTATTTTTCAGATAATCGACTGAAATACATATTTAGTTTTTGGGGCTTAGTTGATTTGTTGTCAATTTTGCCAACACTGTTGCAAGTGATGAATTTAACTGCCTTCCAGAGTACTAAGTTGATTCGCTCTCTAAGAGCGATCAGGTCCCTGCGGGTTTTAAAAATGGTGAAGATTGCATTTTTAAATAACTCTGACCAAAAGAAAAATAATCCTGTTGTTACTAATTTAAAAATTTACTTTGCAATTTTTTTCTCAGTGATAATGATTTGTAGTTCACTCATGTTTTTGGTTGAAGGAAGTCTTTATTCAACTCAGGCTGTTGAGCAAGGCCGCAACGAATTAATTGAGTTGGCAAAGGCGCAGAATATCGATGTAGTTGAAAATCCGGATGCAGTGAGATTTATACCTGTAGATCCTATCAGTGGCTCTGAGATTCCTGAGGATAAAAGGTTCTTTACTTCTATTCCGACTGCCATGTGGTGGTGTGTGCTTGCTGTGACTGGGTACGGTGACATGTTCCCAGTTACTGTGGGTGGCAGAATGGTCGCTTGTATGACATTCTTACTGGGGCTGACCTTGTTTGGTATTTTGATTATTATTGTGGGCAACAGCATCATTAAACTATTCTTTGTTGATCCCAATGATGACGGGGACTCCAAGCTTTATTCTAGAGACTCTATTTTGGACGGAATGATAAAAAGAAATTGGATCACCGCAGAAAAGGCTAAGGAAATTGAGGTGTTGTCTGAGAATGATATTATTCAAAAATTTAAATCAATATAATTTTTTAAAAAAGTGCTTAGATAAATCATTAGACGTTAGCGCTGATTTCAGGAGTGAATCATTTGACTGGTAATGTGCCTAAAAAAAAATCCAAAGTTAAATCGGAGAATGCTGG
>CAIKVH010000132.1 GCA_903830725.1 uncultured Burkholderiales bacterium | reverse complement strand
GGTGACTGATCCTGATGTGGATCTCTTTGACCGCGAAGCGGTCTTTATAGACAAGCATTTAAGCGTTATACGCAAGGACTTTGCGGAACTAAAGGTGGTGGTTGAGCACATTACCACCCTTGAGGCTGCGCAGTATGTTGAGGCTGCAGACTCGTATCTCGCCGCAACGATTACCGCGCACCATTTACTTTACAACCGCAATGCCATTTTTACAGGCGGTATTCGGCCTCATTATTACTGTCTCCCTGTTCTAAAAAGAGAGACCCACCGTCAAGCATTGGTGAGGGCAGCAACCAGTGGTAGTTCTAAATTCTTTTTGGGAACGGATAGCGCGCCTCACGCTGCCCATCTGAAAGAACACGCAAGTGGCTGCGCTGGGTGTTATACAGCTTTTAGTGCGATGGAGCTCTATGCTGAGGCTTTTGATGAAGTGGGAGCCATAGATCGATTGGAAGCCTTTGCAAGTTTTAACGGCGCTGACTTTTACGGACTACCCAGAAACACCGAGCGAATTACACTTCGGCGGGAGAGTTGTCAGATGCCTGAATCATTGGCGTTCGGTAATGCCAAACTTATCCCTCTGCGCGCGGGTGAGGCACTTAAGTGGCGATTTGTAATTTAGGCGATTTGTAATTTAGGCAGTTTTTAAGTAAGGCAGTTTGTGAGTTGGCGGTTTTAAACTGATGTCCTAAGAATATCGCTAGAAAATTAATCACTGTTAATTTAGTAAAAACTATCTGCCAATTCTCCGGCATTCCCTTTCCACCAATCTCTCATGCACGAAGTGACTGAAGCTAATTGTTTACCGAATATTGATTGGACAGCGCCTTGGATTGAAAACTGGAGTGACATTGGGCAACGGGTTTTAAATAGCCTGTGTGGTGAAAATGAGTCTTTGGCAACCATTCTCAACATTTATAGAGCAGATTTAAAGTTTACCTTTGTTGATCAATGCGAATTAAATACGCCCTTTACTTACGAGACATTTATTGATCAATCAAACGCAATTCCTACTCGGCAAAATGTTCATGATTTGTTAAATGGGTTGAGTTGGATTAAATATCCCTTAACCAAGGAGAGGATGCTCGGCTTGCAGGCCGCAGAGGTGAGAAAGAATGCGGGGATAGATCAAAGTCAAGTTCGTGGTGCAGTAAGAGACGCCATAACTGTTTTTGACGAAAACGGTATCTTGCTTCAGGCTGATGAGCAGATTTGGCTTGCCCTAGAGAACAAAGATTGGAATAAATTATTTATTCAACACAGGGCGCTTTGGAGTAAGGCGAGGGTCTGGATTTTTGGCCACGCTTTGCTTGAAAAACTCATCACGCCTAGGCTTAGTATTACTGGCCATGTGCTGCGCTTAAAACTGCCCATGGATATAGTGGGCTCGGATATTGACCAGTGGGTGAGTGAGCGCATCATTTCAATGGACTGGGCACAAAAGCCATTCTCCCCTTTGCAAGTATTGGGGGTGCCTGGCTGGTGGGAGGAGAATGATGCCCCGGGCTTTTATGAAAATACAGATGTCTTTAGACCTAGTCGCTGATTGCGCTAGACAAGTCTCACGAAAACTTAAAGCACTCATAAGATTCATAACACTCATGACATTCACAGAGCCAAGTACCGCTTAGCGACTGCCTCTGCTACTTTTAGTCCGTCCACGCCGGCAGATAAAATTCCTCCAGCATAGCCCGCACCCTCCCCGCCGGGGTACAAGCCTCTGATGGTTGTATTTTGAAAAGACTCATCCCTGTCTATTCGAAGGGGTGAGGAAGTCCTCGATTCAATTCCAGTGAGAACTGCATCTGGTAAGTCAAAGCCTTTCACCTGATCTGCGAAAGCTGGCAACGCCTCTCTTAGAGCGTGAGTTGCATATTCGGGCAGAAGGCTTCCAAGGTCAGTTAGCATTACGCCTGGCTGATAAGAAGGAACAACTGAGCCCAGTGCCTTTGAAGCACGCGCGTGTAAGAAATCATCTAAACGTTGCGCAGGTGCCCTGTAGTCAGATCCACCAAGAACGTAAGCACTTGACTCGAGCTCTCTTTGTAAAACGATACCTGCTAGTGGGTGGGTGTCGCCTGGCCTTTTTGTGGTCTTATAGTTTGTTCCTAAGGCTTTCTCAAATTGTGCGGGATCTGTTGGATAGTCACTGGGCTCAATTCCTACGACGATAGCAGCATTGGCATTTCTCTCATTGCGTGAGTATTGACTCATACCATTAGTCACGACTCGACCTGCCTCAGAAGTTGCCGCTACAACGGTACCCCCTGGGCACATACAAAAACTATAAACTGCCCGACCGTTGCTTGCGTGGTGCACCAGTCTATAGTCAGCCGCGCCTAGAAGGGGGTTCCCGGCATGTCTGCCCCAACGCGCCCGGTCAATTAACCCCTGCGGGTGTTCGATTCGAAACCCTATTGAGAAGGGCTTAGACTGCATCGCAACCCCTTGGTTGTAGAGCATCACAAACGTATCGCGTGCGCTGTGTCCAAGAGCCATTACGATTTGCGAGCTCAGGAGTTCTCGGGTAATACCGGTTCGCAAATCACGGACAACCAAACCTTTTACAGACTTGGTACTTATCGACTTTGCTTGTTGCTCCTCCACAATAAGATCTGAAACGTGCTGTTGAAAAAGTACTTCGCCCCCTAAAGCCTCGATCTGCGCTCGCAAATTCTCCACAACCTTCACAAGCTTAAAGGTACCAATGTGGGGATGGGCGGCGTACAAAATATCCTCAGGAGCACCAGCTTTGACAAACTCTTCGATAACCTTTCGACCCAGAAACCTTGGATCTTTAATTTGGCTGTAGAGTTTGCCGTCCGAGAATGTGCCCGCTCCCCCTTCGCCGAATTGCACATTGCTATCAACATTGAGATTGGATTTCCTCCAAAGTCCCCAAGTATCTTGGGTACGCTCACGGACTTTTTTACCTCGCTCCAGCACGATCGGTTTGAGTCCCATTTGAGCTAGCGCAAGGGCTGCAAAAATGCCGCATGGCCCAAAGCCCACAACCACTGGGCGGTGTTCGGTACTGGTTTTAGTTCTAGAGGAATTTGATTGATTCGAAACGCTGTGCGGACTACTCAGAGATGATCTGAGACCATCCGGGTTAGATCTCAGTCTTTCATCGATAGGTAGCGGCGGATGCCAACTCATATCGGGAGTGGTTTGTATGCGAAGTGGGTTATTTAGCTTCTTTACTTCAGGTTGACTAAAACGCTCAACAATCTCGCGTTCTAAATGAATATCTTTTAGTGCAACATCAAGAATATAGACGACAAAGATTTGTGATTTGCGGGCATCAAAACTTCTTTTAAAGACACGCCAATGATCAATGTCTATGTCGCGGATAGCTAAAGCCTTGCAAACAATGGCTACTAAGTAAGGGGGACGAATGCCTTGGTCAGGATGCTCTGCAAGTTCATCTGGTGTCGTTTCAAGGGGAAGACGGAGTTCGCTGATTCGAATCATAATAACTGGCTCGTATTGATCGAGCAAAGTAAATGCGTTGTGAATAGTAGGACTTTATTGTCTTAATTTTAAGAGCATTTGAAAGTATTTGAGAGGTTCTAGATATATTAGGTGATATCTATTAGAAACCAGTGAATAAAGCGCAGAGTTTGACGATAATGCTAACGTGAAGTTCGCTAGGCCGTCGCTGGTGCAATGGGGGAAACGCCGCACTGGAGGAACGTCCGGACTGCAAAGGACAGCGCAGGAGGTAACACCTCTCCACCGCGAGGTGAGGATTAGAGCAACAGAGACGAGTCGCAGTCCATGGGTAACTATAGACTGCGGGTGAAACGGGCAATCTCTGCGCGCAGCAATACCGAATAGGCCAATGATGATGTGGTCCGCGGAGTTGGCGGGTGGGTAGCATCGAGCCGTGTGGGTGACCCACGGCCCAGAGGAATGACGGTCACACGAAGGAAACTTCGTGCACAGAATCCGGCGTATCGGCGAACTTCACACCATTAATCTCTAAAGTCAACGCCCAAATCTCTCATTCGGACTTTAAGCCGCCGTCGTGCTTATGAAGTGCGTTATTTGATTAACCCTAGTTCTTGTAAATTTTCAACATGCGCCCACAATGATCTTTTAGCGATAGGCCAAACGCTTTCGGGTACATCGTCATAAGCCTTTTTGACCCAGTCGTCCAAAGATCCACTTGGATCTTGTTGTACGACCTTCAAAATCTTTGACTCTCGTTTCATTCGGTGATCGTATAGATTTTGAATCACCTCAACCGCAGAGCGCGGTCTGCCCGAGTAGTTGCCCAGTACAAATCCGTGTGCGGGGAAAATGAATTCGATCTTATGCGCCTGACACAGTTGTTCTAGCCTCTTAAGCGATGCGAGGTATTGGCCCATGTTACCGTCCGGGGGATCCACAATGGTTGTGCTCCCATTTAGAACATGGTCGCCGCTAAAAAGTAGACTATCCTCTTTAAGGACGAAACACACATGATTGGCCGCGTGCCCCGGCGTAAAAACTACCTCTAGGGTATGTGTCTGTGATTTTGAAGGATCATCAACATTCTCGTAACTCAGCTCTAAACACTCACCATCCATTAGTTCTCGGTCCGGTTTGAATTGAGCGCTTGGTTTGGCGTGAGCCTGAGAGGCTAGACCCAGGATGGGTGGTTTGGAGCGAGATCCGTTTTCACATAGGCGTTGAAGGGGCAAGGCACCCGGGGAATGATCCGCATGTGAGTGCGTGCAAACAATCATTCGAATATCGCCCTTGCAGGCTTTGAAGATGCCAGCGCTATGATCTGTGTCTAAGGGACCCGGATCTATGACAATATATCCTGTGAGTTCTGTGCCTAAGATGTAGGTATTCGTGCCCGGTCCGGTCATCACACCTGGATTGGGCGCGGTAAGTCGTTTTAGATTTTTAAGAAGTTCAACAGGCCGCTCACATTGCCAGTCGAGGTTTTTAAGAGTCGAATCACCAAAGGAATTGGTGCTATTTGTTAAGGCCAGTTCGCCGTAGGCGCTGTCTTTTTCAGTAAAAGCTTTAGTAACTCCTGCAATTGTGCCCTCCCTCGCGATTGACTGCTGCGATATGGGTGTCGTTGTGTTGTCTGGTGATGAGTTGGGGAGCAGAAACTGCGTTGGTCTTACCATGTGCTAGAGTCCTGTATTGGCGTAAAGTCTAGATAGAAAAACATTGTTGCAAGGATTGATAATTATGATTGATATGTATAAGAATTTGTATAAGACCATAGAAAGCGCATTTACTAGGTCAGTTCCCAAAAGCAGGACTGCCTCTAAAGCTTCCAAAATCAGTTCAAATGTATTTTTAGTTCTTGGTTTTTTGCTTGGCATGCAAACCGCTGATGCTCAAAGCGCATGGCCAACGCGCAAGCCCATTACTTTAATCGCAGTTTTCCCTGCGGGGGGCTCCGTTGACCAAGTTGCTCGGATTATTTCTCAGCCCCTTGGTCAAGAGCTTGGGCAGACAGTGATTGTTGACAACAAAGGCGGTGCCTCTGGCACCATTGGAACGGCCCTTGTAGCGCAGTCTGCTGCAGACGGCTATACCTTTGCAGTTGTTTTTGACACACACGGCGTGAATTCCAGCATTTTTCCAACACTCTCTTATGACGCCCAAAAAGATCTAACCCCCCTGGTCCTTGTTGGTACATCGCCAATGGTACTTGCCACGTACGTTGGATCTGAGTACAAGACGTTTGCAGATGTGGTGAACGCAGCGAAGGCTGGAAAAAACGTGAGTTTCGGGACCATTGGAAATGGCAGCCTTGGGCACCTATCGATGGCTTTACTGGGTAAGAACTCTCATTTGGACTGGACACACATACCTTACAAAGGAGGGGGCCCTTTGATGACCGACGCAGTTGCAGGACACGTCCCTTTGACGATGGCCTCTGTATTCGTTACCAAACCCCATATTGATGCGCAAAGACTTCGTCCCTTGGCAGTGACCTCTAAACACAGGAGTCCAGACCTACCCAATGTGCCAACCATTGAGGAACTTGGCTATCCAGGCTTTGAGGCGCCGTCATGGTGGGCATTTTTGGCACCCGCTAAAACGCCTCCTGACATCGTGAAGAGGATGAATGAGGCTTTAAATAAAGTCCTTAAAAATCCAGAGGTTGCAAAAAAACTGGATGCGCAGGGTATCGATGTGATTGGTGGCTCAAGTGAGAATGCGAGAGTGTTTATTGATAAACAAATAACGACCTGGGCTAAAGTCGTGAAAGATAATAATATTCGTGCAGAATAGATGCATTGACGTTTTTTGCTTTATCCAATATAAATATACCCATTTAACTCGTAACCAATACAGAGCTTACAAGTTTAATGGGATGCTTGGTTAAGCAAAGACGTAGCAATCAGCTTAGATTTGGATTTACTTCTCAGGCGTCACTCCAAGCGCAACTAAAAACCGCGCAACCATGTTGTAGGTTGCGATGGCAGTGGTTAATTCCACAATTTCCTGAGTGCCTAAATGCGATTTAAGTTGGTTGAAAACGCTGTCTTCGATTTTGACTGTTAATGTCATTTGAGCGGCGTATTGAATCACAATTCGCTCTAACTCACCCAAACTTGGATCTGTCACTACGCTCCCTGGATTGTTCTTTAAAATCCTGTCCAGTGAGTCAAGTTCAGCTTGCGTGCCCCCTGCAGCAAGAAAGTCAGGCTTGTGATGGTGGTATTCGTAAATTGCTCCGGTTAAAACCGCGACGGTACAAATACCGAGCTCCCTGAGTTTGCGACTCGTAGTTAAACCAGTCCGCACGTTTTTTAAATAAACGTTCCAACCTCTAGCGACGGGTTCACTCCAAAGAAGTGCTTTATCCAGGTTTAAAAGCGCGCCGCCTCGGCGTTCTAGAATTGAATTGACGAGTTCTTCTGGGCGAGCTTCTTGTTCTTGTGTCCAGTCGGGGATACGCATGCTGTTGACCTTTAAGTAAATATTTGAATTCTAAAGCTATTTGAAAGGGCTTGCCAGGCAATTCTGATTAGCAAGTGTAGAAAGTGCAGATTCAAAACATCAGTCTCTAAGTATTAGGCTCTAAACTGCAGGTTCTAGGCACCAGAATTAGGAGTATTGATTTAGGAGTTCTTGCTCAAGATCTACCGTTCTGTAGTGGGATAATTAATGCATGAATATCCCTTTTACAAAAATGCAAGGCGCTGGTAACGACTTTGTGGTCATAGATGAAACCAAGCTCAACTACGGGCTTAAATCTGAGGATTACCGCTTTATCGCTGACCGTCACTTTGGCGTAGGTGCTGATCAAATACTAACGGTCAGAGCAGCGCCTTATCCGGGTGTGGATTTTGAATACGTCATTCACAACTCAGACGGCGGCGAGGTGGAACACTGCGGGAACGGAGCCCGCTGTTTTGTTCGCTTTGTTCATGAGTCAGGATTGACGAAGAAAAATCCTATTCGAGTAAAAGTCCACGGCGGTGAAATTGAACTCCACGCACAAAGTGATGGTCGTGTCAGAGTTGATATGGGATCCCCTGTATTCGAATCTGCGCGAATTCCCTTTAATCCAGTTCAGGCAACACAGGTCTCACAAACCAGCGAATTTATAAGCTGGGAGCTGTCTGGCGTTCAAAAGTATTGCCTAGAACAAGGTGTTGTTTCTGCGACTGGGAAAGGCGCCAATTTCCCTCTATTTGTTTTATCAATGGGTAACCCCCATGCGGTAATCCTTGTTGAAGATGTAGAGCGAGCCCCGGTTTTAAGTTTAGGGCCCTGGGTTGAGCATCACCCTGCGTTTCCTAAGCGGGTTAATGTCGGCTTTATGCAAATCCTCGCTCGAGACATGATTAAATTACGGGTGTTTGAGCGCGGTGCAGGCGAGACGCTGGCCTGCGGGACTGGCGCCTGCGCAGCGGTGGTTACAGGGATTCAAAAAGACTTGCTAGACTCTTGTGTTAACGTACAGACGAGGGGTGGTGTGCTCACCATTGAATGGATGAAGGCGCAGTCACTTCAAAACGCTTCTTCAGTGTTCATGACAGGTCCAGCAGTAAGTGTGTTTAAAGGTAATATAAATATCCATGAATGATTCAACTATGTCTCCCATCACAGAAGACGATATTGCCAATTTCTTGGTCAACACTCCAGACTTCTTTGTACGCCACGCCGAGGTCTTGGGTTCTATACGCTTAAGCAGTCCACACGGAAACAGGGCTGTCAGCTTGCCTGAAAGACAGGCGGAACTTATGCGTGAAAAGATCAAGGGTCTAGAGTTGCGTATGATGGATATGGTCAGAAACGGGGGCGACTATTCAGTCATCGCCGAACACGTTCATCTTTGGACTCTGCACCTCTTGCAGGTACCAAAGGCAATTGAGATCCCGGAAATTTTGGTCAAAAGACTTGAAACTTCTTTTGATATTCCACAAGCCGCCCTTAAAGTATGGGAGGTCAGTAAAACGGCAAAGAAGGAAAATTTCGCCAAGGGATTTTCCGAAGATGTACAAAAGTTTGCAACCTCGTTGCAAACTCCTTATTGCGGACCCAATACAGGATTTGAAGCCGTTAATTGGCTAGCTAGACCTGCTGAGGCCAAATCAATTGCGCTCATACCTTTACGTGCTTTTGAGTCATCTAGTGTCACCCCCATTCATGATGGTGTAAAAGTTAGTACGCCCACCATTGGGTTGTTGGTGCTTGCCTCCGAAGATGAACACCGTTACCACAGCGCAATGGGGACAGTTTTCTTAGAACAAATTGGTGAGCTTGCTAGTGCTTGTCTAAATCGGCTTAGGTAGATTTCAGTTTTAACGTTTAAAGGCCAATTCCCTCATAGATCATTTAAATATGCCCTCGATCAAAGCCACTGACGCATCTGCTCAGATTGAGCCTAGTCATCCTTTAATGAAGGCGTATTTGGATCATGTGCGGTTTGAGAAAAGACTCGCTAAACGCACCTGTGAGCTTTATGTTGAGGATCTAAAGAAACTCACAGAACTTTTGAACGAAAGTGGTTTGGCGCCTACTGCCGCTACTAGTTCGGACTTCAGACGTTGGCTTGCTCGAATGCACAGTTCGGGCAGGTCGCCAAGGGGAATAGCTCTCATCCTCTCAGGTTGGAGAGGATTTTACGCGTGGCTAGGTCGCCAAGGTCATGTCAAAGTTAATCCAGTCGTTGGCATTAAGTCACCAAAAGCCTCCAAACCCCTGCCTAAAGCTTTGAGCGTTGATGATGCGGTTATGCTCGCAGACTATCACGCTCCCGAGGAGACGGACGCTATGTGGTACGAACTCAGAGATAGCGCAATGGTGGAGTTGCTTTACGGAAGTGGCCTTCGCGTATCTGAGCTCTGTGGCCTAGATGTTGACTCCTCCCATTCGAAACTCAGAGGATGGGTTGACCTAGAGGGTGGTGAGGCTCATGTTTTGGGTAAAGGTAGCAAGTGGCGAACAGTGCCAGTGGGGGAGCAAGCCACTAAGGCTTTAAAAGCATGGATTGCTCAAAGGCAAGAGAAACTCAAAGGAGATGAGTCGACTTCACCTAGTAAAAATGATACTTACGCACTTTTCATTGGGCACAACGGCACACGTCTTACACCCCAGTCCATTTGGCAACGCCTTCGCAGACGAAGCTTGAACGCCGGCCTCTCTACTCCGGTGCATCCTCATATGCTTCGCCACTCATTTGCAAGCCATCTGTTACAGTCCAGTTCAGACTTAAGGGCTGTGCAAGAAATGTTGGGGCATGCCAATATCTCGACCACGCAGGTCTATACGAGACTTGATTTTCAACACTTGGCTAAAGCCTATGATAGCGCTCACCCAAGGGCCTCAAAGGTCAAGAGGTCTTCTCAAAAATAATTAATTGGATTTTTCTGTGAAAACGATTCGTTTAAAGCCCGGCAAAGACCGCGCCGCTCTGAGGGGGCATCCTTGGATATTTGATTCTGCCATTGCGACGGGTGGCGGGGACTCTGGGGAGACTGTGCGTGTTGAGAGCCATGAGGGCGCATTTCTGGGTTGGGGGGCGTTTAGTCCGACTTCAAAGATAAGGGTTCGTATTTGGAGCTTCATACAAGAAGAGCGAATTGATGAGAGCTTCTTTTTAAAACAAATCAAAAATAGTGTCCAAGCTCGCGAGTACTTTGATCTGCAAAGCGACGGTGTCCGCTTAATTCACGGAGAAGTTGACGGACTGCCCGGTCTGATCGTGGACCGGTACACAGATGTCTTAGTTGTTCAGTTTCTAAGTGCGGGATCAGAGCGGTTTAAATCAGTTATCACAAAGGCCCTCGCAACGGTTGATGGGGTCAGTCGCATTTACGAACGCTCTGACTCAGGTGTCAGAGCCTTAGAGGGTTTAGAGCCCAAGACAGGGTGGTTGTGGGGGCCTGGTGGGTTTGGGAATGAGGTAAAGGGCGATACACAGATTGTGATTCGTGAGCACGATTGGTTGCTTTCCTTGGATATTGAGGAGGGGCACAAAACCGGCTTTTACTTAGATCAGCGGGACAGTCGCAAGCTCTTTAGTGAATATGCAAAACGGCTCGACTTTACAAGAATCCTAAACTGTTATTGTTACACAGGGGGCTTCACAGTTGCCGCACTAAAAGCAATGCAGGCTAAGGGAAATCTGGATGAAGGTGCTTATGTTTTATCAGTAGATTCTTCAGCGCCTGCTTTAGAAAAGGCAAAAGAACAGCTGAAGTTAAACGCATTAGATTCGACGTATGCTGAGTTTAGAGATGCAGATGTCAATCAGACTTTGCGGGAACTCATAAAAGCCGGTGAGACTTTTGACGCCATCGTACTTGATCCTCCAAAATTTGCCCCCTCTGCTGCCCACGCTGAAAGAGCGGCAAGGGCTTATAAAGATATCAACCGGTTGGCTTTTAAATTGTTAAATCCTAAAGGGGTTCTTTTTACATTTAGTTGCTCTGGCGGAATTTCGGCAGATTTGTTTCACAAAATAGTGGCTTCTGCAGGAACTGATGCGGGCGTCGACGGTTTTATCATGCAGCGCCTAGGCGCTGCGCCCGACCATCCCATGACGATTAACTTCCCCGAAGGCGAATACCTGAAGGGGTTGGTGGTGTTGAAGAAATAGTCAAAATCGATTAAAATACCGGGTTGTCTAAAATTCTGTTTAGCAATCTTTAATTATTCATTAAGTATTCATTTTTGAATTAATAGAGTAATTTAAATTACATATTCAAAAGGCGCATGCATGCTAATCCCTGCAACTGTACTCACGGGCTTTCTAGGCTCTGGAAAAACCACTCTTTTAAAGCGCGTTTTAAGTGAAGCGCATGGCCAAAAGATAGCCATCATAGAGAATGAATTCGGTGAGGAGAATATCGACAACGACATTTTGGTGTCTGAGACGAGCGAACAAATTATTCAGATGAGTAATGGGTGTGTTTGCTGCACGATTCGTGAGGATTTAAGAACCACGCTTCGGGACTTGGCGGCCAAGAAAAGAAGTGGAGAGTTAGATTTTGACCGAGTTGTGATTGAAACAACTGGACTCGCAGATCCTGGTCCCGTAGCGCAGACCTTTTTTATGGATGATGAGATTGCAGAGTCCTATTTGCTTGACTCAATTTTAACTTTGGTGGATGCGGTGCACGCCCAGACTCAACTCAATGACCGTCAAGAGGCGAGGAGACAGGTGGGCTTTGCGGATCAAATATTTATCAGTAAAGCCGATCTCGTTAGCTCCGCTGAATTGAGTGCTTTGCAGCACCGCCTGACGCATATGAACCCAAGAGCGCCGCAAAAGAGTGTGCATTTTGGAGAAGTGGCTATAGCGGATGTGTTTGATTTAAAAGGATTCAACTTAAATACAAAACTAGAAATCGATCCAGATTTCCTGGCCGAGGCGAATGATCACATCCATCATCATCATGATCACGCGCACGACGATCACGTTCATGGGCCCAACTGCAATCATCCCTCTCACTCAGAGGGGGGGGATCACGGCGCAGGTCACCATCACCACTTTGATGATGATGTCAAAAGCTTCGTTTTTAAATCTAAAAGAGCCTTTGATCCCGCCAAGTTAGAGGATTTTTTGGGCGCTATTGTTAATATTTACGGACCCAAGATGCTTCGCTATAAAGGAGTACTGTTCATGAAGGGCACTGATAAAAAGGTCATCTTTCAAGGCGTACACCAGTTAATGGGAAGTGATTTAGGGCCTGCGTGGGGCCGAGAGGAGCCTCGGATGAATAAAATGGTATTCATTGGGATCGATTTACCCAGAGATATTTTCTTACAAGGGTTAGAACAGTGCTTAGTATGAGTACAATCCGCGCGCACCTTGGATTCATTTCAGATCGATAGGATTTAAGGCGAGTACCACTTCAAAAGCACTAAATGCTTCTTCGATTAGATGATTAGGCTTGTGTGTACTTTTAAATAAGCGTATTTTTGTGATTTTTATAAATTTATAAATTTAGACATAACAATCAAATTTAGCAACTGCGAAATAGGAGACTCGTTGATGACTACATCTAAAGCCAAGAAAGCAACTGCTTCAAAGAAGGCGCCTAAAAAAGTTGTCGCTAAAAAAGCGAGTGCTCCAAAGCCCAAGCCCAAAGCCAAAACGATTGCCAAAAAAGCAGTTGCCAAAAAAACTCCTGCTAAGAAGGTTGTTAAGCCAGTTGCAAAAAAAGTTGCTTCAAAAAAAGCAGCTCCCAAAAAAGCAGCTCCCAAAAAAGCAGCTCCCAAAAAAGCAGCTCCCAAAAAAGTAGCTCCCAAAAAAGTAGCTCCCAAAAAAGTAGTTGCTAAGGCTAAGCCAAAAACGGTATCAAAAAGTGCAACTAAAAGTTCTGCTAAATCCACCAAGTCAACAAAGACCGTAGCCAAGCCGGCCAAGAAAGTTGTTAGTAAAGTTAAATCTCCTGCTGTTAAAAAAGCCGTAAAAGTACCTTCCAAGGTTGATACGAAAGCAGCTACAAAAACCACCACCAAAGCGACACCTAAATCCGTTGCCAAAGAAAACTCTAAAGCCATGGATGAAACTCAAAAGAAATCTCCGCGGGCTGCCAAAGCCATCTCTCTTATGCCCCCTCCGCCTGGACAAATGGTGGCTTCAACCACTGCCAAGGCTAGTTACACCCCTATGTCCACGCCGCAATTCCCTACGCTGGTGCCTGTTGCACATAAGAAGGACTCCAAACTCGCCAATAATTGGAAAACCAAGGCTCTTCAAGATTTAACGGACGAAGAAGTTCTCTCTATGCCCGACTCTGAGTACATGAACGACACTCAACTGGCATTTTTCAGAATGAAGCTTTCACGGCTTAAGGCTGATATTTTGGCTAACGCTGAGGGCACTACAGAGCATTTAAGAGAAGATACTGTCGTGGTACCTGATCCAGCAGACCGAGCAACGATCGAGGAAGAACACGCACTTGAACTGCGTACTAGAGACCGTGAGCGTAAATTGCTCAAAAAGATTGAACAATCCATAACACGTATTGATGCGAGTGACTATGGGTACTGTGATGAAACGGGCGAGCCTATTGGTGTTGGGCGTTTGCTGGCAAGACCCACAGCGACCTTGTCATTAGAGGCGCAGCAGCGCAGGGAACTCAAACAAAAAATGTTTGGTGATTGAATTTTAAATCTACCAAATTGAATATTCCTACCCCAAGGGGGTTGGACACACTGCGAGCACGCAGATACTTTGGGTTGCGTTCTTGCGTGCCTGCTTGCTAGCGCACTACAACTAAAAATCTATCAGCTTTTGCTGTCTGCTTTTACCATCTGCTTTTAACTAGAAATGGGGCTTACATCCCTCTGGTGCGGCGGTTGAATTAGCGGGGCGGGCAACTTGAGCCTTTTGTTTGGCCGTAGCCATGATCTCAAGTACCGGACTCTAAATGTGCTTAAAATTGCACTCAAAATAATTACAGTTGATTTTAAAATGCGGTTTTTTTAATACATTGAAAAAATTCATAATATACATTCAGTAAATACGGTAAGTGCTTAATTTTAAATAAAATTTCTAGTGAATAAAATTAATGAAAACAATCCTAAGTTATTGATTTCATTGAAATATTTACAAAAAAGCCTTGAAAGAAGCTGAAAACCTGGTAAAGTGCAAATAAGTGGTATTTTGTGGGAAATTGTGTTGAGCAATATTCCTGCGGACTGTTTGCATCAAAAAGGTTTTACATATCGTGTTTCAAGGCGCTTCATCACTCAGCTTGGACGGGAAGGGACGTTTATCGATTCCTACTCGTTACAGGGAATTGCTGAGTGCAACTGCATCCGGTCAGTTGACCTTAACTAAGCATCCTCATGGATGCTTGATGATGTTCGCCCGTCCGGAGTGGGAGCGGTTTCGCGAGCGAATTGCAAGTCTGCCAATGTCTGCGCAGTGGTGGAAAAGAATTTTCCTTGGCAATGCTATGGATGTTGAGATGGATTCAACTGGGCGAGTTTTGATTTCGCCAGAGTTAAGAGCGGCGGCTGGACTTAGCAAAGAAATTGTTTTGTTAGGAATGGGAAATCATTGTGAGTTGTGGGACCGTGCAACTTACGAAGAGCAAGAAGCCAAAGCTTTGCAGGGCGAAATGCCAGATGTTTTTAAGGAATTTTCTTTTTGAAGGAACCTCGTGACTTCCCCATGGACACACACGCCTGTGATGCTATCCGAGGCCCTAGAGGCGCTAGCGATCCACAAGGACGATACATACATCGATGCCACGTTTGGGCGAGGCGGGCACGCTCGGGAGATTTTAAAAAGACTCTCAAGTCAGGGGAGACTGATAGCCTTCGACAAGGATCCGGACGCCGTGAAGGTGGCGCAGGAGATCAACGACGATCGGCTAAAGATCCATCACAGCGCTTTCAGCGCCATTTGCGACTTGCCACAAAAGTGTGTGGCTGGAGTGCTTTTGGACTTGGGAATCAGCTCACCACAAATCGACAATCCTGCCAGGGGTTTTTCCTTTCGGTTCGATGGGCCTTTGGATATGCGAATGGACTCGACCCGAGGCGAGAGCCTTGCAGATTGGTTAAGCAAAGCTTCGGTAGAGGAGATTGCGCAAGTGATTCGTGAATATGGTGAAGAGCGGTTTGCGAACGCTATTGCGAAAGCAATTGTTGCAAGGCGAGAGGAGAAAGGACTGCCCAGCGGAACTGCTGAATTGGCAAAGCTCGTTGGCGAACAAGTAAAGAGCAGAGAGTACGGACAAGATCCTGCGACAAGAACATTTCAAGCTTTTCGTATCCATATAAATGCAGAGCTAGATGAATTAAAGCAAGCGTTGAACGCTGTTTTAAATGTATTAAAACCAGGAGGACGTTTGGCGGTCATTAGTTTTCACTCGTTAGAGGACCGTATCGTGAAGCAATTCATAGCTCGGCATTCTAAGGATGAATACGATCGTCGTACACCTTTTGCAACTCCTAAAATCATGGAGTTCAAAGCATTAGGGCGTGTTCGCGCGAGCCCGCAGGAAGTGAAACTAAATCCCCGTAGCAGAAGTGCCATTTTACGAATTGCAGAAAGACTGGGGCAGCCTGCGTGACTCGAATCAATATCATCCTTATGCTCGCAGTAATTGCTAGTGCGCTTTATTTGGTTAGAACCCAGTATGAGTCACGCAAGCTGGTTACGGAGTTGGACCGAGCTACCGCTGAGGCACACAAGCTTGAGGTTGAGTACAACCGTTTAGACGTTCAGCGAGGCGCTGAGGCGACACCTGTAAGAGTGGAGAAATTGGCCCGTGAACAAATCAAGATGCACTCCATAACGCCGGCCATTACTTTGTACGCTACGCCCAGCGGCGATGTATCCAGACTCGGTGGTGCAGTTAATTCTGCAGAGGGGACGCAGTGATCGGACGTAGCGTTAAATACACATCAAGCCCATTACTGGCTAGTAAAACGCCAATTTGGCGAAGCCAGTTCATTGTAGCCGTAATTGCTCTCGGCTTTTTGGGCCTGGTGGTGCGTGCTGCTTTCGTTCAGGTGTTGGACAACTCATTTTTTAAACACCAAGGTGTCGTGAGGTTTGTGAGAACTCTGGATCTTCCAGCCAGTCGCGGGAAGATCATTGATAGAAACGGTTTGATACTCGCCTCCAGCATTCCGGTACCTAGCATTTGGGCTAGTCCAGAAAATATTGATCGTGATCCTACAAGACTTAAGGAATTGGCTAATCTGTTGGGAATCACTCCCACAGAGTTGGACAAGAAACTAGAGGATGAGGATAAAAATTTTGTATGGCTTAAAAGACAAGTTGATGAGCCTGTTGCAGAGCAAATAAATAATTTAAAAATCAAAGGTGTTTTCTCTCGGATGGAGTACAAGCGTGTCTACCCTGAGGGTGAGGCTGCCGCTCACATCGTAGGATTTACAAACTTTGAAAATATTGGTCAAGAGGGAATGGAGTACGCCTATAACCCACAACTTGGGGGACGACCCGGAACTAGAAGAGTCATTAAGAACCGTCTCGGACAAGTTGTGGAAGATATCGGAGAGATGGTGCCGCCCTTGGACGGAAAGGATCTTCAATTAAGTATTGATTCAAAGGTTCAGTTCTTTGCTTATGAAAAATTAAAAGATGCTGTCACCAAGCATAAAGCGCAGGCAGGAAGCATAGTTGTTTTAGATGTACAAAACGGTGAGGTTTTGGCCCTCGCCAACTACCCCAGTTTCTCTCCAGAAAAGAGGGATAAATTGAGTGGGGAGCAACTCAGAAATAGGGCGCTTACAGATACCTTCGAGCCTGGATCCACAATGAAGCCATTTGTGGTTGGACTTGCATTAGAGAGAGGGGTGGTGAAGCCAGAAAGTTTAATTCAAACAGGTAATGGACATCTTAGTATGTCCGGCGTAGTGATTTCTGACTCACACCCACACGGTACCCTCAGTGTGCGGGAGGTGATACAAAAATCTAGCAATATAGGCGCTGTAAAGATTGCCATGCAAATGCAACCCAAAGATATGTGGGAGATTTACACACAGGTCGGATTCGGACAAAAACCGCAGGTACCGTTTCCAGCGGTCGTCTCCGGGAGACTGCGGGCGTATAAAACTTGGAAGCCCATTGAGCAGGCAACTATGAGTTATGGATACGGGTTATCTACAAGCTTATTTCAACTCGCACAGGCCTATACGCTATTTGCTAATGATGGTGAAGTCATACCGATGAGCTTGGTTAAGCGAACGGAAAAACCAATTGGCGCAAAAGTATTGAGTGCGGCCAATGCATCCGAATTAAGAAATATGTTGCATATGGTGACAGGGCCAGGAGGAACTGCACCCTTGGCTCAAACGATGGGCTACTCTGTGGGTGGGAAAACAGGTACGGCACACAAACAAGAGGGTAAGGGTTATTCGAGTAATAAATACAGAGGTTTTTTTGTAGGGCTAGCTCCTATAGAACAACCACGCATCATTGTTGCTGTCATGATTGATGAGCCCTCGGACGGTGTGTACTTCGGCGGCGACAACGCCGCTCCTGTATTTAGTCAAACCGTTGCGCAGACGCTTCGATTGCTGGGCGTCCAGCCCGACATGGCCGTAAAACCCCAGGTGTTTAGTGCGGAAAAGGATTCACTGTGATCCAAAATCTAAACAACTACACACAGGCCGCTCAGTGGCTACACAGTAAAAGCAGTGGCGAGTTAACAGTTGACAGTCGTCGTGCAAAGCCGGGTGACGCTTTTGTAGCTTGGCCCGGTTATGCCAGCGACGCAAGAGCATATGTAAAGAGCGCCATTGAGCAAGGGGCTGCAGCTTGCTTGGTAGAACAAGAAGGAATAGAAGATTTCAATGAAAACTGGAATGAACACAAAGTTGCAAGCTACAGTGGCTTAAAAACTGCTTGTGGTTATATAGCAGATGCGTATTACGAGCATCCCAGTACAACAGTAAAAGTTTTAGCAGTAACGGGCACCAACGGTAAAACATCAATTGCTTGGTGGTTAAGTGCTGCTCTGTCAAAGTTAGATAATCGGTGCGGAGTGATTGGCACGCTAGGGGTTGGTGAGGTAACTGTATCTACGGAGGAAAATAAAGTAAACGTATCTTTTAAAGATATCGAAGTTAATGGATTAACAACGCCCGATCCTTTGACGCTTCAAAGAAGTTTGAAACGATTTAAAGACCATGGTATTGAATACTGCGCAATAGAAGCTTCATCAATTGGAATTGCAGAGCGTAGGCTTAGTGGCACCAGGATAAATACTGCTATATTTACGAATCTTAGTCGTGATCACTTGGATTATCACAAAAGCATGGACGACTATTGGAGTGCTAAGTCTGCACTTTTTGAAATGCCCGGTCTAGTTTGTGCCATCATCAATGTTGACGATCCAAGGGGAGAAGAGTTAAGTCGTCGATTAAAGGCGAAGAATGAAGCGAAATTAAAAATTATTCAAGTCAGTGAATGTGGTCTCGGTGAGTTGAACGCTTCTGAAATAATTTATCCAAATACCAAAGGTGGACTTGGGTTTAGGGTAACTTTTAATAGCGAATCAGGAATTAATCAGACAGCACTAGTTGATACTCAACTTGTTGGACGCTATAACGTTTCCAACCTCCTTTGTGTGATTGCAACGCTGACTCAACTTGGATTTGATTTTGAGTCCGCAGTAAGAGCGTGCGAGGGACTGCCCCCAGTAGTGGGTCGAATGCAACGCATCAGCGAGAGCGAATCAACAAAGCCAGTAGTAATTGTGGATTATGCGCATACACCAGATGCGTTAGAGAAGGCACTCATGAGTCTTAAACCGCTCACTCAACGTGGCGGTGAACTTCATTGTTTGATTGGGTGTGGAGGGGACAGAGACGCGGGAAAGCGCCCTGAAATGGCGCAAGTTGCTTATAAACATTCAGACAAAGTCGTATTTACAGCAGATAACCCGCGTACTGAGAATCCCCAAAGCATTATGAAAGAGATGCTAGAGGGGATTGCTGGATTTGATCAATCAAAAGTGGTAACTGAGTTAGACAGAGCTTTAGCAATTAAGCAAATAATACTGCAGGCGAGAGCAGGGGATATTGTTTTATTGGCAGGAAAGGGGCATGAAAATTACCAAGAAATAAACGGTAATAAAACTGCTTTTTCAGATGCTGAAGAAGCCGAAAAGGTGCTCGCCCTTGCCTCTACTTCAAGGGGGCGTGCTTGATGAATACCCAATCAAAAGTTCACGCTCACGAGTCGATGGATATTACGCTTTTAGATATTGGAAAAATGCTTGATAGCTCAGAATTAATTGGTAATGCAGGCGTGCGGATCAATCGTTTGCAAATGGATTCGAGAAAAATCGAGAGTGGAGATATTTTTCTGGCGTTGAAAGGCGAGCGATTCGATGCACATGAATTTTTGGCTGATATTGCAAAAATCCCAAATATTTCTGCAGTAGTTCAAAAGAGTTCGAAAACGACAGTTGAGCAACTTGGAATGAACGCAGTATTGGTAGAGGACACAAAAGAGGCCTTGGGAGAGCTTGCAAAAGCATGGAGGGCAAAGAACCCCATCCCCTTAATTGCTGTAACCGGTAGCAATGGTAAGACCACAGTAACTCAGATGATTGCAAGTATTTTGAGAGCTTATGCCGGGGATGATTCGCTAGCAACTGAGGGCAATTTAAATAACGATATAGGCCTACCTCAAACTCTTCTTAGACTCAGAGAAAACCACCTCTGCGCAGTAGTTGAATTAGGAATGAACCATCCAGGTGAGATTGAGTATCTCGCAGGCATAGCTCAACCCAACGTTTGTCTTGTTAACAATGCTCAACGAGAGCATCAAGAGTTTATGAATACGGTTGAGGCAGTGGCTATTGAGAATGGACAAGTCATAAATGCTTTAAACAATTCAGGCATAGCAGTATTCCCCGCAGACGATGAATTTACAAATTTGTGGGTAAAAATGTGCGGTAGTAAACCGTATTTAACATTTAGCGATGCATTGAATTCTTTAGATTCAAACGCCTCTTTAGGACTGCATGGGCAAAAAGCAAATATTCAACTGATCAAGAGTGCTTTTGTAAATGGTGAGTGGGCTCTGACGGTAAATACGCCTGCCGGTATCTTAGAGGCTAAGTTGCAAATTGCTGGAGAACATAACGTTAAAAATGCACTAGCTGCAATTACATGTTGCGTAGCACTTAAAGTCCCGTTATCTGAAATAAGTAAAGGGTTATCACAGTTTAGAGCTGTAAAGGGGCGCTCGCGTTTACTTAAACTTAATGTGAAAGGGCCGGTAAATGGTTCTAATGTTCAGAGTCCAACGAACACGGTCACCTTGGATGTAATAGATGACACTTATAACGCCAATCCAGACTCAGTCATTGCAGCTATAAACGTACTCTCCCAAATGATTGCTCCTAGATTATTGATCTTGGGCGATATGGGGGAAGTGGGCGAGGATGGTCCTGAGTACCATCAAGAGGTGGGTGAATACGCCGCAAGCAAAGGGATTAACTCAGTTTTCGGTTTGGGGGATTTAACCCTGCATACGGTTCAAGCATTTAACAAAAAGAGTCCCCAAAGCGTTCATGAAACGGGTATCCATTATTCAGATATGGATACATTAATAAACGGATTATCAAAAGTACCGTCACACTTCAAGAGTGTTTTAGTGAAGGGTTCAAGGTTCATGAAAATGGAGCGAAGTGTGCAGGCACTGGAGTCTTTTCAGGAAATACAAATTGAGAACAAACAAGTACAGCAATCTGCTCAAAACAAGGAGAGCACATGCTGCTAAATCTTGCAAATTGGTTACAAACTTTATCACCTGATTTTGGATTCTTTAGAGTCTTTCAATACATTACCTTCAGAGCTGTGATGGGAGCGCTAACAGCTTTATTGATAGGTCTTATTGCAGGCCCTTACGTTATAAGACGTTTAGCTGAATTAAAAATTGGGCAACCGATTCGGGAGTACGGTATCCAGGCTCACATGAGTAAGCAAGGCACGCCGACCATGGGCGGCGTACTCATTTTGCTCGCCATATTCATGTCAACCATGCTTTGGGCTGATTTGACCAATCGTTTTATCTGGATTGTATTAATTGTTACGCTTGGATTTGGGGTCATTGGATGGGTTGATGATTGGCGCAAAGTCGTAGATAAGAACCCTGAAGGAATGCGATCTAGAGAAAAATATTTCTGGCAATCTTTGATTGGACTGCTCGCAGCTGTCTATTTGGTGTTTAGCATATCTGAGAATTCGAACTATAGAGTGTTTGAGCTTTTTGTGACTTGGGTTCAATCCGGATTTGATGTGAGCTTACCGCCCAAAGCCGGATTGTTACTTCCGTTCTTTAAAGAGGTGAGCTATCCCTTAGGAGTCTTGGGCTTTGTAATTCTGACCTATTTGGTAATTGTGGGTTCAAGCAATGCGGTCAATTTAACAGATGGACTAGACGGTTTAGCCATCATGACTGTGGTGATGGTGGGATCTGCATTAGGGGTCTTTGCATACGTTACGGGAAGTTCAATTTATTCAAAATATTTATTGCTACCGCATATCCCAGGATCGGGTGAGTTGATGATATTTTGCGCAGCGATGGCCGGAGCGGGTTTGGCATTTCTTTGGTTTAACACCTACCCAGCGCAGGTGTTTATGGGCGATGTTGGGGCACTTGCGCTTGGAGGTGCTCTAGGCACGATTGCAGTTATTGTTCGACAAGAAATTGTGCTCTCAATCATGGGTGGTATTTTTGTGGTTGAGGCACTGTCAGTCATGATTCAAGTGAGCTATTTCAAATATACAAAGAAAAAATTTGGTCAAGGTAAAAGAATACTTCTAATGGCTCCACTACATCATCATTTTGAGAAGAGTGGCTGGAAAGAAACACAAGTTGTTGTGCGTTTTTGGATTATCACCATGCTGCTTTGCCTGGTGGGCTTATCAACTTTAAAGCTTAGGTAGATTTCAATTTAGTATGCAGCATCTAAAAGGTCAGCACGTATTAATCTTAGGACTTGGGTCCTCTGGTCTCGCTATGGTGAAATGGTGTCTAGGACAAGGCGCAAGTGTGACTGTTGCTGATACGCGGAGTGAGCCTCCATATTTATTGAATTTAAAAGATGATTGTCCACAGGCAAAGTTCATTGCAGGTCCATTTAATGAAGAACTTCTGCAAGTAAAAGCTCATCTAGAAACGGACGGCAGTGGCAATACGGATATCCGCGCTGTTTTTAAAAGTCCTGGCCTGACACCTGCGGAAATTGCACCTTTGTGGAATGCGGCAAAGGAAATGGGTTTATGGGTAGGGACAGAGTTGAGTCTATTTACAAAAGCATTGGCTTTGCTAAAAGATGAGATGGGTTACGAGCCAAATGTTCTTGGCATAACAGGGACAAATGGCAAGACAACAGTGACCTCTTTAACGGCTCAGATGTTAAGTCGCGGCGGGGTAAGAACAGTTGTAGCGGGAAATATTGGCCCTACACTTTTGGATACGCTAGCTCAGAAACTAGACGAAATTAAAGATATAAAAGTCGATGAAGATGATGAAGGTGGTGAATTAGCGGTTGATGATGTTAAGTTGGATGAAAAGTTAGATGCAAACTTTGATGTTCAGTTGAAAAATAGTAGTCAAGAATTGACTTTGGGAGAGGGGTCAGCGGAAAAATCGAATTCGGAATTGAAATTAGAAGTGCATTCAGTGTTGCATTCGCAAGTGCATTTGGAAACGAACTCTGAGCAGTTCTTCGAAGGGCAATCTGGGGAAGACGCCAGCGATCAGGATAAATTTGAGGTTAATTCCGTAGAAACTGAAAGTGAAAAATTGGACGGGTTGGCGGCAGAAGACGTCCCCACGGTATTAAATCTTCCCAAGATTACCGCAAAACCAGAGCACAAAAGATATCTAAAGCATCGCAACATTCTTCCCCAAGTTTGGGTGCTAGAGCTCTCTAGTTTTCAGTTGAATGATTGCGAAGAATTCAATCCAACTGCCTCCGCTATTTTGAATATTTCGGAGGACCATCTAGACTGGCACTTAGATATGCAGTCGTACGTAAATGCAAAAGCAAAAATAATGGGTCCCCATACTCATCAAATACTTTGTCGCGATGATCCCTCAGTAATTGCTTTGCGTCCTGTTGAATTGGACGCTAAATCATTAAAAAAAGCCAAGGCTGAGGCGGAACTAAATGATACAGAATGGTTCGAGCGTGAAGTCATTACCTACGGAAGTGACTTGCCTAAGGAGCCAGGGCACTATGGACTTGAGACCGTCAACGGTATGACCTGGTTGGTAAAGGCTGTAGATCCAAGTGATGATGAGGGCGAGAGAAAAAGTCGAAGAAAGAAAACGCCTGTTCAAGTTGATGAATTAATTATGCAGAGGCTCATGCCTGCAGACGCGCTGAGAATAAGGGGATCGCATAATGCACTTAATGCGTTAGCAGCACTTGCACTGTGCAGTACCGCTAAAGCGACTAGCCTTGGACACGGGCCCATGCTGTACGCCCTTCGAGAATATAAAGGCGAGCCACATAGAGTGGAGCCGGTGATGCGGATTAACGATGTGGAATACTTTGACGATAGTAAAGGCACTAATGTGGGGGCAACGATAGCGGCCATTAATGGCTTGGGAATGGAGCAATCATTGATTGTTGTTTTAGGAGGAGAAGGCAAGGGTCAAAATTTCACCCCCCTCGCAGAGCCACTGTCAAAACATGCTAAGTTAGTCATCCTAATAGGTCGGGATGCGCAATTAATTAAAGAGGCAATACAGCACACAGGCATTAAATGCTTGGATGCAAATAGCTTGCAAGAAGCAGTGCAGTTGGCCCATGATAATGCCCAGTCAGGAGACGCTGTGCTGATGTCCCCTGCATGTGCAAGCTTTGATATGTTTAGAAATTATGAGCACAGAGCAGAAGTATTTATAGAAGCCGTTCGAGCGCTTGCTTTAGAGGAAGGGGTCGTATGAGCTCAAACTCGAGCACCTCCAATAAAGCACCTGAGGATATGGGGCCTTCTATGCGCTTACTTAATTGGTTGTCCTCAGTTTGGTCTGGGTCGCCCAAAGACGGACCAGATGCATTGCCAGTCAGAGTGCATGGTCGTGAGTTTGCGAGAACAGCAGTTTCACCAGTTGGTATCAAAGGTTTTGATCAGTCCCTCCTTTGGTCTGTCGTGACACTTTTGTTGTGCGGTCTGATTATGGTTTATTCAGCATCGATTGCGATGCCAGACAATCCACATACGTCGCATTATTCACAAACACACTATCTATTTAGACATGCATTTTCTTTAGCGGTTGGATTCATCGTTGCTCTATTAGCATTCCAAATTCCTATGGATGTATGGGAGAAATATGCGCCACATATTTTCGTGGGGTCGCTAGTTCTCATAGCCTTAGTGCTTATGCCCTTTATTGGAAAGGGCGTAAACGGCGCAAGACGATGGATTGCGCTTGGGGTGATCAATTTTCAACCCTCGGAACTCGCTAAGTTAGGTGTATTGCTTTACGCATCAAACTATATGGTGCGAAAGATGGATGTAAAAGAAAAATTCTTCAGATCCGTAGCGCCTATGGGAATAGCGGTAGCGCTGGTTGGATTTTTGTTGTTGTATGAGCCAGATATGGGTGCGTTCATGGTGATTGCGGTCATAGCCATGGGGATTTTGTTCTTGGGGGGCGTAAATGCAAGGATGTTCTTTCTAATTGCATTGGTGCTGGTTTTTGCTTTCAGCTTGATGATTTATTTCTCTGACTGGAGACGCGAACGTATCTTTGCTTACTTAGATCCTTGGAGTGATAAGTATTCATTGGGTAAAGGATATCAACTTTCACACTCATTGATAGCACTTGGGCGAGGGGAGATATTTGGAGTTGGGCTGGGTGGTAGTGTAGAGAAATTACATTGGTTACCCGAGGCACACACAGACTTCTTATTAGCAGTAATTGGAGAAGAGTTTGGTTTTGTTGGTGTGTTCACAATTATTGCTTTATTCATGTGGTTGACTCGAAGAATAATGTATATCGGACGTCAAGCAATTGCGATGGACAGAGTCTTCTCTGGACTAGTTGCTCAGGGCGTAGGTATATGGATGGGATTTCAGGCATTCATTAATATGGGGGTGAATTTAGGGGCCTTACCAACAAAAGGGCTCACCCTTCCGCTGATGAGTTACGGGGGCTCAGCGATACTGCTGAACCTGATTGCGTTGGCAATTGTTCTTCGCGTTGATTATGAAAATAGACTCCGAATGCACGGGGGGCGATTATGAGTGCGTTAAGCATTGACGGTACAAATGCAATTCGCCGTCCGTCCTTTACAGCGATGGTAGTTGCGGGGGGTACAGGCGGACATATATTCCCTGGACTCGCTCTAGCAAGTCTGCTTCGTGATCGAGGATGGAATGTGCACTGGGTTGGAGGAAAAGCTCCAAGCATGGAGAGTCAATTGGTTCCGGCGCACGGCTTTGATTTTCACGCTATTGATTTCTCAGGAGTTCGTGGAAAAGGGATTAGAACTTTATTTGAGCTACCGCTTCGAATGGTAAAAGCGTTGATTCAGAGTTGTGTATTGATTAAAAGAATTCGACCAGATATCTTAATAGGATTAGGCGGTTATATAACAGTGCCCCCCTGTTTGGCTGGAAGAGCAATGGGGAAGAAACTAGTTATACATGAACAAAATTCTGTCGCAGGGAGTGCAAATAAATTATTGTCAAGATTTGCGAATGGCGTTTACTGTGCTTTTCCAGGAGTGTTGAACGGGGAATGTGTAGGTAATCCACTTCGCAGTGAATTTAAAAATCAAAGTCCACCTAGCGAACGCTTTAGAAATAGAAGTGGAGCTCTTCGAGTGTTGGTGGTTGGGGGAAGTCTTGGAGCGCAAGCTCTTAATAATGTCGTCCCCGAGGCTCTCGCCCTGTTACCCAAAGACTCACGCCCGCAAGTGATTCACCAAGGGGGAGCTAAACAAATGGATAACTTGAGGTCCGCGTATGCAAGGTCGGGACTACTAGAGGACGAGCGAATTAAATTGGTCCCCTTCATTGACGCAGTAGCTGAGGCGTTTATGGAGGCAGATGTCGTCATATGCCGAGCAGGAGCTAGTACGGTCAATGAATTAGCAGCACTTGGTGTGGCTGCGATATATGTTCCGCTACCGAATGCAATCGATGATCATCAGAAAGTGAATGCAAAATTTATGGTCGATAGCGGAGCAGGGTGGATGATCGAGCAAAAGAATTTAAATGCAAAAACTCTTTCTGATCTGCTTTTAGGTCTGACGCGAGAAGAGATCGTTCTGAAAGCAGAACGTGGTTATGCAAAAAAGAAAATCGATGCTACAGAGCTCGTCGTTAGTGCTTGTGAGGAGATACTGATTTGAAACACGCTATTCGCCATATACATTTCGTTGGAATCGGAGGCGCGGGTATGAGCGGCATCGCAGAGGTGCTATTTAACCTGGGTTACACAGTTTCCGGGTCTGATTTGAATAGCAGTGCGGTGTTACAAAGACTACAAAATCTGGGGATTAAAACATATGTCGGGCATAGTGCCAAACACATTGTTGGTGCTGACGCTGTGGTCACCTCCACAGCGGTGGGAGGGGACAATCCAGAGGTCATCTCTGCTCATAAAAAGCTCATCCCCGTTGTTCCCCGCGCAGTCATGCTCGCAGAGCTAATGCGTCTGAAACAAGGAATCGCCATTGCGGGCACCCACGGAAAAACGACAACCACAAGCTTGGTTGCAAGTGTTTTGGCGCAAGGCGGCTTAGATCCAACTTTTGTGATTGGTGGAAAACTTACAAGTGCAGGAGTAAATGCCAAACTGGGTCAGGGAGAATACATCGTAGTGGAGGCCGATGAGTCGGATGCATCGTTTCTGAATTTATCGCCAGTTATGTCTGTGGTCACGAATATCGATGAAGACCATATGGATACTTATGGTCATGATTTCAATCGATTGAAGGCTGCTTTCATTGAGTTCTTACACCGCATGCCTTTTTATGGGGCGGCGATTTTGTGTGTTGATGACCCAGCTGTTCGCTCTATTCTCGCTGAGGTATCCAGACCCATTACTACCTATGGATTCTCTAAACATGCACAAGTACGAGCATTTGATGTTCGGGCTGAGCATGGGCGCATGAGCTTTAAAGTCTCTAGATCAAATGGAGTAACACTTCCTGAGCTAAAAGTAGAATTGAATTTGGCGGGTGAACATAATGTTCTCAATGCGCTAGCTGCAATTGCAGTTGCGGTAGAGTTGAATATTACTGACAAAGCTTTGCTTAAAGCACTATCAGAATTTAAGGGGGTGGGAAGACGCTTTCAAATGCACGGTGAATTAAAAGCACCAACGGGAGGCACCTACACCTTGATCGAGGATTATGGCCATCACCCAGTAGAACTGGGTGTAACGCTTGCTGCAGCAAAGGGGGCTTACCCAGATCGCCGAATTGTGGTCGCATTCCAACCGCACAGATATACCCGTACGCGGGACTGCTTTGAAGACTTTGTACAAGTACTTAAAGGTGCCGATGCAGTTTGGTTGACAGAGGTTTACGCCGCTGGTGAAAAACCAATAGCTGGAGCTGATGGAAGATCACTGACAAGAGCGTTACGTTTAAGTGGTCAACAAGAGGTTAGTTTTGCAAAATCAATTGAAGATCTAAGCAATCATATTATTCAAAATGCACTCGGCGGCGATATCGTGCTTTGCATGGGGGCAGGTTCAATTGGAACAGTCCCCGCGAACGTGATGCAACGCGCAAAGAAATCTGATTTACTGGTCGAGTTGAAAAAAATAAAAGACAAATCAAAGAAAAAAGAAATCGAAAAAGATAAAGATAAAAATAAGGCGAAGAGCAAAACTGCAACCAAAAAAAGAGAATCCTCAAAATTAACTTTGGTCGGACGTGAGAAATCGGTGCTAGTACTAAAGCCATTAGGGACGCAAAGACCGAACAAGACTTTGAAAACAGGTAAGGCTCATAGATCATCTAAAGGCCGAAAAGGAGTCGGATCATGATGGGTTCTTTGGCTCAGCATAGCCCCTCTCAGTTTGATATTAAAACTTCGAAGGTTGCCGTGATGATGGGAGGTTCATCTGCGGAGCGCGAGATCTCTCTTATGTCTGGCAACGGCGTCTTGAACGCTTTAAAAGCCAGGGGGGTAAATGCCCACGCTTTTGATCCTGCGCAGCAAAGATTAGATGAGATACGTTTAATTGGTTTTACTCACGTATTTATCTCTCTGCATGGACGCCACGGCGAGGACGGAACAATTCAAGGCGCCTTAGAGTTGATGGGGATCCCCTATACAGGTTCTGGTGTAATGGCCTCTGCGATTGCGATGGATAAACACATGACCAAACAAATTTGGGTGGCCAGTGGTTTATCTACCCCAAGGTCAATTTATCTAAAACCTCATGAACAAACGCACGCAAGAATTAAACAAATTGTTGAGGAATTGGAACTCCCGCTAATGGTGAAGCCGCCAAGGGAGGGCTCCTCTATTGGTATTACAAAGGTACAAAGGGCAGATGAACTAGAGCTTGCTGTGAAGGAGGCGACTAAATTTGACCCGGAGCTTTTGTGCGAGACTTTTATTCAAGGACCTGAAGTAACGTGTCCAATTATTGGGACAGGACCTAATGCCAGGTGTTTGCCTGTAATTCGAATAGAAGCACCAGAGGGTGCTTACGATTATCAAAATAAATATTTTACGGATGATGTCAAATACCACTGCCCAAGTGGGCTGAGTTCAAGCTTAGAAAAGGAAATTCAAGAATTGGCTTTAAAGGCATATCTTGCCTTGGGTTGTAGGGGTTGGGGGCGAGCAGACTTGATGATAAGGGCTCAAGATTCCAAGCCGTTTTTGCTTGAGATGAACACGAGCCCCGGCATGACATCACATTCCTTAGTGCCCATGTCTGCGAAGGCAAGCGGTATTTCATACGAAGATCTGTGCTTGCAAATATTGATGAGCGCGAGTAATGATTCGACGACAACTGCGGGCGCAGCTAAGAGCACAAAAGAGGAGGTTTCGGCTTGAGCACTAAACCCAATGTCTACAGTCGCTCGACTCATTACAGGCCTAACTACAACCGCTCGCCACAGGTGTTGGCAGAGCCTCTTGATGTGAAGCTAATGAACGCAGTATCAAGCCTATTGATTGTGTTGTTTGTTGGTATTTTAGGTGTCGCAGGACTTTGGGCATTGATTCGAAATCCAATTTTTGCTTTGACTGACATCAGTGTTTCCGGAGATGTACAGCACAACAACGCCGTTACCCTACGCGCAAATGTTGCACCGCAGCTGATGGGTAATTTCTTTACGCTTGACTTATTAAAAGCAAGGCATGCTTTCGAGTCAGTGCCATGGGTAAGAAAGGCAATCGTAGAACGTGAGTTTCCAAATCAATTGCTCGTGAGATTAGAGGAGCATCAAGCCGTTGCTTATTGGGGGTCTGTAGCAGATTCAAGATTTGTGAATAGTGTTGGTGAGGTATTTGTTGCAAATGCGGGAGATTTAGATAATGAAATCATGCCGCGTTTGGAAGGGCCAGATAGTGAATCTGCACAGGTGTTGTCTATGTATAAAGCGCTAGCGCCAGAGTTTGATGCTTTAAAGCTTCCACTTAAGGGTTTGGAGTTATCAGGACGTGGGAGCTGGAAGGCAACTCTAGATACGGGGACAGAGTTAGAGCTTGGACGCGGAACCATCGATGAGGTTAAAACAAAGGTTAAACGCTTTGTTTTAACACTATCCCACGTATTAACAAGATTAGAGAAAAAAGTAAGTGCGCTTGAGTCAGCTGATTTGAGACATGAAAATGGATATGCAGTTCGGGTGCGAGGGTTAAGAACTTCAGAGCCTGTAGCGCGAAAATAAAAAGGTGAATTGAAATGGCAAAAGAATATAAAGATTTGGTTTTTGGGCTTGACATCGGCACAAGCAAGGTGATGGTTGTTGTTGCTGAGGTACTTCCGGGAGGGGATTTAAAAATTGCAGGGTTTGGTGTAGCCCCCAGTAATGGCCTCAAGCGTGGTGTGGTTGTAAATATAGATGCGACAGTTCAAAGTATTCAGCAGGCATTGAAAGAGGCTGAGTTAATGGCTGATTGCAAAATTACAAGTGTGTATACAGGAATCACGGGCAGTCACATCAGGGGAATAAATTCCTCAGGTATGGTCGCTGTAAAGGATAGAGAGGTGACTGCACCAGATGTTGCACGAGTCGTTGAAACTGCAAAAGCCATAAATATTTCCAATGATCAACGTTTGTTATTGGTCGAGCCACAAGAGTTCGTAATTGATGGTCAAGATGTTAAAGAACCCATTGGTATGAGTGGAATTCGCTTGGAGGCTAAGGTTCATATCGTAACGGGCGCACAAAGCGCGGCGGAGAACATTATTAAATGTATTCGTCGTTGCGGGTTGGATGTTGAACAGTTGATGCTTAATCCGCATGCGTCTAGTTTGTCAGTGTTGACACAAGACGAAAAAGAGTTGGGTGTAGCAATGGTGGATATCGGAGCAGGCACGACGGATGTTGCTATTTACACGGGTGGAGCGATTCGTCATACCGCGGTTATTCCGATTGCCGGAGATTTGATTACGAGTGATATAGCTATGGCACTTCGGACTCCAACCAAAGATGCTGAGGATATTAAAGTGGAATCTGGATTTGCCAAGCAGTTGCTGGCAAATCCTGAAATTCAAGTCGAAGTACCGGGATTGGGTGACAGAGGTCCTCGAATGCTCAGTCGTCAAGCTCTCGCGGGTGTGATTGAGCCTAGAGTTGAGGAAATTTTTTCATTGGTATTACAAGCGATAAGGGATTCTGGATTTGAGGAAATGCTCTCATCAGGCATTGTTTTGACGGGTGGAAGCGTCATCATGCCAGGGATGATTGAACTCGGTGAGGATATATTTTTGAAGCCCGTTAGGCGCGGAATCCCGCATTACTCCAACTCGCTAGCTGATATGGTGTCCCATCCAAGAGCTGCGACCGTGATGGGGCTTTTAGAGGAGGCACGCATGGCGCGTATGCGGGGCTTTAAAGTTGCTCAAAAGAGTGGGTCATTCTCTAGTGGGCTGGGACAACTTAAAGACTGGTTTGTTGGGAACTTCTAATGAATGTCATCAAACATAATTCCTTGCAAAGAATTGTTGCGTCAAAACTGTTGTCGCATCAATGTGGTCCACCTCCGCATAAAAATCGGCGATGGCGACCTTGCTGTAGAGGAGCACCACCATGATTGATTTCGGGACAGTAATTAGAAAAACAATAAAAATAGATAAGTGTGAAGAGCCTAAAGCTGAGAAATGTGAAGAAAAGAAGAAGAAAACATGAGTAAGTTTTAAAAGGTAAATTTCCGAAAAACTTAAAAAGTTTAAAAATAAATCAAGCAACTGCAAAAAATTTAAATAATGGAGTGAACTATGACTATAGAAATGATTGAATCCGAAGAATTTACACCCGTCACGCAAATCAAGGTGATTGGTGTGGGCGGTGGAGGTGGAAACGCTGTCGAACACATGATCAAGAGTGGAGTGCGAGGAGTTGAGTTTATTTGTGCCAACACAGATGCACAGGCTTTGAAGTCATCAAGTGCTGCTAAAGTGATTCAACTCGGAGATAGCGGACTTGGTGCGGGAAGTAAGCCTGAGCGCGGACAAGAGGCAGCTGAGGCGGCGCAAGAGAATATTCGAGCTGCTCTTCAGGGGGCAAATATGTTGTTTGTTACTGCTGGCATGGGTGGCGGAACGGGAACGGGAGCTGCCCCTGTTGTAGCCAGAGTCGCTCGTGAAATGGGGATTTTGACCGTTGGTGTAGTCACCAAGCCCTTTGATTGGGAGGGAGGACGTCGGATGACCAACGCCGAGGCTGGACTCTCAGAGCTAGAGGCAAATGTTGATTCTTTAATTGTTGTTCTCAATGAGAAACTTCAACAAGTGTTGGGCGATGATGTCTCCCAGGATCAGGCTTTTGCCTTTGCAAATGATGTACTTCGTAACTCTGTGGGCGGTATTGCAGAGATTATCAATGTGGAAGCGCTTGTGAACGTTGACTTTGAGGACGTAAGAACGGTGATGAGCGAGCAGGGTAAAGCGATGATGGGTACCGCCACAGCGAGTGGACCAGACCGTGCACGTATTGCTGCTGAGCAAGCGGTTGCATGTCCCCTTCTAGAGGGTGTGGATATGTCTGGCGCTAAGGGTGTGTTGGTGTTGATTACTGCTGCTAAAGGCGACTTAAAACTTGCCGAATCCAGGGAGGCAATGAATACTATTCGTGCATTTGCATCTAATGAAGCTCATGTTATTTACGGCACCGCCTATGATGACAAATTAGGAGACCAAATTAGAGTAACTGTAGTTGCAACCGGCCTGGCTCAGGCAAACCGTCGACAAGCACCAACGCTGCAGGTACTAAGAACTGGAACGGATAATACGCCGTTTACCGTTCAACCAAGTACAGTTGGAGCGGGAACTCAAAGTGCTAACGTAACAAGCTTACCGACGTCAATGCCCGGATCCATGATGACAGGATCTATGAGTGGGGCATCTGCATCAGGAGTCAACCCAGGAGTTGCTGCTGGCGGGGTTCAGCCGGACTATAACGGAATGTCTGTACCAAGCGTATGGCGCACCAACAGAACCCAGGCAGCCGCTAAGGTTGACGCATTATCCTCAGGCGGCATGGATGATTATGAGATCCCAGCCTTCCTCAGGAAGCAAGCGGATTAAAATACGAGTGTGCTAAAACAAAGAACTCTTCAAACGTTGACCAAAGCTGTGGGTGTAGGCCTTCACAGTGGTCAACGCGTGGAGTTAACGCTTAGACCTGCCCCCCCCAATGTAGGAATTGTCTTCAGGCGGGTGGATTTGGCTAAACCTGTAGAAATTGCAGTTAACGCCACAGCCGTTACTGACACCCGTTTGGCCTCGACGATCTCATCAAATGGTGCGAAAGTATTAACGGTTGAACATTTAATGTCGGCCTGTAGTGGCTTGGGTATTGATAATTTGTATGTAGATATTACCGCCGAGGAGGTCCCAATCTTAGACGGATCCGCAGCGTCCTTTGTGTTTTTATTGCAAAGTGCGGGTATTGTTTTACAAGATGCTCCAAAACGTTTTATTCGCGTGAAAAAAGAGGTACGCGTGAGTGAGGGTGTGGGAGAGAATTTGAAATGGGCTTCTTTGCGACCATATGAAGGATTTAAATTAAACTTTGAGATTGATTTCCAGCATCCTGCTGTAGATTCAACTGGTCAAAGTGTTGAGTTTGATATGAATACCGGCACCTACACCAAAGATATTGCAAGAGCCAGAACATTCGGTTTCACTAAAGATGTGGAGATGATGAGATCTAAAGGACTCGCATTGGGGGGGAGTTTAGATAACGCAATTGTGATGGATGATTACAAGGTGTTAAATGCGGAGGGACTTCGGTACGGAGATGAATTTGTAAAGCATAAGATTTTAGATGCTATGGGGGATTTGTATATTCTCGGAAAGCCATTGCTCGCAGCTTACAGTGCTTTTCGATCAGGGCATGCGTTAAACAATCTACTTCTCAGAGAGTTGTTGAATGATGCAGATGCCTATGAAGTGACATCATTTGATGATGAAAATAATGCGCCTAAGGGACTGGCTCACCTAGAGCCTGCTTGGTAATTGGATTTAGTCTATCGCTATATTTAAACCGCAATAGAAGTCCCCCAATTTTTGAAAATCTAAAGCTGAAATATTTTTTAATTTTAGTTATTGCAACTATTGCAACTCTAAAAATCTAGCCTTACCTAGTGTTATTTAGGCATACGGTTAATGCTCATAGGTCAAGCGTGCGCGGACGCACAGACCCACTCGCCAATCCTCAATTAAGGTGCAGGGTGTGTAGTAATCGCTACATGTCAATATCAAGTTGAATTGAAATTGGCCAATATTTTGAGGAATAAAAGATGACTATCAACAAAGATCAAGTGAAGGGAAGAACAGAGCAAGTAGTAGGGAAAATTAAAGAAATAGCGGGTGAGAAACTAGGCAACAAAAATCTAAAGACAAAGGGAAGTATTCAGAAAAATATCGGAGCAGTTCAAGCAACTGTTGGCGACGCTGTTTCCAATATCGCAAAAGCGTTGAAGCAATAACTGCACTACTTATAAGTAGGTTCTAAATTACTCCGACGCTCAAAAAGCGCGATGCATTAAAGGATAAAAATCATGAATTCAAAATTAGCAACTAACTTAGTACTCATCAGCGCGTTACTTGGCGGCGTTGGCGCATTCTCTGCAGACACATCTACCGATACGGCTGGTCAGTACGTAGATGACGCCACCGTTACAACGAGGGTTAAAGCAGCGTTCGCAGAGGATAAAAGTATTAAAGGGCGAGACATAAGTGTTCGTACCGATCAAGGCGTTGTCGATTTAACTGGAACTGTTAGCAGTAGCCAAGAATCCGAACGCGCGACAGAGATAGCAACTAAGGTCAAGACAGTAAAAGCGGTACACAATAACTTGAGAATAGTTGCGCGTTAAAATTCCTACATAGGGTAGCAATAACGAGCCCGCAAATCATTATCTTGACCGACCCTGAACGTACATACCGGTTGCCCTTCGAGCGTCACCACTGGTTTGCATGAGCTGGGTCAGTGCATGCCCGGCGTGGGCTTGTGTAATGGCTAGACCGAGCGCGTCTGCTGCGTCAGGTCCGGGAAGTTGGGGGAGCTTTAAAAGTCTTTTAACCATTTCCTGAACCTGAGCTTTTGCGGCTTTACCGTGACCTGCAATAGCTTTTTTCATCTGAAGCGCTGTATATTCATTTAAGGGCAAGTCTTTGTGAACAATTGCAGCAATACAAGTTCCCCTAGCTTGACCCAATAGTAATGAGGCTTGAGGGTTGATATTCATAAAAACAATCTCAATTGCCGCCTCTGTGGGAGAGTATCTACCAATGACTTCAGTGATGCCTGAAAATATAACTTTTAATCGAGCTGGTAAATTACCAGTAGGCAAATGCTTTGTGCTTATAGTGCCACTAGCAACATAATTTAACTGCGCACCCAAAACTTCGATGACCCCAAATCCAGTTACTTGAAGACCTGGGTCGATGCCAAGAATGATACGTGGAATAGTGGGCGTTGTGACGGGTGACATATTGGATAAAAAATCTTTAAACTAAACCGATCAGGGAAGCTTGGCGCTGTACATCCGAGCTTCAATGACCTCGGATCGCTCTGCCAAGTAGGCGGAGCCTAAGTTGCGTTCAAAGTACTTGGGTCTAGGAAGCATAACAGCAAGTCGCGCACATTGTTTGGGTGTGAGCTGATTGGCTGCATTTGAAAAATAATGTCGGCTGGCGGCCTCGGCTCCAAATACCCCAGCTCCCCACTCAACGTGATTGAGGTAGATCTCCAAAATTCTAGCCTTTGATAAGAAAGTTTCCAGCTCAAGGGTAATCAATAACTCCTGAGCTTTCCTGAGTAGGCTCCTTTCTTTGGAGAGAAAGAGATTTTTTGCGAGTTGTTGAGTGATGGTCGATCCACCAACTATTTTGATATTCTTAACTGATCCATTAGACCGTATTTGCGCTTGCTCCTGTGCTTTAAGGTTGTGAGACCAAGCACGCTCAATTGCCTCCCATTGAACACCCTTGTGGGTTGTGAAGATATCATCTTCTGAAACAACCACAGCACGTTTTAAATTGGTGGCTATCAATGGATTAGGCCTCCACTCTTGTAGCCAAGGGAGTCGAAGCTTAATGTCGGATGGTGATATTTGGGAGTTCGATCTTGCAATGCGCCAGGCCTCTGAGCGTTCAAACGAGGTAGATTCAGGGTTCAAATAGACAAGGGAGAGAATTCGGACTAAAAAATAAAGTTGTAAAGCTAAAAATGCAACGCAACTGTATATTAAATATTGCCTAAGGGATAGAAGAACGGTACGCTGTATGCTCATTTCAACTCAGTATTTAAGGTGCCGTTTTCTGTGAAGCTAAATTTTGAGACCAAAGCCAACTGATCGGCTTTTGCTATGAGTTCTGGACTAAAAGCTGCGAAGGGACCGGAGCTCATTACGATGGCCTGCGCTCGACGATCCAACTCGACCTGACCAGAGCTTTCAAGGACTTGGACAGAGAGAATTTGTCCAGACGAGTTGATCGTGACGACCATAGTAAGGGCTCCATAGATTTTGTGGCCCCGAAAGCTTGGGAAATGCTGGGTGCCAAACGTTTCAATTTTTTTACGCATTTGGTCGTAATAAATGGCAAATTCACTTTGACGTGTTGAGGGACTGAAATAACGTTTATGAGGTCGCTTGTTATTTTGTTCAATCCGGGCTTCTATTTCTGCAAGCAATTGAAGTAGTCGTTGTCTTTTGCTGTCTTGGTCGGGATTCGCCAAGTTGGGTTGAGTGGCACTTAAGTTTGAAAGTTGGGTGCGAACCAGAGCCAAGAGTTTAGATTGTTCAGCCTCCAAGGACTTGATGTTTGTTTCCTGTCGATCCAAGTCTTCGCTGTCTTGGGCATCAACAGATCTGCGAGCGCTGGGCAATGGAGAGCGCAGCCGACCCGTGTTGTCCTCGCCCCCCCCTATTAAATTGGTTTGAGCAATGGCTTGAGCGTGAATGTTAGGATCCGCCTTAAGGCGAACATTAACTAGGATCAAGGGCAAATTGCTATTTTGAAAAAGCCGATTTAAATGCTCAGGAACTTCAAAATGAAGACTAAGAAGCGCTGCGTGTATACCTAGGGAAAATAAAAATGCCCACATAACAGGGGTCATCTGCTCAATAGGAACAAAGGGAACGAATGTTCCAAAAGTTCTATAAACATCTAATTTTCGAATTCTTTCTAATAAATGCGATTGGTTTTTCAATGTCCTAAACATTCAAGTTTTTAGAATAAAAAATAGTTTTAGTGCGTAAGACTTAAGACCCAATTTTATTGGGCGACTGCTCATTAGGCGTTAACTCGGTTTGATCATTGACTTGTTGACTTAATGTACTTGCATTCGTCTGTGGACTGATCTCTGCATTCATCTCTTCGTGAGTGGCGTCGACATCTAAGTCAAAAGTAATGGCGCTAGGTGCTATAGGAGTATCCTCAAAATCGTCCTCAAACTCAACTTGCATGTCTGACAACGATTCAGTTGATTCCTCAGATTGACACAACTCTATAAAGTCGGCCTTGACATCAAGAGTCATCAAGTCAATTGCGCTTAACCTGACCCGTGCAATTGCCCCTCTTTGTATGTTGGGTGCGCCGTTGATACTAACAACCAAAGGCATCGTGTCAGCTCGCGCAAGGGGCGGGGTACCTGGATATGATTTAAATATACTGACGTTAAGTTCCTGAATATTTTCCTGTTCTAGATACTTGAGCGTCCAGTATCTCTCCATACTTGACTGATAAGCATTGTAGGCAGAGTAGGTTGAATCAAATGAAGAGATGATTACTAGTAAATCTGTGTCTTTTGGTTTGAAGGGTGCAACTAATGCTGCCGTAGCACCGTGTTCAGCGCAGGCGCAGATTTGCCATTGATTGACCAAATCTGTGTAGCGTCTTAGAGGAGAAGTGCTCCAAGCATAACAACTCACTCCTATGCCGGCATGCGGTAGAGCTTTGGTGCCCATGCGCACCTTAATTCCAGGCGCCATACTGGCTTGACTTCTGTAAATGCCTGGGACACCTAAGTCAGCCATCAATTTGCCCCAAGTGCTGTTGGCTAAAATCATAGACTCTGCGACTATTAAATCAAGCGGTGCGCCTCTGTGCCTGGGATGTAACTGCACCCGCTCGTCGCCTTTAAGGGGTGCACCGCTTGATTTGTCAATTTCATTTTGCTCAATATGGAAGTTAAAATCGGGCCTATTGAAATTTTCTGGCTTACCCCTAACCACTTCCCGTGCTGCCTTTAGATGAAGCGCAAGCCTGTATAAAAAGGACAACTCTGCTTGAGGCAGATCATGAATTTGTTCTGTTCCGCTCGTATCAGAATTGCTTAACCATTCAGGGGTCACAGCGCTATCCAGCTGGTCATGTCTTAGATTGCGCTCAATTTGTACGCGCTCTATCACAGTTCTGGTGTTTTTTACATCCAGCGTGTTTACATCAAAACTTACGTACAAAGAAAGTGCCGGACATGCACGCCCTTCAGTGAGAGTGAAATATTCAATAATAGATTTAGGCAACATGGTGATTTTGGCACCAGGCATATAAACAGTGGATAGGCGCGCTCTTGCGATGAGATCTACGGGATCTTGTGTTTTGATCCAAAGTGCAGGGGCGGCAATATGAATACCAACCGTTACCAGATCAGTGCCTAATCCTTGAACAGAGAGCGCGTCGTCTATCTCGGTGGTTTGTGAATCATCAATTGAATAGGCTTTTACGGGGGAGAGTGGAAGATTCTTAGTTAGCTCTTCAATGTAAGTGGCATCAGGTTGGGGAAGTTGGGTGGGAAATGCAGTTCCTTTAGGGAAATTATCAAATAGGAATCTTTGCCAATGGAATTCATAGGCCGATGCAATTGCGCCAGCATTTTTAAGTACCTCCATGGCTGGCAACTGACATCTTTTGGCCGCCTCAACCACGCATTTATAAGCTGCAGAGTTTTTATCGGGTTTGAAGAGAATTTTGTAGATGTCTTGTAAAACCGGTTGAGGACAAATTCCATGCGTTAAATCTGTTGCCCATGCGTCGAGTTGTGCTGCGGCCTCTTTTTTCCTCTCTATAGCGAGGAGGGCTTGCTCAATGATTTCTGCACTCGCTTTTTTAAATTTTCCCTTGCCCGCGCGCCTAAAGTAATGAGGCGCGCCTTGAAGAGTCAAAAGTGTCGCAACTTGCTCGCTTAACGCGGGCGCCGCGCTGAAATACTCAACACTCAAGTCCTGAAAACTGAATTCTTCGTTGGGGGAGAATTCCCAAGCAATTTGAAGATCGATTTCTTCGGCGAGTTGATGCGCCTGACGAAGAAGAACCGAAGGCTCGGGACTATCGAATTTAAGAAGGACAGCAGCGTCTTTGACCTTTAGCCGTTTTCCTGTATCTAGCTCAATTTGCGCGGAGGCCTGAGCCTGGGACAAAATGCGCCCACTTTGTAATTTTCCTGAATCTTCGAATAATGCATACATCTGGCAATTGTCCCACGGTTGGCCTCGGAGTGGTTTAGTTGGGTTGAATTGGGTGAGAACTACATCTCTAAAAAATCAATTAATACCTGTACATGTTGCTCAAAATCTGACACCGCATGGTCAGATCCTTCAATAATGTACTGGACTGCCCTGCTGTGGGCTTGCACCATCTCTTGCCAGTCAAGCACCTCGTCCCCGGTACAGGCCATTAAAAGCGACCTTTGTGGATCCAAATTTTGTGGGTCCAAATGAACCTGCTCGCTAGCACCAGGGTATAAACTGAGTAATTCATCTAAGTACTGCGCTTTGAAGTAAAACGATTCATCAGGATTTTGCCATTGGGTTTGTGTTCCGATGTGGCGGCTTAAATCTCGCGCAGGATGTGTTGCGGGATTGATTAAAATTGATTTAAATTTTCTCCTTCTAGAAATCCAATCTGCGTAGAAACCACCCAATGAAGATCCAATAACGGCGCTTGTATTGGGCGTCCAATTGGCTGTTAATTCAAGCATTAATTCGCAGGCTTCAAGGGGTGAAGGGGGCAACTGGGGGCAAGTCCATTTAACCTGAGGGTAACGAGTAGCGAAGAGATTGCTCAAATACTGAGCTTTAAATGAAAGTGGTGAGGAACGAAATCCGTGAAGGTACAGGACGTTTTGAAGCATGATGAGCGAATAGGTGGCGGTTGGTAGCTTTAAGCGGGCGGTGCTGAAAGTTGGAGAATTGGGGTGGGTATTCAGAGCGAATTTTGAAATCTGCTGAAGCTCCCAATTCTGAGTGATAATTCCGAATTATCTACGCTACTCTTAGCTACAACGCATTTCTATGTCAACCGTCTTCAATCGCCCGAATTTATATTACCGCTTATCCCCCCTTTTAAAGGGTTTTGATGGACCCTTGGCTTTGGCCGTCTTCATTTTGGCTTGCGCAGGACTTTTGACTATGTACTCCTCAGGGTACGGCGATGGACAGCGGTTTTGGGATCAGCTGCGTAACATGTTTTTGGCCACCATCATCATGTTTTGCGTTGCTCAAATACCGCCTCAAAGACTTATGACATTTGCTATGCCCTTATATACAGTCGGTTTGGCATTACTTGTTGCGGTGGCGCTTTTTGGACTTACCAAAAAGGGAGCCCAACGCTGGCTCAATATCGGAGTTGTTATCCAACCCAGTGAGATCTTGAAAATAGCAATGCCCTTGGCTTTGTCCTGGTGGTTTCAAAAGAGAGAGGGACAACTACGACCTCTTGATTTTCTAGTTGCCAGCGTTTTACTTTTTATTCCAGTCGCTTTAATCATGCGTCAACCCGATTTAGGCACTGCCATATTAGTCCTATCCGCAGGACTATTCGTGATTTTCTTTGCCGGTCTTAGCTGGTGGTTGATCGTCCCGCCTGTTTTAATTGGACTGGTTAGTGTGACGCTACTCGTGGTCTTTGAGCCCACCCTTTGCGCAGAAGGTTTTCATTGGCCCTTGTTGCATGATTATCAGCAGCAACGTATTTGCACTTTATTGGATCCTGGGCGCGACCCACTGGGTAAAGGATTTCACATCATCCAGGGGATGATTGCAATTGGTTCTGGTGGGTTTTGGGGGAAGGGATTTGGTCAAGGAACTCAGTCTCACTTGGACTTTATTCCCGAGAGCACAACCGATTTTGTATTTGCTGCTTATTCAGAGGAGTTTGGACTCTTTGGTAATTTGCTTTTAATAGGTGGTTTTATTTTCCTGGTTCTTCGTGGCCTGACCATCGCCCAGCAAGGCCCCACTTTATTTGCTCGTTTATTAGCGGGAAGCATAACCCTCATTTTCTTCACCTACGCGTTTGTCAATATGGGTATGGTCAGTGGCATTTTGCCCGTAGTCGGCGTACCCCTGCCTTTTATTAGTTACGGCGGTACTGCTATGGTGACTCTAGGTTTTGGTGTTGGCATCCTAATGTCCGTAGCCAAGGCTAAGCAATTGGTTCAGTCCTGATGGCAGACTTAAGCCTTGATCACAGTGCTGGTTCGGTAGGGATAATTGGCGTTGGCAATATGGGCGGGGCAATTGCGCAAAATTTACTTGCCAGGGGATGGCGTGTGGGTGTCCACGACATAGATGTTGAAAAAACACGGCTCCTTGCCAGTAACGGCGCGCATGTTGTACGCGAGGCCGTTGAGTTAGCGGATTCTTACAAAACGATCATCCTCACTGTAGTTGACGACAAGCAAGTAGCAGAGGTCTTGAACAAGATTGGCCAACGAGGGAGTGACTTGTTGTCTAAATTGGGCAAAGAGCATACAGTTTTGCTGTGCCCAACTATCGCACCTAAGGACGTCATTCGGTTTGCAAGCTCTATTTCGCAACAAGGAGCAGGTGTTATCGATGCACCTATGTCAGGTGGGCCAATGAGAGCTCAGCAGGGTAGTATGAGTTTAATGACGGCTTGCTCAAAATCTGTTTGGGAAACGCACCAACCCCTACTCACTGCTATGGCTAATCCCGTATTCTTTATCAGTGAGCGAGTGGGGGACGGTGCTAAAACAAAGCTGATAAATAATTTGTTAGCTGGAATTAATTTGGTTGCAAGTGCGGAGCTACTATCTATTGCTGAAAAAGTAGGCCTAGATCTAGAAACCACTCTAAACGTGATTGAGTCCTCGAGTGGACAAAGTTGGGTGGGTTCGGATCGCATGCGACGAGCGATTGCAGGCGATCCTAAGTATTTAACACCTTTGGCGCACATGACGCTACTTGAAAAAGATACTCGTATGGCGTTTGAGATGGGAATAGACGCTGGGTATACCGGTCCCCTTGGAGCCAGTGCGGTTAAAACTTTTAAAGATGCCAGCGCTAGCGGACTTGCGAATTGCGATGATGCCGCGATGCTTACCTTTTTAAGAAAATATAGTGTCGGTTAATGTTTGGCTAGTACATTTAACTTTCTATTTTTTGGGGTGCCTTGTAATCTAATGATTTACCAAAACAGAGCCCGCCTTGATGCAAAATACTTCCAATTCACCTCCAATTTGGAGTGAGATTCAAGCCCCCATTACAATCGTCCCATGATCTCAAGAGAACCCACCCTAGAACGCCTATCTATAGCTCGCAAACTTTTACTGGACCCTTACGGTTTAGATGAGTCGCATTTGAGTAAAGCACTGGCACAGATCCGTGCCTACAGAGTGGACGATGCTGATCTTTATTTCCAGTACACCCGCTCTGAGGGGTGGAGTTTAGAAGAGGGTATTGTGAAGACCGGTTCCTTTAGTATCGATCAAGGAGTTGGGGTGAGAGCTGTAAGCGGTGAGAAAACCGCTTTCGCCTACTCAGACGACATCTCCATGCACGCGCTCATGGATGCCGCAAATACCGTCAGAACCATTGCGCAGGCAGGCGAAGAGCGGAGCGTACAAATCCCTAAGCAAAGCATCCCTGCAACCCGCAGTCTTTATTTGGACCTAGACCCAATTGCAAGCTTGGGGAGCGCAGACAAAGTCAAACTTCTAGAGCGCATAGAGAAGATGGCTCGTGCCAAGGATCCCCGCATCGTTCAGGTCATGGCCGGCCTAGCGAGTGAATATGATGTGGTCATGATTGCACGTGCCGATGGATTGCTAGCTGCAGATGTTAGACCGTTAGTTCGTCTAAGCCTATCCGTTATTGCTGAGCAAGGGGCTAGGCGTGAGGTGGGGTCCTCGGGCGGCGGAGGTAGGTTTGGACTTGCCTATTTTGATCAAGCAATGCTTGAGCGTTATGTAGATGAGGCTGTCCAAGCGGCGCTTATTAACTTAGAGGCCCAGGCGGCGCCGGCGGGTGAGATGACAGTAGTGCTTGGACCGGGTTGGCCAGGTATCTTGTTGCACGAAGCTATTGGACACGGATTGGAGGGGGACTTTAACCGCAAAGGGTCTAGTGCTTTTGCAGGTCGTATCGGAGAACGCGTTGCCTCCAAAGGGGTAACGGTGCTTGATGACGGCACATTAGCCGATCGAAGGGGTTCGCTGAATGTGGATGATGAAGGCAATACTACTCAGAGAAATGTTTTGATTGAAGACGGGATATTAAAAGGGTATATCCAAGACAACATGAACTCCAGACTGATGGGTGTGGCTCCCACGGGTAATGGTCGACGTGAGAGCTACGCGCACGTGCCCATGCCGAGGATGACAAATACCTATATGCTCGCTGGGGATAAGTCTCCTGAGGAGATCCTGGCCAGCGTTAAAAAGGGTGTTTATGCCACCAACTTTGGGGGTGGGCAGGTGGATATCACTTCAGGCAAGTTTGTGTTTTCTGCAAGTCAGGCGTGGTGGGTTGAGAACGGCAAATTAATCTACCCCATCAAGGGAGCTACTTTGGTTGGAAATGGTCCCGATGCACTTACCCGTGTGAGTTTGATTGGTACGGATATGGCGCTTGATAGCGGAGTAGGCACTTGCGGCAAGGAAGGTCAAAGCGTACCTGTGGGCGTAGGACAACCGACACTGCGCATTGACGGTTTAACCGTTGGCGGAACGGCCTAATGCTTGGAATTTGTGGTACAGTTTTAAGTATGAAAGGTTCAAAGTTCTTTTTTGGCTACTTTTATTTCTCACGCTCTAGTAGCGGTCGAGAGGTTTAAAAGTCCCAAAACACTTTGAACACTTAGTCGACCGCCCTATAAGAGGCGGTTTTTTTTTGTTTATTTGGTTTTATTTTTTTCTAAATCGGCTATCCATTCAACCCTAAGGTGCAGATGCAATGACTTCCCCTCATATTCACAACTCAGTAAATGCTATGGCCAACTCTCAGCCCATGGATAAAACCAGTCACACCGATGACGAGAGGATCAAGGACATTACGGTCTTACCTCCTCCTGAACATCTGATTCGATTTTTTCCAATACTTGGGACCCCAGTTGAGGAGCTCATAACAAAAACCAGAAGGAAAATTTCCGGAATCATGCACGGCAAAGACGACCGATTGTTGGTAGTGATGGGGCCTTGCTCTATTCATGATCCCTCTGCAGCCCTAGAGTATGCGAGAAGACTCGCTGTAGAGCGTGAGCGCTACAAAGACACTTTAGAGATTGTGATGCGTGTTTATTTTGAAAAACCCAGAACTACTGTCGGATGGAAGGGACTAATTAACGATCCTTATTTGGATGAGAGTTTTAAAATTGACGAAGGGCTTCGCATCGCTAGACAACTGCTGATCGAGATAAACCGACTAGGGCTTCCTGCTGGGAGTGAGTTTCTGGATGTGATCTCTCCCCAGTACATCGGTGACCTCATTAGTTGGGGCGCAATTGGAGCAAGAACGACGGAGAGTCAAGTGCACCGCGAATTGGCCTCTGGCCTGTCAGCGCCGATTGGTTTTAAGAATGGTACAGACGGCAATATTAAAATTGCAACGGACGCAATCCAAGCGGCCTCTAGGGGGCATAACTTCTTGTCCGTTCATAAAAACGGTCAAGTTGCAATCGTTCAAACTCAAGGAAATCCCGATTGCCACGTTATTTTGAGGGGTGGTAAAGCGCCAAATTATGACAAACAAAGTGTTGGAGCTGCGTGTACGGAGTTGGGGCAATCCAAACTCACGCCTAGTTTGATGGTGGACTGCTCGCACGCCAATAGCAGTAAGCAGCACATCAAACAAATTGAGGTTGCACAAGATATTGCAGAACAAATCAGTGCTGGTTCAAAAGAAATCTTTGGCTTGATGGTTGAGAGTCATTTAAATGAAGGGGGTCAAAAATTCACGCCTGGTAAGGACGACGTTACTAAACTTCATTTTGGACAAAGTATTACGGATGCCTGTATCAAATGGGAGGACTCTTTGTCAGTGTTAGAACTGTTATCAAATGCTGTTAAAGCACGGCGCAGTCTCTAATCAAGGGATTCAAGCATCCATTAAGATGGATGCTTGAATTACAAGAACTGGGAGAACTCTTGAGTTACTTGAGGTATGTTGAAAATCAATTCTTCATCATTCTTGTAATAAATTCGAATGATGATTTTGTAAATAGCCTTTCTTATTTATGTTGACCAAATTTTTCGGTAAATGCCTTCAGGGTCATGATCTTGAGTTTGCTTTGCAATATTAAATTGTCTCCCGCCTTGGTGATCTGCCCCTTTGCCTGCAATGTATTGCCAGTTACCTTGGTTGCTGTAAACATCATAGTCAAGAAGTTGAGAGCAAAACCAAGCCGCGCCAGCTGCCCAGTTCCCCTCTAAGTTGTAAATCCAGTAACTTGCTACGACTTGACGCATTCGGTTAGATAGGTAGCCCGTAGACAAAAGCTCACGAATGCCAGCATCAACAAATGAGTCTCCTGTACAGCCAGCGGACCACCTTTTAAATTTCATGCTCTGAAAATCACGATCTAGCTCATCTCTGAGGACTTCACTAGAGTAGCTATGCGGGGAAGGAATATTTTCATTTTTAAAGCTTAAAAAACGAAAATAGTCACGCCAAAGTAACTCAAACCAGAGCCAATATGTCCCCTCATTTGAGCCGAACTGGTGCTCATACTCTGCCAGTCTTTTGGCAATCGTCCTTGGTGAACAGCATCCAAGCGCTAGCCAAGGTGAGAACTTGCTAGAGTAATCTATACCGATCAGCTCATTGCGTGTTCTTTTATATTTATCCACTAAGCGGCGTTCAAAGTACTGTTCGATATGAGCTAAGCCTTTACTTTCGCCTCCGTAAAATGATTTTTCACAAAGGGGGGCATCCAGGTTAATAGACTGTTTTAAGGTCCCACTCAAGGGTGGTAGCGAGCTAATTTTGAGTGGTGTATCAAGGGGTGATGCAAACTTTAATTTATGTTTCTCCACTTTGAGGCGAAATTGTGTAAAAACACCAGGCATATCTTCTAGCTCGAATGGAAGTGAGCGCGGATCTAACATGCTTGACTGCCAAAAAGATTTAATACTAAAACCCGCCTCATTGAGCCAAGCGACTTGATCTAACTCTTCAAGCGCCTCAATTTGTTCGCAGTAAACAATGTTTGTATTCAGATGCTCACGTAGTATGGGAAACACTTGCCTGTAGTCGTCTTGGAATACCAATAAATTCGACCCCAAGCCTTTAAGTTTATTCGTTAAATCTTGTAACGATTCATATAAAAAGGCTCTCCGGCTTTTGCTGATCTGTGGGTAAGACGGCGGAGTATCAACAGCGATGGTGGTGTTATCAATGTAGATGGGTAGAACAAAATCCGCAGCTTTACACACCTTCGTAAATGCTAGGTTATCATTTAAACGCAGATCGTTCCTAAACCAGTAGATAGCAGTCGTCATTTAGGGGGGGGTCTATCCATATTTGCCTAAATAGCCTATTGTTGCTGAAAGTCTTTAAACAAACTTTCAGAACTCAACTCTATGATAGGCTTTTGAGCAGTTTTTCATGGATACCACCAAAGGAGCCATTGCTCATACAAAGAATATGGTCTCCCGGCTTAGCTTCTTTAACAATTGCGCTAACCAGTGACTCTAAATCATGCGTTACAACTGCTCTGGAGCCAAGCGGCATTAAAACCTGAGTTGGACTCCAGTCGAGCCCCTGCGAGTGACAAAAAGAGAAATCCGCTGCATCGAGACTTTGTGGGAGTAAAGAATTCATTGAACCAAGCTTCATCGTGTTTGAGCGGGCTTCAAAGACTGCAAGTATTCGGGCTTTTGGTCCAACTTTTCTGCGAAGTCCATCCACAGTCGTTTCAATAGCTGTGGGGTGGTGAGCAAAATCATCGTAAACCGTAATCGCGTTAGGTGTCCCTACTGCTCCGCCGACTGCGCCTTTTATCTCCATTCTGCGTTTAACATTGGTGAAACTTTGTAACGCCTTTGCTGCAACTCGGGGATCAACACCCAGATGATTTGCAGCCGCGATACTGGCTAAAGCATTCATCTGATTATGAACCCCTGTAATGGACCACTGCACATGAGCTACAACGTTTGAGTTATGAATTACATCAAATGCGTGCGCCTCGCCGCGAGCTTGCCAGTTAGCTGGTTTGTCAGATCCAAAATATGAAACACTACTCCAAACACCTTGTTCGAGAACGCGCTCAAGACTCGGCGCATCAGCGTTCACAACAATTTCACCAGATCTGGGAACAGTTCTTACCAGGTGATGGAATTGGCGTTCAATTGCCGCTAAGTTATCAAAGATATCAGCGTGATCAAATTCAAGATTATTCAAAATTGCAGTGCGCGGTTTGTAGTGCACAAATTTACTGCGTTTATCAAAGAACGCAGTGTCGTATTCATCGGCTTCAATAACAAAGGGAGGGCGTTCAAGCTTCCCCGGAGTTCCTAATCTCGCAGAGATATTAAAGTTAAGCGGCACTCCGCCAACCAAGAATCCCGGTTTGAGTCCCGCGCACTCTAGTATCCAAGTGAGCATTGCTGTTGTTGTTGTTTTACCGTGCGTCCCGGCCACTGCTATGACGTGGTGTGGATGGGAGGGTGTATGTAAGATGTGTTCGCTTAACCACTGAGGTCCGCTGGTGTAGGGAAGGCCTTTCTCTAAAATAGCTTCCATGAGCGGAAATTTAGGAGTATGAGAGTCAATGTGAACTCTAGATACAACGTTTCCAATAACCCAGATATCTGGTTCGAGACTGAGCTGGTCTGCGCTGTAGCCCTCTATAAGATCTATTCCTAGAGCTTTGAGTTGGTCGCTCATCGGTGGATAAACTGAAGCGTCACATCCAGTGACTTTGTGTCCCGCTTGGCGAGCGAGTGCTGCGAGGCCGCCCATAAAGGTGCCGCAAATGCCGAGAATATGTATGTGCATCTGTAAATTGTAGAGGTATCTTCGAGAAGTTCTTAATTGGCAATTTTTCTCTGCGCCCAACCTGCTTTTGTGGCGTCCTTTCATTGCACAATGCGACTATGCATGAATTAAGTCAAGAAATAGCTGCACAAGCCGCTCGTTGGATAGTCGAGGAGGGGCTCGATTACGGCGCAGCCAAGCGCAGAGCCCTAAAGGAGATGGGCTTGGCCGTAAATAAAACAGCCTTGCCCCCCAACGATCTAGTTGAGGAGGAGGTTATAGAGTATTTGAAAATCTTTTGTGCAGATACTCAGCCCCTTGAACTGGCAGCACTTCGAGAAACCGCATTAGTTTGGATGCAGCGACTAGAGTCCTTTAGGCCACATTTGAGCGGAGCCGTTTGGAGGGGGACAGCGACCCGCCTGAATGATATTCATATCCAACTTTTTTGCAATGACTCAAAGGAAGCGGAGATTGAATTAATAAATAAGGGGGTGGACTTTGAGGTGCGAGCCATAACCGGATTCAGAGGCGAGACAGTCGACGCACTTAGCTTGAGTGCTCACTGTGAATCCTTAAATGAGGAAGTCGGCCTTCACCTGATGATCTACGATCACGACGATTTAAGGGGCGCTTTAGCAACAGGATCTAAAGCGAGAGAGAATAGTTACCAGCGAACACAGTCTTCCCAATTTCCTAAGTCTCCAATCGGTTCTTTGAATGCACTGCGGGAGTTGCTCAACAAAGTACATCAAAATTGAAGTGGTATTGGATACCCACTAGGGATGTAAATACTAGGGCTCATACAATATCTTGATGAATACAAACCCAGAATCAAGTGACAGCCTAAAACACCGACGTCGATTTGTTATAGGCGCCACGGCCTTGGGGGGACTTTTGGCCGGAGGACTGGCCTCTTGGTTTAAAAATACCCCATCTCAATCTGGTGCAAAGGAACTCGAAAAGTTGTGGTCCAGTTCTTTTCAGCATCCAAATGGAGAGGACGTGGATTGGAATAAATTTAAAGGCAAGCCCCTGATCGTTAACTTTTGGGCGACTTGGTGTACGCCCTGCGTTGAGGAAATGCCGTTAATTGATCGCTTTTATACGGAAAATGAAGCTAAAGGTTGGCAAGTCATAGGTTTAGCCGTGGATCAGCCTAGTCGCGTCAAATCCTTCTTATCCCAAACACCTGTTAGTTATCCGATTCTTTTGGCAGGATTGGGTGGAACTGAGCTCAGTAGAGCCTTGGGTAACGAATCGGGTGCTTTGCCCTTTACCCTCATTTTGAATGCGAATGGGCATGTTTTACTCAAAAAAATAGGCAAGTTAAAAGCAGATGAGCTCAGTTCATTGCTGTAAAAGGCTAAAAATCGGTTTAAAGTTGGTTTTTGAGTAGAAAATAGTAGAAAATACTACCTCTTCCACGAAATAAGCTAAATGTTATGGATTTAAGAAAGCTCAAGACTTTGATTGACTTGGTATCCGAGTCCAATATCTCAGAACTTGAAATCACCGAGGCCGAAGGTAAGGTTCGAATCGTAAAGAGCGAAGGACCGACTGCTGGGGTGGTTTATACAGCTCAACCGGTTCGAAGTAATCATGCCCCTCACCAAAATAGCCACGATAGCGCTCATCAAAGTGCGCACTTGATTGAAAACCAGCATTCCGATGGATCTGGTGCGGGCTCGGAAAACTCTGGGTCGCATAGTGGGGGTGATGCCTCTAATGGCTCTAACAGTTCAAACGGGGCTAGCACATCAGATGCAACTTCAGGTCACATCGCAAAGTCTCCGATGGTGGGAACCTTTTACCGCTCATCAACTCCGGGCGGTAAGCCTTTTGTAGAGGTGGGCTCGGTCGTTAAGCAAGGTGAGACGATTTGCATTATTGAGGCTATGAAAATACTCAATGAAATCGAAGCCGATCACTCTGGCACTGTTACACAAATACTCGCAAAGGACGGCCAAGCTGTAGAGTACGGGCAGTCTATTTTTGTGATCGAGTAAAGAGCACTAAGCGTTCTATGTTTAAAAAAATTCTTATCGCCAATCGCGGTGAAATAGCGCTTCGTATTCAAAGGGCTTGTAAAGAACTTGGTGTGCGAGGTGTGATTGTTTACTCTGAGGCTGACCGTGAAGCAAAATACGTAAAACTAGCCGAGGAGGCGGTGTGTATTGGGCCTGCCCCTTCCGCTTTAAGCTATCTGAACATGCCAGCGATCATCTCAGCTGCTGAGGTCACTGATGCAGAGGCGATTCACCCGGGCTACGGATTTTTGAGCGAAAACGCAGATTTTGCGGAGCGGGTTGAAAAGAGTGGCTTTAAGTTCATTGGCCCCACACCCGAGTCGATTCGCATGATGGGTGACAAGGTTTCAGCGAAACAAGCAATGATTAAAGCCGGTGTCCCTTGTGTCCCCGGCTCAGACGGGGAGCTACCCGATAATCCTACAGAGATGAAGCGGATAGCCAAAACGATTGGGTATCCCGTCATCATCAAGGCTGCGGGGGGGGGAGGGGGACGAGGAATGAGAGTGGTAAACACTGAGGCCGCTCTCCTACACGCCGTTCAGACTACAAAAGCCGAAGCTGGTGCTGCCTTTGGTAACCCGGCTGTGTACATGGAGAAATTTCTTCAAAACCCTCGTCACATTGAAATTCAGATCCTCGCTGATCAGCATAAGAATGCTGTTTACTTGGGGGAGCGAGATTGTTCAATGCAACGGCGCCATCAAAAAGTAATTGAAGAGGCGCCGGCGCCGGGTATCGCAAGGAAGCTTATTGAGAAAGTGGGCGAGCGCTGCGTGGCTGCTTGTAAACGTATTGGATATAGGGGTGCTGGGACATTTGAGTTTTTGTACGAGAACGGCGAGTTTTATTTTATTGAGATGAACACCCGCGTTCAGGTTGAACACCCAGTGACCGAGTTCATCACAGGTATCGATATTGTGAAAACTCAGATTCAAGTAGCAGCTGGGGAAAAATTACCCTTTACTCAAAAACAAATTGTGATCAAAGGTCATGCGATTGAATGCAGAATAAATGCTGAAGATCCATTTAAATTCACTCCCTCTCCAGGTCGGATCACGATGTGGCATGCAGCTGGTGGTCCAGGTGTCAGAGTCGATTCGCATGCATATACCAATTATTTTGTGCCACCTAATTATGACTCCATGATTGGTAAATTAATTGTGTATGGGGACACGAGAGACCAAGCCCTTGCCCGCATGCGTACAGCCCTCTCCGAGTCAGTGGTTGAGGGTATTCAAACCAATATTGCACTTCACCGTGAAATCATGAATGATGCCAAATTTATTACTGGCGGAACGAATATCCATTATTTAGAAGAGTGGCTAGCTAGCCATAAGCGTTAAACAATGTTTGAGCTTTGCCTCCAAGTTGCCCAAGAGTCAGTAGAGCCCTTGAGTGATGTACTGATGGAGATAGGTGCGCTTAGCGTGAGTGTCGAAGACGCTGATGCGTTAACTGATCAAGAGCGCGCACTTTACGGTGAACCCGGAATGCCAACTCCGCTAATGGGGTGGACACGCTCGCTTGTTATTGCCCTTTATGCAGATGAGCAAAGCGCAATTGATGTGGGCGAGTGGTTGTTAGAACAAGAGGATTGGGCTGAGCACCTTAGTGTTTCTAAGGTCAGGCCTGTCCCCGATCAAGACTGGGTTCGACTGACGCAGTCGCAGTTTGATCCCGTACAGATTACACCGCAGTTTTGGATTGTTCCAACTTGGCACGACTTACCCCCTGAAGCAAGTCAGGTGTTGCGTTTGGATCCAGGCTTGGCCTTTGGCACGGGCACACACCCAACGACTAAGATGTGCTTAAGATGGATTGCAGATCACCCACTTAAGGGGCAGCGCGTTTTAGATTACGGATGCGGTTCTGGTATTTTGGCGATGGGGGCGGCGCTCTTTGGTGCAAAGGTTGTCGATGCAGTGGACATTGACTTGGCAGCTGTCAAGTCAACTCTAGAGAATGCGCGTGCAAACCATCTAGACAGCCTCATTCAGGCGGGTTTACCGGACGCGGCAGTGGGTTTGTACGACACAGTTTTGGCCAACATTTTGGCGTCCCCTCTTAAGGTATTGGCGCCATTGTTAGCAGGTCACTTGAAGCCTGGTGCTTCGCTTGTACTGGCTGGTATTTTAGAAAGACAGGCCGAAGAACTTGTACAAGCTTACGCTCCGTATTGCAGACTGAGAGTAGCTGATAGTTTAGAGGGTTGGATTTTGATGACTGCAGAAAATTAAAGTAAATAATCTCACTCACTCTTTTGTTCAACTTGGTTCGCAGTAGATGGTTTTACATAGCGTAAAAATTGGTGTCCACTTTCTCCTTGAATTAAATCTCCTGGTCTTTTCATGCTGCAACTCATTACCCGTTGTCCCCAATGCGAAACCGCGTTCGCTTTTGAAGCGGCTCAACTGCGCCTTGCTCAAGGATGGGTGAGGTGCGGGAAATGTTCCATGCTCTTTGAGGCGGACAGACACTTATTCGAGCGCGAGACGGATCAGCATAACAGTTTGAGACCAGAGAGCTTCATTAACAAAAATCCGAGCATACAAACTCCCCAATCAAAGTTACGAACTAACAATCTCGGAGAGCTTCATTCAGATTTAAGAGCTTTACATGATGCGCTAGCGTTAGGGGAGAGTTCCAATGAACTCGGCGACTACTCGCAAACCAGCGATTTACCGCATGGATACTCAATTGATTTGAGCACAGGCCTTGAGAAGATGAAGTCTCTTAGTTTAGAGATGCAAACTTTTAGCGGTGTCAATTCTCTCCATGCTTCAAGCACTAAAACTTCCTTGTTATCTACACCCGTTGAACTCTTGGGATCTGATGAACTGCATGGCAAAGAGTCAATAGTGCAAGGGGCTGAGAACGGGGGGATCAAGCCGCACAAACAAGGGGGGCCTTTTAGAGTGCAAATGTTTTTATGCACTACTTTACTTTTAGTTGCACTTTGTCAAATTCTTTGGACACAAAAAGAGGTGATTGGCGCACTCAGCGCTCAGTCGCATTTTTTGCTTCAAAATATTTGTAGCATTTTTGGCACCGAACTAGGTTGGCCAATCGAGCCTGAGAGCTTGAAGATTGAGTCAAGTTCATTTAAATTGGTCTCTGATGAAAATTTTCGCATCAAACTTAGACTTAAAAATCACCAAGATTACGCAGTGAAGACTCCTTGGCTTGAACTCGCCTTATTGGCTGCTGATGAGAGTGTTTTAGCCAGAAAAGTTTTTTCCGCCCGCGACCTCGAACTTCAAGAGGCAATAGCCGCGGATAAGGACTTAATTATTTCTTTCAACATTAACGTAGACGAAAAAATCGCTCCTAATGTAGTCGGGTACCATTTAGATTTCTTTTATCCCTGAATTAGACGCCTGAGATAATAGACAAAAATAAGTTTCTTCAATCAAACAACAAACCACAGGAATATATAAAAATGTCTGCACTTATTTGTGGCTCCTTAGCCTTTGACACCATTATGAGTTTTGAGGGCAGATTTGCTGAACAAATTCTTCCCGATCAATTGCACATCTTAAATGTATCGTTCCTTGTGCCCCAGTTAAGAAGAGACTTTGGGGGGTGTGCTGGAAATATTGCTTATGCATTGAAACTCTTGGGGGGAAATCCGCTTCCAATGGCAACACTTGGTACGGATGCAGGAGATTATTTAGCGCGTTTAAAGGCTTTAGATATTTCCCTTGAATTTGTCAAAACTGTTGACAACTCGATGACTGCCCAAGCGATGATTATGACGGACCGGGATAACAACCAAATTACTGCGTTTCATCCAGGTGCTATGAGTTTTGCACACAACACGAAGGTAGAAAAACGTGCTGATATCAAACTTGCGATCGTCTCCCCCGATGGGCGCAGTGCCATGCTAGAGCACGCTGATCAACTCGCTCATGCAGAGATTCCCTTTGTCTTTGATCCGGGTCAGGGGTTGCCAATGTTTGACGGTGTTGAGTTATCCAAGATGATTGCTCAGTCTACCTGGGTTACCGTTAATGATTACGAGGGCAAGATGCTCAGCGAGAGGACGGGATGGGACTTTGCGGAGATATCTAAACAGGTGCAAGGCCTGGTCGTGACTTTGGGCGGCGAGGGGTGCGAGGTGTGGCAGGCTGGGGAGAAGACTTGGGTACCCCCCGTTAAAGCGCATCAGGTTGTGGATCCAACAGGGTGTGGAGATGCTTGGCGAGGCGCACTTTTGTTCGGCTTAGAGCAAGGGTGGTCTCTTGAAAAATGCGCTGAATTGGGCAATAAAGTTGGATCTATCAAAATAGCAAGTAAGGGCCCTCAAAACTATACGTTGCAAAAGTAAGAAGACAACAAAAAACCCGACGCCTTGCAGCAGTCGGGTTGGACGGCTAGGGTAGAGCTCTTTTAGGGCCTACTTGCCTGAGGGAAAGGCCAAGCTGCCTGTGGGTTCAGAATGGTTTGTGCACTCGGGTGATGGCTAGCATGAGTTGTGACTTGGTGGGTCGACTCGTGGTGAGCTGAATCAGAGTGATCTGAGGTGTGATGCGCGGGGGCATGGTGAGCGGCTTTAGGCTTGTGAGCCGTTGCCTTTTTAACCACAGCTTTTTTCGCGACTGGTTTTTTAGTAGCAACTTTTTTCTTAGCTACCACTTTCTTTGCCACTGGTTTTTTTGCAGCTACTTTCTTCTTTGCGACTACTTTTTTCGCAACTGGTTTTTTGGTGGCAACTTTTTGCTTAGCTACCACTTTTTTGGCTGCGACTTTCTTTACTGGCTTTTTAGCCGCAACTTTTTTCTTTGCGACTACCTTCTTAGCCACCGGTTTTTTAGCCGCGACTTTTTTCTTAGCTACTACTTTTTTAGCAGCAACTTTCTTAGCGGGTTTTTTAGCTACCGGCTTTTTCTTAGCCACTGGCTTTTTCTTAACCGCTACTTTTTTAGCTACCGTCTTTTTTACCGCTGGCTTTTTCTTAGCCGCTGGTTTTTTTGCTGCGACCTTTTTCTTGGCCGGTTTTTTTGCAGTTGCCATAACTAACTCCTAGATCAAGTTTAAAGATCGTTGGCTCAAGCGCTCATTACTTAGGATTGAGTAACGAGCGATTCATGGTGCTGGACCCGGGTCCAACACCATGAACGGGGTAAACCTAAGAGGGGGACGGACATCGACACCAAAGCATTGCCTTATCTGCTTTGTGCGATGAAACTCTCCCAAACAAAGGTGGAATTTATGTAACTTGCTTTTCGCAAGCACTGTGTCTTGGTCTTGATAACGCATTAATCCCAAGACAAAGCACCGCCTGATTGATACTCAATCACGCGCGTTTCAAAGAAATTACGTTCCTTCTTCAGATCAATCATCTCGCTCATCCAGGGGAAAGGATTCTCTTCGTTAGGGAACAGTGTTTCAAGGCCGATTTGAGTAGCACGTCGGTTGGCAATATATCTTAGATAGCCTTTAAACATCGAGGCGTTCATGCCAAGCACGCCTCTAGGCATAGTGTCTTCAGCATAGCGGTATTCCAACTCAACTGCTTTTGAGAAAAGCTCTTTGATTTCTGCCTTAAAGTCATTGGTCCACAAATGCGGGTTCTCGAGTTTGATTTGATTAATCAAATCGATACCAAAATTACAATGCATGGACTCATCCCGAAGGATGTACTGATACTGCTCTGCTGCGCCAACCATTTTGTTTTGGCGACCTAAAGCCAATATCTGTGTAAAGCCTACATAGAAAAACAAACCTTCCATTAAGCAAGCAAAAACAATCAACGATTTAAGTAAGATTTGGTCGTTCTCGGGCGTACCTGTATTGAAATGCGGATTCATGATCGCATCAATATAGGGGATTAAAAATTCATCCTTATCCCGAATAGATTGAACCTCTTGGTAAGCGCTGAAGATTTCGCTCTCATCAAGGCCCAAGGATTCAACTATGTACTGATAGGCGTGCGTGTGGATGGCTTCTTCAAAAGCTTGACGGAGCAAGAATTGACGACATTCAGGGGCTGTGATGTGGCGATAGGTGCCTAAAACGATATTGTTCGCTGCTAATGAATCTGCAGTCACAAAGAAGCCTAAATTGCGCTTAACGATTCTGCGCTCATCTTCGGTTAAACCGTTTGGGTCCTTCCAAAGTGCAATGTCACGAGTCATGTTGACCTCTTGCGGCATCCAGTGATTTGCGCAAGTCGCCAAGTATTTTTCCCAAGCCCATTTGTATTTGAACGGAACGAGTTGGTTCACATCGGTTTGGCCATTGATAATTCTTTTATCAGCAGCATTAACGCGCCTGCTCCCGGTTGCAGGCTCTTTGACAGTCTGCGACGCATCAACAGATGCATAAGCGCGTTGCTGTATAGATGGAAGCGGAGCACCATCGTCAAGTGTTTTCGCGGGTGCAGTTTGAGCGTGTACTCCCATTGCCTGTTCTAAGCCACTTAAAGAGGCTACGTTACCAATTGGCATGGTGGTGGATTTAGGGGTTGATTCGTCTTCCCAGGTCAGCATATTAATATTTCCATCGTACAGATTATGAACGCAAGCACCTTAAATTCAAAGATTTTTTGGATACCTGCCACCAGAGAGTGTTGCCAAATCGCATCGTGCACCATGAACGTTAGGGTTAGGGGTAGGCCCGCGTTAACGTTATGCGCACAATGAGATTCTTTCAAAACTCGAAACTCAAAAACTCAAACTTTTCTCAACCGGTTACTGACAGGCTTCACAGGTGGGGTCATCCACACCACAAAACTTGATGTCTGTTGCTGCAGTGGTTTGCTCCATCTGCGCGCGCGCCGCAGCAGCTACTGCGTCAAGCGCACTTGGCCCGCTACCCCCTGAGGAAACTGAGTTCAGTTTGTTGCCATGAACAGTTGATTTCTCAGCGTGTGTGGCACTCATTGTTCGTAGGTAATAAGTGGTTTTAAGACCTCTTAACCAAGCCAATTTGTAGGTTTCGTCTAATTTCTTGCCAGAGGCACCTGCCATATAAATGTTCAGGGACTGAGCTTGATCGATCCACTTTTGGCGACGCGCAGCAGCCTCTACCAACCACTTGGTCTCGACCTCAAAGGCCGTTGCGTACAAAGACTTGATGCTCTCAGGCACCCGGTCTATGGGGCGAAGTGATCCATCAAAATGCTTTAAATCCATAACCATTACATCGTCCCACAAACCTAAACGCTTCAAGTCGCGTACAAGGTAAGAGTTGATGATAGTGAACTCACCCGATAAATTTGATTTAACGGATAAGTTACCAAAACAAGGCTCGATTGAGGCGTCTACTCCAATGATGTTAGAAATAGTTGCCGTAGGTGCAATCGCAACACAGTTTGAGTTACGCATTCCGTCTTTTGCAATTTTCTGGCGCAAAGCGTTCCAGTCCATCGTTTGTGAACGATCAATTTCAACGTAGCCACGGCGCTCACGCTCCAAGATGTCAAGGGTGTCCAAAGGCAAAATGCCTTGATCCCATAAAGAGCCTTTGTAGGAAGAGTAAGCGCCTCGCTCCTTAGCCAACTCAGTTGATGCCCAGTAAGCATGGTAGCAAATCGCCTCCATTGATTTGTCAGCGAAATCGACTGCAGCATCCGATGCGTAAGGGATTCTCATCTCATACAAAGCGTCTTGGAAGGCCATTACACCTAGGCCAACAGGACGATGACGAACGTTAGAGTCCCGTGCTTTTTTTACCGCGTAATAATTAATGTCAATCACGTTGTCTAGCATACGCATCGCAATGGTGATTGTTTTTTGCAATTTAGCATGATCAATCTCTTTGCCGTTCGCTCCCTCTTTGAGGTGGTGTAGCAAGTTGACTGAGCCCAAGTTACAAACGGCAGTCTCAGTGTCGCTCGTGTTTAGAGTGATCTCAGTACACAAATTAGAGGAGTGAACGACACCGGCGTGTTGTTGGGGTGAACGCAGATTACATGGATCTTTGAAAGTAATCCAAGGGTGGCCCGTTTCAAAGAGCATGGAGAGCATTTTTCTCCATAAGTCACTCGCTGCAATAGTCTTACTAGGCTTTAACTCGCCTGCGCGTGCTTTTGCTTCGTATTTTGTGTAAGCCTCTTCAAAGGCGAGTCCAAATTTGTCATGCAAGTCTGGCACATCAGAGGGCGAGAACAGAGTCCAATCACCTTTCTCCATGACCCTTCTCATGAACAGGTCAGGGATCCAGTTAGCGGTATTCATATCATGGGTACGACGACGATCGTCCCCCGTATTTTTACGAAGTTCCAAGAACTCTTCAATATCCAAGTGCCATGACTCAAGATATGTACACACGGCCCCCTTGCGTTTACCGCCTTGGTTTACGGCCACAGCAGTATCGTTAACTACTTTCAAAAACGGCACAACGCCTTGCGACTCGCCGTTTGTGCCTTTGATATGGGATCCTAATGCGCGCACCCGAGTCCAGTCATTGCCAAGGCCACCAGCAAATTTAGAGAGGAGTGCATTTTCTTTAATGGACTCGTAGATGCCGTCTAGATCATCTGGTACCGTAGTCAAATAGCAACTAGAGAGTTGTGAGCGCAACGAGCCACTATTGAAGAGTGTAGGTGTGCTAGACATAAAGTCGAACGAAGAGAGTACTTCATAGAATTCAATTGCCCTGGCTTCTCTGTCAATTTCATCCAAAGCCAATCCCATCGCAACTCTCATGAAAAAGGACTGTGGCAATTCAATGCGCTCTTTGCGCACATGCAAGAAGTAGCGGTCATATAGGGTTTGAAGACCCAAGTAATCAAATTGAAAGTCCCTCTCGGACTTTAAAGCTTTTGCTAAGCGGGGTAAGTCAAAATGGAGTAAGCGCTCATCAAGCAAGTCGTTTTCAACACCCTTTTGAATAAATTTGGGGAAATAATCTACATATTTCGCCGCTCTTTGCTCTGGCGGTACCTCCATGCCAAACACTTCCTTGGCAATGGTGTGCATTAATAAACGAGCAGTAGCGTAGGTGTAGTCAGGGTCTTTTTCAATCAACGTCCTGGCCGCAAGAATCGATGCTTTATAGACCTCCTCCATTGGGACGCCATCATAAAGATTGCGAAGCGTCTCGGCCAAAATTGGCTCGGCACTAACGTCCGCGTTGAGCCCTTGGCATGAGGAGATCATTAGCGCTTTAAGCTGCTCCATATCCAGGGGAACTCGCTTGCCAGCGTCAAGGACGTGCAAAGTGGGGTGCGTAGATTGTGGTGCCTCCTTATGAGTGGCGCGTTCTTGAGTTCTGCGCTCTCTATACAAAACGTAGGCACGAGCGATCTCGTGGTGACCACCACGCATGAGTCCAAGCTCAACGTGATCTTGTACATCTTCGATATGGAAGGTGCCGCCGCCCGGGCGTGAGCGCATCAAAGCACGCATCACAGTTTGAGTTAACGCCTCTACAGTTTCGCGAACACTCGCGGATGCTGCACCCTGGGTTCCGTGAACCGCTAAAAATGCTTTCATCATAGCAACGGCGATCTTGCTAGGCTCAAAGGGTACTACTGCACCGTTGCGACGGATGATTTGATATTGAGCCAATCCGTTGCTAGGGGAGGATAAATTGATGGATGAGAGGTCAACATCTGAGAGAAGATTGCTTTGCGTTGAGCCAACCGAGGAAGAAGCTATTTGCATATTGTTAGAACACCTTTTTTGTTTTTTATGGTCCGTCGCCGAACAGACATTTGATTTTCAAATGCCTATTGAAGTTCGTAGAGTGAAATTTGTACACCCTACACTATATCTGGGGTCTGGAGAGTTTACAAGACACTAGGGGTAGTGTTTTACAGAAATGTTAAAAAAATTTAAAAATAAATTTTCTAAGGTTTTCATTGACTTAGGCACCAAAAAGAACGCAAAAAACTAAGTCCTGCGGGAAGGTCCATAAATGCTTGTTTTCGGTATATAAAGAGTCTAAATATGCGCTTTTTCAAAGGGTTTTGGGCCGCAAAGCCAGTTAACCTTTAATTTTTAATCATAGTGATCCGTTGCAGGAGCCTCACATCATACAAAAGTGTCAATAATGATTGGCAATTAATTTGTCAATTAATTTGATCAGATTAGAAAAAACCTGAAAGAACTAAGCCTAAAAATTAAGTAGAAGGTATGAGGCGGAGAGCTTTTGTGAGTATTACGGGAAAAAAGAGTCGGAGAGTCCTAAACTTTTTTGGAACAAATCCCACGTAAAACCTGCTCCCGGATCTTTTTTGCGACCAGGAGCAACGTGCTCATGACCCGCAAAATGAGCAATGGGGAATTCGCAGATTAAGCTTGAACAAAGGCTTGTTAATGTCTCATATTGAATGTCCTCAAACTTACCCCCAAACTCTGCCCCTTCAAGTTCGATACCAATGGAATAGTCGTTACAGTTATCTCGCCCTTTATAGCCAGACACACCAGCGTGCCAAGCACGGTCTAGGCAGCTTACGAATTGAATAAGATGGCCGTTTCTTTTGATTAAAAAATGTGAGGAAACTTTCACACCTTCCAAATCCTTAAAGTAGGGGTGCTCACTATGATCTAAATCGTTGTTGAAGAACCGCTCGATTTGGTCCCCCCCAAACTCATTGGGCGGTAGGCTTATAGAGTGAACCACCACTAAACTTATGTCTGAAATATCTGCGCTGGGTCTAACACCAAAATTAGGCGAGGAGATGTGTTTTGCAAATCGGTACCAGCCCCTATCCCATGTGGGTAGTGCTTGCCTTGAAGTTTGAATCTGTTGGGTTGAAGGGAGTCGCATTAGAGGGGGTCGTATTAGAGGGGCTCTTTGCTGCTTAAGTGCGCTTGACAGCAGTAATGCCCCAGCGCTCCTTTAAGGGCTTCGTTTTGGGGGATGTGAACTCCGCAAGTATTGCATTCAAACATGACGAGTGGTGTTCCCGGTGGATGTGTCTTGAATTCAGATTGGTTTTTAAACCGCTCGCGGCGTAAATATCTGTAAATAATATAAAGAACAAAGATGAGGAGCAAGAACTTCACAGAGCGCGGTCCAAAATGACTTCTAAAACAAAGCGCGAACCGACATAGGACAAAAGCAATAAACATGCGCTTGTGTAGAGCATTCTAATTGCCAGCGTGCTGCGCCACCCCAATCGCCAGCGGCCCAACAAGAGCGCTCCTGTCGAAATCCACGAGAGTAGGGCGAATACAGTTTTGTGATCAAACTTGAGTGCTTGAGAAGCCCCGTACAAAAAATCAGCAAACCATATCCCGACAATTAGTGTTGCGGTTAACAGCACAAATCCAGCCTTTACAAATCGAAAGGTCAACCGCTCAAGCGTTAAAAGGGGAAGTCCAGTTTGATTGTCCTGTGCCTTGCGCATTTTTTTCTCCGCGCGTTGCATGAGAACTGCGTGCACTACTGCAACAGCAAAAAGACCATATGAGGCCATACCCAGCATCCAGTGCAACGGTAACCACGGAGATGCTTGGATATGCAAAGGGTGTCCAGAAAATGTAATGCTCAAAATGACACTAAAGGCCCCCAGAGCCGCTAAACCACCGTGCACCCTAAGTTGAGGGATATTCCAATGCTCGATGGTGTAGATCACCATCACCAACCAAGAGGTTGCCGAGAGCGCAGGGGCAAAACCAAATTGAGGGACTCCGTCCTCACCAACCATGCTGCTCACAATGCTTAATCCGTGTAAAAACACCCCAACAATTAGGATCCGCAATCCTAATTTTTCGTTTAATCGCCCAATCCCAAAAGCGCCTAGGGCGTAGGTTAAGGTCGCCAATAGGCTAGAGATTAAACAAAAGGTTGATAGATGTTCGATACTCATAAGGTCTCAAGTTTACAAGCATTGTAGAAAATTACGTGGCCAAATTGAGTGGATAAGCCTTTTTAGCCTTAAACATTTGACCTAAAGTCGTGCATGAACTCGGATAACTGGCGGACTGCGTTGAGCGTTACCCCGTTGTAAAGGGAAGCTCTTATGCCCCCAACAGATCTGTGCCCGCCAAGGCCTGAGAAACCAAGTGACTCTGCGTGCTTTAGAAATTTCTCCTCTAAAGCTGCACTTGGAAGTCTGAAAGTTACATTCATCAACGATCGATCCATTGGATTTACAGCATTTTTGTAAAAATGGTCACTGCCGTCAATTTGGTCGTAGAGGCAAAGGGCTTTTTGTTGATTGATTTCGTGCATTCTCTGCAAACCTCCGACTTCATCATCCAGCCACTTCGCAATTAAATTCACCACATAAATAGCGAATACAGGAGGAGTGTTAAAGTTTGAGTGCGCAAGGGCGTGAGTACGGTAGTCTAAAAAGGCGGGTAAACCTGGTTCAATCAGTTTGAGCAATGCGTCCTTGATCACGACAATCGTTACACCAGCTGGACCCAGATTTTTTTGGGCGTGTGCATAAATTAGTGAAAAGCGCTCGGCAAGAATCGGAGCTGATAAAAAATCAGAGGACATATCGCATATCCGGGTTACTGAGTCCAGCCCCATAATCTCTTTAAACTGCAAGCCCTCTACAGTTTCGTTGGAGACGTAATGAAAATATGGAGCATCTTTGTTTAAAGCAAGCTCATGGTTACGAGGCAGTCTCGTGTATTGTGTATCTCGGCCACTCCAGGCAACCCGGATTTGGGGAGATTTCTCAACAGGCTTGGAATTCAATGATGCACCTTCAATCGACTTGGCACTCCAGTAACCCGTATCTAGATATTCTGCTGGGTGCTTAGTGTTTTGGTTAAACGCCATAGCTACTGTTGCAAACTGCTGTGAGGCACCCCCTTGTAAAAAGAGAACGTGGTAATCTTTTGATAGTTTCAACAAGTTACGAATTCGCTCCTCAGTGTCTAGCACAAGGTCTGTGAACCATTTAGAGCGATGACTAATGCCAAGGATCGACAAACCTACGTCCGGGACGGATTCAATGGAAGCTTGAACTTGTCGTAAAACAGATTCAGGTAGGGCGCCTGGACCACCGGAGAAATTTAATAAATTGCGGGTAGTGGGTGTACTTGTTATCAATTGGTGTTACTCTGAATATGCAGGGATGTTACATTTAATTTTGATGCGGGGGAGAGTCAACGCTAAAATCAAACTTTAACTCTCATTGTCCCTTGCTGCTTCATATTCAAAGCTTATACCTTTAGAATTTTTTTGGAATCTTATAAATAGATGGCTACTTTACTCTCAGACAAACTTTCTGGTCTCGTTAAGCATATTAGCGGACAAGCGCGTATAACGGAGTCAAACGTGGCCGACATGTTGCGGGAGGTACGAATCGCCCTGATTGAGGCAGACGTAGCGTTGCCCGTAATTAAGGACTTCATCGCTAGGGTAAAAGAGAAGGCGCTAGGGCAGGAGGTCATCAGTTCCCTAAAGCCGGGTCAAGTTTTGGTAAGCATTGTGCAAAAAGAACTTGCATCAACGATGGGTGAGGGTATTGCTGACCTTAACCTCGCGGCCCAACCTCCAGCCGTGATTTTGATGGCCGGTTTGCAGGGCGCCGGAAAAACGACAACAACTGCGAAGCTTGCTAAACATTTGATAGCCAAGCGAGGCAAGAAAGTGTTAACGGTTTCTGCTGACGTATATAGGCCCGCAGCGATTGAGCAGCTTAAAACAGTAACCGCGCAGGCTGGAGCTGAATGGTTTGAGAGTACCCCCTCGCAGCGTCCCCTAGATATAGTAATCGGCGCACTAGATTACGCAAAGCGCCACTACTTTGATGTGCTTTTAATAGACACCGCTGGTCGACTCGGTATAGATGAAGCGCTGATGAAAGAGATTCAAGAGTTGCACGGCGCAGTGCATCCTGTTGAAACGCTTTTTGTGGTCGATGCAATGCTTGGTCAAGATGCAGCCAATACAGCAAAGGCTTTTAACGATGCCCTGCCATTAACCGGTATTGTGCTCACCAAAATGGATGGCGACTCAAGGGGAGGAGCTGCCTTGTCGGTCAGACAAATCACCGGTGCTCCCCTCAAGTTCGCAGGTATCAGCGAGAAGATCGATGGACTAGAGGTCTTTGACGCCGAGCGACACGCGGGGCGCATTCTGGGTATGGGGGATATTGTTGCACTGGTTGAACAAGTCACCTCAAATGTGAATGTTCAGGCGGCTGAGAAACTGGCTCAAAAGCTAAAAAGCGGTAACGATTTTGATTTAAATGATTTCTTAGCTCAAATACAGCAGATGAACCAAATGGGAGGGCTTGCCAGTTTGATGGAAAAAATGCCTTCCCAAATTGCGGCCAAAGCCAGTGGCACAGATCTCTCTAAAGTTGAGCGTGATATGCTGAGAAAGCAAGGGATCATTCACAGTATGACCCCCAAAGAGCGAAGCAAACCTGAGCTGATCAAAGCAACCCGTAAGCGGCGCATTGCAAGTGGTGCTGGCGTTCAAGTTCAAGACGTAAACCGCATGCTTAAAGAGTTTGAGCAGATGCAGCAGATGATGAAGCAGATGAAGGGTGGGGGACTCATGAAGATGATGAAGCGCCTGGGTGCGATGAAGGGCATGGGCGGAATGGGCGGTATGGGCGGAGGGTTTCCGGGCATGCCGCGCTAGGGTTCAAGGCTCGCTTCTTAATGGCTAGAGCTTAAACCACTAACTCCTCGCCCATTACCAACTCACCACGTAAGGAGTAAGTTAAAGTCTCCGTGATTTTTACATCAACCAATTGACCCGTTAATCGATCAGTTAATCGATCAGTTAATGGGTCCCTTAAATGCTGTGCGTTTGGTGCAGCGGCAAAGTTAACAATACGGTTGCACTCCGTTCTACCCATCAATTCACTCGCATCTTTACGGGAGGGACCCTCAACCAAAATACGTTGCCGGGTGCCCTGCATACCCGTGCTTATACGCGCAACGTTCTCTTCAATTGTGGACTGAAGGTGCTGCAATCTTTTAAGCTTAACTTCATGAGGTGTTGTATCTTCTAAGTTGGCCGCTGGCGTCCCCGGTCTCGGACTAAAGATGAATGAGAAGGATGCATCAAAACCAGTGTCATTGATGAGTTTCATTAACTGTTCGAAGTCTTGGTCAGTTTCTCCAGGAAAACCAACAATAAAGTCAGAACTCAGTGATAAGTTGGGTCGAATAGCCCTTAATTTACGAATCGTGCTTTTGTATTCGAGCGCGGTGTAGCCCCTTTTCATAGCCATGAGTATTTTGTCACTACCGTGCTGCACGGGTAGATGCAGATGGTTTACGAGTTGGGGAATTGTTGCATAAGCTTCAATGAGACGAGGCGTGAACTCGTTGGGATGACTTGTTGTATATCTTAAGCGCTCGATACCCGGAATTGCCGCCACGTAATCTAGCAGCAAAGCAAAGTCTGCAATCTCGGATGTATTGCCCATCGTCCCCCGGTAGGCATTCACATTTTGTCCAAGAAAATTTATTTCTTTAACGCCTTGAGCGACTAGTCCAGCGACCTCGGTGAGTACATCGTCTAAGGGGCGATTGATTTCCTCACCGCGTGTATAGGGGACAACGCAGTAACTACAGTATTTTGAGCAACCTTCCATAATGCTCACAAAGGCAGAGGCCCCCTTTGTTTGCGCTGGCGGTAGGTGGTCGAACTTTTCAATTTCCGGAAAGCTGATGTCAACTTGAGGCTTGTTGGAAAGAGAGCGGGCTTTGAGTAAATCTGGTAGTCGGTGCAGGGTCTGAGGACCAAATACGACATCCACGTAAGGTGCGCGTTGGATAATATTTGCGCCTTCTTGACTTGCCACGCATCCGCCAACAGCAATTTGAACGCCTTTTTTCTTCAGATGTTTCACGCGTCCCAGGTCTGAGAAGACTTTTTCTTGAGCTTTCTCGCGAATGGAACATGTATTAAAAAGAACCAAATCAGCTTCGTTGACGTTATCGGTCTTTTCGTACCCACCGTCTTGGGCCAGTACGTCAGCCATTTTGTCAGAGTCATATTCATTCATCTGGCAGCCAAAGGTTTTGATAAAAACTTTGCGGCTCATAATGAATTCACCGTGATTGATTTGCAGCGTTGCATGGCTTATACCCAAGGGCTGTTAATAATGGAGCATGTATTGTAATGGATTGGGAAAATTGTTATACAAAACCAATCATGGATCATTTAGTATCATTACTGCAGTTTAAAACTTCAACCTATAAATATATGAAATTTAAGAAAACAACACTATTCACCAATTCAAAGGGTTTTGCAGAGTTTGGTGAAGAGTGGATTGAGCTAGACCAAGGCACTGAGCAAGCTCGGCTATCAGCGCTCATGCAAAGCGGCGGTTATCAGATTAGACAAAGCCCGGTCGGGTTTAAAAGCGAGTTCCACGTCAGCACCACTCCTCAATGGGTTTTTATATTGAGTGGACAGATGCAGATTAGTTTGCAAGACGGCACTTCTAAAACATTTTCTCCCGGAGAACACTTTTACTCTAACGATCTTTTGCCCGCTGGGGTAACTTTCGACCCCAAAATACATGGTCACTGGAGCAGACAATTGGGGGAGATGCCTCTAGTTACACTTTTTGTGAGAGCATGAAGGGTTAAGTTAAGATCTGAGCTCAAATTAGCACCAGTCCTCCTTAGGAGTCTCAAAATGCAAGATCAGTCATGGAATCCGTCTCCTCGTTACCCCGACCCTGCTGTAGAGGTGTTGGACCCCAGTTTTTTAAAATACAGACTCTTTCACGCTTCAGTTGAACGCCTCTTTACAGGTTGCAGATGGTCTGAGGGCCCTGTATGGTTTGGCGATGGGCGTTACGTACTTTGGAGCGACCTGCCAAACGAGCGGATCATGAAATGGGATGAGACCTCCCAAAGTGCAAGTGTATTTAGAGAGCGCTCCAACATCGCCAACGGAAATACGCGGGACCGACAGGGAAGACTCTTGTCGTGTGAACATGCAAGCAGGCGCGTTACTCGAACAGAGTACGACGGCTCAATCACTGTGATTGCCGATTCATTTGAGGGTAAAAGACTGAACTCTCCCAACGACATCGTAGTCAAGTCCGATGGCTCCATTTGGTTTACAGATCCGCCCTTTGGTCTCCTTGGGTGGTATGAGGGTGCACCTGCGGAGCAAGAACTGCCGACTAATATTTACAAAGTAGATGCACAGAGTGGTCGAATTGAAGTGGTGTGTTCAAGTGTTGAGCGACCCAACGGTCTTTGCTTCTCGCCCGACGAGCGGCGCCTCTACGTTGTCGAGTCAGGCGCTACACCTAGAAGAATTAGATTGTTCGATGTAAGCCAGGATGGCCGCCTATCTAACGACAGAGTATTTGTAACTGCTGAACCCACAGGTTCTCCCGATGGCTTTAGGTGTGATGAGGATGGGAATCTATGGGCTGGTTGGGGAATGGGAGAGGGTCTTGACGGGGTGAGGGTGTTTGCTCCAGATGCAACGCCGATTGGACATATCCACCTGCCAGAGCGATGTGCAAACCTGTGTTTTGGCGGGGCGAAGAGAAACCGTCTGTACATGGCGGCAAGTCATTCTTTGTACGCTCTATACGTGAATGTAAGAGGGGCCACGTCGTGTTAATTCTTGTGAGTCATAAAGTATTCATTAATTGTAATTAAAGCTTTCGTGTCGTCGCGCCGATACTGCATAGACGACGCATTTCTGCGGGGCACTCCTTGGGGGTGCGCAACCGAACTGCGTGGACTTATCAAGTTAACGACTCTTTAATGACCCTACCACTGAATGTGAACTGCTATGAAAAAGTATTTACGCATCATTCTTGAAATCTTGCTTGCCATTGTTTTGGTGGCCGTAGCGGCTTTTGCATATACGAATTACATGGGCAAGAAACATATTTCAGATGACTTAACTCAGAATTCTGAGGAGCTCGATCAGACGAAGGAGGCTTTAGATAAAGCCCAGGAAGAATTAGATTCAACAAAAGAGAAAATTCTTGCACTGACCAAAGACCAGCGACAGTTGGACGCGCTTAAGGCTGCTTTCGCCAACGGTGTGGTGCTCTCTGATGTGGACGCGCTCTACAAAAAAGAAAAATCACTCAGTGCAGACCGTCAAGTTGGACTTGGAGCCATACGCATGTTGACCAACGGTGTAAATGACCCCAACACCGTAGCTGCCTTCCAAAAGACTCTTGAACTAGCGGAGTGGAATACAAGACTGCAGACGGTATGTGCTGCTCAAAATGCACTGGTTGCAGCAGGCCAAAAAGTCAGCGTGTTAGCGGACTGTAGCCGTGACGGCATACCTGTTAAAGGCGACGCTGCTGCAGAAAAGCCTGCCAAAGAGGTGAGCGAAAGTGATTTTAAATGGGGCTACGACGGAGACACTGGACCAGAGCATTGGGGAGAAAACTTTCCAATCTGCGCAAAAGGAAAAAAACAAGCACCACTGAATATCATTGGTCCATTCGAGAAGTCCAAGGAAACTCTAACCGCTGACTACAAAGAAGGCGCTTTAAAGATTGTTAACACTGGACATACCATTCAAATAAACCCCGAGCCGGGCAGTACTTTAATGGTCAATAAAGATGCCTATGAATTGGTTGATGTCCATTTCCACCGTCCCAGCGAAGAAGAAATTGATGGCAAGAATTCTGCAATGGTGATTCACCTTGTCCACAAGAACAAGAAAGGCAAATTAGCTGTGCTTGGCGTGTTGGTCAATGAGGGTAAAGAAAATCCAGCAATTAAATTGCTTTGGACCAACCTTCCTAAAGACAAAAAAGAGGGAGAGGAATATGCACCGCCCAAAGTGGTCTTTAACCCTGCCACTTTATTGCCTGCTGATATGGGACATTTCACTTATGAGGGTTCTTTGACAACGCCCCCTTGTACAGAAGGAGTAATGAACTATATCTTTAAGACCCCGATTGAGCTCTCTAAAGGGCAAATCAATAAGTTCCCATTTAAAGTAAATGCAAGGCCAGTTCAAGACTTTAATGGTCGCAAGATCAGCGCAACTCAGTAATTTGTGAACTACCAAGCAATTGAGCGCAATGCTCAATTGCTTCATATGTTTCTAATTTACTGATTTTTATTGGCCCACGGGGTTAGCATAACTCGATGTTTTTCTGACTTCAAACGATTAGTCTTGCATTTAGCCCAATAACTGATCGCTGGTATGGCAGCAAATCAAATTAAATACTTGCATTTGGGATCTTGCTAAGGCCCAGCAAACGGGAGTGACCGCAAATATGAATGCGTATGTATAGTTTAAATACTCTTGATGGAGATCTCTTTGCGACTAAGCTTAAACGCTAAGGCTTGTGTGAAAAGAAATGAGATGCCTAAATTAAGAGCTAAGAGCTAAGAACTAAGAGCTGAGGTCTCAAAGAACTTTAAAGGGCGCTTGGTACATCCAAACTGGCCGACCGTCTGAGCCGTAAACAAGGGCATTGGGTTTAAGTGTTCTGGCCTCAAACTCTAACGACACTAGCCATGCACCAGGTTTTAATTCAAGTGTTGCTTTTTCTACTGCTTTAGGCATGCTCTCAG
>CAIKVH010000131.1 GCA_903830725.1 uncultured Burkholderiales bacterium | reverse complement strand
CGGTGAGGAGATGAGTGTAGAGTCCGCGCAGTCTCCCGCAAAACCCAAGCGTCGGCGTCGCAGGAGAAGTCCAAGTTCCGGTTCAGGTTCAGGTTCAGGTGAGTCGAGAGCTCCAGACAGTGGCAGCGGGAACCCTGGGTAATATGAAGGTTGTTGCGTATGTTGCGCTAGGCTCCAACTTAGGAGACTCTCAGTCCATAGTGCTTGCAGCGATCAAAGAGTTGTCAGAAAAACCAGGACTTCGCCTCTTGGCGCAATCTGGGTTATTTAGCTCTAAGCCCCACGAAGCCTCAGGGGCTGATTACGTTAATGCGGTGATTGCGCTAGAGTGCTCCCTGAACGCCTTAGAGTTGTTACAAGTTACGCAAGACATGGAGCTAGGCTACGGGCGTGTCAGAAGTTTTGTAAACGCACCTAGAACATTGGATCTGGATTTGATCTTTTATGGAAGCGCAAAAATACAGTCACCTTGGCTCGTAGTACCTCACCCCAGATGGGCCGAGCGGGCTTTTGTGCTGAAGCCCCTTCACTGCATTGCTCCGCATTTGGTAACTCACGAAATGTTGGAAAAGGTAAGCGCTCAAGTGATCGAGCGCATTTAGATAGCCCAAAAGGCCTTCATAAAGCCAATTTGTGTGCTTCTTCGATTTGATATTCAAAGTAACGCTGGAAACTATACGCAAAGCTGGATAAAAGTACCGTAGCCCCAAACATAAGAGCCAGCACAATTGCCCCAATTGTGAGCCAACTGGTTTGGCCCGCGGTGTTCTCTGGTTCTGAGCCTGGGTTGAACTTGTTGTTCCAGTCCTCATTCGACATTAAGCCAAAAACAATTGCGTTGAGTGAGCACGCAGCCGCTGTAAATCCAAAAATCGGTAATAACCACCAACTCAAAAAATCATCTAGTCCAAATTCCTGAACTCTCTGAAAGCCGTAAACCCCTATTAGAGTAATCCAGGGCAGTGTCCATCCCAAATAATCACGTTTTCCGTATAAATAAAACCGATGCAGTCCTAAAGGCCCCCCCACAAAAGCAAGCCAAGTCGCGAGAGTTTTATTTTTCATATTTATTTTTTGAATTTTCCGCGCCATTTGAGAGCGGAGTCGGTTTTATGGGGAAAGAGGGTGGCTTGGGTGTCAGCGGGCTTTTTTGTGGCGAGCAGGCCACAAATATTGCCTCCAGTATTAGCCACTCAATCTATTTTAACAATACAGTGGGAAAAAGCTATAATAGTCGGTTTTACGGCGAAGTCGCTGGCCGGGTGGCTCAGTTGCGTGTCTCAATCGCCGAACAAATCATCTCCCACCCGAAGGAATCATTATGGTCGTCATTCGACTCTCCCGCGGCGGCTCTAAGGGTCGTCCATTTTTTAATATCGTTGTTGCTGACAAACGCGTTCGTCGCGATGGTCGCTTTATTGAACGCATTGGGTTTTATAACCCCATCGCTGTAGAAGGTGAAGAGGGCTTGCGCATTGCTCAAGACCGCCTATCTCACTGGAAGAGCGTTGGCGCACAGGCCTCACCTACCGTTGAGCGTTTGATCAAACAAGCAGCCCACAAAGCCGCTTAATTGTCGATGGAACTCGACTTCGAGGCTGCTGAGCTTCCAGCGGACGCCATCGAAGTCGGGCGCATAGCAGGTGCCTGGGGTATCAAGGGCTGGTTCAAGGTCTTTGCTTATAGTGGAGATCCCGAGGCGGTTTTTAGTTCCAAGAGATGGTTGCTACAACCCTCTATTAAAAACAAATCCCCGTTCGAGGGCACTGTTAGGCTAAACATAATTGAGTCTAAAGAACACTCTGATTCGGTCGTTGCTCGTGCTGAAGGGGTGAGTTCGCCTGAAAGTGCGAATGAACTCAAGGGTGCAAGAATCTTTGTTCCCCGATCCAGTTTCCCCTCAACTGCACTCGACGAGTTTTATTGGGTAGATCTTATTGGGTTGGATGTATTGAACAGAGACGATTTGAATTTAGGCTCTGTTGTAGATCTTATAAGCACAGGTCCTCAAACGGTGTTAGTGCTTACTCGCCTTGAAAATGGTAAAACCATTGAGACAATGATCCCTTTTGTAAGCGCGTACGTGGATAGCGTAGATTTAGAGGGGAAGAATATTCGGGTCGATTGGGGCGCAGACTACTAGACTCCAACCCCTATCTATTTATAAAACTGTCCATCTATACACAGTGCGCTTTGATGTCATAACACTTTTCCCAGATATTTTTGGACCCTTCCTTGAGCAGGGCGTGAATCGTCGTGCGTTTGATTCTGGGATCATGGAAGTTAAGTTATGGAGTTTGAGGGACTTTGCCCAAGGACAATACAAAAGAGTGGATGACAGGCCCTACGGTGGCGGTGCCGGCATGGTCATGCTTGCTGAACCCTTGTTCCAATGTTTAACAGCAATCCGCAAAGAGCGTGGTGAGGAACGCGAAGCTTGCCCGTTGATATTTTTTACGCCAACCGGTGTGCCCCTAACGCATCAATTTGTTCAGTCCTGGAACTCGCAACGGGGAGCCATACTTTTATGTGGACGATACGAGGGAGTAGATCAACGATTTATTGATTTACATGTTGATCTGATGATTAGTATGGGGGATTTTGTTTTGTCTGGCGGAGAGATTCCGGCAATGGCTTTTTTAGACGCTATTGCGCGTTTACAACCCGGGGTTTTGAATTCAGATGAAAGCCACCAATTCGACAGCTTCCATGAAAATCTAGATGGGCTCTTGGATTGCCCGCACTACACTCGCCCCGAACTATGGCAGGGCCGAGGCGTTCCAGCGGAATTAATGTCTGGACACCATGTAAATATTCAAACGTGGAGAAAACAACAGTCCCTGTTGCTCACTCAAAGAAACAGGCCTGAACTCATTGATCAAGCTGCAAAAAAGGGAAATCAAAGCGCATTTATTGATAAAAAAGAATTAAAAAAATAGCCAAAGATATTCTTTTACAGATAAGCATAGCCTTGGAGCCAATCCTTGAGTACACCTTATGTTAAAAAGGTTATAATAGTGGGCTTTGATCCTCTAGTCGGCCGTTTAACAAATCAAATCCTTTATTGGGATTTTGTATCTTGTATAAAACCTTTTGTGTCGCGCGACTAAGATCTATTTGAGGCCAACATGAATTTAATTCAAACACTTGAACAAGAAGAGATAGCAAGACTTAACAAAACGGTTCCTGAGTTCGCTCCTGGTGATACCGTCATCGTCAGCGTGAACGTTGTTGAGGGTACCCGCAAAAGACTCCAGGCTTTTGAAGGCGTTGTGATTGCAAAGCGCAACCGCGGGTTGAATAGCGGTTTTACGGTTCGTAAAATTTCTAGTGGAGAGGGCGTGGAGCGTACTTTCCAAACCTATAGCCCCTTGATTGCCTCCATTGAAGTCAAACGTCGCGGTGACGTGCGTCGCGCCAAGTTGTATTACTTGCGTGATCGTAGCGGTAAGTCTGCGCGTATTAAAGAAAAATTAGTGAGTAAAAGCGTAGCAGAGGCAAAATAAGCCAACTGTTTAGGCTGAATCAGTTCAGCTCTTTACAGCTCATCAAATCCAGTGCAATCACAACATGACTGCCTGGATTTTTTCTTTAGGGCGGTGAAGGCTTATGAGCCAAGCACCTCAATTTGATCCTAAACTTCATCCCTCAATAGGGGTAGATCACCACTTGCCTGTCGTTCCTGGCGAGCGCTTGGATATTTCCTATATTCGCAGACTCTTCAGCGATGAGCGAGTTGTTAGGAGTGCTGAGGTTTTTGGGAATTATTCGAGATTAGATGTGGATGCCCATTTAAATAACCCAGTTAAAGCATCCGTACTGTTTGCGATTGTGAGCAGGCCTGAGCCAACATTGCTGCTAACAACGCGCTCACCCTCGCTCAGAAAACACTCCGGACAAATTTCTTTTGCCGGGGGGCGCTTAGATAAAAGTGACCCCTCTGATACACACGCCGCCCTGCGAGAGGCTCAGGAGGAAATTGGACTTGAGCCCTCCAAGGTAGAAGTGCTTGGCGAAATGTCCAAATACCTAACCGGCACAGGCTATATCGTGACCCCTGTGGTTGCGGTTGTTGATCCCTCAATGGAGTTAACCCTAAATCCTCATGAAGTCACAGAGACTTTTGAGGTGCCGCTCCACTTTGTGATGAATCCAAGTCACCATAGGCGCCATTCAAGAGCGTTTGAGGGCAAGACGCGGGAATGGTTCTCGATGCCCTTTCATCAAGACGGGCAGGATCGTTTTATTTGGGGCGCAACGGCCGGAATGATCAGAAATTTTTATCATTTTTTGATGCATGAGTGAATTTTTAGGCCGTGAGTAGTTATTATTCGGTCATGATCTTTTTATCCCTTCTTTTTGCTTTTCTGATCGAACAGGTGAGGCCCTTTGTCTACAACTCCTGGGTGATAGAGCAAGTTGCTAAGGGGGCGCAGTGGATTCGTTTGCATTTAGATGCTGGACTGGAAAAGCAGGCCTGGGCGGCGTGGAGTGCGGTTGCGTTAATCCCAACACTTTTAGTAGCCGTCATATACTGGTTCATGATCGAGTGGGGCAGTTGGTTATTGGGTTTATTGTGGAGCGTTGCTGTCCTTTACGTTTGTTTGGGCTTTCGGCAATTCAGCTTCCATTTCACTGAAATTCGGGACGCCTTAGAGTCCGGAAAAGATGAGGAAGCAGGTGCACTGTTAGCCAAGTGGCGCAATCTTGAATACAACGATTTGAAGCCCTCAACGCTCATACGTTACTTGGTTGAGCATTCGGTTGTCCAGGCGCATCGACATGTATTTGGCGTTCTGTATTGGTACTGTATTTTGGCTGTTATGGGACTTGGGCCAGCAGGTGCAGTGCTCTACAGACTTTGTGAAATTTTGGTTTACGTTTGGACTGAGCAAAAAGATATTGTTGAGGGCGAGGAAATTGTAAGCAGCGAGCCTTTACTCAAACTGACGAGACAAATTTGGTTTTACATAGATTGGCTACCCACTCGTTTAACCGCCATCTCATTTGCAATTGTTGGTAATTTTGAGGAAGCAATTGATTCATGGCGGTTTCATCTCAACCGGTATGAACAAAATAACGACGCTGTCATTTTGGCTACCACTGCTGGAGCCCTAAATTTGGAGTTGGGCGTTACACCGCTTAAAAGTGACCCCTTTTTAGACTCAGATGAGTCAGGGATACGCGATACACAAAGAGGACAATTGCCACAATTAGCTCATTTAAAGACGGTTGTCGGCCTACTTTGGCGCTCTGTGGTGATGTGGATGTTGATATTGGCGCTCTTTAGTCTTTCTCGCTTACTAAGCTAAATGCACTTTATTTACCTACTCAGTGGCCTAAGCGCAGTAGGCTTCACTGCGGGCATTGGTAGTTTAGGTCAATATCTAGAGGCAGACAGTTGGTTAAACAACTGCCCATAAATTTTATACCTGCTTGCGCTGATAATTCCGCTATCAACTTGAGCCCGAACAACACATCCAGGCTCGTGCAAGTGAGTGCAGTTATAGAACTTACACCCCGTATTAAACGCCTTTAAGTCCGGCATAAGATGAGCAAGTTGCGAGGGTTCAATATGATTTAATCCAAACTCTTGAAATCCAGGTGAATCAATGAGTGCGCTGGTGCGATGCGAGTCGGTCCAGTAAAGGGTAGTCGCAGTTGTTGTGTGTTTACCCGATTGCAACGCCCGCGATATTTCACCAGTTAAGGCCTGCGCGTTGGGAACCAATCGGTTGATCAAAGTGCTCTTGCCTGCACCAGAGGGCCCCATGATAAATGAAATCTTATTCGTTAAACGATCTGTAAATTCCTGACTGACTGCGCCTTCACCGTTAAGAGTTAAGGGCAAAAGCTCATAGCCCATACTAGGGTAGTGTTTGAGTTTTTCTTTTGCACGGACAAATAAATCAGTTAAATCAGCCTTATTGAGGGCAATAAAAGCTGGAATGTTTTGCGAATTCGCAGAGATCAATGCCCTAACAACCTGCTCCTCAGAGAAGTCTGGATCAGATGCAACGAGCACAACGATTTGATCGATGTTTGCAGCAAAGGACTTTGTTCTTAACTCATCGCTCCTATAAAAGAGATTCCTGCGAGCTTTAACTTCTTCAATGATCCCGGCATCCTCCGTGGTGCGCCAAACAACGTGATCCCCAACGACAACTTCATTTTTCTTACCCCTAAAGTGACAAAGTCTACGAAGTCCATCTGAGCTCTCAACGACGGCGTGACGACCGTGGGTGGCTGTGACCAGTCCATCTTGGATCATTGAATGCAACTCACTAATATTGTTGGGTGGTGCATTAGTGCTTATGAGTCCAACTTTGCGAGGCGTTGGGATGCGGGAGGGTGTGAATGATAAAAACTGACGTAAATGGGGTCAGGCGTGAGAGTTGATGAATTATCTTGATACAACTTTAGCAGAGCACTCTTTAGGCTTGAGGACTTTGCATGCAGTTTTGCAAAAGCATCCGCTTCAAATTCAAACTTCCTAGATCTTGCAGAGGACAAGGGGGAGAATAAAAAGCTAAACAACGGGACAACCTCCATGAACAGCAATAATGCGAGAGCATCATTTGGGTTGACAAGGCTTGGTTCGACTCCAAGGCCAGTGTAAAACCAAGTTTGTCCTGATAGATAGCCAAGCGTGGCCAGTCCCAGCAAACTCATTAAAAAACTAGTGATCATTAATTTTGGAATATGGCGTAACTTAAAGTGTCCCAGTTCATGTGCAAGCACAGCCTCCATTTCATCCAAAGAGAGTTGTTGGAGTAAGGTGTCAAAGAATACAACCCTTTTGTTTGATCCCATGCCCGTAAAAAAAGCATTCGAATGTGCCGAGCGACGACTACCGTCCATCACATAAAAGCCCTTTGCCGAAAGACCCACCCGGTTCATAAGATCGGTAACCTTGGTCTTCAAGGTTTCATCCTCTAGGGGGGTAAACTTGTTGAACAAAGGCATGATTAGATTGGGAGCAATCCACATGACAAACAGTTGATAAATGACCAAGCAAATCCAAGCTATCGCCCACCAGTATGCACCGCCAATACTCATCAACTTCAAAATGAGCCACAAAATAGGCAGACCAATTAAGGATCCTATAAAGAGGCCTTTGAATAAATCGCTGAACCAAAGAGACAAAGTCATTTTGTTGAAGCCGAACTTTTCTTCAAGTTGAAAAGTTTGGACCAAGGACAATGGCAGGTGGAAAAATCCGTTAATCAGCATAAAGGCTACGATCAAACAAATCTCTTGAAGCATCCCGCCAGAGACTAAAGATGTGATGAATAGGTTCAAGGCCGACAGCCCGCCCAGTAAAGTCCAACTCATTAATAAGATTGTGTCCAACATGAGTTCCCAAAATCCGAGTTCGGACTTGGCTAGCGTGTAGTCCGCGGCTTTTTGGTGTGCTTCTAAACTAATGGAGCTTGCAAAATCATCGGGAACTTGGCCCCGGTGAGCAAATACACATCTATTTTGTCGGGTTGTGAGCCAGATTTTAATGAGGAGATTGAGTATGAGCGTAGCTGAAAAGGCTAGTGTAAAGATTTGTATTGAATTCATAGGGCACTAGTTTAGTTCGAAAAGTGAATTGACGCTTCTCAATTAAGGGCATGTCTTCACAAAATCAAGCAAGATCAGCGACAATAGTGCCATGACTGATGAAAAAAATGCGCATTTATCCTCTCAGGACTCCAAGGATTCGAACCTAACGGAGGCTGTTCTATTGGCCAAGTCTGACCAAAACCTAATATGGCTTGACTGTGAGATGTCGGGGTTAGATCCCGAGCGGGAGAGGTTGCTTGAAATCGCTATCGTCATTACTGGCCCTCATCTCAGCCCAAGGGTTGAAGGACCCGTTCTGATTCTTCATCAAAGCGATGAGCTATTGGCTGGCATGGATGCTTGGAACCAGGGAACTCATAAAAGAAGTGGATTGATTGATAAGGTTAAATTATCAGCACTAACCGAGGTTGAAGCAGAGGACATACTCATAGACTTTATTAAGCAGTACGTTCCCAAAGCTACCTCACCGTGTTGTGGAAATACCATTAGTCAAGATCGGCGCTTTTTGGTGAAATATATGCCCCGTCTAGATGCATGGTTTCACTATAGGAATTTGGACGTGAGCACGCTTAAGGAACTCGCTAAACGCTGGAAGCCCACAGCGTACTCCTCATTTAAGAAAAAGCAAATGCATACAGCCTTGGCGGACGTTCACGAATCAATAGATGAGTTAGAGCATTACCGGCAGGCTTTGTTAAATGTTGACTGATACCGTTCCTATGCTTAAAGGTAATTATTTAGTAATAGATTGAATGGTTTTTTGTACTTAATGTCTTTAATTTGAGTATTTAACCAATCTAGGGTTGCTATTTATTGACAATAGTGAAACAATCTAAGTCTTGCCTGCAAAAGTGCATGGCAATTTGTACATCCGCCTCACACCTTGGGCCCATTAAATTGGGCTGATCGCTCTTATACCAAAGTGCGTTGAACTTTGTCTGAAGGTTGATGTTTTTAAACCCTTCAGATGGAGTCGCCTTAGCCTTTTACAGGCAGGCGGAGTAATGTATGAGTGAAAATTTAGTTTTAAACAATTCCGTTGAGTCCTTGGACTTAAACGCACCTGATGTATCTGTCGAGCTAAATGCGGTTTTATCAAGCGCAGAGAGTCACATCACGGATGATTCGTCGACAACTTCAGTTGCTACTGATAGCAACGAGCCTAATAAGAAATCAAAAACATCCGAGGTCGCTGTTAATTCGGTCTCTGAGTTTGAGGCATTAGGATTGGCCAGAGAGCTCAACCAGGCAGTATTTGATCTTGGTTACACAAAGCCAACAACCGTTCAGCTTCGTGCAATTCCTCTGGCAATGCAAGACGCTACCGAGAGTCGTTTCAATGACTTAATGGTGTCTAGTCAAACTGGAAGCGGTAAGACTGCCGCTTTTTTACTGCCTGTTCTTAATACGTTGCTGTCTCAGCAAAAAGAAGAGTTCGCTCAAGAAGATAAGGCTTGGAATGCTAAGGTTGCTGAGGCACTTGCAAACGGCGAGCCACAGCCCAAGCGCCCTAAGCGGAAAAATCCTCTTGATGCCAGGAACTTCAAGCCTGCTGTGCCAGGTGCATTGGTACTTTGCCCAACTCGTGAGTTGGCTCAACAAGTTGCGCAAGACGCAATTGGTTTGGTTAAGCACTGCAAGGGACTGCGGGTCGCCACAGTTGTTGGAGGTATGCCGTATGCCATGCAAATTTCTAAACTACAAAATGCGAATTTAGTAGTCGCAACGCCTGGTCGATTGATTGATTTGCAAAATTCCAAGCAAATTCAACTCTCCAAGGTTCAGTTCTTAGTCATTGACGAAGCTGACCGAATGCTTGATCTAGGGTTTGCGGATGACTTAGCACAAATCAACGAGCTAACTCGCGAGCGTCGCCAGACGATGATGTTCAGCGCTACATTTGCACCTCGAATTCAACAATTAGCTTCGCGCATTATGCGAAGCCCACAACGCGTTCAAGTGGACTCCCCGCAAGACCGACATAACAATATCAAGCAAGTGCTATTTTGGGCTGACAGCATGCACCACAAGCGCAAGCTCCTTGACCATTGGCTCAGAGACACAACGATCGCTCAGGCCATCGTTTTCGCGAGCACACAGATTGAGTGCGATTCACTTGCGCAGGATTTGCAGCAGTCTGGCTTTTCCTCCGTAGCTCTTCACGGCGCCTTGAGTCAAAGCATTCGCAACCGCAGGTTAAATGCCTTGAGAGACGGGCAGGTTCAAATTTTGGTTGCAACAGACGTTGCCGCACGCGGAATTGATGTCCCTAGCATTAGCCATGTATTCAATTATGGTCTTCCTATGAAGGCAGAGGACTATGTCCACCGCATCGGTAGGACGGGGCGTGCTGGTAGAGATGGACTGGCTATTACGTTTGCGGAGTTTAGGGATCGCCGCAAGATTTCTGATATCGAGCACTTTACCCAGCAACCCCTAAGATCTGAGGTTATTCCTGGGTTGGAGCCTCAGCCACGAAGTAACAAAGCGCCTTCGACTGCGCGTCGTGGTGGTGGTCGCTTTGAATCTCGTGACAACAGGGACTCTAGGGGTTCAGAGAGAACATTTGGTAAGCCTGCTGGCAAACCCCCTGGTGTGTGGAGAGCTGAGGGTAGCAAACCTTTTGAGGGTGGCAACGGTGGAGCGGGCACAGGGGGAGCTAATGGAGCTCCTGCTAAGCGTCGCGGCGGCGGGCAAGGCGGAGGATTTGCTGGAAGGGGCAGTTTCGCTAACTCCGGTGATCGTCCAGCGCACAAACCCAGAACCCCTAGATAATTGTTCGTTGAACCTTTGATGGGGTTGACTGGATTTTCACAATACGGAATCCACTCAATCCCATTTGTTTGGTTTTTCGGGGTTGTTTTTCATTGGGATGTGTTGCGAAAATCTCAAAAAAATACTCAATAAAATCAACAAGTTCAAAGAAAAAGTTAATTTGTTACAATTATTTGATAAGATTCTGTTAAGGAGACAATATGTCCAATCAATCTGATTCACTTGAAAGCGTAGTTATTGGCGACGGCGTCGTGGTTAAGGGTACCTTTACAGTTCCCTCTAAGGCTGTAGTCAATGGTGTCATTGAAGGCGACTTGACTGCTGAGGAGGTTCTAATTGGACCAACTGGGCGAATTACGGGTCGTGTCTCTGCGAAGGTTATAGATGTTCGCGGTCAGTTACACAACACCATTATTAGTGAGAAGAGTTTGATTGTGCGCTCTACCGGTAAGATTGCCGGAAAGGTACATTACTCTGAAATCGAAATTGAAAAGGGCGGCGAAATTGAAGGCTCGCTCAGTCAAGATTCCGATGAAATCACGCCTCAAGCGACTGCTCAAACTCAGGCTGCTGGAGCCAAGCCCGCAGCCACTTCTGCCCAGGCATCTGCACCAGTAACAACTCCTGCACAAGCCTCTGGTGCTGGAGCTCAGACCAATGCACCTGCTGCTGGCGCTACCGCTGCTGCAGCCAACAACCGTCCTGCCAATAACACCAACACTCCGCCGCAAGCGGGGTAATCTAACCCACTCAAGTTATCCCTGACTGCTTTAGAAAATGAACATCTTACGAGGACTTCCCTCAACCTTGCAATCTTTTACTCGCCTGGTAATCCATACCTGGACGAGGGAGTACCAAGATGCTCGCATTATTCTTGAGCAAAATGGGGATTTGAAGTATTTGAATATCTCTGCAAAAATACAAAGAGTATTTTTTCGCAGCACCATCGTTACCGCAGGTATCTTGTTATTCACGATAGTCTCCTTAGCCAGTACAAGTATCAACCTATTCACAAGTCGTGCCAGACTAGAGAGGTCCCATGAGGAGGTCTACAGGGCTTTGCTCAGTAGTGCTTTAGACGGTAAGGATGCGCAGGATGTTCAGTTGAGTGAAGATCAAATGGTTGCATTGGCTCAAACGATTCGTGATCGTGATATGAGCATTCGTCGCTTTGTGGACACCTCGATGGTGGCAGTGACACAAGAAAATGACACCATGAAGTCGCAACTGGATTCTTCTGGTTTGACGGAAAAAATAGTTAAGATCATCCAGCAAAACTCTGCTAACGGGGGTTTGACTCCTGAGAACACTTTATTGGAAAATCCTTTGCTAAGAGGTAAGGTTGCAGACGAGCTTTCCACCAACCGCGCACTGCGAGAGGTCTTGTACGCGCTTCCTACCCATATGCCGATCTCCAACTACAGCGTATCGTCTGATTTTGGCATTCGTAAGCATCCCGTCACAGGGATTCCTCACTTTCACACGGGGGTCGATTTGCTGACAGCGACCAATGATGACAACGTTCACCCCGTTAAGCCTGGCATAATTGTCATGGCTGAGTTCCATTCGACTTATGGGAATACGGTTGTTGTGCGTCACACCAATGGTGTTGAATCTTTGTACGCTCATCTTTCCGCGATTTCCGTAAAGGTTGGAGACAAGGTTAGTATGGACGACGTAGTTGGACGAATTGGTAATACGGGTGTCTCAACTGGTAAGCATTTGCATCTTGAAATTTTGGTTGGTGGATATCCTGTCAATCCACAGAAAGTAATTCGAACAGCGCAATACGTTCAACAAATCCAGCAAAAGAATCAGTAACCCAAGTTATCCTCAAAATTCAACTGACAACTTAATTTCTGAAAACCTTTAAAACAGTTAACCCAAACGCGCAGTCTCACAAGAGACTGCACCCTCTCAACACAATCAATCGCGTAATACTACTATGATGGACATCATCTCATCAAACTCCAACAAACCCTCAATTTTGAGCGAGGGCTTTTCATTTCGTGGTGAAATCTCTGCAAAGGGTGCAATTCACGTAGAGGGTTCTTTAAATGGACAAGTGCAAGTTGATGAGTTGACTATTGGTTCTAGAGGACAAGTAGAAGGCGTCGTGACCTGCTCAAGTTTGCATATCAAAGGTAAGTTCTCTGGAACAGCAACATGCAGTGAGCTCATCGTTACGTCTTCCGCATCGGTTGATGGACACGTTGTGTATCAAACGCTTTCTGTACAAAAAGGCGCCTCTATCAAGGGCGAGCTACTTTTAGTTAAGTAATTTCAAAGTAGCTATAAGGAATCCATATCTCAATGTCTGATCCGCTCACCATCAACGGATCCCAACTCCGGCAAAGTCGTGAATCCTTAGGATGGTCACTTGGCGAGGTGGCATCCAGAGCTTGTTTGTCTGTTAAACAGGTCAGGCAGTTAGAGGAGGGTGGTGCCAGTTCCTTTTATAGTGACAACGTTAAGTTAACTGCCGCTCGAAAGGTTGCAGGTATTTTGGGCGTCAGTGAGGGCGAACTCCTAGGTAGCCCCATTGAGGAGCATGCTGAGGACTCAGCACCTATTGCTTCTTATAGCCATGAGTCGACAAATGTTAGTGTCGAGCAAACGAATGCCTCAGAGGAAGCCCATCAGGCTCACACACCTAATATTGACCTTGAGCCAGCTATTGCTAGCGTTCAGGCAGCCCCTGGAAGCCAGCCGATCCTAGTGCCAGGGGTACAGGCGCTCACAATGCGTAGTGAGGTTCTTCACTTTTTGGCGCAACCCCCTGAGGAAGGCCATGAAGATCAGCACTTAGACGGAGCCCCTGAATTGACCGACAGTTCTGTTCAGCATGAGTCTGAGAATCTTGCACGTTCCAATGAATCAGCAGATCTCGAAAGCGTGCCTGATCAACCACCGGCCTATTCGGATCACGTGAGCTCAGAGCATCAAGACTTGGAAGTCGATGCGCAAAACTCGAGTCTCAAGGACGAGAACAAATCAAGTTCAGCGTCCAATCTTCTTAAAATCATTGTCCTATTCTTGCTTGCACTGGGTATAGCGGCCTTCTTTGCTCAAAAGACAAACGAAGAACATTCTGAGCCACCACCGCCTCTGCAAGTGGTTCCTGAGTCCTCGACTACTGACTCTAACGCTAAACCTGAGGACTCTGCTAACGCCATTAGCACTGGGAACCCAGTAAAAGCGGGCGCTAGTGGCAACACCAGTTCTAACGGCAACGCCAGCTCTAACGGCAACGCCATCGGGAACAACAATAACTCAAATAACTCAAGTAATGGCAGTACTTCTAATAACCCCGCTAACCCGGCACTGAAGTCAACCGCTCCAACGCCTTCAAAGAGTCCCAACGCAGATCAAAAGCCTCTAGCTCCCGCACCAGGAGCCTCCGCTCCTGCCTCCAGCGTCCCTAACAACAACACCACTAGTTCTACTAACTAATCGCTAAGTGTTGGCTAGTTGAGTTGTAACTCAGTTGGTTCCCAGTGCTCACTCTGTTGCCCCCATAGCTAAAGCGTTTTGTTTAGACGCTTGCCTGTCTTTGTCGTTTTGGGTTCCGCTTGCAGGCCATCCCTGCATATTTTCTTGGGCCAGTTTTGCTAAGGCCTTAATCCAAACATTTGAATCGTTTAAGCACGGGATGTAATTAAACTCTGTTCCACCTGCATGAATAAACGTTTCTCTTACCTCCATAGCGATTTCTTCAAGCGTTTCCAAACAGTCACTTGTAAAACCAGGACAGATGACATCAATACTTTTGACGCCCTGTTCGGCTAAAGATTTTGCAGTGGGTTCAGTGTAAGGTTCCAGCCACTTAGCCTTTCCAAAACGAGATTGAAAAGTGACGATGTAATCGTTCTTAGACAGCCCGAGTTTTTCTGCCAAAAGCCTAGCTGTTTTGTGACACTCGCAGTGATAGGGATCACCAAGATGTAACGAGCGCTCGGGGATACCGTGAAAACTCATTAAAAGTTTTTCTGATCTACCCTTTGAGCTCCAATGTGCCTGGACTTTTGTTGCAAGCGCCTCTATGTAACTTGGGTGATCATGGTAGTGATTCACAAAACGAAATTCAGGTATTTGACGACTCTTGGTTCCCCATAAAAAGACGCTGTCAAAGAGACTCGCCGTCGTTGTTGCTGAGTACTGCGGGTAGGCGGGCAGGATGAGCACTCGCGTAACACCCTCATCTCTGAGTACGCTCAGTTGAGAGCCAATGTTTGGATGACCATAACGCATGGCGTATCGCACGATGATTGGGTTGGAGGCGTTGGAGTGGGGTGTTTGTTCAAGCTCAGATTGCAGTGCATGGGCCTGGGTCTCGGTCCACACTTTGAGTGGCGAGCCGTTAGGGGTCCAAATGCTGGCGTATTTCTTGGCAGATTTAGCAGGTCGTATTCTTAAAATAATGCCGTGCAAAATCATGAGCCATAACCACCTCGGAATTTCGACAACACGCGGGTCGCTTAAAAACTCAGCTAAGTAGCGTCTCAGCGCTTTAGGCGTTGGAGATTCAGGCGTGCCTAAATTGCAAAATAAAACCGCAGTCTTATTCGTTTGACCGTGCAAGTATTTAGGTTCAGGACTAAAACGAGGTTTAATAGATAACATGCCCCTATTTTCTCCTAATAGGGGATTCAATTTAAAGGGCGCCTTCAAAAAACCCTAATTTAAATTCAGCGCAGAGAGTTGATAAGATTTCCAACAACCTCTTGCCCCGAGAGAACTGCGCCCTCAAGAGTTGAGGGGTAGGGTCCCTTTACATAGTCCCCACATACCCAGACCTTTTCTGAGGCCAGATTGGCAGGCCTTGTGAGGCCCGGTTTGCAGCAAAAAGCAGCTCGACGCTCAAGTATTGTTCCCAAAACTTCCAAGTCCGAGAGTCCCAGTTCTTTTCTCGCTTGATCCAACACAGCAAGAGTGATTTGGCTGTTGGTAAGCGTTGCGTAACTGCTAACGAAACTTAGAATTCCCTGATTAGCCCTAGCCTGTAGTGAATCAGGGTTGTCTTTGAAGAGATAACCACGATCGAAAACAAACTGAGCGGGTGAATTGACTTGGCCTGAATTGCCTGCATCACTCGCCAGCATTAATAAAGGCTTATGAAGTCCTTTATAACCGGTATCCTTGCACCGAATGTAGGTGGTTGCAATTTGAGTGTGCTCAAGCTGGCGGGTGACCTCAGACCATTTGGGATTTACCCCATCTATGAGTCTAGCTGCGTTGGTTGGATCGCAGGCAACGATGATTGCACCAAATTGGGCCTGGAGATCTTGAAGATTTTCAATACGCACCCCCTTTTTGATTATGCAACCTTGTTGAACAAGCCACTTCTCGCAGGCTTGCGGGAAAAGCGCATCCAAATCACAGCGAGGAATTAGAAAGTCCGAACTTCCAGAGCCAGAGAGTAAAGCGTCCTGCAAAACCCTTAAAAATACCTGACCGCTCGTCATCCCAATAGGCGAATTGAAGGCAGATAAGCAAAGAGGTGTAATGAACGAGTCAATCACTTGATCTGACAAGCCTTCACATAGATCTTGAACAGATTTATTGGCTTCGCATGTGAAATGGTTCAGCGACCATGTGGCGGCTAAAGAGATGAGGGTGTATCTGTCTTTGAGAGTCCAGTTTGTAGATTTGAGCGTGCCGATTAAAAAACGCATTGACGGGGAAAGCCACTGCGATCCAACCAAAGAGAAGCCAATATCTTCTTTGTTTTTTAAGCTTAGCGTTTGTCTAAATAACAGGGATTCAGGTTGGAGTCCAACGCTTGAAATGAGGTCGAGGGTTGCCCTGTAGGCTCCAATCAAAATGTGCTGCCCATTATCTAGGGTCAGTCCGTTAAGAGTGACGGATCTGGCGCGCCCGCCTAATTCTTTTTTTGCCTCAACAAGGGTGACTTGGAGGCCCCGTTTTGTAGCCTCGGTAGCGGCACTGAGACCAGACCAACCTGCACCGATGATCAGGATTTTTTTCAAAATCTTCCCAAGGCTTGAACTCTCCATGCAAGCCAAAATTTTCTGAGCGGCGTGAGTGCCACACGCTCTTGGAGGACGGGGAATCCAGAGTGCTCAATTTCATCCAAGAGCTTGCTGTAAATACTTGCCATCATCAGACCTGGTTTTTGAGACCTCCTATCCTCCTTTGGTAAAAGAGATAGGGCTTCACGGTAAATCTCCCTAGCCCTATTGCACTGAAACTGCATTAAGGCAGAAAACCGATCGGACGCAATGCGCTGCAAAATTTCGTGGGCTTTGACATCGAATTGTTGTAGTTCGCTGATTGGGATATAAATCCTGCCTCTAAGCGCGTCCTCACCCACATCTCTAATTATGTTAGTTAATTGGAACGCAAGTCCAAGTTTGTGAGCGTACTCGGTCGTGTTGGCGTGGGAGGAGCCAAAGATCAAGGAGGAAACCTCACCAACCACAGATGCCACTAAATAACAGTAGCGACTCAGGGCTTCAAAATCAAGGTACCGCGTTTGTACCAAATCCATCTGGCACCCCTCTATGACGGATAGTAGGTGGTGGCGCTCGATATTAAATTCCTTGCAACAAGGCAAGAGTGCTTGCATAACGGGGTGGTGAGGGATGCCGCCCTCAAAAGATTGAATAACTTCGGAGTGCCACCAGGCTAATTTTTGAGCCGCAACGCTTGGGTCGCTGACCTCATCCACGACGTCGTCCACCTCACGGCAAAATGCATAAAAGGCTGTGATCGCAGCGCGCCTGGGCTTTGGCAAAAATAGAAAAGCGTAATAGAAACTACTTCCTGATGATGAAGCTTTTTGTTGGACGTATTCTTGAGGTGTCATCTATAGGTGCGATGCAATGGTCATTGATGTTTTGGCGAGTGTTGAAAAGAGCTTTTAAAAAGGCATCTCCAACCAATTAATACATAGTCTAACCGGGTAAGACGGGGTCTAACCTTTAGGGGATCTCCGTGTTGTAGTTTATCTATAACTCGCAACCCTCCCTGAACCACGGCTCGCAGTTCCCAGCCAGCCCTGCCCTTGATCGACAAAGGGAGTGAGGAGCCACTGAGCATCAATTCTTTTGCATAAATTATTTCTCGATCCAAATCTGAGTCTTGGGGCAAATAAAAGCGATTTCTCTCTGTATCTATACTGATGTCTTGCCAAAAATTAATGAGTTGTAAAGCGCAACAAATTGCATCGCTTTTAGCCAAGTCTTCTGGGAGGTTATGTTGAAATAAATGCAACATAATTCTGCCGATAGGAGCGGCTGACTTTTGGCAGTATTGGAGCAATTCTTCTCGGTTTTTATACCCCAGCCGAGCTTCTGTATAAAGTACGTCCTGTTCAAAAGCGTCCAACAAAAAATGAAAGAGTTGAGGGGGAATATTAAATTCATTGAGGACTTGTTTAAGGGGCTCAAAAATATGAGGCCAGCGCTTACTAATTCGGTAGTTTTTTGCGTCAATTTTTGAGCCGTCGGTATGCTCTCCTGCACTTGAAATGCAGTCATTTAAATCGGATCGGTACTCTGACAAATCCTCAATTCGTTGGACTGAATTTTGAGCGCCTTCATCTGCCAGATCATCCCCGGTTCTAGCAAAATGGTAGACGGCACTGATCGCAAAGCGAAGGTGTGAGGGGCAAAGCCAAGAGGCTACTGGAAAATTCTCGTAGTGGTTTATGGGTGCTGGGCGCGCCGAGGTCATGCTAGGGCTTGGGTTCTATGATTTGGGAAGTAAAAGTGCTGTGTGTTGGCGGCGACTTGGGCGGTTGGCAAGGGACATAATTCCCTTAAAAGGCTGGATTGAAGAGAAAATCCTATCTAATTTACTCATAAGGATGACACTTGTAGGGATTTTAGACCTGGTACCTCGTATTTTGGGGGAGTAAGAGGTAGAATTTAGGGTTGACCGATTTCAAGCGGGTGGTTTGCAAGGTGTGGACCGCCCGTTGCTATTTTGAAAACCTGCGCGGGTGGCGAAATTGGTAGACGCACCAGGTTTAGGTCCTGACGGTAGAAATACTGTGGGGGTTCGAGTCCCCCCCCGCGCACCAGATTTTGCTTGACTCTCTAGTCAGAGCAAATTTATTAGGAATGAATATGACAATCCAAGTTGAAACCTTAGAAAAGCTAGAACGCAAAATGACATTGACCTTGCCCATAGAGGTCATTCAACACGAAGTAGATACGCGTCTCAAGCGTCTAGCTAGAAAAGTAAAAATCGATGGGTTTAGACCTGGCAAAGTGCCAATGAATATTGTTGCTCAGCGCTACGGGTATTCTGTGCACTATGAGGTCATGAACGATAAGGTGGGCGAGGCTTTTCAGTCCGCAGCGAACGAAGCAAAGTTGCGCGTCGCTGGCGCTCCCCAAATCAGTGAGACCGAGGGTGCTCCTGATGGTCAGATGGCCTTTGATGCTGTGTTTGAGGTTTACCCAGAGGTGACAGTTTCAGACATATCTCAGATTAAGGTTGAGAAATTATCTTGCGAAGTCTCAGAGGAGGCGCTTCAAAAAACGATTGATATCCTTCGCGGTCAAAAAAGAACCTACACAATCCGCGGTCTTGATGCAAAAGCTGTAACGACTGATCGTGTAACTGTAGATTTTGAGGGGCGAATTGATGGTGAGACCTTCGAGGGCGGAAAGGCCGAGGACTTTCAATTCGTACTCGGTGAGGGTCGAATGCTCAAAGAATTTGACGAAGCTGTGCACGACATGAAGCTTGGTGAGAGCAAGACATTCCCATTGGTTTTTCCGGCTGACTACCACGGCAAGGATGTTGCTGGGAAAACGGCCGACTTTATGGTTACTGTCAAGAAAGTTGAAGCCTCCCACTTGCCTGAGGTCAACGATGCATTTGCCAAATCATTAGGTGTTCCTGAGGGGACGGTTGAAGGTTTAATGGCTGAGGTTCGCAAGAACTTAGAGATTGAGGTTAAGTCTCGTCTACTCAAGCGCAACAAGATGGCGGCTCTGGATGCACTTGTCGAGCACGCGCAACTTGATCTTCCCAAATCAATTGTTCAGTCTGAAATCGATCGACAAATCGAAGCTGCCAGAGCCGAGCTCAAGCAGCGCGGAATTAAAGATGCCGAGAAGGCCCCAATTCCTGAGGAGATTTTCCGCCCCCAAGCCGAGCGTCAAGTTCGAATGGGATTGGTGATTAGCGAGATGGTCAGGAAACACCAATTGCAGGCCACCAAGGAACAAATCAAATCTCAAATCGAAGAAATGGCTTCGAGTTACGAGAAGCCTAGTGAAGTTGCTAGTTGGTACTATAGAGACAATCGCAGGATGGCAGAGGTCGAGTCCTGGGTTATCGAGAACAATGTGACAGACTACATACTTGCTCAAATGCAAGTTTCCGAGCGTGTGGTTCCATTTGATGAGTTAATGGAACAACAACAGGCTTAATACTTTTGAATTACGGAGATGCAATTATGAATTCCTTGGACACGCAGGCTTTAGGCTTGGTCCCGATGGTCGTTGAGCAATCTGGAAGAGGGGAGCGCTCCTATGACATTTATTCTCGTCTTTTAAAAGAGAGAGTTATTTTTTTGGTTGGGCCGGTAAACGACCAAACAGCTAACCTGGTTGTTGCTCAGTTGCTGTTTTTAGAGAGCGAGAATCCCGACAAGGACATCTCTCTTTATATCAATTCTCCAGGTGGATCGGTTAGCGCAGGCTTAGCTATTTATGACACCATGAACTTTATCAAACCTGATGTTTCGACATTGTGCATAGGTATGGCGGCTAGTATGGGCGCTTTTTTATTGGCAGCCGGCCAAAAAGGGAAAAGATTTGCCCTTCCTAACTCAAAAGTGATGATTCACCAGCCACTGGGTGGAACCCAGGGGCAGGCTACAGAAATTGAAATTGCCGCTCGTGAGATTTTAAAAACTCGAGAGCAGCTCAATAAGATTACGGCTGAGCGTACGGGTCAGCCCCTAGAAAAGATCAATCTTGATACAGAACGTGATTTTTATCTGTCTGCTGAGGAGACAAAGGAATACGGAATTGTGGATCAGGTGATCTCAAAGAGGCCGTAAAAGTCATTTAATGGCTGGGAAGCACTAAAACTTGCACGATTCCTGCTTTATTTCAAAAGTAGCCGGTTTTAGGCTAATTTTAGTTATCATTTGGTATAAAAATTTGAAATAGGCGGAAACGAATGGCCGAAAAAAAAGGCAACCCTAGAGAAAAGACCTTGTATTGCTCCTTTTGTGGCAAAAGTCAGCATGAGGTCAAAAAGCTTATTGCAGGTCCATCAGTATTCATTTGTGATGAATGCATTGACCTATGCAACGACATTATTCGTGATGAAGCGCCAACTGATAGTGTGGAAGGGGTTAAGCGAACGGACCTTCCCACCCCGATTGAGATTAAGAATAATTTAGACAACTATGTTATCGGGCAAGAAGTAGCCAAAAGGTCACTTGCAGTAGCTGTTTATAACCACTACAAACGTCTTCGTCACAAAGAGCTTGCGAAGAAAGATGACATAGAGCTCACAAAGACTAATATTTTATTGATAGGGCCAACAGGTTCAGGAAAGACGTTGCTTGCGCAAACGCTTGCCAGAATGCTGGATGTTCCCTTTGTTATGGCAGATGCGACTACGCTCACAGAAGCGGGTTATGTGGGCGAGGATGTAGAAAACATCATTCAAAAGTTACTACAAAACTGCAACTACGATATTGCACGCGCTCAAAAGGGAATTGTTTATATAGACGAGATTGATAAGATCTCCAGGAAATCAGACAATCCCTCGATTACCCGTGATGTCTCGGGTGAGGGCGTACAGCAAGCTTTGCTTAAATTGATCGAAGGCACCATGGCTAGCATTCCTCCTCAGGGCGGAAGAAAGCATCCCAATCAAGATTTCTTGCAAGTTGACACCACCAATATTTTATTTATTTGTGGTGGTGCCTTTGCAGGGCTTGAGAAAGTTATTCAAAATAGAACAGACACCTCTGGTATTGGCTTTAGTGCTGTAGTGCGGACTAAGGCGGAGAAGACTTTAACTGAAGTCTTTGGTGACGTTGAGCCTGAGGATTTGATCAAGTTTGGTTTGATTCCTGAACTGGTGGGTCGATTGCCAGTGGTTGCTACCCTAGACGAGCTAACAGAGGACGCCCTTGTGCAGATATTGACGGAGCCCAAAAATGCTCTGATTAAACAGTATGCACAACTGCTGTTGATGGAGGGCGTTGATCTTGAGATTCGTCCTGCAGCGCTTAAAGCTATTGCCAAAAAAGCACTTGCACGTAAAACAGGTGCTAGGGGACTGCGGTCGATACTTGAACATTCGTTAATTGACACCATGTTTGATTTACCGAATGCGAGTAATGTTGAAAAAGTGGTGGTGGATGAGTCCACCATTGAAGAGAACAAAGCACCTTTGTTGGTGTACCGTGAGGCTGCTAAAAAGGCTTAATTGCATAACCATGTCCCTACGGTGAGGCTCTCGCTTCGAGATTGATTTGCCCTAGGCTCATTTTTTAATGGAAATAAACCATGTCCGGACATTTACCCCTGCCCCCAGAGCCGATTGATTTGCCGCTACTTCCGCTTCGTGATGTAGTTGTATTTCCTCATATGGTCATTCCACTCTTTGTGGGCAGACCTAAGAGTATTAAGGCTTTAGAGTCTGCAATGATTGCTGAGCGCAGGATCATGCTGGTTGCTCAAAAAACGGCTGCCAAAGATGAGCCCGCTGTTGATGATATGTTTGAGGTGGGCTGTGTTTCCACTATTTTGCAAATGCTTAAGTTACCTGATGGAACTGTCAAGGTTCTCGTAGAAGGTCAACAAAGAGCATTGGTTAACAAAATCGAAGAGGGGGAGTCGCACTTTAGTGCAAACGTCACCCCTATCGAGTTAGACCCGAGCGCTCAGGGTGAGAATGAAATTGAGGCCTTGCGCCGAGCAGTGATGCAGCAGTTTGACCAGTATGTCAAACTCAATAAGAAAATCCCTCCCGAAATTCTTACCTCCATTGCAAGCATTGATGATGCTGGTCGCTTGGCCGATACAATCGCCGCCCATTTGCCGCTCAAACTCGATAACAAACAAATTATTCTTGATCTCTCTAGTATCAAAGCCCGTTTGGAGAATCTCTTTACGCAGCTTGAGCGCGAAGTCGACATTTTGAATGTTGATAAAAAGATTCGCTCACGCGTTAAGCGTCAGATGGAGAAAAATCAGCGCGACTTTTATTTGAATGAACAGGTTAAGGCTATTCAAAAGGAGCTGGGTGAGGGCGAAGAGGGTGCTGACATTGAGGAGATCGAGAAGAAGATCAAAACCGCAAAGATGCCTGCTGAGGCGCGTAAGAAGGCTGATGGTGAGTTAAAGAAGTTAAAGCTCATGTCTCCTATGTCCGCAGAAGCAACAGTTGTCCGTAACTATATCGATGTGTTGGTCAATTTGCCCTGGGCAAAGAAGACCAAGATCAAACACGATCTTCCATTTGCGGAAGATGTTTTGAACGAAGATCACTATGGGCTTGAGAAAGTTAAAGACAGAATCTTAGAGTATCTTGCTGTACAAAAGCGTGTTGATAAGCTGAAGGCACCTATCCTTTGCTTGGTAGGCCCACCTGGAGTGGGCAAGACCTCGCTTGGTCAGTCGATCGCGAAAGCCACTGGACGCAAGTACGTGCGTATGGCGCTTGGGGGTATGCGAGATGAGGCTGAAATTCGCGGTCATAGACGAACATACATCGGCGCGTTGCCTGGCAAAGTGCTGCAAAGTCTGACCAAGGTGAGTGCTCGCAATCCATTGTTCTTGCTTGATGAGATTGACAAGCTCGGTTCGGACTTTAGGGGAGACCCCTCAAGTGCCTTACTCGAGGTGTTGGATCCTGAGCAAAATCACACATTTAACGATCACTACGTAGAAGTTGATTTTGACTTGAGTGATGTCATGTTTGTGGCGACTTCCAATTCAATGAATATTCCTTCTGCACTTTTGGACAGGATGGAGGTAATTAGACTATCAGGCTACACGGAGGACGAGAAAGTCAATATTGCTCAAAAGTATCTTTTCCCTAAACAGTTGACGAATAACGGTTTAAAAGAGGAAGAGTTAAATATTTCCGAAGCAGCCCTTATTGATTTAGTGCGTTATTACACCCGAGAGGCAGGCGTGCGCTCACTGGAGCGTGAGATCTCTAAAGTCTGTCGCAAAGTGGTGAAGGCTATTCAGTTGGGTGAGATGACAGCGCAGGTTAAAGTGACGCCTGAGAACTTGAATGACTTCCTCGGAGTTCGCAAGTACAACTATGGGCGTGCAGAGCAACAAGACCAGGTTGGACAAGTCGTTGGTTTAGCTTGGACTGAAGTGGGTGGAGACTTGCTTACGATCGAGTCTGCAATCATGCCGGGTAAAGGAGTGATCACGCGCACGGGCTCGCTCGGTGATGTGATGAAAGAGTCCGTTGAGACGGCGCGAACTGTTGTTCGCTCCAGGTCCAAGATCTTGGGTATCAAAGACGAAGCCTTTGAGAAAAAGGATATTCATATTCACGTACCCGACGGAGCGACTCCAAAGGATGGTCCAAGCGCTGGCGTTGCGATGACGATAGCCATCGTATCTACGATGACTGGTATACCAGTCCGTAGTGATGTTGCAATGACGGGCGAGATTACGCTTAGAGGTGAGGTAACGGCCATCGGTGGTTTGAAGGAAAAGCTATTGGCTGCACTCAGAGGTGGCATTAAAACGGTTCTCATTCCCGAGGAAAACGTTAAAGACCTCCAAGAGATCCCCGAGAACGTTAAAAACGGCTTAGAGATCATTCCCGTTAAATGGATTGATAAAGCCCTTGAGATAGCGCTAGTTCGAAGCCCCACCCCTTTGACTGAGGAAGACTTGGCGACTCCTGTGGTGGCTTCTGAGCCCGCTAAGGCCGAATCAACTGCCGTAAAGCATTAAATAATCCTAATTAAATCTGATGTGGGTGCATATTTAATTTAGTTCGGTTATAATACAAATCCACGCGGGAATAGCTCAGTTGGTAGAGCGCAACCTTGCCAAGGTTGAGGTCGCGAGTTCGAGCCTCGTTTCCCGCTCCATATCTCTAAAAGGGAAGCTTATGCTTCCCTTTTTTATCAGAGCATGGCTATACGGCGCGGTAGCAAAGCGGTTATGCACCGGATTGCAAATCCGAGTAGGTCGGTTCGACTCCGGCCCGCGCCTCCATTACATTGCAAAAGAAAATCCCTAAGTAAATAGATTTGCTTCAAACTGTAATCTTTTGGACAATTGTGGGATGGATTTCTCTTTAATCGATCCTCAAACACAAGAAGCTGTTTTGGCTTTTAAGGACAAGGTCGTCCAAAAATACCCAGTCGCTGAAGCCTTACTTTTCGGAAGCAGAGCACGTCGTAGTCATCATAGCCAAAGCGATGCTGATGTTGCTATTATCTTGGCTGGCCAAAAGGGGAAGTTTCTTGAAACGAAATTAGAAATGGCCGATTGGGCCGTAGAGGTTCTCATGGATAAGGGAGTTTTAATTCAACCCTTGCCACTTTGGGAGAGTGAATGGTCCCATCCGGAGGATTTCTCTAATCCATACTTGATTCGAAATATTCAAAGAGAAGGTGTTGCTTTTTGAATGCTAAT
>CAIKVH010000130.1 GCA_903830725.1 uncultured Burkholderiales bacterium | reverse complement strand
GTAAACATTAGTTTGATTATTCCGGTTGGTATAAGTGACACTCAAATTGCCGCTGGAATCAAGGGGATAGCTTGTGCCTGAGAGTTGATTATTGGACTGGGAATTGATTCCCAATACTAAATATCCGTTAACAACTGAAGCCCCACTTGAGGGTATGCTGGGGAGCTTTATCTCGATACCGTTATTGTCTCCAGCGAGTTGCGTCACAGGATTTTGGAGTTGACTGGTAAGGGGTACTCCAAAGTGGTTGCTGCAGGATTTTATAGAGCTTGAGCTGCAGGTGTAATAGATGTTGCTAGAGCCGTTGACTGTGCAAGCAGCTCCACAATCTTCCTGAGTAACGCTGACCCCAAGTATTCCGTTGCCGCCGAAAGCTGCTACGGTGTTTTGCAGATTTGTACATGAGGTGGGCGCTGTCGGATAACTTGGATCCGCGATGATTTGTATAGCCAAGGAACTAATTTTGCTTTCCTGCGCTAATTGAATGTCTGCAGTCCTAATGCTTCCCCAAATTGAGGAGTTAACAAAATTTAAGCACTCATTTAGGTTGACACCATTTATCTTCCTTTGCGGTAAAGCATTTAGTATGCTTTGATCTAATGCCGATGCGATAAATCTTAATCCCGTAGATCCGGTATCTACAATAATGTGATCAACCGTTTGACAGACATTTGTTCCAGGCGCACAGATAGTTACGCTAACGTAGGGAACGTTAACAGAGTTACTGTTTCCTCCTGCGGGCCCAGAGTCGACAACGATTGGCATTACATTTCCACCGACGACCCCTGCTGCACTGACAACTACATGCGGGGTATTACCCGAGTCACCACTTGCCCCGCCACCACCGCAACCGGAAATAAAAGTTGCGATGCATAAAAGTACTCCGATTGGCCAACCTCTGGTCACTTAATGTCCTCCGGTCTTAGGCCCTGTGGTAACAGAGGCGGAATATATGCTCGGCCACTAAAAGCCCTAATATGCCCGGCCGATTCAATAATAAGCTCTGGTTGTCTATAAACCAAGGGACCTCTACCTGAGTTGCTATTAAAAGAATCTCTGTATTCTTTGATATGTTTTCCAAGTATCAATTCAAAATCCGGTAGCAATGGTCCCTTCCAACTTACTGCAAAAACTTGGCCATTAGCGGATAAATATTCTTTCACCTTTGTCCCAGAAGGTAAATTTAGAGTGAGGACGGTGTAACCGTTCAGAGCCTCGGTGCCGAGGGTTGCATTACTGAGGGATAAATCATCTAAAACGGACTGCTCATTCCCGTGCAAGGCCGCATGAGCGACAAGCGCGATAGAAATATTTAAAAACAGACAAATTACGAGTTTTTTAAATAAGTTCATGGGTTATATTATCCAAATAAACGCATCTTTTAGGCTTACTTCAAATATGGACTTTTCATTATCCCCCCAATTACTAGAATTGCAAAGCAGGGTTCGTGCCTTCATTCGGGAGGAGATTATTCCCTATGAAAACGATCCCCGGCAAGACTCTCATGGACCACACGAGAGTCTCAGGGTAGAGCTTGTTGAAAAAGCCCGCTCGCATGGTCTTTTAACGCCCCATGCCTCTAAGGAAATGGGGGGTCTTGGGCTAACTCATCTAGAAAAGGCAATTGTCTTTGTTGAGTCTGGATACTCTACATTAGGACCAACTGCGATGAATATACACGCACCCGATGAGGGAAATATCCATTTAATGGAGGTAGTCGCCAATGAACAGCAAAAAAAGCGTTGGCTAAAGCCCTTAGCTCAAGGTGCCATTCGTTCATGTTTTGCGATGACTGAGCCTGCGCCTGGAGCGGGTGCTGATCCCTCTATGCTATCGACTACGGCGGTCAGGAGCGGTGATGATTTCATCATTAACGGAACCAAATGGTTTATCACGGGTGCCACTGGTGCATCGTTTGCCATCATCATGGCAAAACTAGAGGACGGTTCAGCCACCATGTTCCTATCGGATATGGATAAGCCTGAAATTCAAGTTATTAGACAAATGGACGCCTTAGATTCCTGTTTTACGGGCGGCCACGGAGTCGTTGAGTTTAAGAACTTAAGGGTCCCTAGCTCTGATGTGTTGGGGGAGATTGGCAAAGGATTCAGGTACGCCCAAATCCGTCTTGCTCCTGCAAGGCTAACCCACTGCATGCGTTGGCTGGGTCAAGCTCAACGAGCTCACGATATAGCAGTTGAATATGCAAGAACCCGACAAGCATTTGGAGTTCCCTTGGGTTCGCATGAGGGAGTGGGGTTTATGCTGGCCGATAACGATATGGATTTGCATACCGCAAGGTTGCATATTTGGCATACAGCATGGTTGCTGGACCAGGGTGAGCGAGGCAATTTTGAGTCTAGTCGAGCGAAAACGGTTTGCGCCGAGGCTGAGTGCAGAGTGGTAGATAGATGCGTTCAAATCCTTGGTGGGCAGGGTGTAACTGCAGAGACCATTGTTATGAAGATTTTCAAAGATATACGCGGTTTTAGAATTTATGATGGTCCAAGTGAAGTTCACCGCTGGAGCATGGCTAAGAAGATTATTTCTAGAACCAATTAATTAGTATTACTTTTTTGGATTCATCATGCGTTTTATTTTACAAGTATTAACATATGAATTGATCTATAAGTAATTGATTTTATTTGATTTAATGTATTTTGGTATGAATATTTGTAAAGATTCCTCTGCTTGTGCCGAGCATAAATGATGCATATAGAAGTGCTCAGCATTGTGTTGGGGATGTTTGAATATTTATTATGGGGCAATTAAATGAAATCCATTATTAGTACTGGCTTGATCGTTCTGAGCTTAGTTGGTTGCTCAAGCGTTGTAAGCACAAATGAGTCGGCTAAGATACCGTTGCCTACTATTTCAGCTTCAGAATCTCTTGCAAATTATGAGATCAAAGAATTAGTCAAGGGACAGGCTTGCGTGACGCAAACCCTTGGGCTCTTCAATTCTGGTGATAAATCTTTTGTTGACTCCAGCGGACAAGCAAAATTGAGCACTTTAGAGAGGGCCAAATCAGCGGCTTCTTACAACGCGCTTTCAAGGGAAGGTTTGACAACTGATATTTTGGTGAGTCCGGTCTGGGAGATACACCAAAATAGTACTTTCTTTGTAGAGGATATCTGTGCAAGAGTCGTTGGATATCGAGGTGTTATCAAAGGATTTACTCAAGTTGATGCGATCACTAAACCGCAAAACAGTAAATCCAACTATCAATCTCCGATAGAAAAACGCGTCACTAATTCACATTTTGATTCGCAAAACCAAGAATCTACCCCTGAGCCGGAGGATAAGCATAAAGCCGTTGCTGAGCATGGTAATTCTAAAGAAGGTCCCAAAGAGGGGGTTAGGGAGGCTTCTAAAGAGAAGCCGAGCACTGGACACGGTAGCGACGTTCACTGGGGTTATGAGGGGGAACATGGTCCTGAGCACTGGGGCGAGAACTTCCCAACCTGCGGTTCCGGAAAAGTCCAATCTCCATTAAATATCGTTGGTCCTTTTGAGAAGTCAAAAGAAACCTTGTTTGTAGACTATGTCCCAAGCCCCCTTAAGATATTGAACAATGGACACACCATCCAAGTCATTCCAGCTCCTGGTAGCAAGTTGATGATCAATAAGGTTGCTTTTGATTTACTTCAGTTTCACTTCCATCGCCCTAGTGAAGAAAAGGTAGATGGAAAAGGTTCAGCAATGGTTATCCATTTTGTCCACAAAAATAAGGAAGGCAAATTGGCTGTGATTGGCGTTCTCCTAGATGAGGGTAAGGAAAATCCCGCTATCAAAACCCTATGGGAAAACCTTCCTCCTAAAGAGGGCGAAGAGTACCTGCCAGAGAAAGTTGAATTTGACCCAAGCTCTTTAATACCAACTGATACCAGTCACTTTACCTATGAGGGTTCACTTACAACACCTCCTTGTACTGAAGGCGTTATGTTCTACATCATGAAGACGAATGTAGAAGTATCCAAAGCGCAGGTCAACAAGTTCCCGTTCAAACTTAATGCAAGGCCAGTTCAGAAATTAAACGCAAGAAAAATTTCTAGTACATCCTAAATTTGTACAGTTTCTAGCTTAAAAGCTTGCTTGGGGTATGGTCGTTAAATAACGAACATACCCTTTCTCTATTGGGGAGCTCAATTGTTTTACCACTATGAAGTAAACTCTATGTAAACCTAGACTTAAGATAAAAAGTTGAGCATAAATCTAGGGCAAATAGAGGGCATTAAGAAATGATTTGGCGTATTGTTGCTGTTTTAATGTTGTGCTCCGTCTCAAATGTTCAAGCACAGTCCTTTCCATCGAAGCCGGTTCGAATCATTACAGCATTTCCCATTGGAAGTGGTCCCGAGGGAGTGGGACGCCTAGTTGCTGAAAAGCTTTCTAAGAACTGGGGAGTACCTGTCACCATTGAGAGTAAGCCTGGAGGAAACGGCTTTATAGCAATCGATTCATTTAAGCGTGGAGCCAATGACGGCACTGATTTAATTCTTCTTGATAATGTTCACTTTACAGCGTATCCGCACCTATTTAAGAAACTGCCTTATGACCCAAAGTCTGACTTTGAGGTGGTAATTCCTTTGTTTAGAACCTATTTCTTTGTGACCGTTGCGAGCGACAGTAAATACAAAAGTGTCGGCGATATATTGTCTGATGCGAGAGCTAACCCTGGCAAACTCAACTACGGGTCATGGTCTGTCGGTAACCCGGTACATTTAGGATCTGCTTTACTTGAGGCTCGATCGGGCGTGGAAATGCAGCATGTCATATATAAAGAAACATCACAACTCTACACCGCGGTATCTACAGGAGAGTTGGCTTTTGCGCTTGGCTCCAATGCCACTGCGGGACCTCTTTTTCGAGCCGGAAAGCTCAAGTACATTGCTATTGCTGCACCTCACCGGTTGATTGGATACAAGGAAATCCCCACAGTTGCGGAGTCTGGCGGACCTAAAGATTTTGAGGTCAGCGGTGGGACCGTAATTGTGGCTCCAAAGGGATTGCCCAGGGTTGTGGTTGAAAAAATTAATAACGATATAGCCCATGCATTAGTTGAACCTGACGTACGTGAAAAATTCGCCTCATTTGGTTACGAGCCCGTTGCTGCCAACCGAGAACAATTTTCGCTATACCTTCAAGCTGAATCGGTACGTCAATCTGCTGTTATTGAAAAGGCCAAGGCCGCGTTGGATTGATGAATGGGCTAAATATTTCTAGGAATGAATCTCTAAGCGCTCAAAGGTGGAAGTTAGTTAGAATCATTGAGACTAATTTTAAAATACTTTGACTATGCAACCCTTTAATACACTGACGAGTAAAGTAACTCCTATATTAGAAAATGATATCAACACGGACCAAATTATTCCCTCACAGTTCTTAAGAGATATCAATGCAGACCTTGGATATGGATTATTTGCTTTTC
>CAIKVH010000129.1 GCA_903830725.1 uncultured Burkholderiales bacterium | reverse complement strand
TCCACTCAGATCTTTGATGAAACAGACCCGCATATAGATACAGATGTTGTGTTTGGAGCCATCGGATCTTTGGTCAAGTCGTTGCAGATACATCCCAAAAATCCGGATGCCCTCTTCCTTGAGGTAACTATAACTCTTGAGCCCGGCGAGACGAGAATACCCAAGCCGCCAATAGCTTAAAAGGCTTGCAAAAGCTCATCGATCAGACTACGGCTCCTACCTCTTGGTGTTGAATCTGCCGCCTTTAAATAATTGGCGAGTTCCCCCCCGGGAATATTTGAATTCACTAGAATAGAACCTTCGCTCCAAATCATTAGCTAATTAAATTTCCATCCCCATGGATTACACATTCTGATTTTTTCCTTTATTAGCTTAATGATTTATCCTGTATTCAAATCCCTTCATATTCAAGCGACCTTTCATGACCGTCACTAGTAACCAAAATAATATATCTCCATACCAACCCACTGAACGTTTAGAAAATAAAATTGCAGTAATCGTAGGTGGTGCAGGCGCCATTGGTGCTGAGACCGCTCGCTTGCTCGCATCAAAGGGTGCCCGTATAGCCATTGTTCACCGCAGTAATGAGCCCACACGCACAGATGCTATTTTAAAAAGCCTCCCGGGCACTGGCCATAAAGTCTATACCGCGTCGGTTACTGACTCTGAATCCCTCAAAGCAGTTGCGACGCAAATCAAGTCTGAGATGGGAAACACGAATATTCTCGTAAACGCTGCCGGGTTCACCCAGTCCATCCCCTTGAATGACCTAGAGGCCTTGACCGATGACATTATCGACAGCATTTTCCAAGTGAACTGGAGGGGTGTATTCGCAACCATCCGCGCTTTTGCTCCCCAAATGAAGGACGCAAGTGACGCCGTCGTTGTTAATATCTCCTCGATCGCAGCTACAACGGGTACAGGGAGTAACTTGGCCTATGCAGCCTCAAAGGCTGCAACAGATTTGATGACCAAATCCTTGGCTAAAGCCCTATCCCCTGATATGCGTGTAGTAGGTATCGCACCAGGTGTCGTGAACACTGGATTTGTTCCGGGTAGGTCCGAGAGCTTTAATGAAAAAACTGCCTCCACTACCCCGCTTAGAAGAGTTGGAGAAGCCTTGGATGTTGCTCAAGGAATTTTGGCACTTACAACCTCTCTCGCTTTTGCAACGGGAACAACCATAGTGGTTGACGGAGGCAGGCAACTTGGTATCTGATTAATTTTCTTCTCCCTCCGCCGGACACTTTCAAACCCTAACAAGACACCTAGTAGCCTCCTCAAATATTTTTCTTGCAATCATGAAATCCCTTAGATTAATAAACCCATCTCCAAGCCCCGAACAGATTCAAATTGAAATCGCAGACCAAAAAAAACCTGTCATAGGCCCGACTGAGGCGCTCATAAAAGTTAGCATGGCGGCAATAAACCCCTCAGACGTAAAAGCGTCCCTGGGTCATATGCCGCAGGCCGTTTTCCCAAGAACGCCTGGACGAGATTATTTAGGCGTTGTTGAAGAAGGACCAAAGGCATGGATTGGTAAAACGGTATTTGGGTCTGGGGGAGATGTTGGAATAACCCGGGACGGCAGTCACGCCTCCTACCTGGTACTCCCAACCAACGCACTCATTGAAAAGCCGAGTCAATTAAGCGACGCTCAAGCCGCCTCAATGGGCGTGCCGTGGGTTACAGCCTTAGACGGCTGGAGCAAGGCCGGATTTCCTGCTCCTGGAGACCTGGTCATCATCGCTGGGGCAATGGGTAAGGTGGGGCTTGCAGCCGCCGCTCTAGCAAAACTTTACGGCGCAGTCGTAATTGGTATTAAAAGAAGGAACACTGCACCCGTACCCGGTCATGCCTGTGCAGAATTGCTTGATTTAGAAGATCCTGATTTAGAGAAAAAACTGATGGACCTGAGTCTCGGAAAAGGATATTCATGCGTTTACAACACAGTCGGTAGCCCCTATTTAGATTTAGCACTTAATGTTCTAGCCCACAAGGGGAAACAAATACTAATATCAACCTTAGACCGCAACTGTTCCTTTGATATTTTTAAGTTTTTTAGAAAAGAGATGACTTTCTACGGTGTTGACACTCTCAAAATGGATACGGTGGCAAGCAATAAGATACTCAAGAATTTGATTGTGCACATCGCTTCAAACCGCCTTATTTTGCCCCTGGAGGCGCGCCCAACTATTTACACAATGGAAGATGCGGCCAATGGGTTTAGCAATACACTCAAAAACGGCGGCGTAGGACTGCTAAAAATCAGTTGAAGATTTAAACTTTTCAAATATCACTTTATTCCCTCTCTTCCTAATTTAGGGCGAAAAGTAATCTAAAAATACGCTTAAACGGATCTAAAAGGAGTTTAATATGTTCGTTACCAAAGCCGCGGATGCAGTTGAGTACCAGGCACCTGGACATCACAATATCCAAATGCACCGGATACAAGGGATGGATGTTACCCCATTGAACAGCGTCTGGTCTGCCAAATTGACGATTGAACCGGATGGATTTGTAGAATCCAAGGCCTCGCCTGCTGCAAAGCTATATATCGTTAATAGTGGTGAAATTGAATTTACCGGGGGAGATCAAACTGTCTTGATAAAAAAGGGAGACTCCGTTTTTGTAAATCCCAATGAATTACGATCTTTCAGATCGATAGGAAGCGAAATTGCAGTCCTTTATCTGATCATGCTTGAGAATTACGCCAGGTAAATATTGGTAGCAGGCTTCAATATATGGTGCTATTATTTTGCATCAATGAAATACAATATTAGGCATGAATACTCAGCCTCGCAATGTACCAAGCCTAAGCGTCATCATACCAACACTTAATGAAGCAAAAAATATTGAAATTGCATTGTTATGTATCGTTAAAAATGAAATTCCAAGGAGTGACTTTGAAATCCTGGTTATTGATGGGGGAAGCACTGACGGCACCCTAGATAAAGTGTTGAAATTCGCTGATCAATTGCCATTGATAATCATTGAGGCCCCCGGAGCATCCGTTTACAAGGCTCTAAATATCGGATTGGAAAAATCTAGAGGCAAATACTTTGTAAGAGTAGATGCAAGAAGCGAAATTCCATACGACTATATAAAAACTTGTATTTCGCATCTTCAAAGACCATCCATCGAATGTGTGGGGGGTATTCAACTTCAGTACGGCAATTCGCCAATGAGCAATTCAATTGCAAGGGTAACTTCTAGTTTCATTGGTACTGGGGGAGCCAAATTCAGAACGGCTAAAGAAAGCGGCTATGTAGATAGTGTCTACCTAGGCGTTTACAAAACGGCCACACTCAGGGAATTAGGCGGATACGAGGATAGATCCGAATATGTGTCTGAGGACTCCTTTAT
>CAIKVH010000128.1 GCA_903830725.1 uncultured Burkholderiales bacterium | reverse complement strand
CCCCTTGGCTAGTAGTTTTTTAATTATTTTTCGTTCTAAGTCTGTCATTGTCCTTCTCCTTCTTCTATTTTGTCATCGTCAACTTTAAAACTTAACAATCTTATTCCTTCAAATATTTCTATTAAATCAAAATCAATGTTCGCTTTCTTTAAAGCCTCGTATAGTTCTTGTGCAGTCATTATTTAATCTCCTTTTCCACTTGATTTTCTAGTGCGTAATCAATTGTGTACCAGTTAATCCCGTTCTCGCAGTCGTGACAATCTGCAACTTCCTTCATTGCTCGAATGATTTGGTCGCGAGTTAAAGATAATTCAATATCAATAGCCCTGGTCTCAAAATCGTCAATATCCCAGTCACTTCTAACTACTGGTCGCCCATCTTCAATAATAAATTTAGCCATTAATCTTCTTCCTTTTGTATTTCTTTAACTCCGGCAACTGCCAAAATAATCTCTGTGCAATTCGCATCAACTCCAAAATCTTTGCACACGTCATACCACTCCCAAGGCATCATGTTGGAATCTATCATGAGCCATGCTCCTTTTGGTAAAACTGTATAGCCTCGTTTTTCTAGTTCGGTTTGTGTAATCATTATTCAATTTCCTCTATATCAACTAATTCAAAATTTACATACATTTTTTATCTCCAAATTATGATGAGTTTTAATATGACAATCGCTACGAAAACGATTGTCATCCCTAGATTGACTAAGAAATGTTGCATGGTTGATTTGTAACTATTTCGTACATATTCCAACCGCACGTTACGACCTTGGAGCCGTTTTTAAATAGCTCCTCAATCATTGATCTGTCGAAATGATGCCAACCTTCCCAGTCTGCCGGGTATCGGCAAACCTCAGACCAACCGCGAATCTCTGATTTTTTGTGGTAAGCAATAATTGGTGTTTCCATTTTTTAAACTCCAGTTAAAAGTTTTAAAAGTTTAGGTGTGTAAATGGCATAGTTTCGTATCGGAGTGTTTTCTTGATAAGTTTCCTTGATGTTGATTGTCCAACCTTGATTCTTCGCTGAGTCTAAAAATAGTCCCGCGTCACAATCTTCTTCTAAGTACACCTTCTCTCCCTTTGTGTAACTGTATGGGCTAATTTTGTCGGCAATGTCCAAGTCAATACAGTCAAGCAAATCTACTTCCAACCACCCGTGTCCGGGGTCTGCATAAAATGTTAATTTTCTAGTTTTCATTGTTTTCCCTTTGTAGTTAAGACCCCTTTCGGGGTTTCGGCTAATCAAGCCTCATCAGTTAACTTCTTTACCTAGCTCCTTTGCGAGTTGCTCCAATATTTTTTGTCTTGTGCCGGTGTAGCCCATCTTCTTAAGTATTTTTAAGATAGATGTGTTGCGGTTTACTTTTATCCCTTTGATTTCGAGCTTAAGTCCGTGGTAAAGGGTTAGCATTCGATACGCTTGTATTTGTTCGGGTGTGTCTAAAATAAAACCCATTTGTTTCCTTATTTAAGATAGTGTGATTGATACTTGGCAACTGTTTGCCAAGCGGTTGGTGCGAATGTACTGGTTAGCGTAGGCGCGAGCCCCGTAGGACGTGTTAAAGCGCTCCTCTGTCAGCACTGACCCGTCCTGAATGATTTTGACTAGCCACATCATTTTGTGTCCCCTATCGGGTCAAATTTTTCAAATAGCGTGCGAAACGCGTCAAGAATTTTGTTCGTGTTGTATTCGTCAGCTTTATAAAATGCTTGGGCTAGTGCGGCCGCAAATCCCCCCCCAGTCTTTTCCATTTCATGGGCGCAAGCCAAATAGTAATCTCTGTCGTATTTCATTGTGTTGTCTCCTCAGTTTGAAAATATAAGCGCACTTTGTGGCAAGTCGAATGCAAACGGGTGATCTCGCATTCCATAAAATCTCCTTCATCGCTGATAACATCAAAATGCCCACCGAAAACCGGGAGCGCGTCTATCCAAGCATCTAGGTCAGCTTCGTCTTGGTCATCTAACCCGGTGCGGTCGTTATACATCAGCGCAGGGAGAAAATGCTCAGACAAGTAGTAGGTGTAGTAGTCAAATTTCATTGTGTTCCCTTAGATTGATAAAAGAATGAGATAGATGGTGCGACTCACTGTGCAGTTGCACATTTCGGTAAGATACCAAAATGTATAGCGCAAGCCATAAAGTTCGATATGGGTCTTGATTGCCAATGGGTCTTGGTAAGTGGATGTAATCATTGTTTTACCTTTGTAGTTGCATAAGACCCCTTTCGGGGTTTCGTCCATTAGGACTCATCAGTTATGCTAATTGGGGTTCGTATTCTTCAATGTACTCCGTCAACGCTTTCATTGCATCAATCAGCGAATCAAAGTAGCGTTTTTGTTTGTACCCATCTTTAAGATAACGACCGAATGCAATCCCAGTTTCAATCCAAATCACGAACATATCACTGCCGTGTTTGTCTGTCTTCTCAATTATTTGATAGGACATATAAAGGTGCTCGTACTCTAAATTTAAAATTACTTTGCTCATTGTCTTTTCCTTGTTAATTAAAACGCGGTACTGCGAATTTCTTGCGCGTACTCGTAGCGAAATTTGACGCTCTTTGCTAAATCTTTAAATGCTTTCTTTGTGTTGCCCTGAATGTAATACTCCAGAATATCTCCATCAGACCAAGCCTCGACAACTTCGTCCCAACCGCCTTTCTCGTAATTAGTCATTGCGTGACTACGAACGTACCCAATAAATTCGGGCTCTGTCATGTCCTTGGAAATTATCATCATTGTGTTTACTCCTGTGTGTATGTTTATTAAATTTACCGACCTTCCTATCTATACGCGAAAGAATCGTGCCATCTCAGAGTTGTCCACATTTTTGGTTATGGTTATCCACATATGAAAACCCTATGTAAACTAATTGGTTATAGTTTTTTTACATCTAAAGTATCAATGTGAATAACTATTTGAGTTATCCCGTCCTGTTGATAAGGTGTTCACATTGTGTGGATAAAAGACGCATTTCTGCCGCACTAGCCAGTTATTGATATATACTCGCGCTTGGTGCAACAAGTTGCAGAGGATTAAAGATGGACACAGACAACCGCAAGACAGTCAAGCGAATGACTAGAGCGCAGATAAAAGAGACGCTAGACAAGACACCAATCGAGCAGATACTAGGGACAAAACAACCGCTTACCCACAAGCAACGCGAGTTCGCCCGTAAAGTAGCATTAGGCACTATGAGTAAAAGACAAGCATATAAAGAGACATACGATGTAGGATATGAGCCGTCACTCAATAGTGCGCCATATGTTTTGGCGAGAGATCAGAGAATAACCAAAGAAATAGAAGCCTACAGACTGGCAATAGAGGCGGAAAAACTGCGAGAGCCCGCTCAATTGAAGGCACTCCTCGTCCAGCAGTTAGTCCAACACTCATTAGATTCTGAGTTCCCACCCGCGCAAAGAATGAAGGCACTGGAGTTAATAGGTAAGCTATACGAAGTGGGTGCGTTCGTTGAACTGAAGGAGACGACCGTCATCAACAAGAAGTCCGAGGACATCAAAGCACAACTCATTGAGCGCATCAAGGAAGTAATAGACGTAGAAGCAAAGCCATCAAGAGATGGGGCACGCAGTCTTCAAGATGAAATAGAAAACCCAGATTCTGCCAACACCGATGCCACCGCAGGGGCGCCCCCCGCAATCACGGGCGCGCATGGGCTCTCCTAACGCATACTATTCCATACAAACGATTCTGCAAAAAAAGTAATTAAAAGTTGAAATAAAAAGGTGGGGGGGGGTATATTTTTTTAAAAAAGAGTGCAACTTGTTGCACCCATGACGTAAGTGGTTGATTTATATGAAGAAAAAATACGAATATAGCAAGGGTATGTTAGAGAAGATGAGGAAGGTAGGGAGGAGTTATGAAGAGTGTATGGAGATGGGTATGACACCAAAGGAGAGGAATATATTTATAGTGGTGGATGAGTGGTGGAAGGAGTTTGGGTATGGTCCGTCTATAGATGACATTATGAGGAACAGTGGGGATAAGGGGAGGGGGAATGTATCTAGGGTTGTGAATAACTTATGTGAGTTGGGGGCGCTTAAGAAGTTGCCTGGGAAGGACAGGAGTGTGCGGCCTGCGTATATAAACTTTAGGAATATTGAATGAAGGATCAGGATATTATTGATGCGATCTCTAAGATGCCGGATGATATGGCGGAGGAGATGTTTCAGATGTTTGAGGTTTATAAGAAGAGTTTGACGGTTGAGAGGGCGGCGGATGATTTTATGATGTTTGTTAATGAGATGTGGCCTGGGTTTATACACGGGCGGCATCATGAGTTGATGGCGGAAAAGTTTGAGCAAGTGGCTAGGGGGGAGATAAAGAGGTTAATTATTAATATGCCTCCTAGACATACCAAGAGTGAGTTTGCAAGTTATTTATTACCTGCTTGGTTTTTGGGTAAGTTTCCGAATAAGAAGATTATTCAGACGAGTAATACAGCTGAGTTGGCGGTTGGATTTGGAAGGAAGGTTAGGAACTTAGTGGCAAGCGAGCAGTACCATAGGATATTTCCATTTGTTAATTTAAGGTCTGATAGTAAGGCTGCGGGGCGGTGGAGTACGAATAAGAATGGGGAATATTTTGCGATTGGTGTTGGTGGTACGGTGACGGGTAAGGGTGCTGACTTACTTATTATTGATGATCCTCATTCTGAGCAGGAGGCGGCGTTAGCGCAGGGTGACCCTACTGTATTTGATAAGGTGTATGAGTGGTATACATCTGGACCGAGACAGCGTTTGCAGCCTGGTGGGACTATTGTGGTGGTGATGACGAGGTGGGCGAAGAAGGATTTGACGGGCAAGATAGTGCAGTCGATGATTGACAGGGATGGGGAGAAGTGGGACGTTATACAGTTGCCTGCAATTATGCCGAGTGGGAAGCCGTTGTGGCCGGAGTTTTGGAGTTTGCCAGAGTTGGAGGCGTTAAAGTCTGAATTACCTGCGAGTAAGTGGAATGCGCAGTATATGCAAAGTCCTACTAGCGAGGAGGGGGCTATTGTAAAAAGGGAGTGGTGGAGGATATGGGAAGGGGAGGATGTACCGCCGTGTGAGTACATTATTCAGAGTTGGGATACGGCGTTTACGAAGAATGAGAGGAGTGATTATTCTGCTTGTACGACATGGGGTATATTTTATTTAAACGAAAATGCGCGCGATCCCAATATTATTTTGCTTGATGCGTTTAAGAGAAGAATGGAATTTCCTGAGTTAAAGGAAATTGCTATGAGAGAATATAGGAATTGGGAGCCTGATTCTTTTATTGTTGAGGCGAAGGCAAGTGGAGCGCCGTTAATATTTGAGTTGAGGGCAATGGGAATACCTGTGCAAGAGTTTACGCCGAGCAGGGGAAATGATAAGATGGTGAGGATTAACTCTGTGTCTGATTTATTTGCAAGCGGTAAGGTATGGGCTCCTGCAACAAGATGGGCGGATGAGTTGATAGAAGAGATGGCGGCGTTCCCTAATTCTGAACACGATGACTTGGTAGATTCGACTACGCAGGCATTGATTCGATTTAGAAAGGGAGGGTTTATATCTTTGGGTAGTGATGAACCGGATGAACCAATATATAGACGGCGCAAGTCTGCCGCATATTACTAAGGATGAATAATGAGTATTGAAAAGAGTTTATATCAAGCGCCCCAGGGTATTGAGAGTTTGGCTCAAGATGAAGAGCCGATAGAGATAGAGATAGTTGATCCAGAATCTGTTGGAATTAAGATGGATGGGATGGAGATAACGTTGGATGAAGGTGAAGAATCTAGCGAAGATTTTAATGCCAACTTAGCGGAGGAAATGCCACCAGGTGCGGTATCTTCTTTGGCATCGGATTTAGATTTTGATATTACACAGGATATTGGTTCTAGGAAAGATTGGGAGAAAGCGTATTCTGAGGGGTTAAAATTACTTGGACTTCATATTGAGGACAGAACTGAGCCTTGGGACGGAGCGTGCGGTGTATTTCATCCGTTGATTACGGAAGCGATTGTTAGGTTCCAAGCGGAGATGGTGACGGAAACATTCCCCACTGCTGGGCCTGTGCTGAGTAAGATTATTGGTAAAGAGACTCCTGAAGTCAGAGAGAAGGCAATCAATGTTCAAGATGATATGAACTTTGAATTGACTGAGGAGATGAAGGAATTTAGACCTGAGCATGAGAGGATGTTATTTTCTTTGCCCGCGGTTGGATCGACATTTAAAAAGACTTATTATGATCCAGGGCTTGGTAGGCCTGTGTCGATGTTTGTTCCAGCAGAAGATATTATTTTGCCGTATGGAACAACGGATATGGATACGGCGTACCGCGTTACTCATGTGATGCGTAAGACGAAGAATGATATTGTCAAATTGCAAAGGGCGGGGTTTTATTTAGATATAGATTTGCCTGATCCACAGAATGATAAGAGTGAGATACAAAAGGGTAAAGATAAAGAAACTGGATTTAATGATTTAAGCGATGAGAGATATACTTTGTATGAGTGTCACGTTGACTTAGATTTAGAGGGTTTTGAAGATGAGGATGATGATGGTCCAACGGGGATTATGCTTCCCTATGTTGTTACTTTTATAAAAGGCACAAATGATGTATTGTCGATTCGGAGGAACTGGAAGGAGGGCGATGATCTTAAACTTAAGCGCCAGCATTTCGTACACTACCAATACATCCCAGGATTTGGAGCCTACGGATTTGGACTCTTCCACCTTATCGGGGGATATGCAAAGTCGGCAACAAGCATTATGCGTCAACTGGTGGACGCGGGAACTTTATCTAACTTGCCCGGAGGTCTTAAGTCCAGAGGACTTCGGATTAAAGGTGATGATACACCCATTAGGCCTGGTGAATTTAGAGACGTAGATTTAGCGTCTGGAAATATTAGGGATAGTATTCTTCCGTTGCCTTATAAAGAGCCTAGCGCGGTATTGGCTGGATTGTTGGGTACGATTGTTGAGGAGGGTAGAAGATTTGCGGCAACTGCTGATATGCAAATTAGCGATATGTCTGCCCAAGCTCCTGTTGGAACTACGTTGGCATTGTTAGAGCGCCAGTTAAAGGTATTAACGGCGGTGCAGGCTAGAACGCACTTTAGTTTAAAACAAGAGTTAAAGTTAATAAAAAATTTAATTCGAGACTATACAGATGAAGACTACACATATGATCCTGAATATGGAGGGAGAAAATCTAAAAAGTCTGATTATGATTTAGTTGATATTATTCCTGTTAGCGATCCTAATGCTGCTACCATGTCGCAACGTGTGGTGCAGTATCAAGCCGTTATACAGATGGCGCAAATGGCTCCGCAGATATATGATTTGCCACAGTTACACCGTTCAATGCTTGATGTTTTGGGGATTAAAAATGCAGAAAAACTCGTTCCTTTGCCAGACGATCAGAAACCTACGGACCCTGTATCTGAAAACCAAGCGGCGCTTAAAGGCAAGCCGTTAAAGGCATTTCAGTATCAAAATCACGAAGCGCATATTCATATGCACCAAGGGTTATTACAAGACCCAATGGTTGCGGCATCTATAGGACAAAACCCACAAGCTCAACAAATACAGTCTGCACTTCAGGCTCATATTGCCGAACACGTTGGATATATGTATAGACAACAAGTAGAGCAACAGTTGGGTATGGCGATGCCAAAAGAAGATGAGAAACTTGATCCTAAGATTGAGTATGCTATGTCAGATATGATGGCAAAAGCGGCTCAACAAGTATTACAACAGCACCAAGCGGCGGCGGCTCAACAACAAGCCCAACAACAAGCTCAAGACCCACTTATCCAGCTACAACAACAAGAATTGCAAATTAGACAGCAAGAAGTTGCAATCAAACAGCAAAAAATGCAACAAGATATGCAATTGGCGCAATCTAAATTGCAGACTGATTCCACGCTTGAAGCGGCGCGTTTGGCGTTAGAAAAAGAAAAATTGGCTGGAAACTTACAGTTGGGTGCTATGAAAGTTGGCGCTGATATGCAGCACAAAAAAGAAAATATCAAATCTCAAGAGATGCGTGCTGGGACTCAAATTGGGGTAGATATTGCAAAGACAAAGTCTCAACAAGACTTAACGGCTCGCCAGGCCGCTTTAGATCATGGCAGAGAGATGGAAGATAAGCGCATAGACGCTAGTAAAACAGCTCTTGAACACGGAAGAAATTCCGCAGATAGATTGCATACCATTCATAAAGAAGAACTTGACCGTAAACAAGAGAATCTTAGGATGGAGCAACAAGCACGGCAAGCAAGCCGCTCAAAAACCAAAGGAGAAACTTAAAGAATGATACAAGATTTCGCACGCGTATTGCGCGAATACATACGCAAAGACATGAACAACTACGCTGATGATCTCGCAGCGGGAGTATGCAAAAATTTTGACGAGTACCAAAAACTCTGTGGTGTTATCCAAGGTCTAGCCATTGCAGAGCGTTATGTTATTGATCTTGCGGAAAAGGTAGATAAAGATGAGTGATTTAATTCTTCCACCAGGCGTGCAAATGCCTGAAAACATCCAACCTATTGAGAGCCCAATAGAAGATGCAACAGATGAACAAAAGGCTACGGCGCTTCCAGACCCAGCAGGTTACAAAATACTTTGCGGCGTACCACAGGTATCCAATAAGTTAGATGGAACCGAGCTTGATTTGGTTAGACCTTCCGATTTTGCAAAACAAGAGCAGAGCGCCACAACCGTTTTGTTTGTTCTTAAAGTAGGACCGGATGCATACCAAGATAAAGAAAGATACCCAAATGGACCCTGGTGCAAACCTGGTGATTTTATTTTGACTCGGACTTATTCTGGTACGCGTTTTATGATCTTTGGCAAAGAGTTTAGGCTTATTAACGAAGATCAAGTAGATGCAGTTGTGCAAGACCCCCGCGGAATTACCCGTGCTATGTAAAGGAAATATATGAACGACACATACAAATTTCCCGATGAAATTCAAAATAAAGAAACGGACGTAGAAATTGAAACGGACGGTGATGATTTTGAAATTGAAATCGTGGATGACACACCAGAAAAAGACAGGGGCAGACAACCTTTAAACAAAGAAGTATCAGACCCTACAGAAGATGAAATAGCAAGTTATTCTCAAAATGTTCAGTCTCGTATCAAGGAATTAACGCACGCTAGGCACGATGAGCGTAGAAAAGCAGAGTCACTTGAACGCGAAAGACAAGAGCTGGAAAGATTGACACAGCGCTTGATTGAAGAGAATAAGACTCTAAAAAACAACGTTAATGCTGGCCAGGAAATAATTGTTTCATCTGCCAAACAAAAGGCTGAAGCTGATTTGGTTTCGGCTCGTAAACAGTATAAGGAAGCACAAGAAGCCTATGATACTGATGCCATTATTGCGGCTCAAGAAGCATTAACCGAAGCCAAGATGCGCTTTGAACAAGTTAAAAATTACCGTCATACCCCTTTACAAAATAAAGACAATGAGGTACAAACTCAACCTAGACAGACTCAACAAGTTAGACCTGACGAAAAATCCCTGCGCTGGCAGGCAAAAAACCAGTGGTTTGGTTCTAATGGGTTTGAAGAAGTTACCAGTTATGCACTAGGACTGCACCAAAAGCTAGTCAATACGGGCATTGACCCGCGCTCCGATGAATACTATCAAGAAATAGATTCACGCATTCATTCAAAGTTCCCTGAAGTATTTGGTGAACCAGAAAAATCTACGGCTCAAACCGCTAAACGTCCTTCAAATGTTGTTGCTCCTGCTACTCGTTCATCGGGTGTAAAAAAGGTTCAGCTAACACCTACGCAAGCTGCGTTAGTAAAAAAGTTTAATCTTGATCCGAAGAAATATTATCTTGAACAACAAAAATTGGAGAAACAAAATGGTTGATGCTAAAAAAACCCGTGATTTAGAAACACGCGAAAAAGAAGTTCATATTGATTACAAGCCTGCTAGTTCACTACCAGACCCAACACCTGAACCTGGTTATGAGTATCGCTATGTGATGACTCATATATTAGGTAAAGCAGATCATATCAGATTGTCTCGTATGAGGCGCGATGGATGGGAACCAGTGAAAGCTTCAGATCACCCAGAGCTTATGCTCGAAGGTTCCGAAAGCGGTAATGTCGAAATAGGTGGATTAATTCTATGTAAAAACACTGTAGAAAAAGTCAAAGCTTATGATCGGTTTTACGCTAAGCAAGCTGCGGATCAAATGGAATCGGTTGATAATAGTTTTATGAAAGATAACGATCCAAGAATGCGTAAATTCTCTGAGAAATACTCTGAGGTTACACGCGGACGTGGATTAAGTGCAAGTCTCAAATAAAGGAAATTTAAATGGCATATCCAACAGTCTCGGCCCCTTACGGCCTAAAGCCTGTTAACTTAATTGGCGGTAGGGTTTATTCGGGTTCTACTCGTATGTTCCCAATTGTTAATGGTTACAGCACAAGTTTGTTCAACGGTGACGTTGTTCAAATTGGAACCAGTGGAAACATTGGTAATATCATTGCTTCATCTTTAGCATACAACGCTTCTTCAGCAGTAGCTGGAACAATTGGCGTATTTGTAGGTTGCGAGTATTCAAATACTAGCGGCCCCATTTATGGCAAAAACCGTTTCCAATACTGGCAAGCAAGTACTGCTGCAACTGATGCAATTGGTTATGTAGTTGATGATCCACAAGCTGTATTCCGTACAGCCGTATTGTCTAACCCTGCTGGTACTGGTGGTTCAACAACTATTCAGTACATTAACAATGCCTTTATCGGTTCTAATGCTTATTACATTGGTTCTGCCGCAGGTAACACAGGTTCGACAACATCTGGTGATTCATTGGCTGGTGTAGCGGTTTCTGCTGCTGCAACAAGTACTTCTGCAATCACTCCTATTACTACTTCTGCGGCTTTCCGCATTGTTGGTATAGTTCCTGATACAGCAGTTACAGTAACTCAAAATGCTACAACATCATCTACAACAGTTACTTTGTCAGCATCAAATTCTGCGATTCTGCCTGGTATGGTTATATCTGGTCCTGGCATTTTGGCTGGTTCTAACACCTATGTAACAACCGTAAACGGTACAACAGTAACGATTAATCAAGCTGTAACAACAGCTCAATCTTCTGCTACATCGTTCTCATTCACTGGCTATCCAGAAGCATTAGTATCTTGGAACTTCGGTTACCATAGTTACTTTAATGCAACTGGCGTTTAATTAAGGAGCTAAAACATGGCTATTTCACGCGCACAACTACTGAAAGAGTTGCTCCCAGGATTGAACGCATTGTTCGGACTTGAGTACGCCCGTTACGGCGAAGAGCACAAAGAAATCTACGAAACAGAGAAATCTGAACGTAGCTTTGAAGAGGAAACAAAGCTGTCTGGCTTCTCAGCCGCACCAGTCAAAAATGAGGGTCAAGCCCTTGCTTATGACAATGCGCAAGAGGCATTCACAGCCCGCTATAACCACGAGACTATTGCTCTTGGATTTTCAATCACTGAAGAGGCGATTGAAGATAACTTGTACGACAGCTTGTCTGCTCGTTACACCAAGGGTCTTGCTCGCGCTATGGCATATACCAAACAGGTTAAAGCTGCTTCAATTTTGAATAACGCATTTAACAGCCAATACGTTGGCGGTGATGGCGTATCATTATTGAACAGTGCTCACCCATTGGTATCTGGCGGCACAAATGCCAACACTCCATCTACTCCTGCTGACTTGAATGAGACTTCTTTAGAGAATGCTGTTATTCAAATCGCCGCATGGACAGATGAGCGTGGTCTTTTGATCGCTGCACGTCCCAAGAAATTAATTGTTCCCCCAGCATTAATGTTTGTTGCTACTCGTCTTTTGGACACAGAGTTGCGCGTTGGTACAAACAACAACGATATTAATGCTCTTAAGAACAATGGTTCTATCCCAGAAGGATATACAGTTAACCATTTCTTGACAGCACCTAACGCATGGTTCCTAACCACTGACGTTCCTAATGGACTTAAGCACTTTGAGCGTGTGTCCTTACAGAACTCAATGGATGGTGATTTTGATACAGGTAACGTTCGTTACAAGTCTCGTGAGCGTTACAGCTTTGGTTGGTCTGATCCATTAGGAATTTACGGTTCTTATTAAGATCAGGTGCAACTTGTTGCACTTAAGAGAGCCCTCAAAAGGGGCTCTTTTTTTATGAAAAATTTATTGACTAAATATTTGTTTAGTGTATGATCTAATTATCTGGGAGTTTTTGCCTTGTTGCCAGCCCGCCCAGGGGTCACGATGCAACGATTAACAAGGTAACTTTTGCATAAGGACTCACTGTCATGGCACGCACCACATTCTCCGGCCCAATCCTATCGGGCACACAACGATTTG
>CAIKVH010000127.1 GCA_903830725.1 uncultured Burkholderiales bacterium | reverse complement strand
GAGTTAAAAGCTCTTTGTGATAAATATCAATATGAATTAGTCGCATCCTTACAATTTACCCCTGGTGGTATTTTTCCGGGAATTCAAGCACAAGATGTCTCACCTAAACAGACAGGCGTACCACTGAATACAGCGCCAGCAGCAGATAAACCGGCAGCACAAGAGGAAAAAAAGGGGACACCAGACGCTTCCGTAAATTCGGAGAGCCAATCCCAATCACCCGAAAAAAGCGGGCAAGACTTAGGAGTTGACACAGCTCCCAAAAACTGAAATACTTATATCTGTTCGTTCGTATTCGTTCTTCTTAAATGCATTACTAATATATGCAACCTGAAACACCGCAACCAAGAAATCCAAACGATTTACTGATCTTTCAGAATATTGATAATGAAGATCACGAATGGCAATATGATGCTATCAAGACTCCGCTCCCGTATTACATCAGAGCCGGTGAAACAAGAAAACTACCCTTCTATATTGCCCGTCATGGAGTTGAAAAACTCATTGATAAAATGCTTGGGAAAAAAGGTATAGTACATACTAACCCACTTGAACGGGAGAAACTTCGAAAGCAAATCGTGTTAGGTGTCGAACAAATAAACTTTGTCAGACAGAAAACTGAGAATGAGTTAGCTCTTGAAGCAATGCAGCGTAAGAAAGACGTTGATCCGTATGAAGAATTATTCAAAGAGCGTGAGATTGAAGCCGAACAAAGAGCGTCCCAGTTGCAGGCATCTGCCCAGTCTACAACCCCGCTTTTAGAGACGGTTGGTACTCCTGTGGCACCACCTCCGGCAGTAACCACTCCTGATCCGGTTATTCCGCAAGCTGACCCAGAACGCTTAAAGGTCTATCAGATGCTTACTAATAGCTTGCATTTGGACTTAAACCATGAAAAGACACGGGAGAAACTTGACTCAATGACAGTGGATGCAATCAGAAAAGAATTCTCAGACCAGTTACCCTCCCTTGCAAATCCGCAGGCAACAATAGTACCAGACAGTAAGACTGCTCCGGTTGAAGATGGCATGCCGATTACTGCCAGCGTAACGCCCAATACTCCACCTCCGCCACCTGCTGCCCCAGTACAAGCACCTTCCGGTCCGACTACTACTCCTATACTTGATCAACAGATAGCAGGAGCAGTAAAGTAGTATGCCTGAACCACTTAATTTTGATTCTGTCAGATGGAAAATGGCTGATGATATGTCGCCTGATGAGGTTGATCTCATTGTTGCCAATAAAGATAAGCTCAATGATGAGGAAAAGGAAGCCTTTTCAGAACTACTCCTAGCAGCAGATTCTTCCTATGATCCAGAGACAGTACTTGAGGATAATATTAATAAGGCAGTCGATGACCCGACAAATCAGGATGACCCGGAGAAGCCAAAACAGGAAGCAACGCCTGTAGAACCTACTCCGGCAGAGACACCAAAAGTACCTGATAACGCGCTCACCCCTGAAAACCTTGATGCGTATATGGAGAAGAAAAAGGAGCAATGGGATGCAGAGGGGAAGAGTAAACAGGATCAGTTAAAAGAAGAGGAAGCGATTAAGTTTGAAGTATTTGGTAAAGGTGAAGTCCCTGAGGACTGGAATGCTGCTATTAATAAATTCGCACCTGCTTTGCTTGATGCTGCCGAGAAACGCATTTTAGCCCGTCTTGACAAGCAAAATAAAGAGATAGCAGATAATCAGACAAAGCTTCGACAGACGCAACAGGAGATATTCACAAGGTTTGAAAAAGAGTTTGAGACACTGGCAACGAGTAAACTTATTCCTGATCCAAAGACACAGCCGGACGAGTATAAAAAGACACATGATGCAATTATTGCTATTGGAGATGCACATGGTAAATCAAATGTGACTGATGCATATAAGCTGTGGTCTATTATTCCTAAAGAACATGGTGGAGGACTTGGTACAGGGGGCAAGGCTGATCCAGAAGCAGCCAAACGGGCAAAGATAGAGTCTCAGAAAGAAGCAGCCTCTAAAATCAGCTCAGGACGCGGAGCAGTGGGTACAAAGAAAGGTGGGGCGCCTAATTGGGCAAAGATACATAACACGAGTATTGAAGACTTGATTGAGGAAGCACAAACCAACTATCACGCCTAACCTCTTGTAATTTAACAGTATATTCTCCATACTAATTATATGAAGTCCTTCCAAAAATTGACCAATGAGTGTGTTACGTATACCTCAGACCCGAATAATAAACCCTTTTTCCAGGATCAAATAAATGAAGGGGCAAAGATATCTGAAAACGAGCTTGATAACTTTGTAGTAGAGGACACCAGAACTGGTAACACGATTGCAGGACTCGCTCAGATTCCAACCCCTGAGAACTATTTACGGGCAAAATTCCTGTATGTGACAAATACTCCAAGTCGGTATGATGCGAAGTTTGTGTATAGTGAGGATACATGGCAAAGTAT
>CAIKVH010000126.1 GCA_903830725.1 uncultured Burkholderiales bacterium | reverse complement strand
GACACTGACTTAAAAAGGAACTACAAAGTTTCTATTTGCTAATTACTTTAATGTATAAAGAACATTTATTTAATTTCTTTTGGGTATTAACTGTCTTTGGACGTGCTAATCTTGTCGGTTTTGCCTATTATTTAAGCAAGAATTTAGATAAAAAGTGTATCTTTGAGTGTGTCTTTTATAGAACACAAAAGAAAAAACCCTAATTGAATCAATCACTTAGGGCTCTTAAATGGCGGAAGCGGTGAGATTCGAACTCACGGAAGTCGCAAAACTTCGCCGGTTTTCAAGACCGGTGCATTCAACCGCTCTGCCACGCTTCCTATGGGTTGAAGCCTGTTATTCTAACCTGGAAGAAAGAGACTTTGAAGATCGCTCAAAAAATCAAAGCCTTTTAAAGTTGGAGAAACTTGCATCATGTCTCGTTCTAGCAACCCTTTAGCTATAGCCTCGTCTATAGGGGATTGGATAGCGCTCAAAGGCAGACCCGTTCGGTCCATGAAGGTTTGCAAGTTAAACCCGCCCTTAAGTCGCGTTAAGTTGAGCATAAATTCAAAAGGTAGCTCCTGCCTGGGCACTTCCTCAGTTTTCGCTACAGCCTCCTTTTTTTCAGATTGCTCCATATAGAGCAGAGGTTCCCTATGCCTGATTTGTCTAATTATTCGGTGCGCAAAACTCAGTTTTGAATGTGCACCTGCTCCGATGCCCAAATAGTCTCCAAACTGCCAGTAATTCAGATTGTGTTGACATCTGTGTCCAGATTTAGCAAAAGCTGATACCTCGTAGCGTTCTAGTTCATTTTGGCTTGCGTAGTTGTCAATCAGGTCTAGCATCTCATACGCAGTATCCTCACTTGGCAAGTTCGAAGGAGGATATTTGGCAAATACTGTATTGGGCTCTAGCGTTAAGTGATAAATTGATAGGTGCGCAGGATTGAAGGACAGTGCGGTCTTCAAGTCAACGATCAAATCCTCTATACCTTGGTTGGGAAGTGCATACATCAAATCTAAATTGAAGGTCTCAAATACCTCAGAGGCCTCCCTTGCAGCTTCTAAGGCCTGCTCACTGTCGTGTACCCGTCCTAAATCTTTTAAAGCCTGATCATTAAAACTTTGAACACCTAGAGACAACCTATTAACGCCGGCAGCTTTGAAGGCTTTAAAGCGATCACGCTCAAACGTACCTGGATTGGCCTCTAGAGTAATTTCACAACCAGGCAACAAAACCAACAAAGAGCGAACGCTTGAGATCAAGCGCTCTATGCTTTTTGGAGAGAAGAGGCTTGGCGTTCCCCCTCCCATAAAAATACTATGTATAGGGCGCCCCCAAATGAGTGGGAGGGAAGCCTCCAAATCACTTATCAATGCATTGATATAGCGGTCCTCGGGTAACTCTGACTGAGCGTTGGAGCCGTTCGCCTTCCAAGCATGCGAATTAAAGTCACAGTAGGGACATTTCTTGATACACCAAGGCAGGTGAATATATAAAGACAAGGGGGGAAGACTCGTAATATTCAAAGTCCCCGCTCTCATTAAATGCTGGATATCCAGGGGGCCGAAGCCTGAAGCCTCAGGCTTTTGCATTTAACCAACTCTCTTGCATCAGTTGCTTCATGCGCTTAGAGGCCAGACCTCTGTGGCTGTTTTGATTTTTGACCTCTACATCTAGTTCAGCGAAGGTTTTAGCAAACGCAGGGATCCACATAACCGGATCAAAACCAAAACCGTTCGACCCCTTGGGCTCCTTTGTAATTTCTCCCACAACCCGACCGACTGCGATTAATGGCTCAGGGTCCATCGGGTGCCTAACCGCAACCAAAGTGCTCACGAGCGCTGCTCTGCGGTTCTCAACCCCCTGCATTTGCTCGAGAAGTGCTTTGACATTGTTGTCATCGCTTTTCGCGTACCCAAAACGGGTTGCATAAAAAGCGGTTTGAACCCCTGGTTCACCGCCAAAAGCGTCCACGCAAAGTCCTGCATCATCGGCTAAGGCAGCAAGGCCAGAGTTTGCACTTGCGTGCCTAGCCTTTGCTAAAGCATTTTCAATAAATGTATGAAAAGGCTCCTCGGCTTCTCCAATACCTAGCGATCCTTGAGTTACCCATTCAAGTGGTAGATCTTGAAACATTACCGTTAGCTCAGCTAACTTGCCTTTGTTATTGGAGGCTAAAACAACTTTCACGGGGCACCCTTGTCACGCGCTCTTGGATAGCGCAGTTTGTTGTAATTTAATTAATTCAAAGATACCTTTTTCCGCGAAAGAGAGCATCACATTCATTTGATCTTTAGAAAACGCCTCGCCCTCGGCAGTACCTTGAATTTCTATGAATTTTCCCTCCCCCGTCATCACCACATTCATATCTGTATCACACGCTGAGTCTTCTGTGTACTCCAGATCAAGCAACGCTTGTCCCCTCAACATTCCGACAGAAATAGCAGCGACATTTTGAGTGATGGGAGATTGAGTGATCTTTCCAGAAGCTATCAGTTGATTCACTGCGTCTTGAGCCGCAACGAATGCACCCGTGATGCTTGCTGTTCTGGTGCCCCCGTCCGCTTGGAGCACATCACAATCAAGGTGAATGGTGCGCTCCCCCAGTTTTTTAAGATCAAACACAGCCCTCATCGAGCGCCCGATGAGCCTTTGAATCTCCTGGGTCCGTCCACTTTGCTTACCCCTTGCCGCCTCCCTGTCGCTCCTGGTATGAGTCGAGCGCGGGAGCATTCCGTACTCGGCGGTTACCCAACCCTCACCTGATCCTTTCTTGTGAGGCGGCACACGCTCTTCGACTGAGGCCGTACAAAGCACCTTTGTTAAACCAAACTCAATCAAAACAGACCCCTCGGCATGAACGGTATAGCCCCGGGTGATCTTGACTGGCCTTAAGTGATCAAAGGCTCTAGACGCCCTAGAGGTCAAAGTAGTTGAAGAGGAATTTGATTCAGATGGTGACATGGGTAATGTTTTGTAAATTGAGATAGAGCTTTATTTGCTGCCTCAAAATTGAGTGGAGCATTAAAAGATCGACTTGAGCCCTATTGTCTTCGAAGTTCACTTGCCCAAGATAACTCTTGGTATTTAACAATCCACAGTTATAGGATAATTAGGGTATGTAGGCTGGGATCAGCATACTTTTCACAAAAAACAAAAGAATTTATGCCCATTTACAGTATGACCGGATACGCAAGCGGACAGTCAAGCTTGCAAACAGTCGTTGAAAATCCCTCTAGCCCAACTATTCGCTTGGGGCTTGAGATCCGCTCGGTCAATAGCCGCTTTTTAGATCTAACCTTCAAACTGCCCGATGAACTGCGCGAATTTGAACCCTTAATGAGGGAGCACTTAAGCGCGCAACTCAAACGCGGGAAAGTGGAGGTCAAGGCGTCCTTGGTGAGTTCGGACTCACATGGCGTTATAGAACCTAGCCCAAAGCTCTTACAAAGGCTATCTAGCATTGAAGACAATGTGAGAGTATGGCTACCGAAGGCAACGCCGCTGAGCGTGTCTGAGGTGCTTCGCCTGAGCTCGCCCACAACACCTGGCGGCCAAGAACTTGGTGCCCCCCTCACAGGGCTTCTTCAAGAGACTATGAAGCAACTGCTGGCTGCGCGCTCAAAGGAAGGCGAGAGACTGGCAACTTCGATGCTGGACCGGACTGCCCAACTTAAGGCGTTAACGGCAAAGGTGACCCCTATCGTCCCTCAACTTGTTGAGCAACAAAGGCTCAAATTCTTGGAGCGTTGGAGGGAGGCACTAGGGATGGGACAAAAGGAGCACCCTGAGGGTGGCCTGCCAACAGAGGCCGCCCAAGACCGGGCGCTAACTGAGGCAGCAAATTTTGCGATTCGAATTGATGTCGCCGAAGAGTTGACCCGTTTATCCTCTCACTTAAGCGAGATAGAGCAACTCCTCAGTCCTAAAAAGAGTACCGAGAGTCTGGGTAAACGACTGGATTTTCTGATCCAAGAACTGCACCGCGAAGCCAATACACTGGGCTCCAAGTCCACAAGCCTTGAACTCACTCGAATTGGGGTGGATATGAAGGTACTGATAGAGCAACTTCGAGAACAAGTCCAAAATATAGAATGAAAAATTACCCTGGAAACCTATTCGTTGTTGCAGCACCAAGCGGTGCTGGCAAGTCAAGTTTGGTTAAAGCCCTGATGGAACTTGACTCCCAAGTTACGCACTCAGTGTCCCACACCACCAGACAACCTAGAGGACAAGAGATACACGGGCGCGAATACTTTTTTATTAACGACGCCCAATTTGACGAACTGATTAAGGAAGATGCCTTTTTAGAGTGGGCCAATGTACATGGGCACCGTTACGGCACATCAAAGAAAACGATCGAAGACCGGATCACCGACGGGCATGACGTGTTGCTTGAGATTGATTTTCAAGGGGCATTACAGATCAAGGCTGTTTTCCCAAGCGTGGTGCTCATTTTTATCCTCCCTCCCAGTTGGGAGGAGCTCAAATCTAGGCTTGAAAGACGCGGGGAGGACGCGCCCGGGGTGATTGAACTTCGCCTAGAAAACGCGGCCCAAGAGATGGCGCAGGCAAGTCTGTTCGATTTCGTTATAATCAATGAAGTTTTCGAGCGGGCTTTATTCGATTTAAAAGCCGTAGTTCACGCTCAAAGACTCAAGTACGCGTCCCAAAGTCGCGCTAGAGCAGAGATTTTCCACGCTCTTAATTTGAACTAATACCCCCTACCCGGAGAAATACCAAATGGCTCGTATCACCGTTGAAGATTGTTTAGAAAAAATACCAAACCGATTCCAACTCGTTTTGGCCGCCACGTACCGTGCCCGTATGCTCAGCCAAGGGCACACCCCAAAGGTCGAGTCTAAAAACAAACCCGGTGTCACAGCTCTACGAGAGATCGCCGCAGGTAAAATTGGGCTTGAAATGCTCAAAAAAGTTCCTGGCTAACCCCAAGAATTGTTTTTTTCTCACACCTAAAAGCACCTACACGGTGCTTTTTTTAACCCTAAAGCTCGCTTAATGACTCACAAAGCGCTAAAGTGTCATATATGAGCGCAGTAATGACCTCCTCTGGTGGAAACAACAGCACAGAAGCATCCAATGCAGCTGCGGCTAGCTTTGCTTCATTGCTGACGAAATTAGAGTATTTGGGGGGCGAAGGTAAGGAGCTTGTCCGCAAAGCCTACCGATATTCAGATCATGCTCACCTGGGTCAAAAAAGACAAAGCGGTGAACCCTATATCACTCACCCCATCGCAGTTGCAGCGCAGTGCGCGGAGTGGAAGTTAGATGCACAAGCACTCATGGCGGCCCTCTTGCATGACGCGATGGAGGACTGCGGGATTAGCAAGGCTGATTTGATTGAAGAATTTGGTGCGCCCGTTGCGGAGATGGTTGACGGATTAACCAAGTTAGACAAATTGCAATTTGACACTCAAGAAGAGGGCCAAGCAGAATCGTTTAGGAAGATGCTTTTGGCAATGGCTAAAGATGTAAGGGTCATCTTAATCAAGCTCGCAGACCGCTCTCACAACATGCGAACCATGGCCAGCATGCCGATGAACAAATGGGCTCGCATTTGTAATGAGACGTTAGAAATTTATGCACCTATCGCGCACCGACTGGGCTTAAATCAAACCTACCGAGAACTTCAAGATCTCTCCTTTAAATATCTAAAGCCTTGGCGCTATCAGGTTATCGAGAAAGCCGTTGGCAAAGCTCGCTCCAAAAGGCGGGATATTTTGATTAAGGTTCAAAAAGATGTTGAACAAGCCTTTTCTAAATTTAACATCCCAATCAGGATATATGGGCGAGAGAAAACACTTTTCTCCATCTATAAAAAGATGGATTCAAAGAACCTGAGCTTTGCACAAGTAACGGATATATACGGTATGCGAGTTATCCTACCGAGTGTGATTGAGTGCTATACGGCGCTGGGGGTTTTGCACCAACTCTACAACCCAGTTCCCGGTCGCTTCAAAGATCACATTGCGATTGCAAAAGTCAATGGTTATCAATCCATTCATACAACGCTAGTGGGGCCTGCAGGAATATATATCGAATTCCAACTCCGAACAGAGGCAATGCATGTTGTTGCGGAGTCCGGAGTTGCCTCACACTGGCTTTATAAAACCAAAGACCAGGCTTCTGAGAATGCAGAAAGACTGGGTACGAAATGGCTTCAGTCTCTAGTAGACATTCAAAATGAAACGCATGATGCAACAGAGTTCTGGGATTACGTTAAGGTAGACTTGTTCCCAGATGCCGTTTATGTATTTACTCCAAAGAGCAAAATTATGGCGCTCCCAAGAGGGGCTACTGTGGTTGACTTTGCATACGCAGTTCACAGCAACATTGGCGATCGCACGATGGCGGGCAAAATAAATAACGAATCCGTTCCTCTTCGCACTGAGCTCAGGAACGGGGACGTTGTGGAGATTGTCACCTCCACCGTTGCTGCGCCTAACCCTGCTTGGTTGGGTTACGTTAAGACTGGGCGTGCTCGTTCCAAGATTCGTCATTTCTTAAAAACACAAGCACAAACGGAGTCCCTTGGACTTGGAGAGAAGTTACTCGCCCAAGCCCTGCGTGCAGAGGGTATTGATCAACTGCCCTCTGAGGAGCTGAAGTACAAACCACTTTGGGAGCGCTTGCTTCGCTTCACCGGCAGTCACTCCAAGGAGGAACTGCTGATTGACATCGGACTCGGTAAACGGATTGCAACCATTGTCGCCAAGCGTATTTTGTTGTTGCTCTCTGAGTTGGGCGAGAAACCCGATGCCTTGTTGATCAGCAAAGAGCGTTTTACTGCTCATGAATCGGTATCTCAAGGCGGCGTGATGGTGGACGGAAGTGAGAACGTGTCCATTCAATACGGTCACTGCTGTAGGCCAATACCCGGGGACTCGATCATAGGATATCTGGGTCGTGGAGAGGGACTTGTCGTGCACACAGAGGACTGCAGTGTTGGGCAAAAACTCAAGCACAAAGACAGTGAAAGATTCATCGCCGTTGAGTGGGCTGATGAGGTAGTCCGGACATTCGAGTCTGAGCTTATTGTGACGGTGCAAAACGGCAAAGGTGTTTTAGCCCGAGTTGCGGCGGCGATAGCCAGCGCGGAGGCTGATATCACGCATGTGAATATGAGCGAAGAATTCTCAGGTCAAGCCGCAATAGATTTGAGATTCACGGTTGCAATTAGGGACACGACCCATTTAGATAGTGTTTTGAAACACCTGCGACGACTCCCCTCCGTCTCTCAGGCTCACCGAGTTGTTTCCAACAAATCTACGGCTCACTAAACTTTAAAACTTTAAAAATTTTAGTCTTAGCAAAAAATGCTATGGCTTCGGGTACTGAACTTTTAATATCTCAATCAACTCTGTACCGGCCGGGGTTTGTAATTTAACCTCATCGCCTTCACGTGCCTTGATCAGGGCGCGGGCGATTGGCGACACCCAACTCACCTCCCCTTTTAGGCTATCAAACTCATCTACACCCAAAATGGTGATCGTATTTTCTGTGCTGGAGTTTTGACTCACAACGCAGTAAGTCACCGTTGCTCCAAAAAATACAGTGTCATTGTTATAGTGCACACTTGGATCAACGACCTCAGCGATATCAAGTCGCTTTGTTAAAAAGCGAATACGGCGATCAATTTCTCTGAGTCTTTTTTTACCGTAAATATAATCCCCGTTCTCCGAACGATCGCCATTACTGGCAGCCCAGTGAACAATTTCAACAATCTTAGGTCGCTCGTTATCCATCAACTCCAATAACTCGTCACGCATGGCTTTGTAGCCTTTTGGGGTCATGTAATTTTTGGAGGGCTTAACTTGTGGTGACCCGTTTAGTCCGCGTTGACTTGAATCAGCATCTTCTTCCTGATCCTGATCCTGATCCTGATCTTGTTCTGACTCTGTATGATTGGCCAAGTTAACTCTCCGCGCTACGATACTAGATTTGACTTAAACTGAATTGAGTTGAATATGAAAATTCAGCAGTACAAATAGAAAGAGTCTCCCTGACGGGAGACCCTTATGAAGTATGGTGCGGCTGGCAGGAATCGAACCCACGACCCCTTGGTTCGTAGCCAAGTACTCTATCCAGCTGAGCTACAGCCGCCCGAATCCAAAATTATAACACAAAAGATTGACAAGCTCTGTACCCTAGAGCAAGACACTATAGAGCGCCTATAGATATCCAAGGAACAAAGGCAATCAACACAATACCAACCATCAAAGCCATTAAATAGGGAAGAATCGGCTTGATCCCCTTATTGGGGTCCACTTTGCCAATCGCACAGGCAGCGTAATAACCTACACCCAAGGGTGGTGCAAAGAGTCCCAATCCCATCGAGAGTACAACTACCATAGCGTAATGCACCTCATGAATACCTAGTTGCCTAGCAATGGGGAACAGCAAAGGGCCAAGCAGCACGATTGCCGGAATACCCTCGAGCACAGAGCCCAACACCACAAATGCGACGATAGAAACGCACATAAATACCGGGGCACCGCCTGGGAGGGCTTGCATCGACTGTGCAAGCCATCCTGAAAAGCCAGACTGCGTGAGACCCCAAGCCATTGCAGTTGCTGTACCAATAATAAAGAGGATCGCACCCGAGAGGGATGCAGTCTCGATCAGCATGGGAACAATCCGGGACCAACTCCACTGCCTGTAAATAATCAACCCAGCCAATGTGCAGTAAACGATACCAATGGTTGATACTTCTGTAGCGGTTGCAATGCCTTGGATAACCGCGAAACGGATGACAAAGGGCAATGCAAGAGCGGGTAATGCAATCATTAGAAACCCAATAACTTGGTGTGTTTTGGCGCGGGGCAATACCTGCACATTCTCACCCCTACTGCGCCAAGCAACCACTAAAGCGAGCATCAAAGCTAACACCAAAGCGGGTAAGAGTCCGCCGGTAAACAGACCCGATATGGATACCCCTGTTACTGAGCCAATCGTAATCAGCACCAAACTTGGCGGTACGGTCTCTGTTTGAGCCCCAGTTGCGGCCAAAAGGGCTACCAATTCACCTTCATCAGCGCCTCGTTTTTTCATCTCGGGGAAAAGGGCTGGCGTGACTGCCGCCATATCTGCGGCTTTAGAACCTGAAATGCCAGAGACCAAATACATGGCGCCAATTAAAACGTATGACAACCCACCCTTAACATGGCCCAACAAGCTCTCAAGAAAAGCCACCATCGAGCGAGCCATTCCGCTCATCTCCATCAGCAATCCAAGGAAAACAAACAACGGGACAGCGAGCAAGATTTGATGCGACATCCCCTCATCCATCCTCCCAACAATGACACTTATTGGAGTTGAAGTTGTAAAACCTAAGAATCCCAGCACACCGAGTCCAAAAGCATATCCAATGGGGACCCCGGCAAAAACTGCGCACAAAACGATACCCACAAAGAAAATGAATAAATTCCAACGCCCAAGGTCTTCAAAAATGAATTGAAACTTATAAAGTGCAAAAGTCATAATGACCATAAAAACAGCTGCCTGTAGGGACTGCAAAGGCCGAGGCAATTGAAATAGCTTTATCAACGAATACAAGGCCATTAAGCCCATCCCGACCGGGAGGGCCGCTTCACGCCATAGACTTGAGATCTCAAGCGCTGGGGTCATCACGATGGCCTCATCCATCGCGCGCTCGTAGGCGGGGAGTAGCAGCAAGACGAGGAACGTAAGTCCTGCGCAGTATTGCAGAGCTTCAAAAAATGAAGCTGTTCGATCCTTAGCCAATGAGATGAGCGCAGTCATGCGCATGTGCTCGGCGCGGTTAACGGCAATCACAGAACCCAGCATTGCAGTCCATAAAAAGATCATTGAGGCGAGCTCATCCGACCAGGTTAAGGGCTGCCTAAATACAAATCTAGAAATAACACCTATGAATAAGATACTGATGTCTGCAAAAACCAGGGCTGCAGCGCACCACTCAACGAGTGAGACCAGTTGGGACTCAAGATAGGCTAGGAATCTGTGCAGTTTATTATTTACCGTCATACGTATTAGTCACATCAGTTGCAATATTGTGAATATTCTATTGCCTACGCATAGATGTTCGCTCGTTCAGCAATATCAATGAGGTGTGAACCTAACATTTAAAGTCACTTAGCTGCGCTCAACTCCATTTACCTAGTAGGAACCCGTATTTTTAAAAGTACTTATCCAAAGCAGATCCAAATTAGCATGAAAGCGTTTTTAGGGATCTAGGTGTTTTGATATGCAAAAAGGCGCCGAGGCGCCTTTTCTAAATACAGATTAGTAATTAATCTGGCATTAACACCGAACTTATTTCATGAATGACACCGTTATCAGCGGCAATGTCAGCCTTGATGACGTGAGCTTTGTTAACCTTAATCTTGCCTTTCTTGACTTTGATTTTTACTGAACTACCCTCAAGAGTTTTAATATGCTCCTCTTGGATATCCGTAGCCATCAATTTCCCTGAAACGACGTGATACGTAAGGATTTTTGTGAGCTTTTCTTTATCACTTAACAGCTTGTCCAATTTGGCTTTTGGGATTTTCGCAAACGCCTCATCGTTAGGTGCAAACACAGTGTAAGGGCCAGGGCCTTTCAAAGTCTCAACTAGGCCAGCAGCTTTCAGTGCAGCGACCAACGTTGTAAAGTTTCCCGCTGCCACTGCAGTATCAACAATATCGGCTGCCTGGGCGGAGATAAAAGCAACGGCTAATGCGGTTGCAACAAAAAATTTCTTCATATAAAACAATTCCTAAAAAATAATAAACACAGCGAGTTGCTGATTACTTGGGCATCAAAACTGTATCAATAACGTGTATGACACCGTTATCGCACTCAATATCCGTTTTGATCACAGTAGCGTTGTCGACTTTCACAACACTACCGGCAACAGTCACGGTCAGGGAAGATCCTTCAACCGTTTTGCATGGTCCGGCCTTGACGTCTTTAGCATGGACCTTTGAGGGAATAACGTGATACGTTAGAACCTTCGTGAGGGCTACTTTGTCCTTTAATAAGGCGTCTAATTTATCCTTCGGGACTTTGGCAAAAGCATCATCGGAGGGCGCAAAAACCGTAAACGGTCCAACGCCCTTGAGGGTATCAATGAGTCCTGCGGCACTAAGCGCAGTAGCTAGAGTTTTAAAATTACCTGCGGCAATAGCTGTATCAACGATATTTGACATATAAATTCCTAAAGTTATTAGCGGTTTCGTTTCTTGAGTGAGAACTAAAAAAGTTCACAACCAATACTAAAACGACGATGTCCATAATTCAGTCTGATATCGAACATACAAATTCAATCCAGTCCAACAATTTTGCAAAATAAACTTACAATTGAATGTTATTGTTTTTCATGATGGCTGCTAGTCGAAGTTTCAAGGCGAAGTTTCAAGGCGAAGTTTCAAGGCGAAGCCTCACAGCTCATTTTCAAAATCTTCATACAGCAAATTCATTTCCTATTTCATGAATAAACTTCTGATTTTATTTTTAAGTATTTTGTTTTCACAAACATGCTTTTCTACTTCTTTAAATTCGAGCACTGGCAAACTGTTAAATTTATCAAATGAGGATTTAACTTTGACAGCCGAGAAAACCGCGTTTAAAGAGACCGGTAGATACGCCGAGATAAAGGATGTTTGCTTAAAACTTGCCAATAAATATCCTCGCTACGTGACTTGTAAGGTCATGGGTTTGACTGCAGAAAAAAGAGAGATCTATTATTTGATTAGCTCAAAATCACAAGCACTTACCCCAGAAAAAAATAGGCGCAATAAACTCCCTGTAGTCTTCATCATTGCAGGCACTCATGCAGGAGAAATTGACGGAAAAGATGCAAGCCTTTTAAAGTTGAGAGAACTCCTAGAAAACAAAAGTGCAAATAACCCACTCAACAACATGGTGCTAGTGTGGATCCCCGTTTTCAATGTGGATGGTCATGAACATAGAGGGCGTTTTCAAAGGCCCAATCAAGAGGGTCCGCTGGAACAAGGGGAGAGAACAACAGCGAGGAGAATCAATTTAAATAGAGACTGGATGCTTGCTCAGAGCATAGAAATGAAGTCTATGCTGAGCTTGATTAATCAATGGGATCCAGCGGTAACGATTGATCTGCACGTAACCGACGGACTTAGATTCCGCCATGATGTATCCCTCACAATTGCACCAGAATTTGGAGGCGAAGTTGAGCTGACGCAATCTGCAAAGACATTGCTAGCTCAAACACTTACCTCACTAAAGCAATTGGGGCATCACCCGCTCGGGTTTTATCCAAGATTATTTGACAAAGAAGATCCAAAGGCTGGCCTTATCTTTGATATTGATACTCCGCGTAATTCACACACCTATGCGGGCATTCGCAACCGGATAGGTATCTTGGTAGAGGACTATGCTTGGGAGAGCTATCCATTAAGAGTAAAAACCTGCCTAGACACATTAGATGTATTACTAAAAGCTATCGGGACTCAATCAACTGAGATTTTAAAAGCCGAGAGCAAAGCCGATGAACTCGCTAAAACCAAAGCAGGCACTTTATACACACTTGATTTTGAGGTAGACCTTCAGCAAACCAAAACTCCCTCTAAGATGGTTGACATTTTGGGGTACAAATACGAAATCCTTAACCCAGCCCCGATTGTGGGGGGGCGACATATCAGCTACAACCAAGCACAAGCAGAGGTTTGGCACACCCCCTTTTATGATGACGTACAACCTATTAAGCAAAGCGTCATTACACTGCCTGAATCAGGGTATTTGGTACCACTGGCATGGGTGGAAGTTGTGAAACCTTACCTTGATTTACATCAAGTCAGTTATAGGATTTTAAAAACAAATGTATTTGATCTAAAAGTTCAAGCCATTCGTGTTGAACCAGAGGACGTTGTTTTTGAATCCTCAAGCTTTCAGGGTAAGCAAATGACTTACATCAGTGGGGAATGGGGTCCTTACATCACCACAATTCAAAAAGGATCTGTTTTTGTTCCTATTAATCAAGCCAAATCCAGTTTAGTAGCACACTTGCTAGAGCCCAAAGGCCCCGACTCCATGTCTGCCTGGGGACTATTCAACACAGCTTATGAGATCAGTGATTACATGGCCAATCACCGTGCATTTGAGCTCGTGAAATGGATGCATGAAGATCCAAATAAGATTAAAGAGCTTTACGGGGAAGAGCTATTTAATAAGTTACCGCATCTCAAAAGTGAGTACGAGCGGAAGATGCAAGCGAATGAAAATTTTAGAGTCGACCCGCAAGCACGCTTAAATTATTGGATATCGGTGTTGCCACTACAAGATGTATCTCTTAATTTATATCCAATTTTTAGAACCCAAACTAACGCATTCTGATGACGAGTTTGATTTCCCCATACGTCGTTGATGTGCAAGTTAGTGCCTACTCGCACTTGATACACCTTGCTTAATGAAATAATTTGGTGGGCCCACCTGGACTCGAACCAGGGACCAAAGGATTCGGGTTTGTGTGACTTTCGCCACTCCCTGGACTATGCCTTCACCATAGCTTGCGCTTTAGGTGGGTGCCGTCT
>CAIKVH010000125.1 GCA_903830725.1 uncultured Burkholderiales bacterium | reverse complement strand
GTGCGATTGGATGCAGCTGTACGGATGGATTTAAACATTTGAAAAGACCTTAAAGTTAAAAATACAAGAAGTTAGAAATACAAGATGGGTGAGGCTTAATTAGGTTTAATTAGGTTTAGAGGGGCTGACACTGACCGCCCCTGTGCTCAACGTGTCCTCCGTGGAAACTGAAGAAACGTTTTCTCCAAAAGTGCTTCCACCCGAAGGTGTTGGGACTCCCGATGAAATGGGTGAGGGGAGTTCCTCCTTAATGGGTTTGTGCGGATAGACTGTTGCAGTTTTAGACTCCTGTTCGCTTGATGCCCCGTCATTGAAGCCCGACCAACGTGTCGCCTGGACCTCCTTGTATACATAGGTGTCTTGCACGAGTGTGTCGTTGTCTGTCTTAAATTTTTGAATCCATACGCGTTGAACAATAGGGCCTTGCCTAACGGGCATACCCGGGAGGACTGCGGAGCCAGCGTCACGTAAGCCTGTGTTTCTACTGTCCGTGCTTGGCGCGGATTGTGGTTGTCCTTGCCCTTGTCTTTGTTCTTTAGCTGTTGCTAGACTTTTTTCTTGAGATATCCCGTTTAGCTCATCCACCTCAGTCATCGAGAACTTGCGGTCATAGCGTGTTGGTGGGATTGAGCCCGTCGTTGAATCATCTACAGAGCGCATGCTGCGGCAATGAGGACTCGCGGGATCGTCTCGTCTGTTGCAGTCGTATGTATCCGAACCAACAGGGGTGAACCAACTGGCGCACCCAGCTAAGGTCTGTATTAAGAGAATACCGAACAATATTTTTTTCACAACTGAACTCCGTATTTTTTCTTGGTGAGGGTTAGGGATTTAAGTAATACCCAAGTGATGTGAGTGGCGGAGTTCACTTCAACGACAGGGAACACAGAGTTCGCATAATCAAGATAAAACCGAGTAATGAGTTGTGAGGACTGTGAGATCCCTTGCCCGATTGAGGACTGAGCAATCAGGGACCCGTTTGGATACTGCGCGCCAGTGGTCTGACCACTCGTGGCCGTTGAGTTGTAGGCGGGAATTGCTGAAGGTGAGAAAGAGCTTCCAAATCCAGCCACCATGCCCGCAATGACTGAATCTCTAATCAATCGACCCTCTTTACTAACCAACTTACCTGCTAAACCGTTTTTGCCGTCAATATCTACCCCGTATGCATTCATCTCGCCTTCCCAGACCACTCCGTCAGTACCAATACAAGATATGGTTTTTGCAACAACAAGTGCCCGCTCTGTAGGGATTTCGCCTCTAGCGCTACCCCCAACGAAGCAGTCGCCTAAATCCGAGACCTTCCATCCGTTGGGGAGAACGGCATTGTTTTTAAGCTTCGTGACAAAGGGGGTTCCCACATCATTTGCAGAAATACTTCCACCGCTTGCACCGTAACCTCCTCCGCCGCCTCCGCTACTGCTTTGTGCGCCAAACTTAGCCCGTGCATTAACACCGCTTAAAAGCACACCCTCAAGGAACGAATTAGCAGGAATGACGAGCTCTGGGTCTTTAGACTTCACAGGATCTGCTCTCTTTGCCGCCTCCCAAACCTTTAATGTGGGAGAGGTGGGTCCAGATATTGGCTCGTCCACAGAAGGAGCGCTATCTCCAACACCCTTGGTTTCGAGTTCAGTTAAGTTCTTTTTGATGGGCGTATCAAAATTGATGGGTGGAGGGGTCTCTATCTTTTTATTTAAATCAATGTTTGCACTGGATTGGCCTGCGTTTGGGTTGATTAAACTTTGACTGACTGCAGTTTTGTTCAGAAATTTTGCAGCAAAGTCATCTGTCGTCGCTTGTAACCTCTTGATTTGCTCATCCAGCACGTTAATGCGTTTGTCCTCGTCCTCAAGTCCTTGGTTGCGGTTCACAACGGGGAGTGTTCTAACGGTTGAGAAGTTCAGAGGATCGTTTTTAATTTGCGCTTTAGCTGCAGCTTCCGCACTGGCCTTTAGCGCGTTCGCTTGAACTTCTGAGTTGCGATTGGCTTGAATAAAAATAATCAACCCAAGCACTGCCACACTCGCTACGGCTGCAAGCTTTGCATTCTTTGACGAGTCCTCCCACGCGGTCTTTAGATTGTCAATTGCCTTCATTTCAAAGTCCTTTTAGCAATCACAATCGCTGTAGTGGTTCCGCCTGGTTCGATCGACGGTGATGGATACAAACTAACAGACAAAATATCAGGATTACAAATTCCCGCTTCACATCCAAACTCAGTTTCTTGGAGAACAATTCTTGTTTTCAGTGGGTTAAATACTTTGTAGACCCAGATGTCGTTTTGCTGAGAAGAGAGCTTCTTGTCCACAGTGAGGACAAAGCCGTTTTTGGTGATGGGTTTAAGAACTACATCGATGGCTGAGTATCCTGGGGGAACGCCGCCCTTGGCAGTCACCTCTTGAAGGTACTGCATCGTCTCAATAAAACTCTGGTTTATGGTCGGGACAGCACTTGCAAGAGCCCTCGTTTGTGGCGTCACATCGTCAATCAAAATGGTCTGAGAGGGAAGGGCAGTCTTTGGAATAAGTTGAAGCCCAATAACCGTATTTGTCTCCGTATTTTCAAAGAACATTTGAACCGGACGTGCATCCTTCTTGAACGAAAAATAGACGTTGTTAGAGTTCTCGGTTTTATCAACGCTCATGTCACCCGAGGTAATCACTTTAGGATTGTTAAAGGGGAGTTGAATCCGGTTTATCTCGGTGGCACTTACATATACAGTTTGTGATCCCCCGTTATTCATTTGGATGTGCTTGGCGCGGTTGGGATCGAGTGCATTCAGACTCTCCCCCTCTAATCGCATTACCCCAGGGAGGATGACCTCTTTTGGAGGTGTTTCCTTCACAGCCACATCGGCGTGAATGACTTTACTATCAAACGGTGGTTTGGGTTTCGGTTTAGGGACAACCTTTTTGGTACT
>CAIKVH010000124.1 GCA_903830725.1 uncultured Burkholderiales bacterium | reverse complement strand
GTCAATGTAAAACCTTTAGAAACGTACTTTGAGAAAGACTGTATATTCTTTCTTTCATGAGGCAAAAAAAGGAGCCAAAAAATGGTAAAGAATACAAAAAAATATGCTTTTAATATTTCATTACAGGCTTTTGATCTTGATTACACTGTCAATGAGTACATAAATTTTGAACCATTTCAGGCTGATGACATTGATGAGTTATTCGCAATACTTCAGCCCATTTGGCTTGAGAACAACGAGAAATTTTTAGAAAAATACTCTAATAATAGTGATGTCTCTTTGACTTTACATTGCATTGAAGTCATCAGAAATTCTGATGGTGATTCTGATTTTGATGATCCAAGTATTCCTCAGTCTACCGAAGTTGCTGATGAACTGATTGAGCGCTTAGACAATTAATCTTAGACCTAGTGAGCGAACACTCCAAGTAAATGAATAAATCTCGATTTCATTTTACCCATGCCGCCTAAAACTATGCCAAATACAGTGCTTTAGCAGATAAAAGGGGGGTGCTACTGATTTAGAGGGTAAAAGGGGGGAGCCCAGGAATTAAGAGCATCATGACCGCCAAACTAATAGGCTAAATTTTTTATCGATAAAGTGAACATCTTGTTTGATAACTAATTTAATCCCAACCCCTACGCCACCCCTACACATCGTTTACAAATTACTTCCTAATTTAAAAAAAGCACTTACTGTTACATAAGCGCTTGATTTCATTGATGTTTTTGGTGGGACGTGCGGGGGTCGAACCCACGACAAACGGATTAAAAGTCCGCTGCTCTACCAACTGAGCTAACGTCCCCCAAGCCAAAAAGAATAATCTTCTAGTTGACAGTCAAATATTATAGCCTGTTTTTTTGGGTTTTTCAATGCTTCTCAAGGTCAAATGCCCTACAGCAATAGTCAAGACTATCTGTGCTAAGTCGCTTGTTGCGTAAGTTGATCACAAATCCAACCTGCAGCGCATTGACCAAAGGTAGAGGTCACACTAACAGTCGACCCATAGCCATGGCAGTTAAGGGATCCATCGGTTGAGATATCACAACTTGGATCGGCCTCTTTGACCGACTCCATACTAAAAACGCACTGCACGCCCATGAATTTACCTTCACGTGCGGCACTATGCTCCCTTCTGAGTCTTAAGCGAACTTGTGCAAGTAAAGGATCATGACTTACCTTGGATAGATCCTGAATATCAACTTTGTGAGCCCAACGCTTCCCCCCTGCTGCGCCAACTGTAATAAAGGGAATTCTCTGGCCACCCTCTCCATTCTTAATCGCCCACGCAGCAATGGCCACTTTTGCTCTGACCTGATCGCAAGCGTCAACAATTGCAGATATGGGTATGTCTGAGATTTGATTAAGGATTGCACCCCAATTCTCTGGGGTTACAAAATCATCAATGTAATTAACCCTGCAATCAGGATTAATCTGGAGGACTCGGTCCCTCATCGCCAACACCTTGGACATTCCAAGGGTATCAGTCAAAGCATGAATCTGGCGATTCACATTTGACTCAGAGATATGGTCTAAATCAATTAGAGTAATGGCCCCCACACCGCATCGAGCAAAACTCTCGGCGGTCCAAGATCCGACACCACCAATCCCAACTACCACTACATGGGCATTAGCAATCGCCTTTGCTCCTTGAAGACCATATAACCTAGCGAGGCCCGCAAATCTTCTTTGAAACGGCGAATCTAGTTCGGTTGTGATGCTGTCCAAGTTAGCCTTGTATTAAATTGTCTTGCAATCGACGATATTGGATCTTAAGGAAAGAGAAATCCAAGCTCCTGAAATAATCCCAAGCAATGCTGTGGAAGCATTTAAGCTGAGTGTTGACAAACCACTGATCCCTTGACCCACAGTGCACCCCAGTGCCAAAACCCCTCCAATCCCCATCATGACTGCGCCGCTCAGGTGAAAACCCATGTCTTCGTTCTGGCTAAATCCCTCCCACTTAAAAGTGGAGTTGGTCAAAGCACTAGTTAGTGAGCCAGTAAATACGCCGATTACGGAGATGACCCCCGTGCTTAACAAGTTAGATTTATCGCTATAAAACTCTAACCAATTCCAAAAATAAGCAACGGGACCCACAAAACTAAACGCCTCAATTCGCCCAGACTTACTGCCAACGAAGACCTCTTCTAAAGTGTCAGGATGCTCAGCAACATGTCCCATGTACCCACCAACCCACCAAATGCCGACAAATAAAGATCCAATCAATAAACCCGTAATTAAGTTAGAGGATTCTCTTGCTTTTTTGAAGCATAAAATTGCGACAAGAAATAAAACTGAACTGGCTATGGCAAACCATCCCCATTGATCAACGGACGCAAAACCCAGAAGATTTGCCCAATTAGCTCCGCCAGAAATATTTACAGCTAGGTGGTCAATCGTTGCTACTCTAATGACTGCAAAAACACCCTTGATTGTCATAAAGGCGAAACTGCCCATAACGATCAAAACAACCAAGGACTTTAAATTTCCTGCGCCTGCGCGAACCAGCGACTTTAGACCACATCCCGAGGACAAAACCATACCAAAACCAAAAAGGAACCCTCCAGTTAGCGTTGAAGCCCAGTACCACTTGGCAGATGCGTAAAGGGTTTTTGTCGGATCAATTAGCCCGCCTACAGACAGCATCCCAAACCCAAGCATCGCTAAGCCAGTAGCTGTCATCCACTGATATGCGCGCGCCCAGTCCTGCATTAAAAAGATGTCTGCTATAGCGCCCATAGTGCAAAAATGACTGCGATGAACTATAAATCCAAGTAAATAGGAAACTACAAATGAACACGCCAATACCTGGTAGGTCAGGTATTGCAACTCTATGATTGTCATTGAAGTAATCTCTGGGGTTAGACGATTATTAAAAAAGAAGATGCCTTAGGAGTCCTAATCAAAGAGAATTGAAGAAACTCTAAGGAACTGATTAAGGCACTTATTACTACTTCAAACGTGCAATGCGCTCTTTGGCCGCAGATGCAGCCTCCGAGTCAGGATAAAGCTTGATGAGGTCATCCCAAGTCTTTTTCGCTGCTTTTGTATCTTTCATATCTAATTGGCAATTAGATATGGCCAGCATGGCCTCTGGCGCTCTTGGATGTTTTGCATCCATTGAAATCAATAATTTAAAGTTCGAAATTGCATCCTTGTATTCGCGAGTTGCATACTGCGAATTGCCTAACCAAAAGAGGCTAGTTATTTTGTAGGCAGAAAGGGGGTGGCGTTTCAAAAAATCATTGAATAAGGTGATACTTCCAGCAAAATCACCTTTCTTGAAACGATCCAGGGATGCCTCAAACTCCTTTTTTTCAGCTTGATCAACCAAGTACTCCTGTCCATCAATGGTTACTTTTATGGGCTCAAGATTTAAGAACCGAGCATCGACCGATTGCATGAAATCTTTTAATTTTCTTTGTGTATCAGATAACTCCTTCGTTAGAGCGTCCTTCTCCCCTCTGAGCGTGGCAATTTCAGCGCGAAGTCCCTCAAGCGCGTTAGCTCCTTCAAGCAAGTTGTGCTTTGTTTTTTGATCTTCAGCGTCTGAACGAACCTGAAAATCTTTAAACTCATCAAGGCGCTGGCGAATCTCCAGTATCGCCTTTCTAGCATCCTCGTCCTCAAAGAGAGCTGCATTTGCGGTACTGTAGCCAAGTAATGCAAAGGTAGAAAAAGAAAATGCAATAACCGATAAAAGTTTCTTCATTTCAAGCATCTCAACGGTAGGTTATTTCTGCGCGTCTATTTTGGGCGTAAGCATTTTCATCACTTCCCTGAACAGCGGGCTTTTCCTTACCGTAACTAATTGACTCAAGTTGAGACTCAGGTACACCGGAAACAGAAAGTGCTTTCTTTACTGCATCTGCGCGCTTTTGTCCAAGGGCCAAGTTGTATTCACGACCACCTCTCTCGTCCGTGTGTCCTTCAACTGATACTTTACGGGAGGGATTTGAAAGCAAGAATTTTGCATTGGCATTTATCAGGGCTTGATACTCTGGCTTCACAGTAAAGCTATCTAGATCGAAATAAACAACTCGAGCGACTCCCGCTGGTCCCAAATCCATTCCAGGCAAAGATTTTGAATCTATTGCGTCGACTGTTGAGACACCAGAGTTGGCAGAGTTGCTACCCACGGCGCTGGCAGCTTTGTCATAAACGGGGACGTTGCGAATGGGAACACTCGAGGAACAAGCAACCAAGAAGAGGACAACCATTAATGACGATAGTGTTTTGTAAGAGATGAGATTTTTAAACATTGTTGACTCCGAATAATGACTTAAACGCTGTTGTAGATAAATTTATTGACTTAGGCTTGAGAACTTACTGTTGCTGTAACTTGTTAAAGGGCCCCCAATTGGGCTCTCGGATATCGCCTGTTTGGCCGGCCAAACGGGCAGTAATGCGCCCATCAAGTGAAGTAGTCATCAAAGCTTCGCGACCCTGAATTTGTGTCGCAAAGACTATTAGCTTTCCATTTGGCGCAAAGCTAGGTCTCTCGTCTGCAATGGTCGGTGTAATTTGCATAACTTTTTCAGAACTAAGCTCTTGCACGGTCAATTTAAACTGTCCAGAAATGCGAGAAATATAGGCAATCCACCTTCCATCAGAACTGACGGCTGGGGAAATGTTGTAGTTGCCGGTAAAAGTAACCCTTTGAACTGCGCCACCGGTGGATGGGATCTTGTAAATTTGTGGCATCCCGCCCCTATCGCTTACAAAGTAAATGGTAGATCCATCGGGCGAGAAAACGGGCTCTGTGTCGATGCTAGAAGATGAGGTCAAACGCCTAGGCTCACCCCCCTGGGAATCGATTAAAAAAAGCTGAGAACCCCCGTCTCTGCTAAGCGTAACAGCAAGTGTCTTTCCATCTGGGGACCATGTGGGAGCACTGTTGGAGCCCTTGAAGTTAGCAAGGATTCGGCGCTTGCCAGAGGAGACCTCATGTATGTAAACAACAGGTTTTCTTGACTCAAAGGAAACATAAGCCAATTGCTGGCCCGATGGGGACCAACTGGGAGAGATAATAGGCTCTGGGCTTGAGAGAGCAGCTTGCGCGTTCTCGCCGTCTGCATCGGCTATCCAAAGGTGATATTTGCCAGTATTTTTTGTAATGTAGGCGATACGTGTGGAGAAAATCCCCTTGTCGCCAATCAATTTTTCGTAAACATAATCTGATATACGGTGAGATACGAGTCTTAAATCTGCGGGTACCACAGCGTAACTCTGGCCCCCTAGATCCTGACCCTTTACGATGTCCCACAGCCGAAATCTTACGTCATAGCGCCCATCCGCTAATTTCGTAACACTCCCTGTTACCAATGCATCTACGTTTTTCTGACGAAAGGCGCTCACATCAGGACGACTTGACTCGTCTAGGGACAGTGCTGAGGTGAATCCCTTGAATTGACCACTGCGCTCCAAATCAGCGAAAATTATGGTTGAAATCTTTTGCGGGGAAGTCTCCTCCCCCTTGAAGGTCGCCATGGAGAAGGGGATTTGGGACAAGCCAATTCCTGACACGTCCACCCTAAACTGGGCTTGAGCTCTCATGGGTCCTAGAGAGCATAAGACCATGCATAGCAGAGCCAATATTCGGAGCACTCCACTTCTAAGCTGAACAAAGTCCAGGCCATTTTGAAATTTAAATTGCAATTTAGCAATAAAGTAATTTACTATTTTTAGAAGTGAGAAGCGTTGATAAATCATGAGAATAGTCAGTTAACAAAGCAACAGTTAAAATCCCTTGAATTATCCCCTTAATCTAAGGGAAAGAATGTGCAAAAAGTGCTAAAACCCTATAAAAATACCAACATTTTCTGGCGATCGGTCAGTACTTTGATCTCTTGTTCGTTTAATTGCTGATTTAAGACTCCAAATTCAATATTTTCAGCGCCCAATCCCTAAATAACCATGCCAACCCTATCGGTCATCGTCATCACTAAAAATGAACAAGCCCATATAAAGGCCTGTATTGAGAGTGTCTCCTCGGTGGCGGACGAAATCATTGTGCTTGATTCCCAAAGCTCTGATCAGACGATACAAATTGCCGAGTCGCTTGGAGCCAAAGTCACGACCAGTGGCGATTGGCAAGGGTTTGGGATTCAAAAAAACAGGGCCTTGGCGCTTGCCACCTCAGACTGGGTCCTCTCACTTGATGCCGATGAGAGAGTCACGCCTGAGCTAGCTCATGAAATTGAAACACTTTTGAAGACTAGCCCCAAAGAAACCTGCTTTTACTTGAATAGACAGAGTTGGTACTGTGGACGATTAATTAGGCACTCGGGATGGCAAGATGACAAAATTCTCAGACTCTTTAGGAGAGGGTATGCTCAATTTACAAATGACCGCGTCCATGAACGCATTGTAAGAACTGACAATTCTCCTGCTGGCGAATTACCCAGCCCCGCCCTCCCATTAATACCTTCGACGCTCAAGGGCGACTTAATGCATTACAGCTTCGCTGACTTTGATCAGGTGTTGGACAAGGTAAACAGATACTCAACTCTTTGGGCCGAGCAAGAAGCCGCCAAGGGCAGAATCGCCTCCCCCCTAACCGCCCTAACCCACGGTTTTTCGGCATTTTTAAAGACTTACATCTTTCAATGCGGTTTCTTAGACGGATGGCACGGATTGGCTCTTGCATTATCCAACGCCCAGGGCACGTACTATAAATATCTAAAGTTGTGGCACATAAACCAAAAAACAAAATCCAATGTATAAGTTTAGCCAAAGCGGATTTCGTATTTCAATTTTGCTCGCCACTTATAACTGGCCTAGCGCACTCCATCTTTGCCTTGAGAGTTTAAGAGAGCAAACAGATTTGAATTTTGAAATTATTATTGCCGACGACGGCTCCAATGATGTAACCAAGGAGTTAATCAATGAAATCTCCAGCAATTTTCCCGTCTCTATCACCCATTTATGGCAGGAGGACCACGGCTTTAGAAAATCCAAAATTTTGAATCTAGCTATTCAGAGCGCTACGGGGGATTATTTGATATTCTTAGACGGCGACTGTATTGTGCAACCCGATTTCGTAGCACAGCACAGGCGACTTGCAAGGCCCTCAAAGCTGATTACGGGGAGTAGAATTTTACTGTCCAAGCAGCTCACCGAGAACTTATGCCCTCCCCTTCAAAGTTCAGCTCAATCTGCTCAAGTCATTAAAAAATTGTTTTCAAAAACGGATTTTCTAATTGGCCTTTTGAAGCTTCGACTAATGGGTGAAATTAACAAATTATTGCCACTTCTGATTAAACTACCCAACCACCCTTACAGAGTTTATCCAGCACATGTTTGGAAAAGAATTAAGGGCTGCAACATGTCTTGTTGGCGAAGTGATGCACTACAGATCAACGGCTTGGACGAAAGCTTTGAAGGTTGGGGACACGAGGACGCTGATTTTGTTTTCAGACTCGAAGATTTGGGTGTTCAGCGTATTTCGGGAAGTTTTGCGACTGAAGTGCTGCATCTTTGGCATAAAACGCAACCCAGCGATCAAGAACACATCAACCGGGAGCGAGTTCTATCAAGAATTTAACGCGTGCTTAACCGAGCCAATTAACCGAGCCAATTAACCGAGCCAATTAACCGAGCCAATTAGCCGAGCCAACTTTGCTACCTTAGACGATAATGGTAGACTTTTTTAAATGCCTGAGCGCCCCTGAGCTGAAACTCGCCCCTCCTATTTGACACATTAATCACTCAATGACCGATTACCCTCAACTTTTCACACGTCTTAAACGGGCTGGCAAGTACTTCGCCAATCCTAAAAGTGCATGGGCTGCAACGATCGTCTCGGTAATCATCATGTCCCTTACTGAGCCGTTGGTACCAGCGCTTCTTAAGCCCCTTCTGGACGAGGGGTTCCAAGGCGGTACGATTCGAATCTGGTTGGTTCCAGTTTGTATTTTGGGATTGTTTGGAATTCGGGGCTTCTGCGCGTTTACGGGTCAAGTCACACTTGCTAAAGTCGCAAATCTTGGGCTCTACGGACTGCGCAAAGCAATGTTCAGCCGACTACAAGACGCTCACCCCTCTCTATTTAGATTACAAACTTCTAGCGCCTTGGGCAACACACTTGTCTACGAGGTGCAAAGTGGTGCTTACATGATGGTCAATTCCATACTAAGCGTTACCCGGGATAGTTTGACACTCATTGCGTTAATCGGATACTTGCTGTATTTAAATTGGAAACTCAGCTTAATCGTTGCTTTTTTATTTCCAAGCGTTGCTTGGTTAATGAAGGCCATGACCAAGCGACTCTTTAAGTTAACGACGAGTAACCAAAAGGCAACCGATGAGCTTGCCTATGTGGTCGAGGAGAACGCCTTGGCTTACAGAGAGATAAGACTCTACGGTGCACAGCAATCCCAGATCGATAGATTTGTTAAGCTGGGGGAGACACTTGAGCGCTTGGCAATGAAATCCACAGTTGCTTCATCTGCCCTGACCCCACTGACCCAAATGATGTCTGCTATTGCGCTATCTGCTGTTATCAGCATTGCGCTATTACAAAGCACGCAAACAGGCACTACAGTGGGGGGATTCGCTGCCTTCGTAACTGCCATGCTGATGTTGGTTGCTCCTATCAAGCATCTGTCAGAAGTTGCAGGCCCCATCACTCGGGGGCTTGCAGCGCTTGAACGCGGTATTGACTTGATAGAGAACACACCCGTTGAAACAGGTGGTCACTTCACCAGTTCAAGAGCAATGGGGGAGTTGGTGCTGTCGGACGTAACCGTTCAATACCAAGCAGACGTAGCTCCCGCTTTGAACCAAATATCTTTAACAATTCACCCAGGTGAGACCATCGCATTGGTGGGTTCTTCAGGCTCAGGTAAAACAACACTTGCGAGTTTGCTTCCCCGAATTCTTGACGTGAACTCCGGAGAGGTAAAGCTTGACGGGGTAAACGTTAAAGATTGGGACCTCGTTAATTTGCGCAAACAATTTGCAATGGTCAGTCAAAACGTTATTGTGCTCAATGACACTTTAGCCAAGAACGTTGCTCTAGGACAAGAGGTAGACAATGCGCGGGTCAGAGAGTGCCTGATTTCAGCAAACTTAGGTGCGTTTTTAGAGTCTCTACCAGATCAAGAGAACACAGTTGTTGGGCATAATGCCTCACAACTATCGGGAGGACAAAGACAACGACTCGCATTAGCCCGAGCGCTATACAAAGATGCTCCAATCCTAATTTTAGATGAAGCCACTTCAGCGCTTGATAATGAATCTGAGAGTTTGGTCCAAAGCGCGCTCACCAGACTCCAAAAAGACAGAACTACGATTGTTATTGCGCACAGGCTATCCACTATCGAACACGCTAAGCGTATATTGGTGATGGATTCAGGGCGAATCATTGAGTCTGGAACCCACCGTGAGTTGCTAGATAGATCAGGCGCTTATGCCGCACTTTTCAAACTCGGTAACTTTGGATATGAAGAAAAAACATAGTGCTCACAATTAATTTAAGTTTGATTCAATAATTTGAAAATTTTTAACAAACTCATCAGAATTCGGATCAATTAATCTCTTGCACCACGGAACGTCATGAAACGAGGTGTGTTCTGAATAAGTAAACCACACTAGTGTCGGTTTCCTTAAAGCTACAGACATATGATACGGGCCGGAGTCCGTAGAAATAAATATGTCGCAAGCATCAATCACCCCCGTCAAACCAGATAAGTCAGTCCGCCCAGCGTAGTCTAGGATATGCTTGCTAAGGTTAGGAGGGATCAATACTTTGCTGGGCGCGACGTTTAATTGACGCTCAACTGCAAGCGCTTCGTATACTTTTATAAACTCTTCATTAATGTCCCGCTCATTGGGCGCGCCCGTTAAAACCAATCGATGAGGATAAAGGCTCGCCAGCTCAAGCATCCCCTTGGCTAGTTGCCGCAAATCCGGTCTCTTATAGACTGCGTCAGGCGTACCGCATCCAATATTTAGACCAATAACCATTTCCTTGGGGGCAGGTGAGATTGAGACCGAGGGAGGGATCTGTCTCAAATCATTGATTAAAGCAACTTTTGCAAGTTGCCCCGCGGAGCTAACACGCAACTCTATAGGCAATTGATTTCTATATATACCCCAGGCAGCCAATGCAACAAAATCTCTATAGGTGTATTCAAGGGGTAATTCGTATCCGTACTGAGCAGCAAAGCTTTGAACACTTGGAGCATTTTGTGTATAAAACAGCGAGCGTCCAAAGACTTGGTTGATCCCAAGCGAGCGCGTCCCAAGCGCTTTGGTAGCAAACCATGTCAGCAAACTAGTTCGCGCCCCTGAGGGTTCAAAATCAATAATCCAGTCCGCTTTGCATCTAAGTGCTGCGAGCTGAACGCTTTTAACCAATTGAGTAAAAGGTACTTTGGGTCTTTGCTCTCTATCTAGGCCAGGATGCCCCTTTTGTATGGTTAAAAACTCAACACTTTCAAGCAAATGGTGCTCTTTTATTAAGCCCTCGGTTGGATACCCCTCGTGTTTGCTTAAAAATAATAGGTGTAATTTGACACTGGGCCATTTGAGTTTTAGGGCCCTCCAAGCTGCACTGGACCTCAGCAAATCCCCTACTCCCATGCTGTGCGACTTGATCATCAAAATCGAACGAGGCGGGGTAACGGGAGAGCTCATGGGGTTCTCAAAGAGGATCTAAACTTTGCTTGCCAAACGGCTAGCAGTTTTAGTAAATGCGATGTGCGTATAAACTGTATTTTGCAATTCTGCCATTCTTCCCCAGTCCTGGGTTTTTGCCCACTCTTGTCCATTCGTTGAAAGCTGATCGGCCATGGGTCCTTGCAAAGCCAAAACAACCTTACCCGCAAGCTCCACTGGGTCTTCTGGGCTAGCTAGGATGAGCGCCGTCTCATGGTCTCTTAACTCCGCACTGATGCCGCAGTACTGAGCACCAGAGACGATCACTGGAAGAGCGCACCCCATCGCCTCAAGCACCACCATCCCAAAAGTATCCTCTTTTGTGGGGTGAATAAGTAAATCGCACGCCTCATAAAGTTGGCTCAATTCATCGGCCTTGACAGTCCCTTTTTCTAAGATTCGCTCTGACATTTTATTTCTTATCAGTGGCGCCCAAAACTCTCGCGGCTTGGCAGCTCCGGCGATGATGAGAACGTAGTCACTAGGCAACAAAGCTAGAGCGTTCAGTGCAATGTCTAACCCTTTTTTCTGTGCGTCATGTCCGATCCAAAGCAGACACCTTGCATGCTCGGGTAAGCCTAGACGCTCTCTCAGTTGAATTTTGCGAAGCGCTCTTGCCCCTGGGCTTAGGGTCTCTTTAACGTGGACACCTGGGGGTATGGTTATGAGCGCCTTTGCGTTGCAGCCCATTGAGTATTCGAGTAATTTATTGAGTTGCCCTGATACGGCTATAAACCACCGACCGGGTTTGTTACTCAGTCTTCTTTTTTCTAAAACCACGTAGGTGAGCAACCGCGGACTCAGGCAAACCTTAAGCCATTGGATCATTTTCTGAGCTGTAGATTTACCGGCAAACAAGTTATGGGTCAAGGGCATAACATGCACGGTTTGCACATTCCCCGTCCAGGTGTTCTCGTGGGAATGCACAATGTCAAAGGCCATAGATTTCCTTGTCGCCCAAGCGCAGTAACAAGCGTACAGCAGCTGATTGAGCCAACGAGGGCGAACAAAAAGATGAGGGACATGGTGATACGTCACTTGCGGGGAACTTGGTACGGCGCGTTGGGCGAAGACATGAAATTCATGCAAGTGCGCAAGCTCCTCCACCAAGGCAACAGCATAGTGCTCGGCCCCCCCCGCTGTTGGATCAAAGTTCCTATGTAGCACTGCTATTTTTAACCTCTTGTTGAACGGTGTAGCAAGAGTTGATTTGATTTCCTTGTTCAATATGCCCTTAAATCCCGGGGAACTAACCCCTGCCCGATCAAGCTCAAAGCCAGGTTCGGCTCCAGATCGCTTTCCGAGTAATTCCTCCTCACTCAAGGGCTGGCCTTTGCGTGCTGACTCCTGCGATGCTAAGGCCTCAGAGGATTTGGGCTTGGACTTACCCAACATCTCACTAATCGCTTTAATAAATGCAACGTTCAAAACTTGATACCTTTAATGTGATGGTTTTAATTAATTAAACCGAATCAAAATTGATTTAAATGGATGCAACTTGATTTACCAGACAACACTTACAAGAGCATTTAACTAAGCATGATGATCTTCATAGGGGGTTACAACTTTCAAAAGAAATTGCAACCAACTCGTAGACCTAACAATTGGAATACGGGGCAACTCGAAAAAATTCAAAGGCACCCGCCCTCCCAAACCTAGTCCGCTATTAACTCGCCCCCTCTTTGTTGTTGTAGCACCCAAGTACCCCGCTTGCTGAACAAGCGCAGCGTGTGATGAATCATAATCCCCATAAGGATAGCAAAACTGATGAATTGACTCCCCTAATTTTCTCTCTAAATCGCCCTTGCTTCGCACAATTTCATCCTCTGCAGAGGCTTGATTCATTTGCATCAAATTTCGATGCGTCAGTGTATGCGAACCAATCTCTTGACCCAAACGCTTCCATTGCATCAACTCCTCTAAATTCATCAACGAAGCACTGGGCACTCCAATACCTGCGTCCCAACTGTTGGTTGTACCCATCAAGTCAGTTACAACATAACAAGTGGAGGTAAATTCAAACTTTTTAAGTATTGGCGCGGCGTGGATCAAGTTGTTCAAATACCCATCATCAAAAGTAATACCCACTACTTTGCCTGATCTCTCCCCACTTAAGTAGGGAGATAACTCCGTCATGCTGAGTCCCCTATAGCCCAGGACTTTCAAAATCCACATTTGTATTTGAAAGGCCCTTGGGCTTACATACAAACTGCGCATAGGTGTGCCCCGAGGAGGTGCCTTCTCGATTTGGTGATACGTTAAGATTGGAATAGGCTTTGACGGTTTCATAGACTTCGCAGTTTCGAGCCTTGAATCAGAGTAACACGATGTCATAGGTCTCTGGTCCAAGACTGGGCTGAGATAAGAGGGAGATGGGCTTTCCAATAAAGTCACTGAGCCCCGCCAAATGCTGACTCTCCTCATCCATCATCAAATCAATCACATCAGGCGCGGCCATTACTTTGATTTCCTGCGGATTAAATTGTCTGGCCTCCCTCAATATCTCTCTCAATATGTCGTATACCACGCTACGTGCAGTCTTAACAATGCCTTTTCCCGTGCAAGTCTCACAGGGCTTACACAACAGGTGCGCCAAAGATTCACGCGTTCTTTTACGGGTCAGCTCAACCAAACCTAGGCTCGAGAACTGGCTCACAACGGTTTTAACCCGGTCTCGCCTGAGATGTTTTTGAAATTCAACTAGCACTGCATTTTTATGATCTTCCCGAACCATATCAATGAAGTCCACCACCACAATACCGCCCAAATTACGCAACCTGAGTTGCCTTGCTATTGATCCAGCGGCCTCTAAATTGGTTTTAAAAATAGTGTCGTCAAAATTGCGACCCCCCACAAAACCACCCGTATTGACATCCACCGTTGTTAACGCTTCCGTTTGATCTATGACCAGATAGCCTCCTGATTTGAGGTCCACGCGTCTTCCCAGGGCTTTGTTAATCTCGTCGTCTATCCCGTAGAGATCAAATATCGGACGCTCTCCCTTGTAGCGCTCAAGTTTGGTTGCGGCGCTGGGCATAAACTCTTTTGCAAATTCACTCAGCAGATCAAACTGCTCCTTAGAATCGAGTTTGATGATATTTGTACTCTCATCCACTAAATCCCTCAAAACACGTTGGAGCAAGGTTAGGTCTTGATGAATCATTGATTTAGGTGCCATACGAAGGGAGGAATCCTTAATCCTTAGCCAGGCCTTTCGAAGGTAGCGAATATCCTCCAAAAGTTCCTCATCAGATGCGTCCTCTCCGTTGGTTCTCAATATAAAACCACCCCAACCTTGTGTGCTTTGTTGATCGGCAGTTGTAAAAAGGCTTTGTACGAGTCTTTGTAAGCGTTCCTTTAGGATGAGGCGCTGTTCGAGGGGTATCTTTTGGGAAATACCGATGTGTTCATCTTGTGGCAGAAAAACCAATAAACGTCCAGCTATGCTGATTTGAGTCGTTAACCTAGCGCCTTTGGTACCCATTGGATCTTTGATGACTTGGACCATCAAAGTCTGCCCCTCAAAGATTTGTTTCTCAATGGGGATGAGCATGGGCTCTGCGGCCTCGAGCTCAGCATGCCTTGCAGCTATGGAGCTTTGCAAGTCTGCGACATGAAGAAAGGCTGCTCGCTCCAGTCCTATATCAACAAAGGCGGACTGCATACCTGGTAAAACGCGAGAGACTTTGCCCATGTAAATATTACCGACCAATCCACGCTCTAACTCTCTTTCCAAATGCAACTCTTGGACGCAGCCCTGCTCAAGCACTGCAACTCTGGTTTCCTGTGGGGACCAATTGATTAATATTTCTTTTTGCATATGAATTTAAATTCAAGCTTCTGAAAACTTTACTTAAACGGCGCCCAACCCACTTGACTCAGCAGTTGTGCACATTCAAAAAGCGGAAGTCCCATTATCCCCGAGTAACTTCCCTGCATATTCTTAATAAACCCTGCCGCTCGCCCCTGGACAGCGTAAGCACCTGCCTTGCCCATCGGCTCACCGGTATCCACGTAGGCCTGGATTTGAGCTGTGCTTAAACTTGCAAACTCAACCCAGGAGACACTCAACGCGCTTAGGTTGGGTAAAGCCGTGGCCGGGGCGTGTTCTCCCCAACTGAGGGACACAGCTGTTAGCACTTGGTGGGTCTGCCCGCTTAAGCGGCCTAGCATTTGAGCTGCATCGCCAGGCGAAGTGGGCTTACCCAAGATCTCACCCCCTAACGCAACCGTTGTGTCTGCGCACAGAATGGGCGCATTGGAATACGTCTCCTGATTTACGCCTCGAACTCGGTTATCTAAGCGGTTCAAAGCGGCACGAAGCTTTAATTGAGTTACCCGAACCACGTAAGAGCGAGGATCCTCTCCCTCTAAAACCACCTCCAAAGCCTCGGAGTCCTCGTGAGTGTCGGGCAACAAAAGTTTGTACTTGACACCCAATTGCTCTAGCAACTGAGCGCGCCTAGGGCTTTGGGAGGCAAGGTATATGAACGAATGGGACGAATCTTGCGAAGGGTCTGTATCCAACATTAACTTTCATTCACGGTGGTAAGGGTGATGCGCAAGGATTGACCAAGCGCGGTAGAGTTGTTCGATCAGTAATACCCTCACCATTGCATGGGGAAGTGTTAAATCCGATAGTCTCATCAGCATATTGGCTGAACCTTTGAGAGTGGGACATAAACCGTCGGGTCCACCGATAAGAAACACGATATCGCGGTAGCTTTCTTGTAAATCAGAGAGGGTTGCACTTAACTGCTCAGTCGACACGTTTTTACCGCGCTCATCGAGTGCAATCACCCATGAATCCTTGGGTACGCACTCTTGGATCCTCTGGGCTTCGGAGCCCATTAACTGGAGAGTGGTTTTGGAGCCTCTCGGTTCTGCTTTAACGCTTTTCAGCTCGACTTTAAAGTCCGGCGGAAACCGCCTGTAAAACTCATCCCACCCGCTTTGAGCCCAAGCAGGGATGCGCTGACCTACTGCGATAACCGTTATCCTCATGCACGAGGTGGACTATTACGGGTTTTGACAGCAGGAGCAGAGGCCGTGCCTTTGGCTTTGGAGGTGGCTGACTTGGTGCGTGCAGAACTTAGGGTTTCGGAGACACTTGGGGAGGACTTTTGTTTGGCTTTATCACTCTTACTTGCGCTCTTTGTTGCGCTTGGTTTAACTGAGTTTTTTAATGGCGATTTACGAGCCTTATTGGCACTCTTAGTTGAGTCCGTGCCTGGACCCCTCTTATCTGAGCTAGAGGTCGCTTTTTCGGTCTTGGCGGTCTTGGCGGTCTTGGCGGTCTTGGCCTTCTTGAGTGGAGCCTTTGCCCCCCTGCCGCTCTTAACCTCTGCGTCACCCTTAGTTGACTTTGCTGATTTACTGGTCTTGCCCGGCTTTGGAGCCTTCTCCTTAACCAGTTCAGACATCTTGTCTTCACCGTGTTTGAAGCGAACTGGTTTATCTCCCCAAATCTCCTCCAAATGGTAGTATTCACGAATGGCTGGCTGCATGATGTGAGCCACGACAGCGCCGCAGTCGACAATGATCCACTCCCCATTCTCCTCGCCCTCTATCCTTGGTTTTCCGAATCCAGCCTCTCTAACCACATCTCTGACACTTGAAGCAAGCGCTTTGGTTTGGCGGTTTGAGGTTCCAGAGGCAATGATCACCCTCTCAAAGAGAGGAGAAAGACTCTCGGTGTTAAACACCTTGATATCATGGGCTTTTACGTCCTCGAGACCATCGATCACTAGTTTTTGAAGTTGTGTAACGTTTTTCTTTGAAATAATGTCAGTCATTAAGTAGTGCTTTTCGAGGTGTAAAGGGAGTTAGCGTTGATATATGCGAGAACGGAGGAATTTAGCAAATGAGAGACGTCAACGCCGTCTTTGATAAAGTTGCGTATTTGCGTTGCACTAATTGGCATACTGGGCATATTAAGTGTCACAGCTATCCCTGGGTGAGCGCGTTCTCTAGCATTTTGAATACTCTGAACCAGGTGTGTATTGTGCCATCGATACTGATCTAACTCAAGATTTTGATCATTCAGTGTGGTATCTAAGGATACATCGGGTGCCCTGGCAGCAATCGCCAAGGTTGCAACGCTCAAAATATCCATCCAACGATGCCAAGAATCAAACAAATGCGCCTGATCAGCACCGATGATCAAGTACAGATCAGCATTAGGGTTTTTATTTTTTAACTCCACCAGCGTATCAAAGGTGTAACTCACCCCGCTTCGGTTAAGCTCCAACTCCTCGATTTGGAGCTTGACTCCTGTTTGAGCTAGCCCATCAAAAGCCAGTTGAGTCATCCGAAGTCTGTGAACTGCGCTACTCATCTTGCCCAACTTATGAAGGGCCTGACCCGTTGGGACAATGATAAGTGTCTCCAAATGCAAGTCATCAATTGCGGTTCTAGCTAACTGAAAATGCCCAAGGTGAGGAGGATCAAATGCCCCCCCAAACACACCTATACGAGGTCTAGTCGTTGAAGACCCAAGGGAGCTCTTAGAGAAGAACTCCGCAGAGGACTCTGGGGAGGAATCAGTGGCTCTCAATTGCTAAATGTCTTATTCATAACTAAATCCATTCCTTGTGGATTAGGAATTCTTTGATCAATCTCTCCTCCTGCGAGCCAGGTTCGAGACGCGTTTGATAAGCCCAACTGACCAAGGGAGGCATCGAGAGCAAGATTGACTCGGTTCTTCCACCCGACTGCAGACCAAAATGAGTCCCTCGGTCTAAAACCAAATTAAATTCTACATAGCGCCCACGCCGGTAGAGTTGGTGCGCGCGGTGTTGCTCAGAGTAGGGTGTGTTTTGCCTTTTATCCACGATGGGCATGTAAGCTTTAAGAAAATGATCTCCCACACTTTGCATCATCTGAAAACTCCTGTCAGCTCCGAGTTCGTTGAAGTCATCATAGAAAATTCCACCTATACCTCTGGGCTCATTTCGATGCTTCAGATAGAAATATTCATCACACCATTTTTTAAACCGCGGATATAAGTCCTCCCCAAATGGTTTAAGACAATCGCGGCATGTTTTGTGAAAATGCACCGCATCTTCTTCGAATCCGTAAGAAGGCGTCAGGTCCATCCCGCCCCCAAACCAAGCGACTGCACTGGCGTTTACGGGTTTTGCAATCAACATCCTTACGTTCATATGGACCGTTGGTACGAAGGGATTGCGGGGATGAAAAACCAAAGATACCCCCATAGCTTCAAAAGGAGCGCCTTTGAGCTCCCCGCGGTGCTGAGTGGCTGAGGGGGGGAGGCTCGGACCACTGACGTGAGAGAACCCACATCCGGCCCGCTCAAAGAGGTCACCAGATTCTAGAATTTGAGTAATTCCATAACCCTGAAGGGGCTCAATGGGGTCTTTGCGCCATGCATCTATGGTTAGAGACCCTCCGTCCCGCTTTTGCACATCTGTCATGATGCGCTCTTGTAAACTTTTTAAATAAGTCACTACGGTACTAGAGGACACTTGCATGAGACAGTGATCTTTCTTTTTTAGTGATTAATTTAAATTCACTTAAATTTGATTAAGCACTTAGTGCTTTGCTCCTTGAAGCGCCCTAAAACCAATATCTTTTCTGTACTGCGCACCTTCAAACTGAATTCCTTCAATGGTTGCATAAGCAAGATGCTGAGCCATTTTCAAAGTCCCCCCAAGGGCGGTGACGCAAAGAACGCGTCCACCAGTGCTTAGATAGGTTCCTGCCTCCAGGCTTGTTCCTGCGTGAAATACCATCACATCCTCGTTGTCTTGAGGGAGTCCCGTGATGGCGTCACCCTTACGCGGGTTTTGCGGATAACCAAATGCAGCCATCACTACACCCAGAGATGGTCTTCTGTCCCAGTCCAACTCCAAAACATCCAGGCCCGGCCATGCAGAGGTTTTATCCAAACCATCAGACTTGGTTGGATTGACCTGACTCTGAGTTGCACTCATGAGCACATCTACGAGATCCGTTTTAAGTCTCATCATGATGGGTTGGGTCTCGGGGTCCCCTAAGCGGCAGTTAAATTCTAAACACTTGATATCACCCGCTTTCGTAATCATCAGCCCCGCGTACAAGAAACCGCTGTAAGGTATCCCGTCACTGGCCATGCCTTTGAGCGTGGGGTTGATGATTTCACGCATCGCTTTAGCATGCATTTGAGGGGTCACAACTGGCGCCGGGGAATAAGCACCCATGCCCCCCGTATTGGGACCTTGGTCGTTATCTTTAAGTCGTTTATGGTCCTGACAGGTTGCTAGGGCAACGCTCTCGAGTCCATCACTGACCACAATGAAACTTGCCTCCTCGCCCTCTAAAAACTCCTCAATAACGACCCTTGCTTGTCCATTGTGCTGAACCCCGGTGCCCTCTTGACTGAGCATGAAATCAATAGCATCATGCGCCTCCTTGAGCGTCGTTGCAACGACCACGCCTTTACCGGCTGCGAGTCCATCAGCCTTTACAACAATCGGGGCACCGTGCGTTTTTACGTATTCATGCGCTAAGCGTGGGTCTGTAAAACTCTCATAACGCGCTGTTGGGATGGAGTGGCGGACCATAAAGGCTTTGGAGAACGCTTTGGAACTCTCGAGCTGCGCTGCCTCGCGCGTGGGTCCAAATATTCTCAATTGATGGGCTCGAAATTCATCCACCACGCCCAGCGCCAAAGGCGCCTCGGGGCCGACAACTGTCAGAGTGATTTGCTCTTTTTGAGCCCACTTTCTGAGCTCTACGATTTCGGTGATCGGTAAATTTATCAGATTTTTATCTCGCTGCGTCCCACCGTTACCGGGGGCCACATACACAGATTGCACTCTTTTGGACTGAGCAAGCTTCCATGCCAAAGCGTGTTCTCTTCCGCCTGAGCCAATCACTAAAATTTTCATTATGAGATAACTTTCATTTACTAGCTGATATCAATAAAAAATTCTTTAAAAGATTATTTAAAAGATTATTTAAGAGTACTTTTAAAAAAATTACAAATCAAGTGCGGCGTTATGATAAACCTCTTGAACATCATCCAAATCTTCCAAGGCATCTAATATTTTTTGCATCTTTTGGGCCTCATCGCCCGAGAGCTCTATGACGCTCTCAGCCCGCATCGTCACCTCTGCAAGCTCAGGGACTAGACCCGCCGCTTGCAGAGTGTTTTTAACGCTCTCAAAGTCCTGCGCGGAAGTTATCACTTCCGTCGCTCCGTCATCCTCGGTCAAAATATCCTCTGCTCCCGCTTCAAGGGCCGCGTCCATCAACTTTTCCTCTGGCGTACCAGGCGCAAAAATCATCTGTCCGCAGTGCTTGAACTGAAACGCAACGGACCCCTCTGTGCCTAAATTACCGCCGCCCTTGCTGAGCACATGTCGAACCTCGGCTACGGTTCTAACCTTGTTATCCGTCATCGTGTCAATGATGATCGCAACGCCCCCAATACCGTAACCCTCATAACGAATCTCCTCGTATTGGACGCCCTCGAGTTGCCCGGTCGCTTTGTCAATATTTCGTTTGATCGTATCTGCAGGCAAATTAACTGCTTTGGCTTTCTCAATGGCTAAACGCAGTCTTGGGTTGGCTGTTAAATCAGCACCTCCGAAGCGGGCTGCAACCATGATCTCTCGAATCACTCGCGTCCAGACTTTGCCCCGTTTCTCATCTTGGCGCCCCTTGCGGTGCTGAATGTTTGCCCATTTGCTATGACCTGCCACGGTAAAGACCTTTTTTGAAGTTTAGCTTACTGAAATTTTAAAAACTGGGGCCCCATATATGGGGCCCTAGTGCTTTGAATTAATTTGAGAATTAAGTGAGAGCCAGATCTCTTTACAAAATCCTTTTATTAAAAAATCTGATTAACTAGCCTGAGCCTCCTCAGGCTCCGCGGGCTCAGACTTTGAGGACTTAGCGTCCTTCTTGGGTAAGGGCTGGATATCAAGCTTCACCTCATCCTTGTCATCCAGATCCACAGTTAGGCGACCGCCGTCCATCAAACGCCCGAAGAGCAATTCATCAGCCAGAGCTCTGCGGATCGTTTCTTGGATAAGCCGTTGCATGGGTCGAGCACCCATAGCCGGATCAAAGCCCTTCTTGGCCAGATGCTGTCGCAGTTTGTCGGTAAAAGTAACGTCGACTTTTTTGTCTGCGAGTTGTGTTTCAAGTTGCAACAAAAATTTGTCGACGACGCGCAGGATAATTTTCTCATCCAACGCCTTGAAGCTCACAATTGCGTCCAGACGGTTTCTAAACTCGGGAGTAAAGAAGCGTTTGATATCAATCATCTCATCACCAGACTCTCTGGCATTGGTGAATCCGATGGTTGACTTGTTAAGCGCCTCTGCACCCGCGTTAGTAGTCATAATAAGTATGACGTTCCTAAAGTCCGCTTTGCGTCCGTTGTTGTCCGTCAGTGTCCCGTGGTCCATTACCTGCAAAAGGACATTAAAAATATCGGGATGGGCTTTCTCAATCTCATCGAGCAACAATACCGCATGGGGTTTCTTGGTAATGGCCTCCGTTAAGAGTCCACCTTGGTCAAATCCAACATACCCGGGTGGCGCACCGATCAAGCGACTCACTGCATGGCGCTCCATGTACTCGGACATGTCAAAGCGAATCAACTCAATACCCATGATGTAGGCAAGTTGCTTAGCTGCCTCGGTCTTGCCCACACCTGTTGGACCGCTGAACAAGAAAGCACCAATAGGCTTATCTTCCTTACCCAAGCCCGAGCGGGCCATCTTCACAGAAGACGCCAAGGCCTCAAGGGCCTTATCTTGACCAAAGACCACATTCTTCAAATCACGCTCTAGAGTTTGTAACTTACCCCTGTCGTCGTGTGAAACACTGGCAGGCGGGATTCTTGCGATTTTGGCAACAATATCCTCAATCTCGGACTTGTTGATTGTTTTCTTCCTCTTGCTAGCAGGGAGTATGCGCTGAGCGGCCCCAGCCTCATCAATCACGTCAATCGCTTTATCAGGGAGGTGACGGTCATTGATATATTTGGCGCTCAACTCAGCAGCAGCTTGCAACGCGGTCAACGCGTACTTCACATTGTGGTGCTCTTCAAACCTTGATTTCAAGCCCTTTAAAATATCAACGGTTTGCTCAACCGAGGGCTCAACCACATCCACTTTTTGGAACCTGCGAGAAAGTGCAGCGTCTTTCTCAAAGATACCTCTATATTCAGTAAACGTAGTTGCACCAATACACTTCAACTGTCCTGAGCTTAGTGCAGGCTTCAACAAATTGGAAGCGTCTAGCGTCCCCCCAGAGGCGGCACCAGCACCGATTAAGGTGTGAATCTCATCTATAAACAAAATAGCGTGAGGCTTATCTTTTAAAGTCTTCAAAACGCCTTTTAAACGTTGCTCAAAATCGCCCCTGTACTTTGTCCCGGCAAGGAGTGCGCCCATGTCAAGGGAATAAACATTGGCTTCCAACAAAATCTCGGGCACATCTTTTTGTGTAATGCGCCATGCCAAACCCTCAGCAATTGCGGTCTTGCCCACACCCGCCTCGCCGACGAGTAAAGGATTGTTCTTCCTTCTTCTGCAAAGAATCTGAATAACACGCTCGACTTCGAATTCGCGCCCAATAAGTGGATCGATCTTTCCGTCCTTGGCGAGCTGATTTAGGTTTTGAGTGAACTGCTCCAAAGGGGAGGACTTGCTTTCCCCCTTCTCAGAGGCCTCCTCACCTTCAGCGCTTTGGTTTTCTGATGTTTTGGTTGGCTCGGGAGGATCTGTCTTTTTAATGCCGTGGGCAATAAAGTTAACGACATCAAGACGGGTCACTCCTTGTTGGTGCAAATAGTAAACAGCGTGGGAATCTTTTTCGCCAAAAATAGCGACTAAAACATTGGCACCTGTTACCTCCTTTTTACCATTACCAGTGGACTGAACGTGCATGATTGCACGTTGAATCACGCGCTGAAAGCCAAGCGTTGGCTGCGTATCCACTTCGTCCGTTCCCGCTACTTGAGGGGTGTTGTCTTTGATGAAGTTGGATAACGATTTGCGCAAATCATCGATGTTGGCTGCGCAGGCCTTTAAGACCTCAGCAGCACTTGGGTTATCAAGCAAGGCAAGCAAAAGATGCTCAACAGTGATGAACTCATGTCGCTGCTGGCGAGCTTCGACAAAGGCCATATGCAAGCTCACTTCTAGTTCTTGGGCAATCATGAATTTTTCCTCTTATCTGTCTTTGACAATGTTACTTTAATACGAAATCGCTTGCATTTCTGGGTTTTGTTAAAGATATTTAACAACAATTGCGAACTCCCCCCCTCCTCTCCAATTAATGGCATTTACCCAATAGGCTCACTTACACACTGCAGGGGATGCCCATTTCTAAGCGCTGATTCAGTGACTTGGTCAACCTTGGTGGCGGCGATATCCTTGGAATAAATGCCGCACACCCCCCTTCCGTCTCTGTGGATTTTCATCATAATTTGATTGGCCGTCTCATAATCTTTATTAAAAAACTCTTGTAACACCAGCACCACATATTCCATGGGCGTGTAATCGTCATTAAGCAACACGACCTGGTACATCTGAGGGGGCTCAGTTCTGAGGGTTTGCCGCTCCAGCAAAGCGGTGCCCCCATCATCTGAATTCGGCTTTTGAGCAGGTGGCAGTACTGGTGTCTTAGGCGGGGTGGCCAAGGAGGGGGAGATTAGGGTCACACGAATTGGAATTTGAGTTTTACGGGTTTGGCTGTACATGGAAGCATTTTAGCGTGTTGACTCTTAAACAAACATAATTTACTGGTATCGGACGAATGTGATGAAGAGTCTCATGGGTTCACTAACTCTTTAAAATTTTCCTGAACCTAGTATATTGAGACGCATCAGGTTTTTTAAAGGTTAGCATTAATAAAAGAACCTTGCCTTGTTTGTCCCTACCCAAATTTTTTAATACTTAAGAGTTATTAATAGTGCTTTGTCATCGGGAACACACTTGCTTGCGTGCGAATTGCGCTAGCGTGTATCATGAGGCTTAACGTTACCAACCGATAGGTTTAAAAATTGTCCGTCGAGTCAATACGCGATCAGTCAACGAATGCAGTGATGCCCAACCCCTTTGCAGCAGAGTGGGCAACGCGGCAGGGCAAACAGCAAGCGGCAGAACTGGCAAAAACAGCAGTCAGCTCCAACGCCGGCCAATATTCAGATACAACTCAGAAACTTGCCCAAGCGACTTTACTAGCCCTCAGGCAACAAAGTAACCCACCTCAAACAAAATCCAGTGTCGCTCGCAATATCGGCACTTACACTCACCGACCCGTGGCTAATTCAGGGGTAAATAACACCTTAACTCTAAGCAGCATCAACACACTGCCTGCGTTTCAAACCTTTATGAGCCAAATGTTTGAAACTCTTAAAACAATTAACAATGTTCCCCCTGCCCTGAAGACCATCAATAGTCTTAATAAAGATAGTACGACTGGGCTAACAATAGCTTTTAATAACTACTACCACCAAGGTTACGATCAAGATTCATTTGATCTACTTGCCTCTAAATTAAAATATTTGGCAGAGGAGACAAAAAAAGCCTTGGATCTTCCCAGCCCCTCCGTTACCCAACCCAAGGCGTTGACGCCCGGTCAAAAGAGCCCCGAATTTTCTAAAGATTCCACGAGCGCCCCTAAGCCCAATAGTGACAATCTAGTCACCAATCCACAAATACAAAAACTTAACGAAAGCTTCAACAGCCTTGCCTCTAGTCTTCAAGGCAATGTAGGCGTATCGTCCTTGGCCTCGTTTGTGCAAAACCTGCAGCACCAGGCGCACGGCTTTAGTGGCAGTGGTAACGTCGTCAACACAAGTGCCTGAACATTTAACCGTTTTTTTCTAATTGCTTTGGTTTAATCCAACTTAGCAAGAAACAGGTGATCCCTAGTTGCCAAACGGTTTAAGATTTAGCTAGAGTCGCCATGAGCCGATAAGACGTTAAGCCCTCACGCCATAAAGAAATTAGCAAATGAGCATCACCCCAAACGAAGCTACTAGCGCTGAAGAATCTGAACCCCTTCAGCGTCAATACAAGATAGTCAAAAAGTCCATTGAGTTCTTGCGCACAAACCTTCGGTCCCAGCCCTCCCTCTCTGAGCTTTCCAACCAAGTCCATATGAGCGAGTATCACCTGCAACGAGTCTTTAGTGAGTGGGCGGGCATTTCACCTAAAAAATTCTTGCAATACCTAACCAAAGAATACGCACTGCAAGCGCTCAGTAAATCAAATAGCGTAGAGCAAAGCGCCTTAGATTTAGGACTATCAGGCCCCAATAGGCTTCACGATTTACTCATCAAATGTGTCTCAATGACACCGTCTGAGGTAAAAGCACAGGGCAAAGGCGTTGAATTAGAGTACGGCATGGGCGAGACGCCTTTTGGACCTGCACTCGTAGCTTGGACTGAGAAAGGGGTTTGTCATCTCATGTTTAATGACCGTTTAGAGGACGCGCTATTTGAGCTTAAGCAGAGTTGGCCAAAGGCAAATCTTAGTGAAAATGCACTCGGCGCAGCCTCCTTACTTGAGAGGATATTCTTTCCAAGTATTGCAAACTCAACCCCTAGCTTGCAAGTTTTACTCAAAGGTACAGAATTTCAAATGAAAGTATGGGAGGCACTATTAAAAACCCCGCCCAGTTTTTTAACGACCTACGGCGGCGTTGCCGCAGAGGTTAACGCGGCGAAGGCGCAACGCGCGGTAGGGACAGCCATTGGACGCAACTCCATCGCCTATTTAATTCCCTGCCACCGAGTCATCCGAGCAACGGGGGAGATGAGCAACTATAGGTGGGGCGTCGAGCGCAAAATGGCGATGATTGCACGAGAGGCTGCGAGAGAAAAGTAAATCCTCTGTTTTCTCATTTGCGCAAAGACCTTAAAGGTTGTCGATCATCACTTGTCCAAAGGCCGAACAACTGACTTGAACGGCACCTTCCATACGCTTTGCAAAATCATGGGGCACTTTTTTACTCAGTATTGATTTCTCCATTGAGCGAATAATAAGATCCGCCGCCTTTGACCAGCCCATATGCCTGAGCATCATCTCGGCACTCAAAATCTCAGAGCCCGGGTTTGCATAATCTTTACCTGCATATTTGGGCGCAGGGCCGTGAGTCGCTTCAAAGCAAGCCACTGAGTCAGACATGTTGGCGCCAGGGGCAATGCTAGTTCCCCCGACCTGCGCTGCGAGTGCGTCTGAGATAAAGTCACCATTCAAATTCAGCGTAGCAATCACACTGAATTCAACTGGACGAATCAAAATTTGCTGCAAAAAAGTATCCATAACCGTATCTTGAATAATGATTTCTTTGCCGCTCTTTGGATTTTTGAATTTACACAACGGCCCACCGTCAATGACTTGGGCTCCAAACTCATTGACTGCTACTTCGTAGGCCCAGTCCCTAAAGGAGCCCTCCGTAAATTTCATAATGTTGCCCTTGTGAACCAAGGTCAAACTGGGCTTGTTGTGATCTATCGTGTATTGCAACGCCTTTCTCACAAAACGCTGCGTACCCTCTTTGGAAACCGGTTTGATACCTATGCCGGAGCTTGCGGGGAAGCGGATCGTTTTAACGCCCATCTCTTTCGTTAAAAAGTCGATCAATTTTTTTGCGTGCTCGGACTCTGCCTGAAATTCAATACCAGCATAAAGATCTTCTGAGTTCTCTCTAAAGATCACCATGTTGGTTTTCTCCGGTTCACGCATCGGAGAGGGTACGCCGCTGAAATACCGAACAGGTCGAAGACACACATACAAGTCAAGTTCTTGTCGCAAAGCCACATTTAGAGAACGAATAGCTCCACTTAACGGTATCGTTAATGGACCCTTAATAGAGACGACATACTCTCTAAGTGCTTGAATAGTTTCACTCGGCAAAAGCTCCCCCGCGCCGTAAATTTGAGCAGCTTTATCACCTGCGTAGACCTCCATCCACTGAATTTTTTTCTTGCCCTCATAAGCCTTTGCAACCGCAGCATCGACCACATTTTTCATAACAGGCGTAATGTCCACGCCAGTCCCGTCTCCCTCTATGAAGGGGATAATAGGATGATCGGGAACACTCAGCGTATGATCCGCATTAACCGTAATCTTCTCGCCAGTTCCTGGCACCTTAATGTGCTTGTACATCAAATATCTCCAACTAGATTAGGAACGAACAGCATGGTCCTAGTTGTGGGCTTCAGCGTTCGTTTGTATGCTTAGGGGGCAAGGGTGACGGGGGAAACGGTGAGGATTAAGGAGCTAAAATCTTAGCTTCTAGGCCACTTCTTTGCACCCGCCCCATAATAACATTTTCATTCTTGCATTGAAACCTACACTTCCCTATTGTTATAGATGATTTATCTCAGACTAGCTCATTTTTTTTCAACCCGCCTAGAGGCTATCAAGCTTTGGACAGGTCTATTTTTCGTTTGCTCATTGTTTGCGCCGCTCTCCCTTTGGTCGCAAATAGTCAGTCAACCAGAGCCTCAAAAGGATTTACCCAGAGTGACGCTCCAAACAGGCATGTACCAAATTGACGCTCAAGTCGCGAGCACAGACCAGCAGCGCGAGGTGGGTCTTATGTTTCGTCCCCAAATGCTGCAACATGAAGGCATGTTGTTTGTATTTGAGCAGGTATCGCCTCAGTGCTTTTGGATGAAGAATACGATTTTGCCGTTATCAGCAGCATTCATCGAATCTGACGGCACCATTGTGAATATTGAGGACATGAAACCTCAAACAACCAATTCTCATTGCTCTCGCAAACCCGTTCGCTTTGTTCTAGAAATGAACCAAGGCTGGTTTGCAAAAAAAGGGCTTAAAGCGGGCTCAAAACTGTTAGGCGCGCCGTTCAACAACAAATAGCAAAATCAATTAATCGCTGCAAAATGACCGCTTGAAAATAACTGTTTCAAAGCGGCTAACCAACAAAAACCAAAGCCGACGATGGTGCGTCGGCTTGGCTCTTGGATCAGTACTCTAAGGCATAAAGACCTTGTGCACCAAAAAATTAGGCGAAATTAGGCGAAGTTAGCCTCAGCGAAACTCCAATTCACCAAATGCTCCAAAAATGACTCAACAAATTTTGGACGTAAATTTCTGTAGTCAATGTAATAAGCATGCTCCCACACATCGACCGTTAACAAAGCTTTATCAGCAGTTGTCAAAGGCGTCCCAGCAGCGCCCATGTTAACGATGTCAACGGATCCGTCCGCTTTTTTAACAAGCCAAGTCCATCCTGAACCAAAGTTGCCAACGGCAGACTTAACGAATGCTTCTTTAAATGCTGCGTAAGACCCCCACTTCGCTGTAATCGCCTGAGCCAATGCGCCTTTAGGCTCTCCACCACCACTTGGTTTCATGCAATTCCAAAAGAATGTGTGATTCCAAATCTGAGCTGAATTGTTATAAATGCCACCACTTGACTTCTTGATGATGTCCTCTAAAGCCATCGCCTCGAACTCAGTACCTTTTTGTAAATTGTTTAAATTGACCACATAAGCGTTGTGATGCTTACCGTGGTGAAACTCTAGTGTCTCTTTTGAATAATGAGGAGCCAAAGCATCGATTGCAAATGGCAGCGGTGGTAGAGTGTGTTCCATGAAGTGAGGCCTTTAAGAAAAAACGTAATAAAAAACAAAATTAACAATAAAAGTGTAAGAGCCACACCTCCAATGCCCAAAGGTGTGAAACTTGACTCCTTGGGTGGTCATTCTAGTACCACGCCCATTTCTTTGCTCATTTTAGCGAATTTAGACTTATTCGTGCTACGTCCATATCCACCTCCCCATCACTTAGTACGGCTTTTAGCCGCTGCTGAGGTTGGACTTGTTGCGCCAAGGTGATAGGTACGCCCTCTTTATCACTTAACCAAGCATAGCCCCTTTGCAAAACAAGGGAGGGATCAAGAAGCTCCAAGCGAATACCCGATCTTTGTAGCCTATCGCGGTGCGCTTGAAGCAGGTCCCCTAAACCTCTATTTAATTTCATGCTTAGCAATTGAGTTTTATTACTGGAGTGTGCGATTGGCAAGCGAACACAGTCTTTCATCCGGTTAAAGGAGTGGATGAGCTTTGCTTGCTCCTGGTGCAGCCTAGAGGAGGGGCGGCCCACTCTGTCTTGTAAGTAATCAATCCTTTGCTGCGCTCGGTCAAGAACCGAGTGAGCTTCACGCGTTAAGAGCTCAAAAAGATTTTGAAGCCCATTGACCAAAATCTCTCTAGGCACTGCGCACAGCTCAGCCGCAGCCGTGGGAGTTGGGGCCCTGAGGTCGGCGCAGAAATCTGCAATTGTGAAATCCGTTTCATGACCCACACCGCTGATGATGGGAACGGGACTTTGAACAATTGTTCTCGCCAACTCCTCTGCGTTAAACCCCCACAAATCCTCTATAGACCCACCGCCCCTGACCAGAAGTATCACGTCCACTGCGTCCACCTGGTAGAGCCGCTTAAGAGCACCAACAAGTGACAGGGGGGCATCAGCGCCTTGAACTACGGCGGGACTAATCACCACCTCAATATGAGGTACACGCCTCCTCAAGGCCGTGCAAACATCGTGTAAAGCGGCAGCGTTTGCTGAAGTTACCACACCAATTTTGCGAGGCATCGAGACGATATGCCTTTTGCGAGAGGCATCAAACAAGCCCTCTTCCTCCAACTTAGCCTTGAGCTTTAGAAACTGCTCAAAGAGCGAGCCCATTCCTGCTTTGCGCATGGACTCCACAACCAATTGCAATTCGCCCCTGGCCTCATAAATGCCTAGTTTGCCGAAAACCTCAACGGACTCCCCGTCCTTGGGTGCGAATTCAAGTTGCGTTGCAGCGCGCTTGAACATGGCACAGCGCAGTTGCCCCTCTGCATCTTTGATAGAGAAATAACAATGTCCACTTGATGCTCTGGTAAATCCAGTAATCTCCCCCTTGACTGCGACCGGATTAAACCTGGACTGCAAAGCGTCCGTGACGGCTCGGCATAGTGCGCCCACGCCCCAGATGCGCCGTGCATGCTGGTCGTTACTTACATCGGTAAAATCAGAATTGAGGGACATAAAAATAAGAGAATTATCAAACAACCCACTTGGAAATCAAGCTCTCATCTCGTAAGCTATTGATTTTTATGGATTTTTTGATGTTTAAATTGTGACCGTTTTAATTCAAGCACCAAACTATGCGGGTTTAGAAGGTTTCAACTACAGTTACTCACAAAGTTATCCACAATAAATGTGATTTTAGTTTAATTACATTTAATTAATACCCATGCTTGCCCTGCCACGATAATCCACTAGATTATGCATATTATTTAAAAAGGAGTTGGTATTGTTTTCAATCCTAGAAGCTGCTGGGTGGCCGATTTGGCCACTGTTACTGTGTTCGGTCGTAGCCACGGCGTTAATTTTTGAGCGTTTTTATCAACTTAGAACGTCATTGATAACACCCAAAGGCTTGCTTGAGGAGGTTTTGCAGAAGGTGGAGCTTGGGGTGCCAGGATCCATAGATCCCGAAAGGCTACGAACTCACTCGCCCCTGGGCTGCATACTCGCGTCCACCTTGAAGGCGTATAGCCAAATGCCCATGGCAAAGGAGCAGGAGTTAAGAGAGGAAATTGAGCTAGAAGGAAAGCGAATTGCTCACGAGCTAGAGCGCTTTCAATCTGCCATTGCAACAATCGCATCCTCAGCGCCTTTGTTGGGTTTATTTGGGACAGTGGTCGGTATGATTGACATCTTTGGCTCCCAATCCGGAGTGAGCAACAATCCGGCTCAACTAGCGCACGGCATCTCAACTGCACTTTACAACACTGCTTTTGGCCTCATTATTGCCATACCCTCGCTGATTTGTTGGCGCTACTTCAGATCTCAAATTGACGATTTTGTTATGACACTTGAGGGCTCAAGTGAGAAGCTATTAAAGCACTTGATTAGAAAAAGAGTTTAATTAAAATATTTTAATTAAATTTTCAACTCACTCAGTCTAAACTTATAATTATGCGTTTTAGCAGAAACAAAACATCTGAACCAGAAATTAACTTAATTCCGTTCATTGACGTTTTATTGGTCGTCTTGATCTTTCTCATGCTCTCGACCACGTACTCCAAGATCACTGAATTAGAGTTGAACTTGCCCAGCGCAAATACCTCCCCAATCAGGGACAAAATAACGGCTCTAAATATCTCTATTACAGCGGATGGAAAGTATTTTGTACAAGGCGTTGGAATTGACACATCAGACAATGAAACTTTGATCCGACGACTGAAAGAAGCAAGTCAAGGTCTACTGAATCCAATTGTTGTGATAAGCGCAGATGCCCGCGCAACGCACCAATCCGTGATCCAAGCCTTGCAAGCTGCGCAGCAAAGCGGGCTCCAGCAAATCACCTTTGCAGCACAAACCGAAACGGGACAAAAGGCAAATACAAAATGAAGGATTTCTTGCTAGACGCTAAAAACCTTCTTATTACAGTTCGTATTTCCACAATAAACCTCATTAAAAAACAGTGGCAGATCAGGGGATGGCTATCCCTTCTTTTGTTCCCCTTGTCCCTGCTCACCATTACCTATCTGTGGATTAACTCAAGACTTTACGAAAACCAATTCAGGAAAACCCATCACTTCAAGACACCCATCATCGTTGTGGGTAACGTTGTGGTTGGGGGTGCTGGGAAAACACCAGTAGTTATTGAACTTGTCAATCACTTGAGCCAAACAGGACGCCAAGTAGGTGTGGTCTCTAAGGGTTACGGTCGCTTGAGACAGCGCAATACAAACCAGCAATTTCATGCGCTTGAAGTCCAAAATACGTCGAGCTGCGCTTTGGTTGGTGATGAGCCCAAGCTCATTTACCTAAAAACTGGCGTCCCCGTGTTTGTCGGAGATGACAGAGCTCAAACAGTCAAAGCACTATTAGATAAATATCCGAATACAGATATCGTCATTAGTGATGATGGCTTACAACATCACGCGTTGGGTCGAGATATCAACGTCGTTGTCTTTGATAGCACTGGGCTCGGCAATGGACTGCTTTTACCTAGTGGCCCCTTAAGGGAGACTTGGCCGCGTGCGTACAAAAACGCACAAACCGAGTTTATCCTCAGTACCAATGAGGGCAAAGCGCCCATGGGCTTTAAGGTTTTAAGAACTTTATCGAACTTTGCATTTAACAAATCAGGTCAAAAACTAGACCTTCGTGAACCGAGAAACACTAGGTTTCATGCATTAGCTGGAATAGCTAGACCAGAGATCTTCTTTGAAATGTTAATCGATAAAGGGTTGAACTTATCAGAGACAACGCTTTTAGAGGACCACGCAACATTTAATGTTCATCATTTCAACTTGACTGATGATGCATCAGTCAAAACGAATTACCCAGAAACGACCTATCTTTGTACGGAAAAGGATGCAGTCAAAATCTGGGAATTTAATCCAGACGTTTGGGCTGTTCCACTCATTTGTACCCTTGACCCTAAATTCGTAGATGAACTTGAGGACTCTTTGGTTCAACTGAGGCGCTCCAAGGCTTAGAATCCAGACAACAATCAGACAATGACAATCAGTCAACGACAACCCTTTTATGCGTTTTACAGAACAAAAGATCTATGGACAGTAAACTTATTGAACTTCTGGTTTGCCCCGTAACCAAGGGACCTCTCATTTACTCTAAAAACAGGGATGAGCTTATCTCTAGGAGCGCACGCCTTGCCTACCCCGTTCGCGCTGGCATACCGATCCTGATAGAGGCGGAGGCAAGGGTTCTAAGAGATGAGGAACTTGAGAGGTAGATCAATTCAAAAATTAAGTTCTGATCCACAGCCCAGAGCGGTCTACTTAATTCGAAAACTCATTAACATGGCCCTATCTTCCCCATCCGCATCCCCATTCACTGTCATCATCCCAGCTCGCTTGGCTTCTTCGCGCTTGCCCAATAAGCCGCTTGCAGATATTCACGGCGTTCCCATGATTGTTAGAGTGGCAAACCGTGCAAAACTATCTAAGGCAAGAGAAGTGGTCGTTGCTTGTGACGACACTCGTGTATTAAAAGCCTGCGAGGCACATGGAGTCTCAGCAATTATGACTCGCAGTGATCATGTCTCGGGCAGCGACCGATTGGCAGAGGCTAGCTTAACGCTTAGCCTGAGAGATGATGACATCGTTGTTAACGTCCAAGGGGATGAACCACTCATCGAGCCTGAGATGATCAACTCGGTTGCAGATCTCCTCAACACCTCAAGCCTTGAGATGTCCACAGTGGCCCATGCAATCACAAGCGTTCAAGAATTTTTAAATCCTAATGTGGTCAAAGTCGTGTTGGACGAAAAGGGATGTGCACATTACTTTAGTCGCGCGCCTATCCCCTGGTGGAGAGACGGATTTAAAGACGGTATCCATGAACTCCCCTCACCCCCACCACTTCGACACGTTGGCCTTTACGGCTATAGGGTTGGATTTTTACGTAAATTTCCATCCCTTTCACCGACCATAACTGAACAGCTCGAGTCCCTCGAGCAGTTAAGAGCTCTCTCGCACGGATTTGCGATCGGTGTTTATGTATCTGCACAAGATAGCGGGCCCGGTGTAGATACACCAGAGGACCTAGAGCGAATTAGAAAGCTCATTGTGTTAACCCAATAGTATCCAATTCTCCAAAACTTTAATATTCGCAAATTAGACTAAGCGAATGCAGATCTTAAAGTAGGAGGATTTTGATGTTAATTTGGTTAAAATTGTTAAATACAAGAAAAATTAAGACAACAAGCCAAACATAGCCAAGGACTTTTAATCCATGAGACTCATTCTTCTAGGACCACCAGGTGCAGGCAAGGGAACCCAGGCGACCTTCATTTGCCAGCACTACGGCATTCCCCAAATATCCACGGGGGACATGCTCCGTGCAGCCGTGAAGGCCGGCACCCCCCTTGGCATTGAAGCTAAAAAAGTAATGGATTCTGGTGGCTTGGTTGGAGATGACATCATAATTGGCTTGGTTAAAGAGCGAATTTTGCAATCTGACTGCGCCAATGGTTTTTTGTTTGATGGATTTCCCCGAACCATCCCACAGGCTGATGCAATGAAATCGGCTAGCGTGAAATTGGACTATGTATTAGAAATAGATGTTCCCTTTGATGCCATCATTGAACGCATGAGCGGAAGACGCGCGCACGTTGCCAGTGGCCGCACCTATCATGTTAAATTTAATCCTCCTAAAGTGGCTGGCATGGATGATGTAACGGGCGAGCCGTTAATCCAAAGAGACGATGACAAAGAGGAAACTGTTCGCAAACGCTTGGAAGTCTACGAAGCTCAAACTCGCCCTCTCGTTCACTACTACTCCTCATGGGCTCAGTCCGACGGCCCTCACTCTCCCAAGTACAGATCTATTTCTGGGATTGGCGAGGTTGATGAAATCAAAACCAAAGCGCTCTCAGCTCTAGGCAGTTAAGAGCGCGAGCAAATGCATAGCCAGAGCAATTCTGGCTTTAACTGGATTGAGCCCGTGAAAGTCATAAAGGGGGGCACCCTCTTTTGGCTTAACTTCGGCAAAAGCACACTTAGAGCTTTGCCAGATGAGGATGCCTTTTTGTTTGGCAACTTCCAAAGCATCTGCAAGCTCCTCAGATACCGTTCCTATTCCAGTCCCTGCTACTACGAGGCCCGCTAATGTTTGACCAGTAGGCCCCTCAAATCCAAGCAATGCCTTAACTAAAGCCCCCGTGCTCTCGGCGTAGTTCTGCACAACCTCAACCCAAGGCCAAGATCCAGATTTAAGAATTCTTTGCAGTGAAGGTTTTTGAATGCCAAGATCAATGGGTGAATACCTAACTTTTGAAGGTAATCGTTTCACGATCATCCCATTGATAGATTGCCCAATTGGCTCATCGGGCAAACTAGAAAATGCATCCAAGCGGTCCGTATAAATCTTTTGAACACTCGATGCATGATGTACCTGGCCAGCACAAACCACAACAACACCGCTGCGCCTCCACTCCGGGGCGAGCAAAAGATTTGTCGCGTCCCTCATATTTTGAGGACCATCCGCGTCCTGCGCCGAGGCCGGTCGCATCGCACAAGTTAGTGCAATCGTGGGTAAATTCTCCCAATCTAGCGTAGCCAAATAAAGGAAAAATGCGGTCTCCTCAATCGTATCTGTGCCGTGAGTAATTAAAAAACCTTCGACCAAGGGATCTTTAGACCAAAAAAATAATCGCTCTAACAAGGTTTGCCAAATTGCAAAACTCATGTCCTTGCTGTCAATTTGGGCGATTTGTTCATAAATTGGCTCAAAACCATCAACCCCATTAAGTGGTGCAAAGGCATTTTGAGCCAAATCACTGACCTTAACCAAGCCGGCTTTGTAGTTCAAAACATCACTCGAATCATTGGATAGGCCTGAAATAGTACCTCCAGTGCCAAAAAACACCACTTTTTTTACTTTTTTTACCTGAAGGTCTTGCATATTCAATAATTATGGTTAAAAATACAGTAACTGAAAATCTTAACAGTCTTTAAGAGCGGTTCATTACCAAAAAAGGTGACATTATGGATAAACCAAAGTTAACCCCCCGTCAGCAACAAATTTTAGAATTGATAGAAGATGCTATCAAATACTCGGGCGCTCCGCCAACACGGGCTGAGATTGCCACTCAACTTGGATTTAAATCAATCAACGCCGCCGAAGAGCACCTTCAAGCGTTAGCGAAAAAAGGTGCGATTGAACTGGTCAGTGGAACATCAAGAGGCATTCGCCTAAAGAACTTGAACTCTGTTCGGTCAAACAATTTAGGTGCCAAACAACTAACCTTTCCACTGCACAGTCTTGCCCAATTAGCGCTCCCTTTAGTTGGACGCGTTGCTGCTGGATCCCCCATTTTGGCGCAAGAGCACGTTGAGCAAACGTACCATGTCGAGAGTGCTTTGTTTCAAAAGAAACCCGATTATTTACTCAAAGTTCGCGGCATGTCTATGAAAGATGTGGGAATAATGGACGGAGACTTACTGGCAGTGCAGTCCACCCGTGAGGCTAAGAATGGCCAAATCGTAGTAGCCAGGATAGGTGAGGAAGTTACTGTTAAGAGATTTCAACGGTTCTCGGACCACATTGCTCTTCATCCCGAAAACCCGGATTTTCAGACCATCATTGTTCAACCCGGCGAGTCCTTTGAAATCGAGGGGCTGGCAGTTGGATTGATTAGAAATTCTTTATTAATGTAATAGGAATACAGAATATGAGCATTGCATTCATAGGGGTTCACCGCCTCATTAACAAAATGGTCAACACTTGCGGAAAATTGAGTGCTTCTGGCACTCCTGGTGAGTCGTACTCTGGTCAATCCCATTTCTTAAATCCTCAGATTCAAGTAAACCCATGGCAAATGGGGACAAGTCCCTTTAGCTCAAATCTACGGCCAACTTTTGAGCCAAGCTTTAACCCCGTAACTAGGGTTTCTACCAACCCGGTAACTCGCGCCCAAGCCATTCCACTAAAAGTAATGCGCCTGATGGAGAAGCAATCCTCACCACTTAATGCGGGGCGGATGGTTATATCTGGAAGCTTCGCCGATGTATGCGCTGAATTAGACAGATTGACTGAACGCCAGAGCCAGCAAATTTCCGCAAGAAAATGATCTCCTCAGACCTGATTTGCGCTTTTCCCAAGGCACAATCAGGGTATGAACATTGCAATATTAGATGATTATCAAGATGCGGTTAGAAAGCTAGACTGCGCTGAAAAACTGGCTGGTCACACAGTCAAAGTTCATACAAACACCGTTAAGGGATTTGGACAATTGTCCATGCGTTTAAAAGACGCTGAGGCGCTCATACTCATTCGCGAGAGAACGCACATTACCAAGCATTTGGTTGATCGGCTACCCAACCTAAAGTTGATTTCACAAACCGGCAAAGTCAGTGGGCACATTGATATTGAGGCCTGCACAGACAGGGGCATTGTGATTTGTGAGGGTGTGGGCTCCCCCATTGCCCCTGCAGAGATGACCTGGGCGCTCATTATGGCAACTGCCAGAAGAATTCCACAATACGCCAGCAACCTCAAATACGGTGTCTGGCAACAGTCGGGACTTAAATCATCATCAATGCCTGCGAATTTTGGTCTGGGGACTGTTTTAAAAGGTAAAACGCTTGGGATTTGGGGTTTTGGAAAAATCGGTCAAATGGTTGCTGGTTACGGCAAAGCATTTGGAATGCACGTTCAGATTTGGGGACGCGATCCTTCTTTAAAACTTGCAAAGGAAATGGGCTACTCCGTTGCATCTTCAAAAGAGGAGTTTTTTACGACCTCCGACATCTTAACGCTTCACCTTAGATTAAACGAAGCAACCCAGGGTATCGTAGGTCCTCAAGATCTAGCCCTCATGAAGCCTACCGCAATGATCGTTAACACTTCTAGAGCTGAGCTTATAAAGACAGACGCACTTAGCAATGCATTAAGCCTGGGTCGCCCTGGTCTTGGGGCAATTGATGTATACGAGAGCGAACCCATCCTTCAAGGTCACGCCCTTCTTCGTATGGAGAACTGTGTTTGCACACCGCATCTAGGCTATGTTGAGAAAGACAGTTATGAGCTCTACTTCGGCGCAGCAATAGACAATATTGTTAACTACTGCAACGGTAATCCGACCAACGTTTTAAATCCCCAGGCACTAGACGGTTCTAGGAGTTAGTAGTCCTCTATTACTTCAAATACAAATGAGTGAAGTTCCACCTGAATTTAAGAAAGTTGCCCTGGTCGGCACTGGCGCAATGGGTCAGGGAATTGCACAAATCAGTGCACAAAGTGGCTCACAGGTGTATCTCTTTGACCATGTCAGCGGAGCAGCGGACAAGGCAAAGGAAGCAATTAAAGCTCAGTGGTCCAGACTACTCCAAAAGTCAAAAATAACCGAGGAACAATTCAATCTCTACAGCGCTCGACTGATTACGACCGAGTCCCTCAGCGAACTGAGTGCAGTTGAGTTAGTCATCGAAGCCATTACTGAGGAGTTAAGCGCAAAACAAGCGCTTTTCTCAAAGCTAGAAACCGCCGTTGGTGCTGAATGCGTGTTGGTCAGTAACACATCATCTCTCTCTATTGCTGCAATTGGCGCTCGCCTTAAAAATCCTAGTCGCTTTGCGGGCTATCACTTCTTTAACCCCGTCCCGCTCATGAAGGTCGTTGAGGTGATCAAGGGAATTAAAACTACCCCTAAGACCTGTGAGCGTTTAATAACCTATGCAGCCCAAATGGGTCACACTCCAGTCAGCGCCTCTGATACGCCTGGATTCATTGTTAACCACGCCGGACGAGGTTACATCACCGAAGCACTTCGAATTTGCACTGAAAGCATTTGTGATTTTGAGACGATTGACCGCGTCTTAAAAGACCAACTGGGGTTCAAATTAGGACCCTTTGAGTTGATGGACTTGACCGCACTAGATGTCTCGCACAGAGTCATGGAGTCGATCTACCATCAGTACTATCAGGAGGACCGCTATCGTCCCGCTTACATCACAGCACAGCGCCTTGCTGCTGGCGTGCTGGGAAAGAAAGTGGGAGCTGGTTTTTACAATTACGAAAACAACATCCAACAAACCTCTGCGGAACCTTCCCCACCTGCTATTGACAAATTGCCCCCCGTATGGGTGTCCGCTCGAGCGGCACGAAGAGCCAGTCTTTTGCAAATGCTTAAGGACTTTGGGGCGTCGATTGAAACCGCTGCAGCACCATCAAACGACGCTCTGTGCGTGGTTGCTCCGTTAGGGCTTGACGTCACTACGGTTGCCATATTAGAGCGCCTTGACCCATCACGCACCATTGGTATCGATTTACTGATTCCAGATGAGTCCACTAAAAGAAGAGTGATCGCAACCAACCCAGCAACTCGTGACGATATGCGAGAGATTGCACACGCTTTGTTTGCACGCGACGGCAAATCCGTCAGCGTCATCAGAGACAGTGGTGGGTTTATAACCCAGCGTGTCATTGCAACTATTGTGAATATCGCCTGTGACATTTGCCAACAAAGCATTTGCACGCCTGAGGACTTGAATGCAGCAGTCACTCTGGGGCTTGGGTACCCGGCGGGGCCGTTGCAACTGGGGGATCAACTCGGGCCGAATAATATTTTAGAGACCCTCCTGAATTTACAGTCCGTATACGGGGACCAGCGCTATCGCCCGAGCCCATGGCTTAGGCGACGCGGAGCGCTAGGGATTAGCTTAATGCAAAAAGAACATTGATATTTTGGGTGAATGAGATTTTAATCAAATTTAAATTGAATTAAATCCTCATTCTTCCCCTCCCTCCATGTGTAGCTCTTTTAACTGATTTGAATTTGCCTTTAACAATATGACCGCACAACTCAAAAGCCATACCGTCGGTAAAACTCTTGTACTCACCTTGTCTGACCCTCAGAACTACAACGCATTAGGTCCCGGTATCTTTGGTGCAGGAGTCGAGGCGTTAAACGCCGCTGATGCAAACACCGAAATCTCCTCTATCGTTATTACGGGTGATGGCGATCATTTTTGTGCCGGTGGCAATCTCAACCGCCTCAACGCCAACCGAGAACAATCACACTCTGCTCAAGCTCAAAGCCTGGAGGAGTTGCACAACTGGATGGATTCTATTCGCAGCTTTCCTAAACCCGTGATCGCTGCAGTTGAGGGTGCAGCTGCAGGAGCAGGATTTTCTTTGTGCCTCATGTGTGATTTCATCGTGGCGAGCGAGACATCTTTCTTTTCAACCTCCTACAGCAACGTAGGACTGTCCCCCGATGCTGGAGCTTCATGGCATTTAACTCGGTTATTGCCCAGGACTGTGGCCACCCGTTGGCTGATGCTGGGGGAGCGCATTAAAGCCGAAGAGCTCACCCCCTACGGTCTCCTTCATTCACTCGTACCGCCGGGTAGCGCACTCACCCACGCATTGGCTTTAGCAGAATCGCTTAATGCGCGCGCAGCCAACGTAAACGCCAGCATCAAAGAACTCATCAATGCGTCCTACGGACAAGGCCTGAGCGAACACATGAAATTAGAAAGTGAACATTTCGTGCGTAACCTTCACCATCCTAATGCTGGCATCGGTATAGAATCTTTTTTGAAGAAGGAAACACCTCAATTCAAAAACGATTAAACTCAAGAATTGATTTGGTATTTTGAATTTATAAAAAAAATAAACCTGCTTTTATGCCACCTACCGATCCAAAATCCAACAATCCCCCCCCCCTGAATCAAGATCAAAACTTCAGTGGTTCTGGTGCTGTGAGTGAAGCACACCAATTTGATGTAGTTGCACTAGAGAAGTGGTTCGCCGCCCAAGTGACTGAATTCAGCGGTCCACTAAGCGTTGAAATGTTTAAGGGCGGACAATCCAACCCGACCTATAAACTCATCTCGCCCAAAAAAACCTATGTCATGCGCGCCAAGCCTGGCCCAAAGGATAAGCTACTCCCTTCGGCGCATGCCATTGAGCGTGAATTCAAGGTCATGTCTGCGCTCGCAAAGACCAAGGTCCCAGTGGCTCGAATGATGACTTTGTGCGAGGATGAATCCGTCATCGGGCGAGCGTTCTATATTATGGAGTTTGTTGAGGGCAGAGTCTTTTGGCAACAAGACCTGCCCAATATGCTAGCGGCTGAGCGGGGCGTAATCTACGACGCCATGAATCAAACCATTTCTGATTTGCACAGTGTCTCAATCTCACAGATCAATGACATTGGATTAAGTGATTTTGGACGGCCAGGCAATTATTTTGAACGCCAAATTGGAAGATGGAGCAAACAGTACACCGCATCAGTAACCGACCCCATTCAGGAGATGGATTTACTGATTGAATGGCTCCCCTCTCATCTGCCTGTGGGAGAGCACATGAATCTGGTATCGATCGTTCACGGCGACTACAGGTTAGACAACTTGATGTTTGATCCCCAATTGCCAAAAATAAATGCCGTCCTGGATTGGGAACTCTCAACACTTGGACACCCACTGGCAGATTTTAGTTATCACTGCATGGCCTGGCACATTGAACCTGGCACATTTAGAGGCATTGGGGGCCTGGATCTGAAAGCGCTTGGCATTCCAAGCGAACAGGCATATATCGAAAAATACTGCGAAAGAACAGGATTGACTACGCCGCAAGCTCTGGCCCGTGACTGGAATTTTTATCTAGCCTACAACATGTTCAGGATTGCAGCCATTTTGCAAGGTATTGCCAAAAGAGTGGATGCCGGCACAGCTTCTAGTGCGCAGGCCGTGAACTCCGCGGCAGGCGCCAGACCCATGGCAGAACTCGCTTGGAAATATGCAAAAAAACATCGCGAGTCCTAATCATCAAATAATTCAATTAAACATTTCAATTTAAAACACATCTAAAGAGACACTTCATGAACTTTGATTACACAGAAAAAGTAAAAGAACTCCAATCCGAGTTACTTGCTTTTATGGACAAGCACATTTACCCCAATGAGCACAAATTTTTTGCTGAAATTGCAGCTAACAGAGCAAAGGGAAATGCCTGGATTCCAACTCAAATCGTGGAAGAACTCAAACCCCTTGCCCGCAAGGCTGGACTGTGGAACCTGTTCCTCCCCAAGAGCACTAGAGCCCCTCAAGGTCTATCCAACCTTGAATATGCCCCGCTTTGTGAGATTATGGGCCGCATCCCCTTTGCCGCAGAGGTCTTCAACTGTTCTGCACCGGACACAGGTAACATGGAAACACTAGAGCGTTACGCAAGTGAGACTATCAAGGACCTGTGGTTAGAGCCTTTGCTAAGAGGCGAGATCAGGTCTGCATTTTTAATGACCGAGCCAGATGTGGCCTCCTCTGACGCAACCAACGTTCAATGTCAGATGAAAAAAGTAGGCGATGAATACGTCATCAACGGGCGCAAATGGTGGAGCTCAGGTGCTGGCGACCCGCGTTGCGCTGTCTATATCGTTATGGGTAAAACTGACCCCGAAGCCGCAAGACACTCCCAGCAAAGCATGGTTGTGGTGCCCTCCAATGCGCCTGGCATTGAAGTGGTCCGCCCTCTTAGCGTTTTTGGCTACGATGACGCGCCGCACGGACACATGGAAGTCGTCCTAAAGAACGTCCGCGTACCAGCCAGCAATATGCTGCTTGGTGAGGGTCGCGGGTTTGAGATCGCACAGGGCCGTCTTGGCCCCGGGCGCATTCACCACTGCATGCGCTCAATAGGAAGTGCCGAGCGTGCACTTGAGCTGATGTGCAAACGGCTGAGTTCAAGAGTTGCTTTTGGTAAACCACTCTCCGCCCAAGGCGTTTGGCACGAACGTATCGCTGAGTCCCGTATCATGATCGAACAAGCCCGCCTGCTCACGCTAAAGGCCGCATACATGATGGATACAGTGGGTAACAAAGTAGCAAAGAGCGAGATCTCTATGATCAAGGTGATTGCACCCGTGATGGCTACAAAAATTATTGATTGGGCGATTCAAGCACACGGCGCTGGAGGACTATCAGAGGACTTCCCCCTCGCCTATGCATACGCTCATCAACGAACTCTTCGCTTTGCGGACGGTCCAGATGAGGTACATCGCAACGCAATTGCAAAGTTAGAGTTGGCCAAGTGGGTTAATACCGCTGAGACGGCAGCCGTGGAGATGCCCGTCACACGCGGGTTTTGATTATTTAAGCGAGATTTTTCCATGATAGACGTTTACTCCTGGCCCACACCCAATGGTCACAAAGTCCACATCATGCTCGAGGAGTGCGGACTTAGATTGGGATACGACTGGGTCGCTCATCCGATCAACATCGTCAATAACGCGCAATTTGGTCCTGATTTTTTAAAGATCAGTCCGAACAATAAAATACCAGCACTCACTGATCCGAACGGCCCCGACGGCCAGCCAATTAGTCTCTTTGAGTCTGGCGCAATACTCCTATACTTAGCATCAAAATTCAATAAGTTTTTACCGACCTCAGACAGAGGTAAATTTGAAACTCTACAGTGGTTGATGTTCCAAATGGGCGGGGTTGGACCAAGTCTTGGACAAGCCCATCATTTCCGCAACTTTGCGCCCGCAAACAATGAATACGGCATTACCCGTTTCACGACGGAAGCCAAACGACTTTACGCAGTAATGGACCGCCAAATTGCAAAGCACGCTTATATCGCAGGAGATGAATACACAATTGCAGATATTGCAATCTTCCCTTGGCTACGGAGTTGGGAGAATCACGGTATTGACTGGAAAGACTATCCCAATTTGAAGGGTTGGTTTAATAGGGTCTGCGTTAGACCTGCCGTTGTGAAAGGCGTTCAAACTCTGGCTCATGGGCACAGGTGATAGGCCATAGGCCATAGCCCACATAGGCCATAACCCTGGGCTCTTAATGGATTGCGATGCTGGTTGGCCCGCCAATATTGGTGTTAAAGGTATGACTTGCCACACCAGGCAAAGAGCCCGTACCCGAGATTATGAACTGGGAAATAGAGTTATCGTTGTAATTTGAACTAAAGACACCATATCCACTTGGATCCACGACAACCGAGTAGGGTCCTGATCCAGCAGTAACCGTAGGGCTTGTCATCGGCGTAAGCGCCCCAGAACTTGGGTTGACTGTGTATTGGGTGAGTGTCGTACCTAAGGGACTCCCCGAGCCCCCGTAATTACTAACATAGGCATAAGCGCCACTTGGTGAGAAGGCTATATCGTGAGGCACAGATCCAGTGGAGATATTTGTGCTGTATGCAAGGGTTCCCCCAGCTCCAATCGAATAGACTGCAACGCTGTTTGAAGTGCTATTGACAACGTACGCAAATTTACCACCTGGACTAACATGAACGGCTGTTGGTCCCGATATATGATCATTGGTCGAGGCACGCAAAAGTAGTGTTCCATTCGATTGGATTTGGTATTCATATAAAGTACTACTCGACGTCCCACCGCTCACGTAAACATAACTACCCGAGGGGTCAATAGCCATGCTATTGATTCCGGCGCTTACAGAAGTTGACCCAATAGAGGTGAGTACCCCTGAACTGGAGATTTGATATTCGGAAATAGTACCGTCTAAGATATTCACGCAGTACAAATACGAGCCGTTAGGCGTGATTGTTAAGTTATAGGGCCCAGAGCCCGCACTAGGAGCGTAGACCGCTGATAAAGATCCGCTTAACAAGCTATAGACACTAATCGTTGAACTTGTGTAATTGGCGACAAAAACATACTTGCCGTTGGGATGGATCACCACGCTAGTCGGGTTTTGACCAGTGGAGACCAATTCAACCTGCGTCATCAGCCCACCCGCCCCTACAGATAAGCGGGATAACTTACTTGTTGCGTAGTTTGTAATATACACATACTGATCGCTGCACGTAACGCTAACGTTGACTGGATTAGAACCCGTAGTTGAAGTGACTGAGCAGTACAAAGGCGAGGGTTGCGTCGATATGGAAACACTGTACGCACTCCCCATTGCCTGAGAAGGAAAAGTCTGAGTGCCATTGCTCACAAAGCTAAGTGTTGAAGCCCCGTTATTTTGAACATCCACACGCGAACCGTTAGACGGCAAGCCACTCACCGTGACGTTGACCACGAAAGTCCCGCTCGCTGGCCCGCTATAACTCCCCTGCCCACCACAAGAGATGAGCAGTAGCAAGCTAAAACACAACACCAACCGTTGATAAAACATCAGACTTCTCTATGAGCGGTTGCATTGAATACAAATGAACCAAATTTTTCAAAAAAGAATTAAGTTTGGAACAATTCCAACAAAGCCTTGGACGCTTCCCATCGATCCAAGCTCCAAACCATGCACCGCGTGCACTTATTTCCTTTTATTAACTTCGAATCTAAAACCTAAAACTTGAGCCCAATAGGCTATAAGGTGGAATTTCTGAGCATTTCCCGTAAAAAAAGGGCGCGCGAGATGCTAAAGTATGCTCTCTAATGGCACTTTTAGTATTTTTCCTTTATGCATTACAAAATTCTAGTAACTCTGAGCTTAGCGCTCTCACTTTGTGCAATGGGATGGAGCCAAGACAAAGCTGATTCACCCAAATTTAAACCCTATCCAGGGAAAGAGTCCTCGGGTAAGGAGGTTGCAATGAAAGACAAAGATGCAACTACCACCAATACAGATAAAACTCGCCCCACCGATGCCAATACTGGTCAGGCTACTTTCTTGGATAGCTTGACCGAATTTAGCGCCCCAGCCAACAAATCGCTTAAAGCTCATCCACCCACATCGGGTAAAGAACCGATGCTCCTCCTAGGGCCAAAGAATAAGCCCATGATTGATGTGGTAGTTCACACTTATAAGCTGGACTTTTACGACTGCCAAGGCGTTGTTGCTCCTTGGTTTAGAGAGGTATTGGTTGCAGAGCTTAATTATTTCTCTGAAATATCTAAAATTCCAATGGTTGACGGTGTCCTTTGTTTGGTGAGTGTTGCCAATGAGAACCACTTGACGCCTGGAAGAATTAACGTCAACTTTTTCTCATCCAACAAAGACATGACCACTTGTACAACGGGCAAATTTTGCTTAACTTACCGAAGCGTCAGCATGATCCTCAAGGGAAACAAAGTTTTTAGACAATACTTCATCTCCGACATTGGTAAAAACGTCATTAGCCAAAACTGTGTGACGGATAAGGGCAAGTGGTACAAAAACTCGACTTGCTATACCGTTGAGGAGTGACGCCTCCTCAACCAACGAATACTTAAGAACGATTACTTAAGAAAGAATACTTAAGAATTAATAAAAAGACCTAAAACTCAAGCTTTCACCGCTCCAACCGATCACAGGAAGAGTCTATTTAAATTTAAGCCATGAAATTCTCCCAAAAAACGATCCTATTAATCCTCAGCCTGTGCATTATGTGCATAAGCTTGCCTGCGCCCTCCTTTGCTGGTGAGGAGAAAAAGGAAGAGAAAAAAGAAGGCAAAAAAGAAGAGAAGAAAGAAGGCGGCGAGAAAAAGGAAGGCGGAGAAAAGAAAGAAGGTAAGAAGGAGGAGAAGAAAGAAGGCGGGGAGAAAAAAGAAGGCAAAAAAGAAGAGAAGAAAGAGGGCGGCGAGAAAAAGGAAGGCGGAGAAAAGAAAGAAGGCGGCGAGAAAAAGGAAGGCGGAGAAAAGAAAGCTGCCCCTAAGCGCACCTACGAAGGCATAGAGCCACTTTTCTATCTCGACTCGAAACGCCAACCCTACATCGAGCCTTTTAACGAGCGCGGTGAAGAAAAATATTACTTCTGCCGAGGCACCGTTGGTGAGTGGTACAGGGAGTTGCTCGCTAAAGACATGAATATGCTTGCGGAGAAGTTAGGAATGCCCTTGGTGACAGGCAAGACCTGCGCCATGCGACTCGTCCCTACCGAGAAGCCTCCTAAACTGCCAATCGTGACCATCGAGTTTTATCTCAATACCGATGTTATGAAGAGTTGTGTTTTGGGCGAGGACTGTCCGCAACCTCGTTTTGTCATCTTCTCAGTGAAGGACAGAACGCTCTACCGCACATTTATATTAAGTGATCATAAAAAACACATCTACAAAGAATTTTGTTTAAATAACAAAAGTGAAATACTTGATGAGATGTCTTGCTGGAAACACTTTGAGGAAGAATAGTTTCTCACCCCCACCCATCTCAAATATTTACGATATATAAGACTTTCCAAAACCGAAGTCTTTTTAAATACATCAAACCTTAAATCAAGCTGAAAAGTCTCTTTTGCGAGGCATTTCGATTTTAAGTATGCATCTAACCTATGAGTTAGCCCATACCTATAGCTTATTTTTTAAAGATTTAAACACCGGTTTAATTTATTTTTTCGCATCCCCAACCCCAGGTAAACCAGTAGAGCATATGCTCCAATTTCTTGTTGAAATATAACCTTATCAGGAACGGAGACAGGTTTGTGTTCTTTTGGCATCTTAAGAATAAAAATGCGCTCTGCAAAGATTCACTTTTTTAAGTAATCAATTTTAAAAATCAAATATGGCTTCAGTTTCAATTTCAAATGTTTTTAAGAATTTTGGTAAAAGTCAAATCATTAAAGGCGTATCCATAGATATCGCTGATGGAGAGTTTGTCGTTTTAGTGGGCCCATCGGGTTGCGGTAAGTCAACCCTGCTACGAATGATTGCGGGACTCGAGGAAATAGGCAAGGGAGAGATATCGATTGGCTCTCGAGTCGTCAATACAGTCCCACCCAAGGAGCGAGACATAGCGATGGTGTTCCAAAACTACGCTCTGTACCCACACATGACCGTCAAAGATAACATGGCCTTTTCTTTGATGTTAGCGAAAGAGTCGGCAGAAAATATTCACGAAAGAATCACCAAGGCCTCTAAGATTTTGGCACTTGACGCCCTCTTAGATCGCTTCCCACGCCAATTATCGGGCGGACAAAGACAGCGCGTTGCAATGGGTCGCGCAATAGTTCGAGACCCTCAAGTATTTCTCTTTGACGAACCCCTCTCCAACTTGGATGCCAATCTTCGGGTGCTGATGAGAACGGAGATCAAGGAGCTGCACCAAAGACTTCAAACAACCTCCATTTACGTGACCCACGATCAAATTGAAGCCATGACCATGGCCGACAAGATCGTCGTAATGAAGGACGGCCTCGTTGAACAAATTGGTACGCCCCTTCAACTCTACGATTTCCCAGACAATCAATTTGTAGCGGGCTTTATAGGCTCCCCCTCCATGAACTTCCTCCCCGGAGTGATCAAAGCCGGCGAAGTGCTTTTGCAGTCGGGTGACACACTCCCAATCCCAAGCGGCACCAACAAGGCGCTCGCCCTTGAGGGGCGCGCAGTCAATTACGGCATTAGACCGGAGCACTTGAGCATCACAAGCACAGGCCAAGGCATCACCAATACCGTAATCGTCGTCGAACCCACTGGTGCGGAAACACAGGTTTTCTCAAAAGTTGCTGGACAACAAATATCAAGTGTATTTAGAGAGCGTCATACCTTCAAATCAGGCGAGACCATTCACCTCATGCCCGATGTGAACAGATCTCACTTGTTTGATCAAACCAGTGGAGAGCGTTTGAAGTAGAGTTCAGTTTTTAGGTCATAAAAATATCACACTAACAAAAATCTTAATCAAAATTTCACCAAGGAGATTTATTCATGTCAAACAATAAGCACGATAACAAGTTAAATTCAACGCAAGTTGAGGATAGTTCAGTCGTAAAACCTGCTGAATCTGAGTCCCTGAATTCGGGACGACGGACCCTAATTCGCGCCTCCTCTGCAGCCGCCGTAGTCGGCGCATCTTCACCCTTCTTTTGGGTGAAAGACGCGAATGCTCAGTGGAACAATACAGTTGAGAAAGGTGCAAAACTTAGAATTTTGCGTTGGAAGCGTTTTGTTCAAGGCGATATGGATGCCTATACGGCCAACGTGCAAAAATTCACAGAGAAAACAGGTATCGAAGTTCGCGTTGATACAGAGAGCTGGGAGGACGTCCGCCCCAAAGCGGCAGTCGCTGCCAACACTGGAGCTGGGCCGGACATTATCCTAAGTACCAATGATGACGCAAATCTTTACCCAGACAAACTCCTGGACGTGACTGACCTCAACGAGTACTTGGGTAAGAAGTACGGGGGATGGTACAAGTCCTGCGAAGCGTACCTAAAGCCAGACGGTAAACACTGGATTGGCACACCACTCGGCGCAACGGGCTCAATCATGGTTTACCGTGAAAGCCATTTAAAGGCGGCGGGCTTTAATAGCTTTCCAAAAGACACCGACGGCTTCCTAAGAATGTTCAAAGCACTTAAGGAAAAAGGCACGCCAGGGGGATTGGCGCTTGGCAATGCAACTGGAGACAGTGGTTGGACTCACTGGTTGGTATGGGCATTTGGTGGCTCGATTGTTGATAAAAACAACCGCGTTGTCATTGACAGTCCAGAGACATTAAAAGCACTTGAATACGCCAAAGAGCTCTATCAAACATTTGTTCCTGGAACGCTTTCTTGGTTAGATCCAAACAACAACAAAGCATTCTTGGACGGTCAAATCAGCGCAACCAACAACGGAATTTCGATTTACTATGCTGCTAAAAACTCCACTGACCCCAAGGTCAAGGAGTTGGCTGCAGACATCAACCACTCGGTCATGCCGATTGGCCCAGTTGGTGTACCAACCGAATACCATTTGTTCTTCAATCAAATGATTATGAAGTACACCAAGTACCCTAAAGCTGCGAAGGAGTTCGTTCGCTTTATGATGGAAAAAGAGCAGTATGACCCATGGTTACTCGGGGCCGGTGGTTATATCTCTCAGCCTCTTAAAGATTACGAGAGCAACTCTGTTTGGACGATGGATCCAAAGCATATGCCTTACAGAGATTCAGTCAAAAACCTAAGACCCGCTGGATACGCTGGCAAACTGGGCTACGCCTCTGCCGGAGCCTTGGCAGACTTTATCGTACCCAACATGGTTGCCGAGGCCGCCTCGGGGGCTAAAACGCCTAAGGAAGCAGCAGAGCGCGCACAAAAACGTGCCGAGCGTTATTACAACGTTTAATACTTAGGTCCAAACAGAAATGCAGAGGAGTTCACACTCTTACTGCTTTTCTGCTTTAGAGAAATTGTTAAAAGAAGAATCAATCGACCGGTTTACAGGATTTCATGTTCAAGAACTTACAAAATAATCGCAACGCGCTAGGAGCATTGTTCATGCTCCCCGCTGCCGCACTCTTGATCGTATTTCTAACCTACCCGTTAGGCTTAGGTGTTTGGCTTGGATTTACGGACACAAAAATTGGGCGTGGTGGGGCGTGGATTGGGCTTGAAAACTATATCTTCCTGTGGGACGACTCGGTTACCCGATTGGCTTTATTTAATACGCTTTTCTATACGGTCATAGCCAGTACTGTTAAATTCTTTTTAGGGCTGTGGCTGGCAATATTGCTCAACGAGCGCATTCCGTTTAAGACATTTTTTCGCTCTATTATTTTGCTCCCCTACATCGTCCCAACAGCTCTTTCTGCTCTTGCATTTTGGTGGCTATTTGACGCTCAGTTCTCTATCCTCTCCTGGGCACTCGTGAAAGCTGGGCTTATAGATCACTATATTGACTTTTTAGGGGACCCATGGAACGCTAGATTTTCGGCAATTGCAGCAAATATTTGGCGAGGTGTGCCCTTTGTTGCCATCACACTCCTGGCTGGACTTCAAACGATTTCACCCTCGCTTTATGAAGCCTGCGCGATTGACGGGGCAACGGGGTGGCAAAAATTTAGGCACATTACCCTGCCCTTACTGACACCCATCATTGCGGTTGTCATGACTTTTTCTGTGTTATTTACTTTCACAGATTTCCAATTAATTTATGTTCTGACAAGAGGTGGCCCTCTTAACAACACGCACTTGATGGCGACATTATCTTTCCAAAGAGCGATCTCTGGCGGAGCGCTTGGCGAGGGAGCAGCTATCGCGATTGCGATGGTGCCTTTTTTACTCGCAGCCATCTTGTTCAGTTTCTTCGGACTCCAAAGAAGGGCTTGGCAACAAGGGGGCTCGGATTCTTGACAAAACATTCAAGCATAAATTTCGTTTCTCCCCTTTTATGCTGAATGCCTAATCCACTTAAGTCCAGAACTTTTAAGCACCAAAGTTATTAAACCAGATACCCAATCATGTCAGACACAACTAGCAGCCCAGAAAACACACTCTCAAGCGATAAAGAAGATAGCGCAAATCCCGCTGGAAGTATGGATTATTTGGACTCACTTCACAAGAGGTTCATAACTGTTTTCTTGCCGCTGGGTATCTTTGTTTTTGTGCTTTTATTTCCCTTCTTTTGGATGGTTATCACGGCCATCAAACCCGACGCCGAACTCCTCTCACATGACGGCAATCCTTTTTGGGTGATCCACCCAACGCTTGAGCATTTTGAGAAATTACTCTTTCAAACCGCTTATCCAGATTGGCTTTGGAACACAGTAATTATCTCGGTGGTCTCAACCTTTGTATCCCTGCTTTGCTCCGTGTTCGCAGCATACTCCATTGAGAGACTACGTTTTAGGGGATCAAAACAGGTTGGCCTGTCCATCTTTTTAGCTTACTTGGTTCCTCCCTCTATTCTCTTCATTCCCTTGTCTACGATTGTTTTTCAGCTCGGGCTTTTTGACACAAAATGGGCTTTGATACTTACCTATCCAACATTTCTAATTCCCTTTTGCACTTGGTTGCTCATGGGTTATTTCAGAACCATTCCATATGAGTTAGAGGAATGCGCGCTAATGGACGGAGCTACTCGACTTGAGATTTTGATCAAAATTGTTTTACCCCTGTCTATCCCCGGATTAATATCTGCTGGCATTTTTGCGTTCACTTTGTCTTGGAACGAATTCATATACGCCCTCACCTTTATCTCCTCATCTGAGATGAAGACTGTGCCTGTTGGCGTCGTTACTGAACTGGTTGACGGCGATGTCTATCACTGGGGGCCATTGATGGCGGGAGCACTCTTTGGCTCATTACCGGTTGCTGTCTTATATTCCTTCTTCGTTGAACAGTATGTTTCGGGAATGACCGGAGCAGTTAAAGAATAAGCGGCTCATGCAGGGAAAACTGCTTTGAAATAATAATTTTTCGGCATATAAGAAGACTGCGCTTGAGTTGTATGCCTATGTGTATGCCTATGTTCTAGAACTTTTCATAGTTCTCCCGCCCCCATTCCCCGCTCATCCTAGCCGTGAACTCACTGCAAAAGAGATGATACGACCAGCCGGGGGCGTTACGGACAACTAAGCCTTGGCTTTTTGTGCTCTCATGGCTTTAGAGTGGGAGTGAACCGTATCTACCAAGGAGTGAACATGCTCAGGCGGGGTGAACTGGCTAATACCGTGCCCTAGGTTAAAGATGTGGGTTGGTCCACT
>CAIKVH010000123.1 GCA_903830725.1 uncultured Burkholderiales bacterium | reverse complement strand
GCTGAATTAAATCAGCTGAATTAAATTAAAGAAGTGCCATTTCCGATGCAAACAAGTTTTTTCAACGTGTTCACGCTGTACATCTTTGATTCTAATGGAATCGTCCATAATATTGAGTATGAGTCTTATACATGCTGAATCTAAAAATCCTTCTGCGAGTAGTCCTGCATCTAAGTGCTATCCGCGTGTGTTAAGTATCGCTGGGTCTGACAGCGGCGGGGGTGCAGGCCTTCAGGCTGATATTAAAACGATTGCTGCATTAGGTTGCTACGCGAGCACTGCAGTTACAGCCCTTACCGCACAAAACACCCTCGGAGTTCAGTCCGTGCACCCAGTTCCTAACCTTTTCTTAGAGCAGCAAATTTGCTCTGTTTTAGATGACATTGGGACAGATAGTGTCAAAGTAGGGATGTTTGCGAGCTCAAAAAATTTGGCATCCATTGCGAAATTAGTGACTACCTATGATTTAAAGAAAATTGTTTTCGATCCCGTCATGATGTCCTCTAGCGGAACTTCTCTTGTTTCTTCTGAGGTGGGTGGCTTAGTTGAAGGTGTTAAATCCTTGATGAGACATGCTGCGCTTTTCACGCCTAATTTGAGTGAAGCTTCATTTTTACTTGGAAAGGACGTCAATACCCTCTTAGACATGCAAGCAGCAGTCCTCTCTTTGATTGAAATGGGGGCGAACGCAGTTTTAATCAAAGGAGGGCATCTCTTAGATGGACCCAATAAGATGAGCGCCCAAGTTGTAGATGTATTTATGGATAAAAATCTTGTTCCTATTTTCTTGGAGTCACCAAGAATTGAGAGCAATAATCTGCACGGAACAGGTTGTACCTTATCCAGTGCCATTGCTGCCTATTTGGCAAGAGGTATGAGTTTGCTAGATGCCGTTCGGGCGGGACGTTTGTTTTTGCTCAAAGCGGTAGAGGCAGGAGCAGGCGTTCAGTTTGGCGGTTCAGGCCCCCTCAACCACGCCTTCGCCCCCCTGGTACTTGAAATAAAGAGTTGACGTTTAGGCTAAGTTTTTACCAAGCCATCGCCAAGATGGATACTGCTGACACAAGCATCACGCCCTCCATCATTTGTAGAAACACCTTTTCACTTAAATTCAAAACGAATTTCTTTGAGAAGGCCGAGCCGATCAATACAAATGTGCCAATAAGAAGAGCCTTGGCCATAATTTCTGTATTTAGTATGCCCAGTTGATGAAAGGTAACTCCTTTAGCAATAAGAACGAAAACGGTGCTTGCAGCCTCAGTTCCTATAAAAGCGCCTTTCATTAAACCGTATGCTAAAAAGAACGGCGTATTGAGTGCTCCTGTCGATGCAACGATACCTGTAAGGTAGCCCATCATCGCTCCGACAACAGCCATCTCCCAAAGTTTTAAATTAAAATTAATTTGCCTCAATTTTCTTCTGATAGGAATCATCGCAAGTAAAAAACTACCTAGGAACAGCTCTATCCACCTCGGGCTAAGTAGGACCAAGGTGTTTGCGCCGAGTATGACGCCGGGCACTGCGGTGAGGTTGTAGACCAAGCAAACTTGCCAGTCTATGAGCTTGATCCACATCACTACTCTAGAGACATTGGCCATAGTAGCGACCAATGCAACTGTTGGAACTGCACTCAGAGGACCAAAAAAATGCACCAGCAAAGGCATCAAAATAATGGTTGTCCCAAAGCCAATCATTCCTCCTAAGACTCCAGCAAAAAGTCCAGCCGTGCAAAGCACGGCGTAAGCAAAGTAAACTGAATCTGTTAACGAATCCATTGGATTAAGACCACTTTGAGATTAGATGTTCTTGTAGTCTGATTTTGAGCAGGTACTTTGCTGGTCGCGCACTTGTGTGCTGAGATCAGTTAATAAAGTCTCTGCGTGGGCTCCGATACTGATGAGTTCCATCTGCTGTTCAATCATGAATTCACTTTTGAAACTGCTTTGTATAAAGGCGATAAGCGAGTCGAAATATCCGTGAATATTGAGCAGTCCTATGGGCTTAGAGTGATAGCCTAGTTGTTTCCACGTCCAGGCTTCAAAGAACTCCTCAAATGTGCCAATCCCACCCGGTAATGCTAAAAAGGCGTTTGCATGCTCCGCCATGATGCGTTTGCGGTCGTGCATGGTTTGAACAACGATCAACTCATCGCACTCCTTTCTAGCCCACTCCCGGATAACCATGGATTCAGGAATCACGCCAATGACTCGAGCGCCGGCTTCTTGGGCCGACTGGGCAACGAGTCCCATTAAACCGTTGTTGCCCCCACCGTACACCAGTTGCCCCCCTTGCTCTCCTAACCAGCGACCGACATGCTTGGCTGCTTGAGCAAAAATTGGATCGTTTCCAAGGCGAGAGCCACAATAGACGCATAGGGATAAATTAGAATTCATGGAATGCTTTTAGTTTGAAGTCGATTCAGTATTATGGATGTATTTAATTGCTCCTAGTTATTTAGAAAATGTGTTTTTTGGGATGTTCTAAAGAAGGTTTCCTGTGAGGATTTGATTGACAAGCAAATGGCTCATCTCAAAAAAATAGGTAATTATTTAGAATCAATTGACCCTAAATTAAATTGATATTTTTAGGATCTCTTAAGCTGTGTATCAGCCATCCAGATAAACGTGCCAAGGTCTTGTCTAAACTAGTAATTTCCGAAAGAGCAAACCGTTTGTCCCCGCACCAAATGCTGACGATCATTTGCTCAATCAACTCAGCTCAGCTCAGCTTGATCGAAACAATGAGGCCCGGGGCGTGGCTTTGGTTTGGGGTGAATGTTGTCATGAGGTGCCCATGCCGGTGCCATT
>CAIKVH010000122.1 GCA_903830725.1 uncultured Burkholderiales bacterium | reverse complement strand
TGAGACGCTAAACGCTCAATGCCCTCAGGGTATGTTGCTGAGAAAAGCAAAGTTTGACGCTCTGCTGCGCAGTGTTTAACAACACTTGCTATATCCTCAAAAAATCCCATGTCAAGCATACGATCAGCTTCATCGAGCACGAGTGTTTGAACGGCACCAAGGTGTAATGATTCGCGTTGTATGAGATCCAAAATACGGCCGGGAGTACCAACGACCACATGCGCGCCGTGAAGCAAGCTTTGCATTTGAGCGCGCAGTGCAACGCCCCCGCAAAGGGTGATTACTTTAATGTTCTCTACTGCGCGGGCTAATCGCCTTATCTCCTGAGTGACTTGATCTGCGAGCTCACGAGTTGGGCAAAGCACCAGGGCTTGCACGTTAAGTCGAGGAGCCTCGAGCTTTTGAACAAGGGGCAATCCGTAAGCAAGTGTTTTACCGCTCCCCGTACTTGCTTGAGCAATCAAGTCATGGCCACTTAGCGCTAGTGGCAAGCTAAGCGATTGAATGGGGGTCATTTCCTTTAATCCGAGTTGATTCAAATTGTTTAAGATCGCTTGGGGCAGACCTAAAACGTCAAAACCTTGGTTGGATGTATTTGTCTGACTATTCATAAAATTATTGAAATTGATCAACAGTTGGCAACCATGAAATTACATAGTTAATTTAGTTTATCCATATACCTAAATTGAAGGCATACTGGAACCTAATTGCTCAAAGGCTAAATTTATTACTAAAGCATGCATTATCTCATGGCAATTGATAGTAATCAACAGCTAAAGATTGGACAGTGTGGCTATGATTGTTACGACATAACAAACCTTGACGTTATATGATTTTTTTTAAACTCACCACTGTGGGCACTTTTGAGCCCATAAACCAGATTTTTTGATCGACGTATTCGAGTTGGCCGAGGCTAACGCAAACCGGGAGCAACCTTTGAGGAACCAATAGCCCAGGTTGGCTAACGAATTTATTGTCAATTTCGGATTATTGCTATTTGTGTCCAATACGTTGATCGACTTCTACATCTAAATTTGTTTTTTGTTTTTGCAAATTGCTAGAAAATATATTCTTCTGGTCCCCGGCTGTCTCATTTATTTTCTTTTGGCCGTCCTGTATTTGACCTCTAGCTAAAACTTGATCCCTGTCATGGAATACGGGACGCCCAGCTGAACTAGCCCTGACCATCAAACCACCTGTATTACTCAAATTGCGTTCAATATTACCAACGTTCACCTTTAAGCTATCAACACCTGAGTTACCAAAAGATAATCCACTTAAAGCAAGTCCCTCCTTAGCTAAGTAACTTTGTGCTGCCAAGCGATCTGCACCGCTTAGACTGTCATCTTGAGCCATACGCACCATCGATCTGTGATTAACAATCGCATTTCTGGCATACGGATTGGTCGCACGCCCAATCACGTCCTGGTCCATATCCTGGTTAGACAGATCTCGGTAATATTTAAACTTGGCCGTATCCGCAAATTGTGAATCTGCAGTAGATTGATCCAAAAACTGTTTGTAACGAAAGTTATTTGCAGAGTGGAAAGAGAGCTCCTGAGAACCAATTTTATTAGCCTCTGCTACGAAGCTCTCCCCACTTTTTAAGGCCGCGCTACTTGAACGAGTAGAGGACTCCCCGTGACTCGAGCTGCTTGAGAACTCACGTATCAATCCAGATGAGCGCTCTAAAGAGTGAGATGCTTCAACGCCTGCCTCGCCTCGGCTCAAATGCTTTGCAACCTCCTCAGTTGCCGCACTGAGTGAGTCAGCTTCGCGAGTGGATTGGACCCGTTGGGCTTGATTATTTTGCAGGTCGGAGCTGTCGTGTTGGGCCTTAATTCCCCCTTTAAGTCCCATACTCAATCCACTCAATCCACTCAACCCAACACCCATCTCAACGCCAGCAGTTGCGCTCGTTGAATCTTGAGAAGACTCAGTTCGACCCCGCGTTTGAATAGTTGACTTTTGCGCCTCTAAATTGCTCTCATAAGAGTCTCGCACTTGCTTACCCACCTCTGAACTTACTCCTAAACGACTATAGTCTCCAGATTTGAAAGCTTCCTGCCAACCCTTCACCTCTTTCTCGCCCGAACTAATTTGTTTACTGTCTTGAATAGCAAGACTTGTGTTCGAGGACACCTCACGCGCGCTTGTACCAAAGGTCTGTGCGCTCGCAACACCATCAAATGCACCCGTCATTTTGTTGATTGCACCTCCCCCCATTTGGAGTGTTGAACTCATCAGTTCACCACTCCTTGCCATTGCAGAGGTAGAAATAGCACTCGGGGCAAGTAACTTTTCATCAAAATGATCTCCTCCGCTCATCTTCCCCCCTAAGCTCACGATTGCCGCTGACTCAGAAAGAGCAAAGATTGTCGTCATCAAAACAGGCAAGGTCGCCATCAGCGCACTGGCCGTGCCGATTTGCATAGAGAAGTTACGATAAATTTCAGCAGCGCTCATCTGGTTGATAAAGCCGCCCTGGGCAAGGGAGGCCATAAAGTTACCTGCGTTGTAGTAAATCATTCCATTGATTAAGGCTCCCCCTACATTGGTAACCAAATAAGGCCAAACGATCATATGAACTGCAACGGTCATACTCTTCCCAGAATTTACACCCTTAAACATCATAAATAAAATCATGATCGGTGACAAACCAATGATGAGCGCTAGCATATAGTTACCAAACTGGCCGGCGAACTGCATAGCCAATTGCCCAGAGGATGCATTATCTATACTCGCTTGCTCCGTTGCTTTGCGAAGCTCCATCGTTGCCAAACACTGAGACTTGTTAACACCGTCCGATTTAAGACAATCTAAATTATCCTTGACCACCGACTGGAAGAGTAGATTTAACATCTCCGTATTGGCTTGATCTACTCCAGAGGCTAATGCGTTCAATACAGAACTTGATTGCCTAATACCCATGTAAACATTGTTCAATGTATCTAAGGAGTTGACTTTTTGAGTCGGCGTATCTGCGTTGCTGACAGCACCAGTCACGGCATTACTAAATGCATTTGAGGAAAGTGCGGCATTAATATGGGTTGCCACCTGCGTTGCCGCGTTTGAGCAACTCAGTGCATCTGCATTTGAATTAACGCCTGAAGGCATATCCGTAACAAATGAAGTGGTGTTCTGACTAACCTGATAGAGCAAAGCCCCAATGCTTGAAGCACCAGTGGACAGACTAGATACTTGAATAGATTGCGCGGGAGACGCTCCAAAAGCATTGATATTTCCTGCGTTTAGCACTAAAGCATTAACTGCGGCGTAATCAACACCAGATGCACTATCAAGACACTGGCTAACCACTGAATTGATTTGGCTGGTTATCCCTGGTAATTTATCAATTGCACTTCTAGCGGCTAAAAGAGTTTTAAGCGGATTCAAAAATCCGTTACCCCTAGACGCTAGATAAGGGGCTTGGGCGTTACTCCCTTGAAAGGCAGTTTCAACCAATCCCCCCAAGGTATCAGCCATACTAGAGGCTACAAACGGAACAACACTTATTAACCCGGGTACGTTATCTATTGACGTTTGCTGACCCGTTATCACATTTTCAGTTGTAACGGTTCCCTTTAAAGCGGGACTTGTTAGCGCTAGGGCAAACATAAACGCTGCAAAAATGTTCATCCATCCACGCATCAATACCGCACCCCCTTGACCGGTAGCTTCAATAGTGGCCTTAGTGGACATCAGTATGATTTGAATCATCCCGGCCAAACTCGCAACGCTCCATATAAATGCAGTTTGGCGGCAAATCATCGCAACACCATTAAATATGGCATAGAGCAACTGTGAATCAGCAAAGGAGATGATGTTAAAGGAGGGAATCATCTCAAGTTAACTGGGTATTTGCTCTTCATTGGTTTTGAAGTCTATTTGTTATTGCGTGACATTAGAGTTGCAGAATCATTCATAAATTGAACCAACGATTCCTTAGTCTGGTCCTCACTACACGCTTGTGAATATCTAAGAGTGTCTTGCCTGAGATGCTCTCGATTGCCCAACATCAACGGAGTCAGCTCAAAACTATTAGCGTCCGTTACCGCATTCGACGAACGAACCAGCGCACGGCCAAGCTCCGCGACTACACAATTCTCTATCGGCCTTCGCAGTCGCAGTGCAATATTCATCCGGTCATCGTTCCTGCGCGCTTTCATAAGAAGACTTAAGACAGGTTGCCCTGCATTAGAAACGAAGGCACGCTGCGTATCCGTCAAGGTTAAATTACTGCCACCATTGGCATTTAGTTTTCCAACTAATGATGATGGCAAAATCGTTGTAGCATCACTAGATCCAAATAAGACGGTATTCACCCAACCTCTGACTCCAGAATAGTTGAAATTTTTCTTTTGCATCTGAGTGCAAATTTGAGCGTCTATAGCACCTGAGGAGGGGTCGCCGGTTGGGTTTAGACAAAACCAAAGTACAAGTGGATTATTCGGGCTAGAGGAGCCTACGCCCCCGCCTCTCACAAAGTCCTCTAAAGTTATCGTCGCATTGCCTTGGCAAACGATTCTTCCGCTATCGTTACCAACAAGACGACTACCGTCCGGTATTCCAATTTGATTTACTGAAGTGCAGGGTACCCCTGCGACGCTATAGCCAAGCATAGAGATGAGTATTCGGTTATTTAAATCGTTTGGATTTGTGGAGTCATCAGGTGAACCATCTGAATTAGTTAGGCCTACAACGCCCAAAATACTGCTAGCTCCAGAACTCACAACGGCTTTGATAATTTGATTACCTGAGTTTGGATTAAATTTTGCTGCTGTTTTAAAAAATTGATTTGAATCAGAGACATAACTCTGCAGTCCAGAGAACACATCACTAAATAAACCCATTTGTGCAGCGCCCTGATTTCCCTCCCCGTCTAAATTAGAACCTATAGCCCTATCGGTTGTTTGTAATAAGGTGTGCGCCATTGCACATGAATTTTTAGCCAAATTATTCATATTTTGCAAGAGAGACTGAAACTCCGTAATCAATTGATCCAGTCCTGGGCTAATCGTGTGAATTGCAGCTTTAAAGGCTAATGCTGCCGCATTAGAGGCAACGGCTCTAAATACCGCAATAAGTTGCTGACCATTGATCATTGAAAATGACCCTAGCATCAAATCAACACCCCCACAGCCCGCATTAAGCCTAGGCGGATCAAACGCTACGATATTTATTTGCTTGAGTGGCGTACTCAGTACCATCGAGCCACCAAAGACACCATTCATATTTCGTCCATTCATTACTCCTGGAGATGATGAATTGGACATAAAGGTACTTTGTAAATCACTCATAATCCCTGCTGGAGCGCGCAGAGGAATAACAACAATCAGTGTAATCAAAAGAACTACAAACCCCAAACGTCGCCATGACATCACCAAGGCACTTAACTTTCTAAATAGCAAGCTCATACTCTTCATCACTTATAACTTTTCTCAAGTAGGGGCTGTAGTTTGAGGCGGAAAGACTCAGGTTGGTTAACATCAAGGCGCAGACTATTTAGATCCTCAATCGAGGCAAGCCCTCTATCCCAAATATTCAAGCTACGCCTGGTTGCCTCACTCACCAAATTGGACCTATAAGCCGCATACGCCATGACTTTGGTAAGTTCATCGGCAGCGTAATAGCCCTGGGAAATAATAAAGTAGTTATTTGGGTCATCCCCACCGGTGTAGGCTTTAGGATGGCTGATATAAACAATGGACGGCGTTAACTTCAATCCGAGTTTCTTATATAAACCGTTGTCTTTAGACACTTGCCCCTTATATCCTGCAGGAGCAGTGCCGTCCACAGAAATCACCCAACTTTGTAAACCGTAACTTTCTCGAAGAAACGAGAGGACGGGTAACTGCTGAGCGCAAAATATACATTGACCATCAATAAAAATGTAAACGCCCCCGACGAGTGCCATCTGCTTTAATGCATCTTGTTGGGCAAGGAGATTTGTATTTCGGATGGAGGTGGCTCCACTGCTTGCATAAGGGATCCGGTTGTTCTCGTTTAGAAACGGATCGGATTTGGTAATTTCATCCACCTTACTAGAGAAATTTTGGGCTTTGTCTAGGATAATTCGTTTTGCATACAAATAAGCCTCTACATTCGGAGTGCTAGGATTATCAATTGCTCGCTCCTCTAAAAGGACATAATTCTTTCTTAGCCACTTAACTGAAACACGTGTATCCTGATTTGAGTCTGCAACCTCATTTTTAACATCTAATAATTTGGGCTTGAGGGGGATTTTTTCAATTACGGCAGGTTTAACTCCTGCCTCAACTGGAGCCTTCAATATAAGCGGATTGCCTTGCAGAAAATCTTCGCCGTAACTATCCCAAACCGAGTTGAAGGTTGAGTTTGAGTTGGAGTTGGAGTTGGTAACTGTTGAAGTAAGGGTTTCTTTATTAACCCTATTAACAGGAACTTCTTGGGCGAAGACAATTACCAAAAAGAAGTCTAAAATTAAAGCAAACAAGCTAACCAAAGATAAATGCTTTATTGGTCGTAGAAAGTAAATTAGATAAGTTTTCAAAATAAGGCTATAGCCCGACCCATAATGGAATCATAAGAGACATAACCCCAATACCTTGAGTCATAAGAGAGAGGGTTGTCTCCTAATACAAAGAAACAATCTTTCGGAATAATTTCTGACTTATCATATAAATGGGCTCTTACTCCCTCAAAGGTACCATTTGGTAACCCTGTGGCAACAACCTGGTTATTAATTTTGACGTCATCCCCGTTTATCGAAAGAAAGTCGCCTGCAACACCTGCAACCCGTTTAACCACATATTCGTCCCTCACATAACCAAGCGGGCCAGAAGGTCTCCAGTAAATCAAATCTCCTCTAAGGATTTTTATAGCAGATGGCTTGAAGTGCAGTAGGGCCGCAACTTTTATGTTCTCCAAACAACGCTGGTTATGAATGTCAACGCCCAAGGTAATAAATGGATATGCATGCAAGAGCACGATAATTGTCAGCAGTAACACCTCTACACACAAAAAGCGTCGAAAATGAATTACTTTAAATGATGGACTGTTAAAGCGTAGGTAATTTAACAATTTCTTTAAGTTTCGCGGTTAAGTCAATCGAGCCCTCAGGCAAAGCACTTACGCTCATGCGCCCATCACTATCTGTTGTGGTATCAATGACAATAAATCCACCTCGCCGCAAGATTTTTAAGTAGTCAATAATAGGCTCCATAACTTCAACCTCTAATTGCTCTTTGCTTGCTCCGGGTCTATCGTAGACTGCCTCAAATATTACAGATTCCTTTGCTATCGTTGCGATTTTAGGAATAGTGGCAGGACTCCAATATAGCAATACCGAATTGTTCTTCGCCCCTAAAAATAAGAAGGTTATAGCGAAAAACACGCTCCCTACAAAGAGCCAACAAAAGTTGATATTGAAATGACGTGTTTTAAAGAAATAGTTATACATAATTGCAAGTAATGGAGATCTAATTTAAAAATGTGTATTTAGAAATTTATTCCTTCATGAGACATTTTTAGATACGGTTGCTGCATCAGAATAAGCAGACTTGAATTCTGAAATGAAGTCATTTGCGCTTAGACGACCATCTGCATTTAATTTAAAAACAATAGCCTCCAACCACCGCTTGCGATCTAGCTTTTGATCCGCTAATACCAAGCGAATAGCATCCACCGCACTCAGACCATCGTTCATAAGTTTAAATACCCAGTCGCGCTCAACTCCATCACTTGAAAAAAGTGCGCTCGTAAATTTTGGAACATACAAACGAACGCTCTCATAAATAGCGTCTCCTACAATCAAGAGTTCACTATATTTACCCTTCACAGTTGAAATATCTTTTAATGATTTAATGAAAAAAGGATCATCAACAAACCTAGATATTGCCCCTGAATTTAAATTCTTGTCAATCACTTCAGGCTTTTGTTTCATGATGAGCTTCCAGTGGGATTGACTCATAATCACTTCGCCACATGCATTCCCAACCAAATCATCTAATGCCTGGGTAATTACCCAAATGGATCCGTTGTCTTTTCTTATTTTTCGAAAGATGCCTTCCACCGCATTTGCCGCCGTCTCGTCCTTTAAAATTTGCCAGGCCTCGTCAAGGAATAAAATCTTTCTGCCCGCTCGAGTTTTTATCCTGTTCATTATGGTGTTCATTACAAAGAAAAGAACACATTGCTTCAAATGCTGATCGCCGTCTAAAGAGGAAAGCTCAATGACAGTAAATGCTTGCTTAGGATTTAAATTGGACTCGCCTTTGAAAAAAGGCCCTCTGGTTGGACTCTTAATAAAGGCATTCAATCGAACACGCAAATTTCGTGCAGCAGCAATTGCCTCAGATTCTGGAGCGGCCCTTGAGTCGAAATTTTCAACAATATTTTCTAAGGCCTCGACAACGTTCTCTATTTCAGTAAGATCCTGCTTTTGTGCAAAAGCAGACTTTACTGCCTCATTCATCACTATCCTGGACCCAGGCTGTATCGGCTCCTTAAAGTAACACATCTTAATCAGCAAATCGCAAATACTTTCATTTTCCTCATTGAATTCTTGTGAACTCAGTCCTGTAAATGGATTGATAGAGGTATCCCGCCCTCTCTCTAAATCAAACTCAATGAACTCTCCGCCTAGAGCGTCACATGTTTTTTTTGCTGATTTGCCGTTATCAAACAAGAAGACCGTTGCACCCTCGGCCAAATGGTTTGCCAGCATATACTGCATCACAAATGATTTTCCTGCCCCGGACTCAGCAAAAATAATTCCATTCTTATTAGTATCACTAATGAATGGATCAAAATAATATGCCCTACCCCTTCGAGTCAAGAATGCCGATCCGGTGGCATTGCCTTTTGGATCAGCATTACCACAATAATCCCCGTATATGGGTAGCAAACACGCCGCACTTGTGGCGGGCATTAATGCTTCATTTTCAAGTTTAGCTGCTATTCTTGCAGCGAAGTTAAGAGGGAGCGCTTGAGCCCATCTTACTCCGTGATTAATTAAAACATCTCGCGCGTCAAAACCAAGATTGTTCAGAGTTGTTTTGAAGTTAGAAGTCGCTGTGTCTAATTGTTTTTTATTGCGAGAGAAAAGAAAACAGGTAAAGTTTACAAATACGTATTTGTTTACCCCGTCAGAGCTGACTTGCTCAATCCACTTTAAGTCGTCAACAACCGATTCATTTGGGACACCAAAATCTAGCCACTTAGGAATCCCCTTTGCGTTTGTACGCGATGATATCGCTCGTTGGATTCGCTTTGATTCTTTCGCTTGCTTGGCCAAACGCACGCTTGTAGATAATATAAACGGCGTGGCAATTCTTAGCCCACCCCCGTCCCGAACCGAGCCTGAATTTAAAGGCGCGCCTATGATTAAGTTCATCAATCCATCTTGCACTACTGGCGGAAGTGATTTGACTGAGACCGCTCGTCCGAGCACTTCGCTAGTCATCTGTAGATATTTAGCATCCCTAAAATCCAACACATCTTCACTACAAAAAATCTGCTGATTAAGCGGTAAGTTGGGATCAAGAGTGACAGGCATTACACCTTGATACACATTACTAAATGTTCTGTAGACCGCTATCACTTCTGCTGGCGATAATGTCTTAGCATCCCAAAATCCACATGATCTTAAGCCGCTCAAAAACTCCTCCTGAATTTCAAATTTGGCGGATACTACATCTTCAGACAATGAATCTATTGGCGTATTAAATGAAATGATTAGAGTTAACTGATTTACGCCGGGGAGATCACCTAGCTCACCGGGCTCAAGTGCTGAATGAAAGAGACTCGATTGAGATTTAATTAATTCTGAGAGTACTGTATTTGTAGTACTTTTACCCGCGCAATATTGAGAATGCATTGAGACATCTGGTGTACAAATCAGACTAAACTGCATTACGGAGTCATCCGGAGCGGATTTGAAAATCGCACCAATTAGGTTAGAAAACTCTGCTCCTCCCCCCGCTAACGGCGTTGCTGAGTAGACTCTACCTACAAACGATTTATTGCCCTCTTGTTGACTGACAATCATATTGCTTTCTTCGGTATAACTTTGAATAGCTAAGAAGGAGCTCATATCTTGAGCATCAGAGGAGTTTTTGAATATTGGCACTTAAATAAACTCCGCACCAACTCGTCTTCGCTCCTCAGTCATCAACACCTTTTTACTCACTAGGTATTTGAAGCTTAAATTCATACAGGAGGCATAGCAGTTGCCATGGTTGTCAAAAAAGTGGGCCCAAGAATCATGACTGCTAGAACCGCTAAGATCAGTCCAAGCATCTTGTACCCTCCCCCGTGAGCAATTTGCCACCCCGCGATAACCAAGACGATTAGCGCCAGCATGAGCGTAAATGTTGAGTGAGCTAGATCAGTTAGCCAAATGACGACAGTATCAAATACGCTAGCCGACAACGCAACTCCATTGTTCATAGTACCCGCTAATGCAAATAGCAAAATCGGGACAAAAACAACGATGCCTAGATCTTTTGCAAACTTTAAATATTTCATTGTTTTCCTTAAATTAGATTTTTCCGTATTACCAATATCACTAAATTACCCATTAATCTCCATTACTTTCGAGTCATTCATTTGAATCACCCTCATGCTTAGATTGTTCCTCGGTGCTGGGGTCCAAATTATTCGAGACCTTATAACTCCCCTGAGCTAGTTTCGATCCATTTGTAGAAAAATTTGAATTTGAGGAGAAATTAGATTCTGGATTTTTGCCTTGAGTTGGGGACTCAATTGAACTTATCTGGGGATCAGGATTTTGAATTCTGTGAGGTTGAGCATTTCTACCACTAGGACCATGTGTTTGTGTTTCGTCATCAATTCCGAACTGAAATCCTGTCCACTTTGAATGTGCAATTTCTTTATAAATTATTTGATCCTGAATCAATACATCATCTGCATCAACATAACTTTTTATATATACCCTTTGTATCACTGGTGCAATGCGAACAGGCGCTCCTTCCAAGTTAGGCAGTTGCCCCATTGGATACCCAAGGGAAAAGGTGTTGTTTGGTAGTCTGGCTACTCTAGAGGGATCAACTGATTGATCAACTTTAAAATTTTGAGGTGACTTCGAATCTTTAGAGTACTTTGCATCAAGTGAATAGGCCCGGTCGTAGTCGTGCATATCAAACTCTTTTTCATACCTTGTTTCAGGCAATTCGCCCTGCGTTGACCGAACAACCGCCTTAATTGAACGACAATACTCATTTGGACTGTCCTTTCGGTTGCAATCAAATTTATTTTCTCCTATTGGAGCAAAAGAACATCCAACAATGAGGATTGGCAAGACAACTAAGCTCAAGCAGTTGAATTGTTTGAATAATTTGTATTTTTCTATTTGCATGGTGTGAATCTTATATCCCGTAAGATGCGATCACACTCATGCGTATCAATGAATGAATAATAAGGAGCTACAACTCAGCGCATAAATGACATTTATCAAACATTGCGTGTTTGATATCTATTTTTATAAAAAAATTACTTTATGCGGGTTTAGCAACTTAAGTAATTAGCTTTTTTAGTTGTTTAGCAATGCTTTCAATTTTGGCAAAGCAAGCTTCATTGCGGCTCGCCCCGCATCTATACTTTGTTGCCTGTTCGCAAATTCAACACTACTCACCCCGAGCAGTGCTGGTTTGACCACAAGGTCGGCCTGGGGCAATTCGAACGAGTTGATACTTTTACTCATGATCGTAAATGTTTGCAACAATATCTTAAGCATATCGTCTGATTTATTACCCTCAGGCGCGCTCGAGATATCGACTGCTAACACTATATCTGCACCCATTTGCCGAGCATACCGTACGGGAACGGGAGACACCAATCCACCGTCAACATACTCTTTACCGCCGATCCTTACGGGTTCAAAAACTGCAGGCACCGCACTGGATGCACGCACCGCGGTTCCAACATCCCCTCTTTGAAACAAGATTCCCTCACCAGTTTGAAGATCTGTGGCAACTACGCCTAAAGGCATAGGGAGTTGTTCGATATTTTTAATGCCCGTTTGTTGCCTAATGAAATGCTCTAAGGCCTCACCCCGCATCATCCCCCGCTTGAGGAAGGACATATTCCAATCTGTCAAAGCTGACTGCTCAATGCTATCTGCAATCCTTTGGAGTTGCGCTCCAGTTTTACCGCTAGCGTAGATTGCCGCAACCACACTACCTGCAGAGGTACCGACCACTATATTAGGCTTAATCCCGGCTTCCTCAAGAATTTGTATAACTCCAATATGCGCAAATCCCCTGGCTGCTCCCCCGCCAAGTACAAGTGCAAATTTGGGTGGATTGCGGTTTGGCTTTGCCAGGTCTGTAGGAATATTAGAGTTTGTATTGTTCAATTGAGTGGTCGAACGCTCAATTGAATTGCTGCTCACATCATTTCCAGAAATAAGTGGGATATGATTTGCACAACTGCTGAGAAAGAGCGCAAGCAAGAGTAGTGTGCCCAGGACTCTGCTGCGATAAGCATTATTGTATGTAGGGAGATTTTCCATGTGGATTCTTAATGATTTCTTTAAGACACTATTTTCGCAGAGAATCTTACTTGATTACAACTCTATTTCGCATCCCAATACACGATTGCATTCGGATAATTCAACCCAAACCAATCATTATGTTTGAATCTAATCGGACATTTAGCTTGCGCTTTGCACTTTCATTGGCATTAATTATCCTTGTATCTTCAAGGACTTACTCCGATGAACTTACTCGCAATTACCCAGGGGCACAGCTTGAGCAGAGGACTTCAATTGATTACTCCCGCGAAGCCTCTTCGGGCTGGTCCAACAAGCCTGGCTGGGAATATTCAACAGAAGCTGTAGCAGCTGCCAACCCTCTCGCTACGCGTGCTGGCTTACAAATTTTAGAGAAAGGAGGAAACGCCGTAGACGCCGCTGTAGCCATACAAATGGTACTGACTTTAGTTGAACCACAGTCAAGCGGAATTGGGGGAGGTGGATTTTTAGTTTTATCACATGCTGGGCGAGTAGTGGTTTTTGATGGGCGTGAGAGCGCACCCTCTAGAGCTACTGAAAAGCTATTTACAAGAGATGACGGCAAACTCTTAGATTTCAAAACAGCTCAACTAAGCTCGCGCTCAATCGGTGTGCCTGGCGTAGTTTCAATGCTATGGGAAGCTCACCACCATTACGGGAAACTCCCCTGGGCGGATCTCATACGACCCGCAACTCAATTAGCCGATAGCGGCTTCCCCATTAGTCCTCGACTTTTTCAATTAATCCAAAAAGACACTGATCTACTCAGAAACGCTTACGCAAGAGAATACTTTTATCAGTCTGACTCGACGCCTTGGCCGGTGGGACACGTACTTAAGAATCCCGAACTCTCGAAAATACTCAAAGATATCGGACGCTTCGGGTCTAAAGCGTTCTACCTTGGGAAATGGGCAAACGCAACCGTAGATGCTGCGAATAACAGGGGTAAATTAACCAGTGTTAATTTTGATTCCTCTGAAGTTATGATGAACGCGGATGATTTAAAAAATTACAAAGCATTAATCAGAGAACCTTTGTGTTTTGAGGTTGGCATAAATGCACCCAATGATCTGGAGGGTTTATACAAAGTTTGCGGTGCGCCGCCTCCAGCATCGGGTACCCTGGCTATGGCGCAGATATTTGGAATGCTTGAAAAAACCCCTGTGCAAGGTTTGCCTTTTGGGCCTGAATGGCTTCATTACTACACAGAGGCGTCCAGACTTGCCTTAGCAGACCGAGACAAATACGTATACGATTCAGGCTGTAGCAATCAAACCAGACAAACCAAAAATACCAATTGCATTGAAGAATCAAAAACTTGGCGTGCATTGATAGACCCTGAATACCTTGGAGAAAGGGCGCGGCTAATCGGCGACCAAAAAATGCAAACGCCAAATTTTGGAATACCGCCAGGCCTAGAGCAAAGTTCCGTAATTCAAAAAATGGGCTCCATGCCCTATCAACCCGAACATGGAACGAGTCACATGAGTGTGATAGACAGGTACGGGAATGCTGTTGCCTTTACCTCCTCTGTAGAGAGTGCATTTGGCTCACACCGGATGGTCAACTCGGGTGAAGGCTTAATGGGTGGATTTTTATTAAACTCCCAACTAACTGACTTTAGCTTCGCAGCTGAAGATAGTTTGGGAAACCCAATTGCAAATCGTCCAGGACCGGGAAAGCGTCCTAGATCCTCAATGTCGCCCACAATTGTTTTGAAGCTCAGTTCTGTAAAAGGAACCCATAAATTGACACATCCGATGCCGAGGCCTGAAATCTTTGCTAGTCTTGGAAGTCCGGGGGGAAATGCCATTATCCACTTTACGTCTCAAACACTTTGGGCATTATTGAATTGGAATATGAGCCCACAAGAAGCAATTAACCTTGGCCATTTTTCTATAAACAAACCCAATGGTGAATTGATTTTGGAACAAAATCTCTTTAGTGAAGATTGGCTAAACAGCTTGAAAGAAAGAGGTCAGGCATTTACTGAGGCCCCGTTGACCAGCGGGGTTCAAGCGATTGAGCGCAAGCAGTCTAGACTAATCGGCGGGGCAGACCCAAGGCGAGAAGGGATAGTGCTTGGAAGATAACATTGAAAAGCGCACAAATATCAAATACTGCGGAATCAAAATACCCTAAAAAGTTAAAATTCTGGGCAAGCATACAATGCAGGCTCTTATGTCCATACCTCAGAACTTTATTCAAGAACTACTCAACCGAGCCGACGTAGTCGAGATTGTGGGTCGACACGTGCAGCTTAAAAAAGCTGGAGCCAATTTCTCTGGACTGTGTCCATTTCACTCTGAAAAATCCCCATCGTTCACTGTAAGTCCAACCAAACAATTTTTCCATTGCTTTGGTTGCGGCAAAAATGGCAATGCAATTGGATTTTTAATGGAGCACGCTGGAATGAACTTTGTTGAGGCAGTGAAAGATCTTGCACAAACCTACAACATGGTTGTTCCTGAGGAAACATTGTCACCCGATGAGCGTGCTCGAAGAGGAGAACACAGAGAACATGTTCAAACCTTAACTGACATCCTTGAGAGAGCCAATAGTGATTACAAAAAACAACTTAAAAACTCACCCAAGGCAGTAACTTACCTCAAAGAGCGGGGCTTATCGGGCGAAATCGCAAAACAATTTGGCCTTGGATATGCGCCAGAAGGCTGGAGAAATTTAGCGAGTGTTTTTGCAGATTATCAAAGTCCTCTTTTAGTGGAAAGCGGGCTAGTGATTTCGCACCAAGAGGAAAATAATGACTCAAAGGCGGATGAAAAAAGATACGATCGATTTCGGGACCGGATCATGTTTCCTATTCGAAACATCAAGGGAGAGTGCATTGGATTTGGGGGACGGGTTATCCCAGTTCCCGGGGCCCAAGCGCAGCCAGGCCCAAAATACCTTAACTCCCCGGAAACACCCGTTTTTATAAAAGGGCGCGAACTTTACGGGCTCTTTGAGGCCAGGCAATCCCTGCGCTCGATGGGGTATTGCTTGGTGACTGAGGGGTATATGGACGTAGTCGCCTTGGCGCAGTGGGGATTCCCAAATGCAGTTGCAACTCTTGGGACTGCGTGTACTCAAGAGCATGTTCAAAAGCTATTTCGGTTTACAGATGCCGTAGTATTTAGTTTTGACGGTGACGCTGCGGGTAAACGGGCTGCTCGCAAAGCGCTTGAAGTTGCACTCCCCTTTGCAAGCGACACGCGCAGTGTCAAGTTCTTATTTCTTCCAAAAGAGCACGACCCAGATTCCTATATCCGGGAGTTCGGACAAGAGGCATTTACGCGCTTTGTATCAGACGCCACTCCACTGAGCAGATATTTAATTGAATCCGCCCGCGTTGGTTGCGATTTAGAAAGCGCAGAGGGTAGAGCTCAATTTGCCTCCCTAGCTAAACCGCTTTGGCAGGCAATGCCTCAAGGTGTATTACAAAGTCAACTTCTTAGCGAAATTGCGAGCCTCGTGAGCATTGGGGAAAAAGAGCTACTGCGACTTTGGGGGCCTCCTGCAACAGATAAACAGTCCTACTCAAAGGACAGTAGGAATTCTTTCAGCAAGGGCAATGGGTATAAGAGTAATACCAACTCATCAAATCAAAGTCCGCAAACTTACAAGCCCAGTTCCTTCAGATCAGATTATTCGAACGCTCAAGCTAGCACATCATCACTGCCGCTTAGAAAAGGCCCTAGCAGTCGCCAAGACAGAGCTGTTCAAATACTGTTCACTGATATGAAGCAGTGGGAGTTACTGTCCGCAACCCAACACAATATGCTTTGCGCCCTGCAGGCCCCGCATGGAGAATTATTTAAATGGATGGACCAACAACTTCATGAGTTGGGTGTTCAATCTTTTGCCGCATTGATGGAGGGTTTGAGAGGACACCCACACTTCGATTGGCTCAGCAATCTCTTAAAAAATACACCTCCGGATCTTGAAAATACACCGCAGGAAATCAGTAGCATACTCGTTGAGATGGAGAAGGATTCCATTGATCAGGAACTAAAATTACTAATTCCCAAGGCAAGTTCAGATCCTGTTGCATACGAGCGCGTGCGGTTTTTAAACAACCGTAGAGCTAGACTTAAGACTGGTATTACGGTATAATCCAATCAAGTTTAGACAAGAGCGACAGCAACACCTCCGGCGCGGCCAAATGTAGACTTTTTAACTACGATTCGCCCAAATCCCGCTAGGATTGCATTCCAAATGATCGCCCTCCATCTTGTCTAGTCATTTTTATGACGACTTATTTTTAATTTACAGCTTAAACATCATCTTCTCTGAGGATCTATGTCCACATCTAAGACCAAAAAACCTGTTGGTAAAACAGCAGTTTCTTCCAAAGCAGCATCCGCAAAAAAAACCGCTGTGAAAGCGGCTAAACCGAGCTCATCTAAATTGTCAAAAACAACAAAATCAAAATCATCGAAGCCTGCGGTGGCGTCAAAAACTACGACTAAAGCCAAGAGTACTAAGCCAGTTGTTAAGGCAGTTGCTAAGGCAGTTGCTAAGGCAGTCACTAAGACAGTTTCAAAGACTGCGTCCAAGGTAGTGGCAAAGTCAGCTGCCAAACCCAAGGCCAAAACTACCCTTGCAGCAAAACCTGTTTCAGAGAACACAAAGTCCAACAAATTAGTAGTCGCAAAAACGTCTGCGGGCAAGCCATCTGCAAAAGCCCCAGCGCCTAAGACAGCGACGAAAAAGGGTAAGGAAGCCAAGATCATAGAGTCGGTGATTGAAGAGGATCTTGATATTGAGTCTGAATTTACAGAGGAGACTGGGTCAAGCACCGAAAAAGTTAAGCCACTTCGAATGAAAATCAGCAAGGCCAAAGAGCGCGCCTTGATGAAAGAGTTTGGTTTAGATGAAGCAGTTCTGTCCGAGGAAGATCTAGCCAAGCGTCGTCAAAGACTTAAAACCCTCATTAAACTGGGTAAAACTAGGGGCTACTTAACCCACGGTGAGATTTCCGATCACTTGCCCGATAAATTAGTAGATGCCGAGACGCTTGAGATTGTGATCTCAATGCTGAACGACATGGGTGTAGCAGTTTATGAGCAAACCCCGGATGCTGAGACATTGCTTTTGACTAACACAGGTCCGACCACGGCGACCGAGGAAGAAGCAGAAGAGGAAGCCGAAGCCGCCCTGTCCACAGTCGACAGTGAATTTGGAAGAACAACAGATCCTGTTCGCATGTACATGCGGGAGATGGGGACCGTAGAGCTTTTAACGCGTGAGGGTGAGATTGAAATCGCCAAGCGCATTGAAGGCGGCTTGATGGACATGATGAAGGCTATCAGCGAATCGCCTTCAACTATCGCTGAGATTTTGCGCCTTAGAGATGAAATCGCTGAAGGCAAGGTAGTTATATCTAGTGTCGTCGACGGATTTAGTAATGCTGATGAGGCTGACGACTATGTTGCCGAGGAGGATTTTGACGAATTTGATGACACCGATGACGACGACGGAAAAGGGGGAAGCAAGGCTTTAACAAAGAAACTTGAAGAACTCAAGCGCGAGGCTTTAGAGCGCTTTAGTCGCATAACGGTTTTGTTTGAAAAGGTTCATAAAGTTTACGCAAAAGAAGGCTGGGGTACGCCGAACTACTTGAAAGCTCAAAAAGCACTCAGCGATGAGTTGATGACTATTCGTTTTACTGCCAGGACCATTGAGCGTTTATGCGATATGGTTCGTAGTCAAGTTGACGATATGCGCAAAAAAGAGCGGCTACTCAGAAGAAACATTGTGGACAAATGTGGCATGCCACAAGATATTTTTATCAAAGAGTTTCCTGGCAACTTGCTCAACTTAAGATGGGTTGAAAAACAAGCGGCAGCCGCAAAACCCTGGTCTGCCACAATGACTCGCAACATCCCAGCTATTCAAGAGTTGCAGCAAAAATTAATAGACCTTCAAACCCGAGTTGTTGTGCCTTTAAACGAACTCAAGGGCATCAACAAGCGCATGAACGAGGGTGAGGCCGCTTCGCGTAATGCTAAGAAAGAGATGATTGAGGCCAACCTGCGTTTGGTAATCTCAATTGCCAAAAAATATACCAACCGTGGACTCCAATTCCTGGACCTGATCCAAGAGGGCAATATCGGATTGATGAAGGCCGTGGATAAGTTTGAATACCGTCGTGGATATAAATTCTCTACTTACGCAACTTGGTGGATTAGACAAGCAATCACCCGCTCCATTGCAGACCAAGCTAGGACGATCAGGATACCTGTTCATATGATTGAGACCATCAACAAGATGAACAGAATCTCCCGCCAGCATCTCCAGGAGTTTGGATTTGAGCCTGATGCATCTGCATTGGCTGAGAAGATGGAAATGCCCGAGGACAAGATCCGTAAGATCATGAAAATCGCAAAAGAGCCGATTTCCATGGAAACACCAATTGGGGATGATGACGATTCACACCTTGGTGACTTTATTGAAGACTCAGCTAACACTGCTCCATTAGAGGCTGCAATGCAAGCGGGTCTAAGAGATGTTGTTAAAGAGATCTTGGACGGTCTTACCCCAAGGGAGGCTAAAGTCCTGCGTATGCGGTTTGGTATTGAGATGAGTACTGACCATACGCTTGAGGAGGTGGGTAAACAATTTGACGTTACGCGGGAACGAATTCGTCAAATAGAAGCTAAGGCTCTCAGAAAACTCAAGCATCCATCAAGATCCGATAAATTACGAAGCTTCATCGATACTTTGTAAACATAATCCAGGGCATACTTGGATTTGCTTTTGTCTTCGATATAAAAGCCTAAAGAGTTCGCTCTTTAGGCTTTTTAACATTCAGCAGTAAAGTATCAATAGATTCATAATTAGATGCAGCGAGCCAATCTGACTTAAAGAGTAATTGTTCGCTTGATTACATATAGCAAATCGATTAAGTAATTACTTTTTATCAATGTTGTCGTAGCAATTATTACCTTTAAACTCTAGACCTATACAACGATAATGCTACAATATTTAAAATTAACTGCTAACAATTACCATGAATTCTAAAGATATTTACGTTCGCTTTTTAACTCTTTTCCAATCTTTGCAAGCCAAAGAAATGGAAGGGAAAATGGACACCACAGCTGAAAAGTTACTTGAAACTATTACAGTCCATTACGGTCAAGAGCAAACTCTAACGGTCACTGAATGCATGGAACTTAGCGCGATCGCTTCACCTGCTACGATTCATAGAAAGCTAGACGAATTACGAATTCAAGGGTGGATTGAGTTTGTCTATGAAGGCGAAAATAGAAGAACCAAATATCTGATTCCATCATCAAAGGCTAATAAATATTTTGACAAAATATCAAAGCTAATGACAAAAGCTGTAACCCTTTAAACTCAAGTCATGGACGGGAATAGTTTGAAGAGAGTAACGAGAGTAACAATCAGTCAAATTAACCAAAGTCCTCTGTATCCACTTCGCTTCTGGCCTGCTCGTTGTAACGATGACCCACCACATTATGGTGATTAATCAATTGATCCAATTCCTGCATTTCCTCGGTAGAAAAATTGATTTCGTTTGAAGCGCAGTTTTCTTTTAAATGATCCAGATTTTGAGTGCCCGGAATTGGAATAATCGAATCATCGCGAGTGAGCAACCAACCTAGGGCTACTTGCGAAGGGGTCAAACTCCTCGCTTTAGCAAAACTCTCGAATTGCTTGAGCAGCTTAACGTTCATTGCGTAGTTCTCTTTTGTAAAACGAGGCATCGCCCGGCGAATATCCTTTTCTCCTAAAGCGCTTACATCTTTGAGAGTGCCTGTCAAAAAACCTCTTCCAACTGGACTGAAGGCTACAAAGGTCACTCCAAGCTCTTTGCAAACACCAAGGAGTTCTATCTCTGGATTGCGTGTCCATAGAGAATACTCCGTTTGCAAAGCTGCAATGGGATGCACCGCGTGAGCTTTTCTAAGCGTAGCACTTGATACCTCAGACAAACCAATTGTGCGAATCTTCCCCTCTTTCACCAAATCACTCAACGCACCCACACTGTCTTCAATAGGAACTTTTTTATCCCACCTATGCAGGTAGTACAAGTCAATAACGTCCGTTTTAAGCCTCTTCAAACTGTCTTCACATGTTTTCTTAAGGGTCTCAGGTCTGCCGTCGATGACTCGAACGAGAACTCCGTCCCCGTTCTTATCCACGCCTTGAAGACCACACTTACTCGCTAAAGTAAATTTGCTCCGGTGTTTCGATAATATGTCTCCTACCAGTTTTTCACTCGCACCAAACCCATAAAGTGCGGCAGTATCAAAGAAAGTCACCCCCAGGTCTAAAGCACATAGTAATATCCTCTCAGCCTGCTCCCGAGAAACTGGACCCCCGTAGGCGTGACAAAGGTTCATGCATCCAAGACCAATGGAGCCAACACTAAAAGGACCGACTTGACGCTGTTGCATAAGTGAAACTTCCAAAGAATGAGTTACTAAATTTGAGTCGATTTACTCTTTTTCTCAGGTGTTATAAATTATTGAGCGTTCAATTGTTGCTCAAGATCGTGCAGTACTTTGTAGCAAGCAAACACCTGTTGAACGCTGGAGTTAGGTTCGCGCCCCTCTTTGATAGCAGCAAAAAACTCTCTATCCTGAAGCTCAATACCGTTCATTGAAACATCGATCTTTGAAACATCTAAGGGCTCTTCTTTGCCCGTAAAAAGATCATCGTAGCGTGCAATGTATGTACCGGTATCGCCAATGTACCTAAAGAAAGTGCCTAAAGGGCCGTCATTATTAAAACTCAAACTAAGGGTACAAATTGCACCGTTTGCAGCTTTCAATTGAATGGACATATCCATTGCTATACCAAGCGTGGGATGAATAGGTCCTTGAACGGCATTCGCTTTGACGATGGGGCTGCCAGCTTGGTACGCAAATAGATCAACCGTATGGGCGGCGTGATGCCATAGCAAATGATCCGTCCAACTTCTTGGCTGACCTAAAGCGTTCATATTGGTTCTTCTAAAGAAGTATGTCTGCACATCCATTTGCTGGATATTAAACGCACCAGCCTTGATCTTTTGATGGACATATTGATGACTGGGATTAAAGCGACGTGTGTGACCGCACATAGCGACCAATCCCGTTTTCTTTTGGAGATCTACCAAAGACTGAGCGTCCTCTAAAGAGTCTGCCATAGGAATTTCAACTTGAACATGCTTACCTGCATTCATGCATGCACGTGCCTGCTGAGCGTGCATTTGAGTTGGCGTACATAGAATGACAGCATCTAACTCAGCAATTTTCAAACTATCTTCTAGCTGAGTGCTAACGTGAGCGATACCGTATTTCTGAGCCACCTCTTTCGTCTTGTCCAACTCTCGACCAACCAAAGAGATGACCTCAACGTTATCAATATTTTTAATCCCATCCAAATGCTTGATTCCAAATGCACCCGCACCGGCAAGTGCAACTTTTATAGTTTTACCCATTAAATATTCTCCAAAATTAAATGACCAACTGCTGTATTTGAAGCAGGTACATGATAGAAACGATTTTTTACAATGGGCGCTTTGCCGCCCTCAATATCATTCATTGCGCCTCTTGCGATTAGCCACATGACGAGCTCTATACCCTCTGAGCCCGCTTCCCTTACATAATCAATGTGCGGGACACTCGCAAGGCCCTGTGGATCGGCAATCAGTCGATCCAAAAATTTGTTATCAAACTCTTTGTTAATGAGACCTGCTCTAGGACCTTGGAGTTGATGACTCATTCCGCCTGTGCCCCAAATTTGAACATTTAAATCCTCAGGATAGCTCCGAATAGCTCTCCCTATGGCACGACCTAACTCGAAACACCTTCGTCCAGACGGGACTGGATACTGAACCACGTTCACAGCAAATGGAATGACGCGGCAAGGCCACTCCTTTGGCTGACCGCACATCAAGGAGAGTGGCACAGTCAACCCGTGGTCAACATCCATTTTATTGGCAATGGTTAAATCAAAATCGTCCATTATCACGGAGTGAGAGATGTGGGAAGCAAGATCAGCATGCCCCTTTACTAAAGGCACAGGTCTTGGTCCCCAACCCTCGTCAGCGGGTTGAAAAACATCTGCGGTACCAATAGCAAAGGTCGGAATAAGCTCCAAACTAAACGCAGTTGCGTGATCGTTGTAGACCAAGAAAACGACATCAGGTTTTTCCTGTTCTAACCATTTCTTTGAATATTCATACCCCTTAAAAACAGGTTGCCAGTAAGGCTCCTGAGTTTTACCTAAATCTATAGCGGCCCCAATAGCAGGAACATGAGAGGTGTAGACGCTGGAAGTTATTCGTGCCATTTAATGAGCCTTAATGAGTTGCTTTAAGATGAGATTTACCTTGGGGTTGGTGCTGGGGCTGAGCGTCCCCGTCCTCACCCAGTACCCGGTTGCCCTCGACTGAGCGGCCCCCCTTCACCATCATGTCCCGGTACTCCTCCTCCGTCATACCGGTCATACTCCCCGCCATTTGTTGAAAGCTCTTGCCGTCGGTCGCACCTATTTTGGCGAGGAAATAAATATTTCCCCCCAGGGAAATGCATTTGTTTAAATTGCGCTCTATGACCGCGTCTTTTTGAGCTTCGCTCATTTGCCATTCATCCAAATATGCACGCTCATTGGACTTAAAACGCTCACGGTTTTCAGCCTTCATCAATGACATACAGAACTGGTTGAGCCAGTATCCTCTACGGGACTGCTCAGCATCAAAGATGGTTGTGCCTGGCACATCAAGATAGGGTTTATCTAAGGACATATGCTTTATCTCACTTTGAATAATTTTAAAAACAACTTCATTGAAATGTCTCAGGCCAATACAAACGCATCGGGTTGTCCACCAAGAGCAACTTTTGCTCATGTGCGGTTGGTGCAATGTGAGGGATAAAGTCAACCAACAAACCATCATCGGGCATATGATCTTTCAAATTAGGATGAGGCCAATCCGTGCCCCAAAGAACGCGGGTTGGGAATTTCTGGACTATCCGTCTTGCGAAGGGTATGACATCTAGATAAGCATTTTGTTCGCCGTTCAAAGCCTTAGGGCCTTTGATAGACAAACGCTCAGGACATGTTACTTTACTCCATACATTTTCATGCTCAGTCATGAAGCGTTCAAAAAGCGCAAACTCAGCGTCATCAACAGACTTGGCCACATCCGGGCGACCCATGTGATCAACAACGACTGTTGTTGGGAGTTGAGTAAAGAAATCAATCAGTTCTGGTAAATCGACTGCTTCAAAATAAATGACAACGTGCCATCCCCAATTTGAGATTCGAGACGCAATTTCCATCAATTCGTCTTTGGGCGTAAAGTCCACGAGCCGTTTAACAAAATTAAAACGCACTCCCCTTACGCCCGCGTCGTGCATAGCCTGGATCTCTTGATCCGTCACGCTACGACGCACGGTTGCGACACCCCGGGCTTTACCGCCAGAGTGTTTCAAAGCGTCAATCATGGCGCTGTTGTCGGCGCCGTGACAGGTGGCTTGGACGATGACATTTTTATCAAACCCGAGTTGATCTCGAAGTGCATACAACTGTTTTTTGGACGCATCGCAAGGCGTATATTTTCGCTCGGGAGCGTAGGGAAACTCTGCCCCCGGTCCGAACACGTGGCAATGTGCGTCTACGGCACCCACTGGTAATTTGAACTTAGGCTTGGAGGGTCCTGAATACCAATCAAGCCAGCCTGGTGTTTTAGTAAATGTAGTCATTATTGCAAGGTTAGGAGATGTTAAAGTTTTTATACATTAAAAGCATTTCAGTCTATGTACTTTAAGCCTGCTTTTTCTAGAGGACCGCGCATGTTGTACATATCTAGTCCTAGCACACCGGATGCTAACTTCGCTCTTTTCTCGCCTTCGTTAGACTCTCGCGACTTTGAGGCATCTGCGGTTTTTTGCGCCCAGTCCTTTGGCACCACCACCACACCGTCATCGTCCGCGACGATCACGTCACCAGGATTAACCAAGGTCCCTGCACAAACGACTGGAATATTCACAGAGCCAAGGGTTGACTTAATAGTTCCCTTTGCGCTGATACCCTTGCTCCAAACCGCAAACCCCATCTGGGTCAGCTCCTTAACGTCCCTAACACCTGCGTCGATGATTAGCGCCCTCGCCCCTCTTGCTTGAAAGGAGGTTGCAAGCAAGTCCCCAAAAAATCCGTCACAGTTTTCTGCAGATAAGGCGGCCACTACGATATCACCTGGTTTGATTTGTTCAGCAACAACGTGCATCATCCAGTTGTCCCCTGGATGGAGCAAAACGGTGACAGCCGTACCTGAGACATGAGCACCAGAGTAGATGGGCCTCATGTAGGGCTGCATCAAGCCCACTCTTCCCATGGCTTCGTGAACTGTTGCAACACCGTACTTCCCCAACTCCTCAACTGCCTTTGGGTCTGCTCGGTCTATATTTCTTTTTACTATTCCAAGTGTTGTCATAATTAAATTCCCTTTGCTTTTAAGGCTGTGTCAAGGCGTTTGAACACACGGCGTGCATTGCCCTCATAGACTTGATATTTTTCTTTTGCATTTAACTGAGTAGACGCCTCAATGTAACGCTTTGTATCGTCGTAGTAATGACCTGTCTCAGGATCAATGCCGCGAACTGCACCGATCATCTCGGAGGCGAAGAGAATGTTATCAACTGGAATGACCTTGGTAAGCAGATCAATACCAGGCTGATGGTAGACACAGGTGTCAAAGAAAATATTATTGAGTAAATGATCTTTCAGAAGCGGTTTTTTCATCTCTTGAGCCAAGCCCCTGAAACGACCCCAGTGATAGGGGACTGCACCGCCACCGTGGGGGATAAGGAATTTTAGGGTTGGGAAATCTTTGAATAAATCGGACGTTAAACACTGCATGAAAGCAGTTGTGTCTGCATTCAAATAGTGCGCTCCAGTGGTGTGAAAACAGTTGTTGCAACTGGTACTTACGTGCACCATTGCAGGAATATCGTATTCAACCATCTTCTCGTATATGGGATACCACTGACGATCGCTCAGTGGCGGACTTGTCCAGTGACCACCTGAGGGATCAGGATTCAGGTTGATTCCGACAAAACCGTATTCCTCAACACACCGGACGAGCTCGGGGATACAGGTTTTAGGATCCACCCCCGGAGACTGGGGAAGCATAGCGGCTCCGATAAAGTGGTCGGGAAAGAGCGAGGCTACGCGGGCGCATAATTCGTTACAAATGCTCGCCCAAGTAGAGGAGGTTTGAAAATCTCCAATGTGATGAGCCATAAAACTAGCTCTCGGACTAAAGATGGTTAAATCACTACCTCGCTCACGCATGAGCTTCAGTTGATTTTTCTCAATGGACTCTCTGAGGGCGTCGTCGGAGATTTTCAAACTCTTCGGATCAGGCTTTAGAGCTGGATCTTTCAAACTTGCAATTTGCTGATTGCGCCAATCCTCCAACTCTTTGGGGGCAGTAGTGTAGTGACCGTGTACATCGATGATTAAGGGACGCTCTAAACTCATAGGGGGATTCCTTGGGAGGTGAATAATTAAATTAAAGAACTATTGATTTTCTAGGAGACGGGCGGGCACCATCGCCTTGCCCTGCATGATCAAACGAGCTGTCCTCAAAAGAGCTGCCCTAGTCACGTTTTGCGAGTTATTGGGATCTATACCGAGCTCAACACTGAACTCGCCCGTTGGGTGCTCAACCGAGACGGTTTTAGTATTTCCTTCTTGAATTACTGCAATTCCATCACACACGGAGCCCTTGAGTACGCAGGCTGTTCCAACCGTCACGGCGGCAAGAACCCCAATTGCGTCATGGCAAACGTGAGGAATAAAACTTCGAGTGGTCAGGCTACCCCCGTTTTGGGGAGGTGCGATTAAGGTCATTTTGGGGTAGTTTTTGGATTTAACATCTCCAAGACCCATGAGATGCGAGACTTTGAGTCTTAGTGCTTCGATACGCGTTTTAAGTTCAGTATCTGCGTTCAGCTCACTCACGCTCTCACTACCCGTTCGGGCTAGATCACTTGCTTTGAATATGACCAAAGGCATACCGTTATCAATACAGGTCACATCAATTTCAAACGGATCAAACCCCTTTAGCTCCGCTGTTGGCTCGACACGGATGCGGTCTAAAACATTTCCAGTCGGCAAAAGAGCCGAGCAAACTGACCCCGCGGTGTCCAGAAAATTAATCGTAATAGGAGAGGACGTCCCGGGGGCACCGTCTATTCTTGCAGCACCCTCGTAGTTCACGAAGCGTTCATTAGAGGATCCAGGGATGAGGGGCGTCTCAACAGTAATGTCGCTCAACATATCGGTATTCAGAGTCAACACTCTGAAGGTGCTGAGGTCTTGATTGACCGTAACCAATCCCGTTTCAATTGCAAAGGGAACCACAGCGGCGAGCATATTCCCACAGTTAGGGGTTGTGTCCACGGTGTCCTTATCGGGCTGGAGTTGAGCAAATAAGAACTCAAGATCTACGCCCTCTTTGCCACTCTTACTGACAATGCCGACTTTGCTTGTTAAGGGATGCGCACCGCCGAGTCCATTGATTTGACGTTTGTCGGGTGAGCCCATGACTGCAAGGAGGGCTTGATCTCTAAGGGCTAAGTCCTTTGGAAGATCGGCTGCTTTAAAAAACGGGCCTTTAGAGGTTCCGCCTCGCATGAACAGGCACGGAATTCCAACTTGGGGTGCAAAGGAGATTTTGGCATGGGTTGGCTGAGAGGAGGACCCGGTGAAGGCGGACATTCTAAAAACCTATTCTTAAAGAGTTGTAAAAACTGTTTGGCTCAACCTAACTGCCCAAACGCAGTGGACAGCTTAAATGAATCCCGTCTAGTATTCCTCATTTTGTCCTCATATCCTAATATACCCCGCATCTATCAGATATATAATTAAGGCATACCTAAGAATCACTTATGCAAAATAATTTCTAATTAATATAATTTTAAAGAATATAAGAATACTTAATAGTTAATTAATGGATATAAAGCAGCTTCAATACTTTATCACCGTTGCTGAGTTGGAGAGCTTCACCCGAGCATCAGAGGCGTTAGGCATCGCACAACCGGCATTAAGTCGACAAATCAGACTGCTCGAGGTCAATCTGCGACAAAACCTTTTGATCCGAAACGGTAGAGGAGCAACACCCACCGATGCTGGCAAGCTACTCCTTGGTCATGCAAGGGGAATACTGCATCAACTTGAGCGGGCCAAGGAGGAGTTGTTGCACCTAAGGGGCGGACTCACGGGACGTGTGGCAGTGGGACTGCCCCCTAGCCTGGCAAGAGCGCTCACAGTCCCCCTGACAAGAGCGTTTAGGCAAGAGATGCCTGAGGCACACTTAAGCATCCGGGAAGGACTCTCAACTGCCATGGAGGAGGAGTTATTGAACGCACGGCTTGATATTGCTTTGCTTTATAACGGCTCGAGTTCAGCAGGACTTCAAACCGAACACCTGGTCAATGAGGAGTTGGTCTATGTGAGCGTTAGACCCTCAGGGTTGATGGAGGAGCCGCAGGATTTATATGTAGAGATGCAGGAGATAGCGCGTCAGCCACTTGTCATTCCAAGCCGCCCTAACGCGATTCGAATGCATGTGGAATCTGCACTTTTAAGTTTAGGGCTAAGTGCCAACATAACCCTTGAGATAGACGGGGTGCCCGCCATTTTGGATCTTGTCGCTGACGGCGCTGGCAATGCCGTCTTAACCCGCCATGCAGTGACGAGTTCAATCCGTCCTTCAGCCTATAAGATAAGAAGAATCAGAAATCCTGATTTGGGTATTCAAGTTGCATTGGCGACCAGCTCAAAGCGCCCTAGCACGCATATTCAACGCAAAACCATTGATTTGCTTAAGCGCATAGCACTGGAGAAGATTGCTTGACGCAGGTATGAATTCTCACTGGCGCTCGATGCCGGCTCTCTCAATGACCTGCGCCCAGGTCTTCATCTCCGCTTTTAACCAGTCCTGAGCCTGAAGGGGTGATGTGGGCTTGGGGTCTACGTTTAGGTTTAGTAATTTTTGCCTGACTACTGGATTTTTCAGTACCTCTTGAACCTCCCTGTTTAGTCGCTCAATAGCTTCTAAAGGGGTTTTAGCGGGAACGGATAGACCATTCCAGGATGTTGCAATCATGCCCTTTATCTGCGACTCAATAGCAGTAGGCACATCTGGCATTGAACTCGATCTTTTCTCACTCGTGATGGCTAAAGCGCGCAATGAATGCCCTTTTAGCTGAGGAATGATAGGGGCAAGAATTTCTACCGCAACATCAATTTGCCCACCCCTTAGTGCTGTAATCACCGCGGGAGTACCGTTAAACGCAATGACTTGCACATCTATACCGGCGGCGTTCTTGAAAAGCTCTGCTGCCAAGTGTTGAGTGCTCCCGATATTCACACTACCGATGTTGAGCTCCCCAGGGTGGGATTTAGCAAAACTCACTAATTCGCCCAAGGACTTAAATTTCGAGTTATCAGCAGTAACGATCGCCATATCAAAAGTAGCGAGTAAAGAGACGGGCGCAAAGTCTTTTAACGTGTCGTAAGGCAGGGACTTAAAAAGCCCAGCACTTACAGCCGTCCCGTTTGACATTAAAAAGAGGGTATGTCCATCGGGCTCTGATTTAGCCACCAAATCCGCAGCAACTATACCCCCCGCGCCAGGCTTGTTTTCAACGATAACTGCTTGCCCAAGACGCTCAGACAGACCTTGAGCCACAACTCGCGCCGTTAAGTCTGCAACCCCCCCGGCCCCAAAAGGTACAACAATCTTAAACGGTTGTTTCGTAAAAGAAGCGTTATCAAAGGGTGCAGCTATAGACAAGGAGGAGAAAGTAACACTGAGCCCCATCAGCAATAAGGAGGCTATAAATATTTTGACAATTGAACTTAGTAAATTGCGAGATGCCTGCATGGGTTAGGCTTTCTTGTAATGAATATTTTTTCAATCAACGCTTACCGCGTAACACCTAGAAATCTATCCAAAGCCTGCTGATTTTTACTAAGCGTTGATGCACTCTCTCGGTGAACGATGGATCCTTTTTCAAGCACAATCGCTTCATCTGAAATAGCAAGAATCATCTGAGGATGTTGCTCTACGATGATCGCAGACAGCCCCTCCTCTCTCGTAATCCAACGAATTGCCTTAAGTAACTCCTCCACAATAATGGGGGCAAGACCCTCTAGGGGTTCATCAAGAAGCAATAGCCTAGGGTTAACAACAAGTGCGCGCGCCATAGCCAACATCTGCTGCTCCCCCCCCGATAGTTGCGATCCCAAATTACCTTTTCTCTCTAAGAGCCTTGGAAAGAATTCATAGACACGCTCAGGTGACCAGGCTTTATCTGTATTTGTTTCCCTGTAAACAGCTGTTAAGTTTTCATGAACAGTGAGGGATTTGAAAATATTTCGCTCCTGTGGCACCCACCCAATACCACCTTTTGAGAGAGAGCTCACGCGTTTGAATGAGGGAAGTTTCTGTATTTCAACGCCGTCTAACTCTATGCTCCCCGAATGCATACGCGTAGCACCAGCAAGGGTGTTAATAAGGGTTGTTTTACCAACTCCGTTTCGACCTAAAAGTGCTAAGGTTTGACCGGCAGCAATTGAGAAACTAACGTTGTTTAAGACAACGGATTCCCCGTACCCAGCGCTTAGGCTCTGAACTCTCAGCAGATCATACATACGTATGCCCCTCGATCTGTGTATGCCCCAAGTAGACTGCTTTGACTAAGGGGTCATTTGCGATCTCCTCGGGCGAGCCCTCTGTGAGTACAGCACCATTGACCAAAACAGTCATGTGAGTCGCGAAATTAAATACTAAATCCATATCGTGCTCAATCAATAGGATGGATACATCGGCAGGTAACGCTGCAACCGTAGCAAGGAGTTCATCGCGCTCACCAGTTGGTACCCCTGCTACGGGCTCATCCAGTAACAGTACTCGGGGGTTACAAGCAAGGGCAATCGCCATCTCGAGCAACCTTCGTTTACCGTAAGACATGAGTGAGGTCTTTGTATCCATCACTTCGTAAAGTCTAAACTGAGTCAAGAGTTCGTGAACCCGAGCTAGTACCTCATCACTTTGGCCCATAGGCGTGTACCACACACTTCCTTTGCCCATGTGTTGGGAGACGACTAGGGAGAGCGTTTCTAGGGGGGTTAAAGTGTCAAAGAGTTGATTAATTTGGAAAGTTCTAACCAATCCGCGACGTACGCGAAGATGAGGACTCAAATCAGAAATATCTTCGCCCAATAGTTCAATACGACCACTAGTGGGTTTTAATACGCCAGTTAATAAATTGATAAGCGTTGTTTTACCAGCGCCATTGGGACCTATAAGGGCGTGACGCGCGCCGTGTTTAATGTTAAGCGTTACGTCCTGAGTGGCCTTAATGCCACCAAAGGTTTTGACTAAACCCAACGCCGATAAGACGTTCTCAGGGGTTGTATGGGGCGTACTCATGATCCACTCCCCTCCTCTTTTACAGCAGAACTTACGCCACCGCTAAAGAGGCCTAGCGGCTTGAACCAGCCCTTGATCCTATCGCGACCGACATGCACAAGTATGATTAAGAGCAGCCCAATCCAAAACATCCAGTACTGCGGCGTTACAGCAGATAGTTCACTTTGGAGGATTTTAAAAATAATTGCACCAGCAATACCACCGTATAGCCAACCCACTCCGCCGATCACAAGCATCAACATTAAATCTGCGGAACGGTCAAACGCAAAAACATCCAAGGAAGCAAAGCCAGTCGTTTGCGCGAGAACCCCGCCTGCAACGCCGGCAATGCAGGCGGCTAGTGTGTAAACGCTAATTAAAATCTTTGATACGGGTACACCAATTGCCATCGCTCTTAATCGGTTGTCTCTAATCACCCTTAGGGTGAATCCCCACGGGGAATTAACCAACTTACGAACAAACAAAAATAGAACCAACGCGACACTAATTGAATAAAGCGCTGCAGTCTGCCCCGTTAAATCAAATTCAAATAGGCCAAGCACTGGTCCAATAAGCACGCCCTGCAAACCGTCAGATCCACCCGTTAACCAATCCATTTGATTGGCCAACTCTAAAAGAATAAGCGCCACACCAAGCGTCACCATGAGCCGGGTTAAGTCACTGCCCCGCAAAATAGTAAAACTACAGATCCAACCCAGTATGCCTGCAAGTACGCCGCATACTAACAATCCAACCAAGGGATCAGCAATGAAAAACTTAGCAAATAAAGCCGCACTATAGACACCAAAACCAAAAAAAGCTGCATGCCCGAGGGAAACTATTCCGGTATAGCCAAGGACCAAATCAAGGGATAAGGCAAATAAAGCTGTAATTGCAATTTCACTAATCATCATGTTATGACTAGGAAAGATAAAAGGGGTTGCAAAGGCGACTGCCCAAAACACGATCTCGGTCAACTTGATTTTTGAAGTTCTGCGCAACGAAGAACGCAATAAATCCAAGGACTTTGAGGTACTCATGACTTACCTCCTCTTGAGAATAGTCCTTGAGGACGCCACAATAAAATAACAATCATGAGTGAGTAAACGATAAACCCGCCTAGCTTGGGAACGTAATATTTACCAGCCACATCCGCTATTCCGAGTAACAAGGCTGCTAACAAAGGACCCGTTATAGAGGATGTTCCGCCAACAGAGACAACAATTAAAAAATAAATCATGTATTTCAAAGGGAATATAGGATCAATGGATAGAACCTCAGCCCCTAACGCTCCTCCAAGCCCTGCTAGACCAGAACCAACTGCAAAGGTTAACAAAAATACTTTATTCACGTTAATACCCAAACCGGACGCAACGACGGGATCGTCCACAGAGGCCCTAAGCTGACTTCCGAACCGGGTTTTCGTAAGTGTGCTTTGGAGCAAAACGGTTAGCAAAGCACAAATTAAAATAATCAATAATCTGTAATGCCCCATCCCAAGTGTCCAGGGATCCTCGCCGATTTCGGTTCGCCCCTTTAACCAATGCGGGAGTTGGATGTTTTGTTGTCCGGAACCCATTAAGTAGTCGGCGCCGGCAACAGCCATAAATGCAAGACCTATTGAGAACAAAACTTGATCGAGATGAGGTCTGTTGTAAAGTGGTCGGTATAAGGTGCGCTCAAGGAATGCCCCCAAGACCGCACAGACTAAAAATGCTAGGGGTAGGCAAATAAGAAAGGGAACATCAAAACGCTGCATTAACAAAACAGTGCAATAGCCACCCAACATGGCAAAAGCGCCATGCGCTAGATTGATGAAGTTCATTAGCCCAAGGGTTACAGCCAAACCTACAGCCAGCACAAACAGTAGCATGCCATAAGCAACACCGTCAAAGAGAATAGTCAACATGGTTGGGAATGGGCTTAAATTGAATACTGAAAATTAACTAAGTAAAACGAAAAAGAGAGGACGAGGCAACTCAAACTGAATCACCCCCTCCCTCTCTTACAAAGACTCTTTGTTATTGAGATTTGCCTGGATCCTTCACATCCTTAATAGTCTCAAATTCTGTGTTGTAGAACTCGCCGTTGATTTTCTCAACTTTCCTGATGTACATATTGTGCACAACATCACGCGTTTGCGCATCAATAAACATTGGGCCCCTTGGGCTCTCAAATATCTGCCCCTTCATAGCCGCCAACAAAGCATCACCACCGGCCTTACCTTTTGTAGCCTTTAAGGCTTCGTAAATTACTCTTGTACCGTCGTAACCAGCAACAGCCATAAAGTTAGGACGCATTTTATTGTTTGCTTTTTCAAACGCTTCAACAAACTTTTGATTTGTTGGAGATTTATGAGTCGCTGAATAATGATGCGCGGTAACCGTTCCTAAGGCTACCTCTCCTATAGCGTTAAGCAAATCATCATCGGTCACGTCGCCAGTACCAATTAATTTGATACCAGTTTTATCCAAGCCTCGTTCCGCAAATTGCTTCATCACTTGCGTACCCTGTCCAGAGGGTACAAAAACAAATAGGGCCTCTGGCTTTAAATCACGCACCTTTTGTAAAAACGGGGCAAAGTCCGCATTGCGCAGGGGTACGCGCATGGCTTCCAAAATTTGTCCACCGTTCAACATAAGACGTTCTCTGAAGAATTTCTCAGCATCAATTCCAGGGCCGTAATCCGATACTAAAGTGACTGCACGCTTAATGCCATTTTTAGCAGCCCAATCCCCCATCGTCACCGCGGCTTGCGGGAGAGCGAAACTGGTGCGAATAATGTATGGAGAGGCAAGCGTGATACTTGATGTAGCCGCCGCCATTACGACTAATGGTGTTTTGGACTGAGTTGCAATGGGTGCTGTAGCAAGTGCAAGTGGGGTTAAACCAAATCCCGCTAATACGTCCACCTTATCGTTGACAACGAGTTCCTGAGCAATGCGCTTTGTTACATCAGGCAACCCCGTGTCGTCTTTGACAATTAACTCAACGGTTCGTCCAGCGATCTTGCCAGAGTTTTGAGCCATATACAAACGCACACCCGCCTCAACTTGCTTGCCCGTAGTGGCTGCTTGCCCTGTCATAGGCAAAATTAGCCCGATCTTAAATGGCTCATCAGCAAAAGCAATGAGCGAAGAAAATGCCGCAATACCCAAAGCAGTCTTAACCAACTGTTGGGCAAAAGTTCGTTTACCAATTTTGAACATGTCTTGTCTCCGAGATTCAAATTTAAAAGCTCTGCCTAAGCTTAGCAAATACCTTAATAAGGAACTAAGAAAGGATGGCAAAGTTGAGATATTAGCCTCTGCTAACATTATCGCTAAATTTTATGAATTGTTCCCCTTGATCTAACGATAACCTATCATTTCCACCGAAAATCTTCTATCAACCTACCTTTACACCATGAATACACCTACTCATCACCGAATTCTCCTGACCGGCGCAGCTGGTGGTTTAGGCAAAGCCCTTAGAAGCCGTCTGAAAGCTAACTGCTCCATTTTGCGACTCTCAGATGTTGTAAACGTAGCCCCTGCGGAGCAATCAGAAGAGGTGATGCTTGCGGATTTGGCAGATTCGAAGGCCGTATTCGCCGCCCTGAAGGATGTGGACGCAGTGGTGCATATGGGGGGAGTTTCAGTTGAGGGCCCATTTGGTCCAATTTTGCAAGCCAATTTACTTGGGGTTTACAACCTTTACGAGTCCGCACGAATGCACGGGGTTAGAAGAATCGTATTTGCTAGCTCCAATCACGTTACGGGTTTTTACTCGCAGGGCGAAACCATCACGGCAGATGATCCACCGCGCCCCGACGGTTTATACGGTGTTAGCAAAGCCTTTGGGGAAGATCTTTCAAGGTTTTATTTTGACAGATACGGTATTGAAACGGCTTGCATTCGAATTGGCTCCTCATTTCCCGAGCCTAAAGACCGCAGAATGCTTGCCACTTGGCTAAGCTATGATGACCTTCACAGACTTATTACGGCGTGCTTGAGCACGCCGGTTCTTGGTCACTCCATCATCTTCGGTGCCTCCAACAACTCTGTGAGTTGGTGGGATAACAGCCGAGCAAAACACGTTGGCTTTCACCCCAAGGACTCGTCAGATATTTTCAAGCAAGCCGTGTACGCCCGAACCACCTCTGCAGACTTGAGTGATCCAGTGGCCCAAAAACAGGGCGGGGCTTTCGTGGCCATGGGACCGCATGGGTTTGTCGAGAAATGAGTTGGTCCAAGATAAAAAACACCTGATTCATCAAGGGTTTGTACGTAGCAAGATTTTACAAACCACCGCGATCCAAGGCTTACAAAATCTAAAATGCACCCATATCAAAAGTAGCATTACCCATTTGTGATTACCTTAGGAGCCTAAATTGAAATTTAAAACTGCACAACTTCCTAGCCTGATTTTGGTTGGCTTATTGGCTTTATCAAACCAAGGCCTGATGGCTAGAACTTTTAGATGCGCAGATGTGCACGCCAAAGACTTCCCAACAAATTTGGCCGTAACTCACATGGGCGAGCAACTCTCGGTTGCAACGGGCGGCAAGGACACTATTAAAGTGTTTGGGGACAGCTCGTTGGGCTCCGAAAAAGACACAATTGAGCAAGTAAAGATTGGTGCACTAGACATGGTACGCGTCAGCTCTGCGGCCTTTAACGGCATCGTGCCTGAATCCGCAATACCTTCTCTGCCCTTTCTTTTCAGAGACATTAACCATCTGCGATCCACAATGTACGGCGCTCAGGGAGAAAAGGTACTTGCCGGGTTTGAAAAAGCTGGATTCATTGGACTTGCTCTTTACGAAAGCGGTGCGCGCTCTTTGTATGCAAAAAAACCAATCAAATCGATTGCAGACACGAAGGGCCTAAAAATTCGCGTAATCCCCTCCGACCTAATGGTTGGACTGGTCAGCGCAATGGGGGCTTCTCCAACTCCCATGCCATTTGCTGAGGTCTATACTGGACTTAAGACTGGGTTACTGGACGCAGCGGAGAACAATTATCCCTCTTATGACGAGGCTAAACATTTTGAATCTGCGCCCTTTTACTCAGAAACTATGCACGTGATGACGCCAGAAGTGCTCGTCTTCTCGAAGAAAATTTGGGATACCCTAACTCCGCAGGAACAATCCTCAATTAGAGCCGCTGCAAAGGCCTCTGTTCCCTACTACGTTAAGCTTTGGGAGGCTAAAGAAAAGACTTCCAAAGAAGCCGTCATCAAAGGTGGCGCAAAGATCACGCCTGCCTCTGAGATCGATAGAAAAGGTTTTGTAGCAGCAGAAAAACCAGTTTGGGATCAATTCGCCTCAACACCAGAGCTCAAAGCGCTGGTTCAAGAGATTGTGAATGCGAAGTAATCTTTCAAGTTAAATGTCTTGAACAGCGAGAGTTTATAACTCTCGCTATTTTTCACCACATCACGTTGGAGTTGCTTAGTCAACGTTGTAGATTTCTTTTCGCAAGAAGTTAACAACGTAGTCTATGGGTGATGAGAAAATAACAATTAAAAACCAAAATGACGCTATGAATGCCCTTAAAAACTTAAACAGAACGCTTTCAAGACTCGCCATGTATATAGCTTGTTTTTGTCTGATTGGACTGTTGAGTGTGGTTATTTACGGAGTCATTATGCGTTATGTCTTCAATAACGCTCCCCCCTACGTTGAGCAAGTTGCATTGTTACTGGTCATAAGTGTCGCCATGTTTGGCGCTGCCGCTGGCGTCAGAGATGCGGGACATATTGGTCTAGATTCACTCGTTCGAATACTCCCTATTAAACTCCAATTTTGGTGCTCTACAGTTGTGAACTTCCTGTCTATCTTATTTGCTATATCACTCATCGCCGGTGGTTATCAAATGGCAGTATCTACCTATGCGAGCACTATACCGACCCTAGGACTGTCGGAGGCTTATAGATACCTACCCGTCATCGCTGCTGGCATCCTCATCACTCTCTTTAGCACTGAGCATATAGTGGCGCTCTTTAAATCTGAGAAAGTTATACCCTCATGGCATTAACCGTCCTTTGCGTTGCATTTTTAGTTTTTCTGGTCTTAGGCGTCCCCGTAGCCTTTGCAATTGGCTTGAGTTGTTTGGCAACTTTTTATGTTGAAGAGTTACCCTTTGAAACTGCGATACAAATGATGACCTCAGGGATGAATGTTTTTTCATTCCTCGCCATACCGTTCTTTATCTTCTCGGGCGAGCTCATGTTGCACGGGGGGATTGCAGACAAGATTGTCAACTTTGCCAGGAGCCTAGTTGGACACTGGCGAGGAGGACTCGGACTCGCAAACGTGGTGGCATCTACCCTATTCGGCGGGGTTTCTGGCTCGCCCGTTGCTGACACCTCGGCTATGGGTGGCGTGATGATTCCCATCATGAAACGGGAGGGTTATAGCGCCGCCTACGCGGTGAACGTGACAACGCATGCATCCTTGTCCGGTGCATTGATGCCTACCTCCCATAATATGATCATTTACGCCTTTGCTGCTCAAGCAGCGAACGGTGCAATTGATGGCCAAATCATTCGAGGAGTCTCGATTGGGGATTTGATGTTTGCGGGTCTTATACCTGTGTTCTGGATTATGGTGTGTATGCTGATCACAGCCTACTGGCAAGCCGTCAAATATGGCTACCCCAAACGCGAGGACGGCAGCACTGGGGTTGAACTATTTCCAGGTTGGTCGCATGTGCTCAGCACTTTCGTCGCCTCACTGCCTGGGCTTGGCGTTGTGGCAATTATTTTGATTTGTATTTTAAAGGGAGTTGCAACCGCAACCGAAGCTGCTGCGATCGCAGTGGCCTACTCGCTCTTTTTAACCGTCATCATCTACCGCACAATGAGTATTGAGAAACTTCTTAAGTCTCTCGCAAAAGCCTCTAAGACCACGGGTGTTATTTTGCTACTGATTGGCGTATCCAATATGCTGAGATATCAGATGGCTTTCCTAGAAATACCTGATGTCATTGAGGAGGCGCTTTTAAACGCAACGCACACCCCTTGGTTAATGCTTTTATACATTAACATTATTCAAATATTTTTGGGCATTTTTCTAGATATGGCTGCTCATATCTTAATCACTACACCGCTGTTTTTGCCTCTAGCGATTCAAATGGGTGTAGGTCCAGTTCAATTTGGCATGATGCTACTGCTAAACTGTGCGCTTGGGTTGGTGCATCCGCCTGTCGGCTCTGTTCAATTCATTGGATGCGCCATTGGAAATATTTCAATAGGCGAGGCCACTAAGACGGCTTGGCCATACTATTTAGCTATTTTTGCAGCAATTACGCTTGTGACTTACGTCCCATCGTTTTCCACATGGCTACCCACACTTATAACGGGCCATCCCGTTCTTTAAATTTGGCTTAATTCGCTCGAATCTTGGTTTTTCGATTGAGTGCTTCTTGTACAGAATTTTTCAATAATTATTCGTTTTTATGAACACTCCCTTAAGCACCGGCAATCCACACACAAATAACGCTCTCCCACAAATTGCTCGAATCATCAAAATGCATGAGGAAGACAACGTTGCAATCGTTGTCAACGACGGCGGTCTTCCTGCTGGAAGTGTTTTAGACTCTGGTCTCACTTTGATTGAAAAAATACCCCAAGGTCACAAAGTATTATTAAAAGATCTTGCTCAGGGCGAAATAATTAAGCGGTATAACGTTTGCATTGGTCGGGCGAATAAACCACTGCTTGCGGGCTCGTGGGTGCATGAGCGTTTGATTGAGATGCCGGGCGCTGTTGGGTTTGACAATTTACCGATTGCACAACAAAAGGATCCATGCTTATCGCCACTGGAGGGATATACATTTGAGGGCTATAGAAACAAAGACGGTTCCGTTGGGACACGAAATATTTTAGCTATCACCACTACTGTGCAATGTGTAGCAGGTGTTGTGGACATAGCAGTTCAAAGAATAAAGTCAGAATTACTCTGCAATTACCCGCACGTTGATGATGTGATTGGTCTAGAGCACACCTATGGATGCGGGGTCGCCATCGACGCACCCGATGCAATCATCCCCATCCGCACGCTGAGAAATATAAGTCTGAACCCAAATTTTGGGGGCGAGGTGATGGTGGTGAGTCTGGGGTGCGAGAAATTACAACCCGATAGGCTGCTCCCCCCTGGAAGCTTTCCGATTCAAAGCGGTACAAAAAGTGAGGATGGGCCCCAAACCGTATGCCTGCAAAATGATTCACATATTGGTTTTATGTCCATGATAGAGGACATAGTCCAAACTGCAGTGCCTCATCTAGAGAGACTGAATGCGAGAAAACGGGAAACAATTCCCGCCTCTGAACTCATCGTGGGCGTTCAATGTGGGGGAAGTGATGCATTTAGCGGTGTAACCGCTAACCCTGCTGTGGGCTTTGCAGCTGATCTTTTAGTACGTGCTGGTGCAACCATCATGTTCAGTGAAAACACGGAAGTTAGAGATGCAGTTGATCAATTAACCAATAGATGTGCGAATCAAGAGGTCGCATCTGATGTAATAAGAGAACTCTCTTGGTATGACAGCTATCTAGAACGGGGACGGGTGGACCGCAGTGCCAATACAACCCCTGGAAATAAAGCGGGTGGCCTATCAAATATAGTTGAGAAAGCCATGGGCTCTATCATCAAAAGCGGGACTACGCTAATTCAAAGTGTATTGTCGCCTGGAGAGAAATTAAAGAAAAATCAGAGAGGCCTTGTATTTGCAGCAACCCCTGCAAGCGATTTCATTTGTGGCACCCTGCAACTTGCTGCAGGCATGAATCTACATATTTTCACAACCGGTAGAGGGACTCCCTACGGCCTTGCTGAGTGTCCAGTAATCAAAGTAGCAACGCGCTCGGATCTTGCCAGGAGGTGGCATGATTTGATGGACGTAGATGCTGGGCGTATTGCGAGTGCGGGCGCAAGCATTGAGGACGTGGGTTGGGAGTTATTTCATCTGATGCTAGAGGTCGCTAGTGGCAAGAAAACATGGGCAGAGCAGTGGAAACTGCACAACGCTTTAGTCCTTTTTAATCCCGCTCCGGTGACTTAACCCTTCTTAGTTAAGCCTATTAAATAAAGTCTATCAAGTTAAGTCCAGTAAAAGAAGCCTACCTAGGCATAAGCTAGCTCCCCTTTTTTACCCTATTTACATTCAACTTTAATTGAAACAGCAAAATGGCAAACCGTAAAAAACCCGAAGAACTGCGCTCCCACCGGTGGTACGGTGTCAAAGATCTGCGCTCCTTTGGACACCGCTCTAGAACTGCACAAATGGGATACCACAAAAGCGATTACGCAGGTAAACCAGTGATCGCAATCATTAACACTTGGAGTGATATCAACCCTTGCCACACTCACTTTAAACAGCGCGTTGAAGAGGTCAAGCGAGGTATTTGGCAAGCAGGCGGATTTCCCGTCGAAATGCCGGCTATCTCGCTGTCAGAGCCTTTCCAAAAGCCCACCACTATGCTTTACCGCAATTTACTTGCGATGGAGACTGAGGAGTTACTCCGCTCCTACCCCGCAGACGGTTGTGTGCTGATGGGTGGCTGCGATAAGACAACACCTGCTCTGCTCATGGGAGCATTCTCAATGAACTTGCCCAGTATCTTTGTACCCGCTGGTCCAATGCTTAGGGGAGACTTTCGAGGGGAGTTTTTGGGTAGCGGTAGCGACACCTGGAAATACTGGGCCGAGCTCAGAGCTGGCAACATTACCGAAGCTGATTGGCAAGGGGTTGAGGACGGGATCGCTAGAAGCCCAGGTCACTGCATGACCATGGGGACGGCTAGCACAATGACCAGTGCTGCTGAGGTCATAGGTCTCACTTTACCCGGCGCCTCCTCTATCCCAGCCGCCGATTCAAGGCACGCTCAAATGGCTACCCTCACAGGCAAACGAATTGTGGATATGGTTTGGGAGGATTTAAAGCCACTTGACTTTATCAATGCAAATTCCTTTGATAACGCAGTTAGAACGGTTCTCGCTTTAGGAGGGTCCACCAATTCGCTCGTGCATTTGGTCGCAATGGCTAAACGCGCAGGCGTTCACTTAAGTATTGACCGCTTTGATTCGCTAGCTAGGACAACACCTGTGATTGCCAATCTGCGTCCAAGCGGTAAATATCTAATGGAGGATTTTTACTATGCCGGCGGTTTAAGAGGACTCCTCTCAAACATCAAAGACTTACTCAAATTAGATGAACTCTGCGTGAACGGAAAAACCTTAGGTGAAAACTTAGAGGATGCCAAAGTATTTAACACAGATGTCATTCGAACCCAGAATAGGGCATTGCAAAAGAACGACGGTTTAGCCGTACTGAGGGGGAATCTAGCACCGGACGGGGCAATCATAAAACCAGCCGCCATGGAGGCACACCTGCGCAAGCACACCGGTCCTGCAGTTGTCTTCAAAGACTACAACGATCTGAACACGCGTATTGATTCAGAGAGTTTAGATATTCATAAAGATAGCGTGATCGTCCTACAAAGTGCGGGCCCTCAAGGAGCGCCCGGAATGCCTGAGTGGGGACAGTTACCGATACCCCAAAAACTACTCAAACAGGGGGTTCGCGATATGGTTCGCATCAGTGATGCAAGAATGAGTGGAACGAGTTACGGAGCCTGTGTATTGCACGTCACACCTGAGTCACACGTCGGTGGACCCTTGGCATTGGTACAAGACGGGGACCTCATCAGCTTAGATGTTGAGAACCGCACCATCAACTTATTGATCTCAGATAATGAAATGATGAACCGCAAAGCGGCTTGGGTTGCCCCGGTTGCTAAGTTCACCCGTGGCTACGGAACACTTTATCTGAAACACATTCAACAAGCAGATAAGGGCTGTGATTTTGATTTTCTTGAACCCGAGGAGAAACTAGAGCCCAAAGGTGACCCAGAAATTCACTAAAACCAAAACGAATCTACACATCACTAATCGGTTGCAATACACAGCCAAAACAAAAGGGCGAAGAATCATGATCCAAAGACGCAGTTTTTTAAAACAATCAACTTTAGGCCTGACATTGAGCTCCTTCATGAGCTCATCGCTTATAAATACAAATACATTTGCACAGAGCGCAAACTGGCCAACCAAACCCATCAATTATTTGGTTCCCTTTCCAGCTGGAGGGTCAACTGATATCTTGGCGCGTTTACTTGCACAACGCCTTGGCCCAGCGCTTGGCACAACAATCGTGATCGATAACAAGGGCGGCGCAGGAGGTAGCGTTGGCTCTGAGATTGCATCTCGAGCACCCGCTGACGGATATACGATTCTTGGGGGCACAGTTAGCTCGCATGCCATCAATGTCAGCCTCTACCCCAAGATCGGTTACGACCCGCTTAAATCCTTTTCTCCCGTTCTACTGTTTGGAACCAATCCGGTAATGCTAGTGGTTGCTGCGAATAGTCCCTATAAAACACTTAAAGATTTGATCGAAGCAGCGCAAAGAAGTCCCAACAAACTAAGCGGCGCCTCCGCGGGTAACGGCACCTCGCAGCACCTCGCCCTAGAACTTCTTGGCTTTAAATCACACTCACAATTCACTCATATCCCTTACAAAGGAAGTAGCCCTGCTATTCAAGACGTGATGAGCGGTCAAGTTGACTTTATGCTGGATACTTCATTGGTTGCGGGACCACATATCCAAAGCGGAAAGCTTCGCGCCTTAGGAGTAAGCTCCCTAAAACGTTTAGAGAACTTCTCAGATATCCCGACCATTGCCGAGTCCTCTCTTGCAGGGTTGCAAGGATTTGAAGTCCTATCATGGCAAGCACTGTTTGTACCGATTGGGACTCCACAACCCATCATCCAACGTCTGCACACAGAGAGTATGAAGATACTCCAAACTCCAGAGATTTCAGAGCGCCTCAAAGCCCTTGGCATCCTGTCTTCAAACATGACCCCCGAGCAAGTAAAAGTTTTTCAAAAAGCAGAAATCGATAAATGGGCCGAAGTGATTAAGGCGGCCAACATCAGACTTGAATGACAAAAAATTTAAAGTCATCTATTATTTACCCCTGAAATTCAAACACTAAAGTATTCTGAATATGAAAACATTACTTACCCCTGAGCACTCCCTTCCTGAGGATTTAGAGCACGCTCTTTTGATTGTCAAAGTTTGGATGCCAGGCAAAGGGGCAGTACTTGGCAAAATGACAAAAGACTCAGTGTTTGATTTGTCTCAAATAGCAATGACCTCTAGTGAATTATTCGAGTTGGACGATTTAGTTAATCTCGTAAAAAGTTGTTCAGCGCCTGTTATTTGCAATACACGCGATGTTCTGGCTAACTCCCACCACAAATACAAAAATCCGAATCTGCCCTATTTAATGGCCCCCAATGATTTGCAGGCCATCAAGGCTGCTGGGGTCACATTCGTGCAAAGTATGCTCGAGCGTGTCATCGAGGAACAAGCCCGCGGGGATGCCTCCAAAGCCCAGTCGGTCAGACGGGCCGTTACTGCTGTGATTGGAGACAATTTGTCTAAAGTTGTCCCCGGATCAGCCTCTGCTCTTGCACTCAAACAAGTGCTTATCAAGGAAGGTATGTGGTCTCAGTACCTTGAAGTTGGCATTGGCGAGGACGCAGAAATCTTTACCAAATCACAACCCATGAGCGCAGTGGGTACTGGTGCGGAAATTGGAATTCATCCAAAGAGTGAATGGAATAACCCTGAACCTGAAGTTGTTCTGGTGGTAAATAGTCGAGCACAGACGGTTGGCGCAACCCTTGGCAATGATGTAAACCTGAGAGATTTTGAAGGTCGCAGTGCCCTCCTACTTGGCAAAGCAAAGGATAACAACGGCTCATGCTCAATTGGCCCTTGTATCAGACTCTTTGACGAAAACTTTACTATCTCAGATGTAAGAAAGTGTGACCTAGAGCTAGAAATAAGAGGCGAGGACGGATTTACTTTAAAAGGCTCTAGTGCCTTGTCTAAAATTAGTCGTGATCCACTTGATTTAGTCTCTCAAGCCATCAACCCCAACCATCAGTATCCCGACGGATTGGTACTCTTTTTAGGAACCATGTTTGCCCCAACCCAGGATCGCCCCGCCCCCGGGAAACCAAGCGGAGAGGGTTTTACGCATAAGATTGGCGATTCAGTTCGTATTTCAACGCCTAAATTAGGAACGCTTATAAACAGAGTCAATACGACTGATAGAGTGAGTCCCTGGACCTACGGAGTCAGAGCTTTGATGAAAGATATTTATAAAACAAATTAGACGGGTAAGCCAACCAAATCATGCCCCTGGGTGCCAACAATTTGGGCTTTTGTGAACTCCCCCACCTTTAAAGTTTTGCTTATCTTTTTTGGGGGAAGCAAGTGCACAACGCCGTCAATCTCGGGGGCATCTGCATAAGTTCTACCCGTCCCTCCGCGTCGTCCCATAGCTGGGGCTTTATCAATTAAGACCTGCATCGTAGAGCCCACTCTTTGCTCGAGTTTTTTAACAGAGATGGCCTCTGCAACTTTCATAAAACGCTGCCTGCGCTCCTCTCGCTCTGCCGAGTCAAGCATTCCTGGGATACCATTTGCTGTTGCGCCCTCTACGGGACTATAGGCAAAGCACCCTACTCTATCAAGCTTGGCTTCTTCTAGAAAATCCAGTAGGTGTTGGAACTCTTCTTCGGTCTCACCGGGAAAGCCCGCTATGAAAGTACTGCGAATGACAATTTCTGGACAGGCTTCCCTCCAGGCCTGAATTCTTTCAATATTTTTCTCCCCGTCCGCAGGGCGCTTCATGCGCTTTAAAACTGCGGGATGACTGTGCTGGAACGGAACGTCTAAATAGGGAAGCACGCGCCCTGTCGCCATGAGAGGGATCAACTCGTCCACGCTTGGATAAGGATAAACATAGTGCAACCTCACCCAGGCACCGTAGGGCTCAGCTATCTCAGCAAGTGTTTGCGTTAACTCCAAGGTTCTGCTTTTGATTGGCTTACCGTCCCAAAAACCCATTCGGTATCTAATGTCTACACCGTACGCGGAAGTGTCTTGACTGATAACTAAAAGCTCCTTCACACCAGACTCAAAAAGCGCTTTGGCCTCAACCAAAATATCTCCGATCGGACGTGAGACCAAATCCCCACGCATTGAAGGAATAATACAAAACGTACAACGGTGGTTGCATCCTTCGCTGATTTTTAGGTAAGCAAAGTGCCTAGGAGTTAGTTTGATACCAGCAGGAGAGAGAGTCTGGGGCACCAGATCGACATATGGATCATGTCGCTTGGGCAAATACTTATGTACGGCACTCATGACCTCTTGTGTCGCATGAGGCCCCGTGACAGCGAGAACGCGAGGATGAATGCTTTGAACTAAATTATTACCCGATCCGTCCTGCTTAGCCCCAAGGCAACCTGTGACGATAACTTTACCATTTTCCGCAAGAGCCTCACCAATTGTGTCGAGACTTTCCTTCACAGCATCGTCAATAAAACCGCAGGTATTCACAATCACCAAGTCCGCACCTGCGTAGGACTTAGAGGTCTGGTAGCCCTCGGCGCTGAGTTGGGTCAAAATGAGCTCTGAATCTGTCAGTGCTTTAGGGCACCCCAAGCTTACGAAGCCTACTTGGGGTACTTTGGTGGGTTGGGTCGGGTTGCTAGTTTGCGCAGTGTTCATAACCTCTATTGTCTCAGGATATTGCCGAGTTACCAAAGACCCTTTTAATTAGGTGAACATTAATTATTTAGGTGGCTTAATTCGCAAAGACTCAAGGAGTTGCAAAGTTTGTTGATCCATCTGTTCCTGCATTTTTTGAAATGCTTCGCGAGATTTTTCAGCATAACTTTGCACCAGGGATTGCATTACAGGGGATTTCATTGTGATCAATTTTTGCCAAACTTCCGGAGTTGGCGGCGGTTGCTGTCCAGCCATCTCGGTCTGCAAATCCATAAACGATTGCATATTCTTCTCTAGGTAATCCCCCATAAAACCCTGCATTAACTGACCATAAAAACGGATAATGTTGATCAGCGCGGACTCTGAAAACATGGGAGCTCCACATGTTTCTTCCTCTAGCAGTATTTGTAAAAGAATGCTTCGCGTTAAGTCCTCCTGAGTTTTAGCGTCTACAACTCTCAAGTCAACGCCCTCAATCACCAATCTTTTAACCTCCGTAAGTGTCACATAAGCGGAGGTCAAGGTGTCATAAAGCCTTCTATTAGGATATTTTTTGATAATGCGCTGCCCAGCATTCTCCGATTTAACTTTGGATTTTTTTTTAGGCACATTACCAGTCAAATGATTCACTCCTGAAATCAGCGCTAACGTCTAATGATTTATCTAAGCACTTTTTTAAAAAACGTAGATTCAAGTATGAAGTGCAACACGGTTTAGAGATTCATGAAACACCTGGTTGGGTGTCTTAAATCCTAATCTCTTTCTAGGTCGGTTATTTAG
>CAIKVH010000121.1 GCA_903830725.1 uncultured Burkholderiales bacterium | reverse complement strand
CTGAGCATCAACGAACGTCACTACAACACTTGAGCCTGCTTCTGCAGTTAATTGCACCGCACCGTTTACTCCCTCAACCGTTAAAGCATTCTCAGGAGTGCTAGTTGATGTAATTGCTGGTGCACCTGGGGCAATCGTGTCTAATGTAAATGTCTTGCTGCCAGTTGCGCTTGGACTACCGGACGCATCCGTTGCAACAGCGGTGACGGTAATAGTGCCATCACGCAGAGTCGATCCATTGTTGCCAATATCCCCAGCTGCCAAGACAACCGCAACAGGTGTTGTACCGTTACCCGTTACCGTTTTTGTAACAGTGTGTCCTGATCCATCCGTAAAAGTTACTGCAACACTTGAGCCTGCCTCTGCAGTGACCTTCACCGCACCGCTTGCGCTCTCTACGGTTACGGCACTCTCGGGCGTCGAAGTTGCGGGAGCTATCGCCGGGGCATAAGAGGTCGTTTTTGTGAAATTAAAAAATCCCTTGGCTATTTGATTGAGGGCCGAATCCTCAACAACGGCTGATATAAAAACCCCGCTGTTCTTAGGCATGTTATCTAATTCAATATCCACATAACCAGCTGCTATGTCTGCAGAACTTACTACATGGGCAACAGCTAGTGAGTCCTTTGAATCAGAGATCGTGACGATGTTACCGGTCTTGATGTTGTTGAGCCCCTTTAGCGTCACTCTGAACACAGGATTATTCACCTCTGTGCTAAAACTATTGACAACCGTGCTTGTGTTCTCACCGGGTGTGAAACCAACATTCAGTACCTGAATTCCACTTTGGACCGAGGTCACTAAACTATTAATTGCCGCGAAGGCAGAGCTTGCATTTGCTGAACTTGAACTGGCCAATTGCACGACATCACCCTGTATAACGGTTTGAACGTCATACAAGCTTTGCAGGGTTGTCCCAATAATGGTATTGGCACTTTTTATGAGAGTTAATGCATCTGCGTCAACCGCCGTTCCGCCGTGCACACTCGTTAAAATATGACCAAGCGTTGTTGAATCGGTTAAATCAACCGTCGTGCTCGATGACATCACAGCTTTGGTTAGGTTTTGAACAACCGCAGCCGAGTACTGAGCTGTTGTGTAACCAGAGGTCGGGTTATTGAGCGAGTAATCGGCCGATGCAGTAATAATTAAATTAGCAACCTGAGTTGCAATCTTTTGGATTTGAAATGCAGCGGTTTGACTCGCTCCCGAAGAAGAGTTAAACGTCGCAATTGGGTCATAGGATAGATAGTTGATCGTGCTAGGCAACCCAAGTCCGGTCATCACCGCTGTTGTAGCAGCCGCTAGCGTATTGCCACTGTCAACACTTGCCTGAATGAGTGTAGTAATTGGATTGACAACGGTCGAGCCATTTGGCGCCTCAAGAGTTAGTGCACTTGTGAAGGGCTGCCCTGTGGATGTGTCGATTGAAGTTACTGTTGCAACAACAACGATCTTTCCCGACCCATTAGGAAGAGCCGCATAATGACCTGAAGCGTCCGTGACGCGCACTACGCCGCCAAGAGGATTGCCGTTGCCGTCGTCTCTGTAGACCTGCGCGCCAGAGATATATCCGTCGATAACCAGTCCCCCAAGCCCAGAACTCCCCACAGCGCTGCCCACAAAGCCGGCGGCTGTTCTTCCGCCGAGCAGACCGAGCAAGGCGAGTAGGCCATCTGATAATGTTTCACCAATTCCAGCCGCAACGGGAGCGGGAAGAATAAACCTCGGAATTGCAAATTGAATGAGGTCAACCCCATTTGCACCTTCAGGTAGTGCGAGCTCCCCCAAATTGACGGTGAAATCGTTGTTTAAACTTGCATCCCCCGTTTGAGCAACCCAATGCGGACTTGAATGCCCGCCCCTCACACCGTCCTTATTCAGGAAATCAGACTTTGCGCTACTTAGCCCGTCAAAAGAGTTGGCACTTGCATTCGGCAAGATATTGGTGACGCCGGTTTGGAATTCAGAGGAATTAAGATTTAGGCCATGATTTAACTGCGCAAATCTTGACAAATCAATTGAGTCAGTCCCATCAGTCTTGGAGAGTGCGCCGAGTCGAGTAGGGGTGCTGCCGGGCTTGACTAAATCGGCAAGCCCCGGGAAACGGTTGCTTTGGTCAGTTGGATCTTTTTCAGAGGTTTCTTTGACAATATCTTTTACAGAATCATTTTGAGAGAAGTAAAAGCTTTTAATGAGAAACAATATCCCTGCAGTAGTGAGGAACGCCTTAGCAGGATTTTCCTGGACGAGCTTAAGCGGATTGAGACGGCTCTTCAGCCGAACCTCAGTCCCTACCTTTCGCTTTTTAAAGTCCGGCTCATTCATCCAAAAATCCAGTAATTTGCATTTAGGTAACTATAGAATTGATTTTGCGTCTTTGTTGGAATGCATCAAAACTTCTGAAGGACACAACTCCTCTAGCTTAGCAAACCATAATATAGCCCCTCCCCCGCGAATCCTTTCATTAGCTTGACAGAAAGAAGAAAAAACAACTGCTCCCTTGAGGTCCCAATACTCTGCAGTATTGCCAGGATTGCAAAGAGGCAATCTTTGTAATCCTAAATAATTAATATCCTAGAGTATAGGAACACTAATCTGGCAACCCATTTTAAAAAACTCAAAACGCTTAATTGCCGCTTATTTTTATATGTAACTTAAACTTTATTTTGATCTGAATTGAAGATACATTATGGATACTTAAAGCCTAATATTGATAGCTATATTGGCAACTTAAAAAATTCTTAATGAACATCATAAAGTCTTGCATTGTTTTAGTTGCGCTGTTTACGCAATTTGGTTGGTCCTTGAACACGGTTGCCGCCCAAACGACCTCTGACAAACGGGTATCGATTGCTTCCTTCGAGGACAAATCCGGTCAACTAACGGCTAATGAGGCTCTCGATCAGAAATACATACCGTCCAATGAACGTCCCAACGCAGGCTTAAGTAAATCTGCTTTATGGTTGAAGATCAAAATCCCGCCGTCTCAAAACAATGAAAAACAGTATTTAACTGTTTGGCCACCCCGCCTTGATAACATTGAGTTGTACCGGGTCATGGAGCCAGCGCTTGCCCCCGACTCATCCGAAAATACAACGCAAAGCGCAGCAAGCTTTGAACGTATACCGATCCAAAGCGAGAGAAAGAATTTTTCTTTCTTCTCCAAATTCGCACGTCTCAATAATTTTGAGCTAGGCAACTCAGATACACCGCAAGTATTCCTGTTGAAATTAAAAAGTGATTTTGCATTACAAGCAAAATTAAAAATCGCCAATGCAGACGCGAGCGTTGATGGCTTACTGAATCAAGAATTCGTTTTAGGAGGAATCATTCTTGCACTTATCCCCCTTATATTCATATTATTGGCTTTGTCTGTGCACTACAAATCCAACATTTACACCTCATACTTCTTCACACTGAGCAGCACACTCATCTTGTATTTACTCATTCAAGGTTTTAATTTATCCAAGATATTGTTTGGGATAAATGTAGAAATTGAAAATCAAATGATACATCTCATTGTGGTCAACACGCTTTGCTCTTTGCTCTTCATCAGCTTTGGCATTGAGTACTTGGGCATCAGTGGCAAAGTTCTTGCAAATGGCAGGAAAATAATGATCGTTTTATTTGGTTTGGATTTTATAGGTACGTTCTACGATGCTGTGCCAGCATTAAAATTTCTAGCATTCACAGGACTCATTTTTTCATTTTTTTATGTCTACACTTTGTCGGTATACATCCCCCAATACAGGAAAAGTCAACTCATTGTTGCGAGCATATTTATCTCGATGAGCTTAATGGGCATTTTTGCAATCCTTAATATTCTTGGGCTTTCTGGCATTCAATCAATTGACACTCAACTCTTTCAACTAACCCGGCTCGTTCTTGTCCCCTTTATATTTGGGACTATTTTGTGGGTACTTGAGAAAGAAAACGAAGAAAAACTAATTGCAATCTCCTCCGAGAAAACGTTACAAGAAAAAATTAGTACCGCTGAAATACAGCGCAGGGTACTTTACGAGAACTTCATTACCATGTTGGTTCATGAGATCAAAACACCCTTGTCTACGATTCAAATTGCCTCTAGCTCTCTCAAAAGACACATCAGTGAGAACAGTCCCGAGCAAAAAAGAATTGACAACATCAGCGCGTCAACAAACGAGATCAACCAGATTTTTAACAAATGCCTTCAAGTCATCGATATTGAGAATCAAACCATTGCAGTTGACCCCATCGAGTTTACTTTAGGCATGCTCGTCGAGGATCTTAAAAAATCGATTAACTCCAGCCTAGTTGATTTTGAAGTAAGTTACAACCCCAGAATTAACACTGACTACGTCATACTTAGAACCATCATCCTCAATTTACTAACGAACGCCATTAAATACGCCAAAGAGGGTTCCGTCATCAAGTTTGCAACACACAGTATGACGTCCTCAACAGATGCAAACGGTAGATTGTTGTTCAAGGTAACGAATCAAATTGGTACTGTGGGATCTCCAGATCCGGAGCGGGTTTTCTCCAGGTACTACCGATCTGAATCGGCCAAGCAGTTTGCTGGCAGTGGTCTTGGTCTATGGTTGTCCCAGCAATTGGCCACGTACATTAATTCAAACATCAACATGCTCATCCAAAAAGATGAAATTTCCTTTCAACTGGAATTATCATTAATTTAATCATGCTAGATACTAAAAAATTTCCACTTTTGATTGTTGAAGACAACGTCAGGCTTAGAAATGAGTTGGCTGACTTTCTTCGTGAGGACAATTTCTATGTCAAGACGGTTGGAGACGGTGAGGAGTTAAACATTGCGCTTGAAACCTTCATGCCTTCTGTCATCATCTTGGATTTGAATCTGCCGGGTGAAGACGGCGTCTCAATTTGTAGACGCCTTAGGGAGTCTTTGCCAAAGATTGGCATCATTATGCTGTCCGCTCGGGTTAGGCCCTCTGAGAGAAACGAGGGGTATACAGCTGGGGCAGATGTCTATCTAACCAAACCCACCAACACGGATGAGTTAATTAGCGTCATCAATACCCTTAAAAGCAGACTTACGATATCCGAACCTGAACCGATGTGGTTGCTTGACACTCAAGCCAATGAACTCAAAACACCCAACTCACAAGCTATTGGACTGACAAGCTCCGAGGCTCTTTTACTCAAAGAGTTTGTGCTCCATGGTCGTTACATCTCCCATGAAGATATGTTTCACTACTTGGGGGATCCAAACGACACGAATGAGACCAATAAGAGCAAAATGGAAGTTTTGATCAGTCGACTTAGAAAAAAAATAGGTCAATTCACAGATCCCATTTCTTTAATTAAAGTCGTTAGGGGCAAAGGCTACCAACTTTCGATACCCATCCAATTTGTTAATATTGCCCCTTCTGGCAAGAAATTATTTTAAATTTTAAGCGGAGTAACCTTTCTCATGGCTTCAAGCAAACCAGCGGCTACCTCAAAGGCCAAAAAAACCAGTAAATCTAGCGGAACACCCAAAACGCCTGACGTTAAGGTGAAGGTCGCAAAAGCAAAGAAAACAGTAGAGCTGCCCTCTACTGAGGAGGAGAAGAATAACAAAGTAGATGAACAGGCTACTAAAACTGTAACCGCTAAAACCAGTTCGACTAAATCCAAACTCACCTTAAAGGATAAGGGAGGCGCTAAAGATGCAGTCAGTACCTCTGATGGAGCAACTGCTAAAAAAGTTATTATTCAAAGGCTAGACCTCTATCTTGACTATGAGCACAGGGGCATTCCAAACCAATCCATACCTGCTACAGAACTCCCCAAGCTCTCCCTACTTCAGGCACAAAGACTCAAAAGTTTAGCTGAAAATCCTCTTTTCAAGGAAATTCTCACGCTTACCCCCTCTGCAGTTAACCTAACCGTGCCGGGTGAGTATTTAGCAAACGAGAAGAAAATTACCGATGAGATGAAATCCGTTTTAATTGATTTCTTGCGTGCACAAGACGAAATACTCATTCACGCCATACACCTATATGAGGCTGGCAATATTTCAGTTAAAACGGCTGAGTCTTTAAAGAAATACAGGATCCTAAAAAGAAAGAACGCATCTAGGCTTTACAACGCTGGAGTTTCTTGGGGTGAGTACAACCGACGAATCAACCGGGATTTAGAGGCAGTCAAAACCGCATAGGGGTTTAAGGTTTGTAATTGATGCATTTGATGGATTTGATGGATCTAATAATAGATCCACGAATGCGTTTTAGGAACATCCCAACCCGCGTTTGCACTGGTTTTTAAGAGTCCAATAAATACCTTCAGCATCGAACGTCTCTCAAGCACCAGTTGATAGTCGACCCCTTTGGTCGTAAAACTCATCAACCATTTGTCCCCAGAGGTCAACGTCACAGAGTGACAAAGTCCAATGAACTCGGAGGCATTAGGACTATCGCTGTTAGACGGAGTTTGGTTTGGGGAGGAAGTCGGGGGCGGAGGTGCTGGATCAAAGGTGCTGAGGGAGAGTTCAAAGAACTCAGCCTTTAAATGTTGCTCCAGCGCTTCTGAATCTAACTCTTTGCCCTCGATTACTTTAGACTTCTGTAATAAACCAGCCATCCCGTCGTAGACAGCTTTGGTTAGTCTGCGACTAATCCAAAACCGAACCTCGCCTTTGCTGATCAAAAGCATGCGAACCCAGATTCGGTCCTCGGTACCAGAATAGCCAAAAGTAATAGAGTTGGATTTCTCTACCGGATTAGAGTTGTTATTTGGGTTGGTGTTTGGGCCGGGATTCTGAGTCAATTCGTTCTCAAGGTCTATTTGGTATTTATGGTCATTCTACTTCTAAGCCCTTAATTGACGTGGTTAAGTCAGTTAAAGCGGGATGATTACAATACAGACTGATTGAATTGCTCAACTGCTCAACTGCTCAACTGCTCAACTGCTCAACTGCTCAACTGCTCAACTGCTCAACTGCTCAACTGCTCAACTGCTCAACTGCTCAACTGCTCAACTGCTCAACTGCTCAACTGCTCAACT
>CAIKVH010000120.1 GCA_903830725.1 uncultured Burkholderiales bacterium | reverse complement strand
TCTCTTTCCACTAGTGAAGCCTGAAGAGAACTAGGTAGAAAATGTCGGTAACAATTCGACCTGCGCGGACAAGTGACGTAAAAGATAAATGTCCCCCTAGATCGTCCAAGAAAAATTGAGGACACCTCCTCCGAGATCTTTAGAACACTTCGTCTTGAGATACTACAAATGATACGGAGCTCTCATGGCTAATCCAAGAGTACCCTACCGCTTCTCCAACGAAGGACCTCAGCTTAAACCGCCAGTTGAAGGATCTATTATTGTTCACCTGGTGGTGAATGTTGAGCATTGGCAGTTTGACGCTGCCATGCCAAGAACTATCATCACACCGCCTCACGGAAAAGAAACCATCCCAGATATTCCAAACTTTAGTTGGGTTGACTACGGGATGAGGGCCGGGTTACCTCGGATTATTGAGGCGATTCAAAGCAGAGGTTTGCCAGCATCTACCAGCTTTAATGCCGGCGTAATTCAAGCATATCCAAGAGCCGCAGAGGCAATGCACGCTGCAGGCTGGGAGTTTATTGGTCACGGGATTCATCAAAAGACCTTAAACCAGGCGAACGCAGAAGAAGATTTAATTGCAGGTAGCCTGGAGATGATTCAAAAATTCACCGGTTATCGCCCCAAAGGTTGGCTAAGTCCTGGGCTAAGGGAGTCACATTCAACTCCTGAGTTTCTGGTCAAGCAGGGCATTAAATATGTTTGCGACTGGGTAATCGATGATGTCCCCAGTTGGATGACAACAGAAAACGGTCCCCTATTAGCGTTGCCGTATAACCTGGAAGTAAACGACTCGATCATTTATGCTGTAGAAAAACATTCCTCAGAGGAAATGTATTTAAGACTAAAAAACACCCTTGAACTCTTTAAAAGAGAGTCACTCAAACATCCTAGGGTTCTTGCACTCGGTCTACATCCCCATTTGATTGGCGTACCCCACAGGTTCAACAGTTTTGAGCGTATGCTAGACCTTCTTCAAAAAACACCCGGCGTATGCTTCATGAACGGGGAGAAAATTTTCGACTGGTACAACTCGCAGGTTCCAAGCTAGACACATCTGACAAAAAAAATTTACTTAACTAATATGAATTTAAATTTAAAAAATAAAACTGTACTCATCACCGGTGGATCTAAGGGGATAGGGTTGTCTATAGCGGAATCCTTCTTAGCGGAGGGCGCGAGTATCATCATTACTTCAAGAGACGCCGGCAACCTTGAAAAGGCACTAAGTCATCTGACAAGCACAGGCTTTAAATCTGAACATATAAAGACAGAGGCATTAGATTTGTCAAAGTCGAGCGACTGTAACGCTTTATATAAGAAATTTCCTAATATTGATATATTGATCAACAATGCAGGTGCCATTCCTGGTGGAAACATATTTGAAATAGATGAAGAGAAGTGGCGAGCTTCTTGGGAATTGAAAGTCTTTGGATACATTAACCTAACGAGACTTTATTTAAAAAATATGCAAGAAAAGAAAAATGGTGTCATTTGTAACATCATTGGTATGGCAGGTATCGCTCCTCGTTACGAATATATCTGTGGTGCAGCAGCAAACAGTGCACTGATTGCTTTTACGCAAGCTATCGGAGGTGCTAGCGTGCGTTCTGGTGTAAGAGTATTTGGTATAAATCCTTCAGCAACAAAGAGTGACAGAATGGAGACCATGCTTAAAAAGACTGCCACAGACAAGTTGGGAGATGCGAGCAGGTGGATGGAGTTGACCACCGCTCTACCCTTTGGACGAATGGCTGAGCCATCAGAGATCGCTCATCTCGCTGTATTTGGGTGCTCAGATTTATGTGGCTATTTAAGTGGAACTGTCATCAATGTCGACGGCGGACAAAACTTCAATCCACCTCAGAAGTAACAATTAATCAGCTCAATGTCCGAATTTACCAATGTATTGGCATTGCAAAGGGCGCTTGAGAGTGGCTCAATCTCGTCTGAAGCTATTGTTAGCAAATACCTTGAAAAAATCAGGAAATTGGATCCTCTTCTCAAGGCATTTATAGAGGTCTACGACAAAGAGGCATTAGAGGAAGCAAAAACCTTAGATGCTATGCGCAGGAACGGAACACTCTTGAGTCCCCTGCACGGGATACCCATTGCAGTCAAAGATCTGATTGATATAAAAGGAAGGGTAACGACTGCGGGATCCCCGCTCTTTAGTTCTATTGCCAGTGAATCTGCTCATGTTATTGATTTATTGCGTAATGCAGGATTGATTGTTATCGGGAAAACACATACTGTTCAATTTGCTTTTGGAGCGTGGGGAAACAATGAGCATATGGGAACACCAAAAAATCCTTGGAATCTAAAGCAGCACTTAACTCCGGGTGGATCTAGCAGTGGTTCCGCTGTTGCTGTTGCGAGCGGAATGGTGCCCTTATCGATTGGAACAGACACAGGTGGATCCATACGAATTCCAGCATCGTTTTGTTCTATCACGGGCATGAAAACTTCGGTCAAGAGAATTGGTACGAAGGGCATAGCCCCCTTAAGCAGATCATTAGATACTGTGGGTATGTTCGCCAAAGATGCGGATCCCTTGATTGACCTCTTTAAGATTCTCAGCCAAACTGAGAATCAATTGAATATAAAAGATCAACCTGACAAATATTCAATGCATCAAATTCGACTGGGCAGAATAAGCGCAGCCGACTTAAAGGGAGTCCAACCCGACGTCATCTCAACCTATGAGGATTTCATATCATTACTTAGCGGACTTGGGGTAAGCATTGAGACTTTTAAGATGCCCTTTACGTTTGAGACAGTTGCCAAAGTTTCATCAGCCATTATGCTGACTGAGGCGGCACTTGAGTACGGAGAATTAGCCAAAGATCTAAGTAAACCCGTCGATAGTTCCGTACGTCCTAGATTAATTGCGGGCACGCTCATTCCTGGTACCGAATATGTTCAGGCTCTGAGAGATCAAGATTCAATGAAGCATGAGTTTGCGCAGGCCACTGTTCATTTAGACGCATTCATTACTCCCTCCTCTATGTGCACAGCCATTCCTATCGATCAGGTCAATCACGATCGACCCCCCGTTAGGTATACAAGACTCCTTAATCTACTAGATATGTGTGGGATATCGATCCCGATGGGATTTGGTAGTAACGGTCTCCCCATAGGACTTCAGGTAGGTGGTCGCACTGGAGATGACGAAAAAATCATGCTTATCGCAAAGCAAATTCAATTGGTTACAAATTGCCATGTTCAATATCCTAGCGATATGCAATTTTATTAATACAATTTATTCGGTTTTGAATCAACAACACAATTAACTTGTAACAAAATGTCACCAAACGCACTCTCTAGATTTCGTGTCCTTGATTTAACTCGGGCTCGCGCAGGACCCACTTGCGTTAAACAATTTGCTGATTTTGGCGCAGATGTCATCCGCATAGAGTCCCCCCCTCATTTAGGTGAGGGCATGCTAATGGCTGGCGGACGTCTTGGATTTGATATGCAAAATCTGCATAGAAATACTCGCTCAATCACCCTTGATCTCAAAACAGAATCGGCAAAAGCGATCTTTTATAAACTCGTCGAAACCGCTGATGTAGTAGTTGAAAACTTCAGGCCCGATGTCAAAGACCGCCTTGGGATTGATTATGTAAAGCTCAAATCTATAAATCCAAAGATAATATTGGCTTCCATCTCGGGATTTGGACAAACTGGTCCATATAGTAAAAGACCCTTATTCGATCAAACAGCACAGGGCTTAAGTGGACTTATGTCAGTAACAGGAGAGCCTGGTAGGGGTCCTATGAGGGTTGGCGCTGCAGTTACGGATATGACAGCGGGATACTTGAGCGCTCTAGGAATTATGACTGCTCTACTTGAGCGCGAGTTATCGGGGGAAGGACAATGGGTTCAAAGCTCATTAATTCAGGCGGGTATCTCACTCATGGACTTTCAGGCTGTTAAATATTTAATGACTGGAAAAATACCAGAGCAAGTCGGAAACGATCACCCAACCAGTATGCCAACATCTTGTTATAAATGCGCAAATGGTTATATCAATGTAGCTTGCTCGGGAGAGCCCATGTGGTTAAAGTTTTGTGAGGCTATTGAAAAGCCGGAACTTAAAAATGATAGCCGATTTGTAATGGAGCAAGACAGAGTGATAAACAGAACCTCCTTGAATGAAGTTTTAGGTCATGTATTTCTCACTAATTCAAAAGACCACTGGGTTACCCGTTTAAATGAATACGGAGTGCCTTGCGCACCCATATACAACGTCCAAGAGGTGTTTGAAGATCCACAAGTGAAGGCCCAAAATATTAGTGTGACCATGGACCATCCCAAGCTTGGATCTGTAACTCTACTTAACCAGGGTGTGAAGCTATCAAGAACGCCATCTGCTGTCACCAGGGTTGCCCCAGAGCTTGGGCAACATACCCAGGAAGTTTTAACTTCACTGGGTTATTCCTCTAATGAAATTCAATCTTTTAAAGATCAAAAAGCAATTTAAAAAATATACTGAAAAGAAAAGTTCTCTTTAGTAGGTTTTGTAGGGTAGGAATTTACCGGACAGTACAACATTGACGCGGTCCCCTTTGGGATCTGGTTGGCGCTCAATATCCATACTGAAATCAATTGCACTCATGATCCCGTCCCCAAACTCTTCATGAATAAGTTCTTTTATCGTAGTTCCGTAAACATTCACTATTTCATACCAACGATAAATCAAAGGATCAGTTGGAACGGACGTTGGCAAAGATCCCTTGTAGGGAACAACCATTAACCATTTTTGTTCCTCAGCATTTAGACCAAAGATCTTACCAACAACTTTGGCCTGAGCAGAGGTAGCAGTCATCTGGCCTAAACAAAGTGCAGTGGTCCATTCTTTAGACTCCCCCACTTTTTTTGCTACGTCCTCCCACTTGATGCCTTTTGATACTTTTGTAGAAATGATTTTCTCTGTAACCATTAATCGATTCATGATGAGCTCCTTTGATAATTATTCCAAATTTTTGTGAATGCCAATTAAAAAATCTACAATATGATTTCTGAAATCATAATATCCCGCTAAATGATGCAAATCTGCGCGTTTTCTGTTTAAGGGTAAGGGATTATTTAAAATTTGTGTGATGCCACCAGGGATATACGCCTTATCACTGGCTACAGCATTTTTCATGAGTATGATCTTATCTGCAAGCAAAATGGCCTCATCCACATCATGTGTAATCATAAAAACAGTCTGCTGCGTACCCCTCACGATGCCCATTAACTCATCTTGAATTGTCCCTCGAGTCAATGCATCTAATGCGCCAAAGGGCTCATCCAAAAGCAACATTTTGGGTTGAATCGAAAACGCCCTTGCTATTCCAACTCTTTGTTTCATACCTCCTGATAACTCAGAAGGCTTTTTTTCGAGTGAATGGGACAAGCCCACCATGTCAACAAATTTTTCAACATGTTGATTTACGTCTCTTTCAATCCAGTCCGGCCAACGCGACTGAACTGCAAAGGCTATATTTTGACGAACTGTGAACCAGGGCATAAGGGCGTGACTTTGAAACACAACCCCGCGCTCAAGACTCGGGCCTTTAACCTCCTTGCCATCCATGATGACATAACCCGCAGATGCTGTATCCAGACCAGCAAGAACATTCAAAATAGTTGTCTTGCCACAACCAGAATGTCCAATAATACAGACGAATTCCCCCTTCTCAATATTGAAGTTGACGTCAGTAAATATTGGCTTATCTTTTGAATAGTGCTTTGATAAACTCTGAACTTGAAGAAAATGCCCTGCAGATTTAATATGGGATGCAGAATTTATTGCTAAAAGGTCTTGGCTCTCCGTCTTGGGCTTGCGCTTTGTATTTAAATTGGCGTTGCGATCACTCGACATAAGTTACCCACTTTTGTAATCGAGCAAAACAGTTATCCAATAACATGCCAACAATGCCAATGAGAAGTACTGAGAAGATAACACTTGTCAAAGATAAATTATTCCATTCGTTCCAAAGAAAATATCCAATGCCCGTTCCGCCCACAAGCATCTCAGCGGCTACGATAACAAGCCAGGCAATCCCCATACTAATTCTCATTCCAGTTAATATAGTAGGCGCTGCAGCAGGCAATATCACCAAAAATGCTTTTCGCAAAGGGCTAACCTCAAGCGTACTGGCAACATTTAACCATTCCTTTTTAACTGAGGAAACTCCGAAGGCTGTGTTAATTAGCATGGGCCATACGGAACAAATAAATATGACGAAAATACCAGAAAGTGAAGAGTCCTTTATAGTGTAGAGTGCGAGGGGCATCCATGCCAAAGGGCTTATTGGTTTTAGGATTTGTATAAACGGATTGAATGCTTTGAAGAGCAATGGACTCATTCCTATTAAAAATCCAAAGGGTATTGCAACCAAAGAAGCTAAGAAAAATCCTAGCCCCACCCTAAGCAACGAGTATCCCAATTGAATGGCTATTCCTTTGTCATTAGGGCCGTTGTCATAAAAAGGATCTGATAACTGATGACCTGCTGCTTTAGCCATTTGTAATGGAGAGGGAAATCCTGTACTCTTTTGTACATTGACATCTTTGCCCATTAGCTTTTGATATTCAATTTGCTCTGCAGTCATGCCAATTAGGGCTGAAGTGCTAGCACTTTGGGAGAGCGTACTGACATACCAAAGGAATATGAAAATAGCGAATATTAATACTGATAAAACATTCGCCTTCATTTGAAGGGATTTCATACGCGCTATGCTTTTTTGGATATAGAGAAGCTATTAACGTATTCTTCAGCTTTTGAAGGATCAAACTCTTTACCCATAATTTTAAACTTCTTATATGCACCCTCGGGAGGTTTAAAACCTGCCTGAGCCATATATTTTTTAGCATCAGTTAATAAGAATACTTTCTCGGCTATTTGTTTGTAATTGACGTCGCCTTTTACATACCCCCATCGTTTCATTTGCGTTAGCATCCAAACCGCCATGCTCTGCCATGGAACGGGATCGAACCCAGCACGGTCAGGCACGCTTTTAACTCCTCCTAAACCATCTGCAAATTTACCAGTTAGAACTTGTGTAAGAACAGTTTCGGGCTGATTTAAATACTGCGCTGGACTGATGACTTTCGCAATAAGCTCTCTGTCCTTATCTTGATTGGCCATGTAACTTGCTGTTAACACAGCTCGGTACAGGGATGCAAATGTATTTGGATTTTGCTTGATAAATTCATCGCTCATCCCGAATGCGCAACAGGGATGTCCATCCCATATTTCCTTAGAGAGCATATGAATAAAGCCAACCTCATCGTATACAGCTCTTTGATTGAATGGATCTGGCCCCAGAAATCCATCGATATTTCCAGCCCTCAAATTCGCAACCATCTCAGGCGGTGGTGTTACTCGAATCTGAACATCCGTGTCTGGATTTACCCCATTTTCAGCCAAATAGTAACGAAGCAAAAAATTGTGCATACTATATTCAAAGGGCACAGCAAATTTAAAACCTTTCCATTGCCGTGGATCTCTTAAATTTTTATGCTTAAGATGGAGGGTTATTGCTTGTCCGTTTGTGTTTTGAATGCTGGCTACATTCATCGCAATCTGATTGCTCCCCAACCCCATACTCATTGCCAAAGGCATTGGCGACAGGAAATGACTTGCGTCATGCTCCTTGTTAATCATTTTGTCACGAATCAATGCCCAACCTGCAGTCTTCATTAATTGGACATTCAGTCCCTCTTTGCGGTAAAAGCCCAGAGGTTCAGCCATGATGAGTGGACTGGCGCAAGTGATAGCAATAAATCCTATTTTCAAATCTTTCTTTTCATTAGACCCCCTTTCTTCGGCCATCGCTTGCAAGGCACTTAGAGGTAATACGGAACTTATTGCTGCTCTTGCGGTATTTACTCCTACAGACTTTAGGAAGCCCCTGCGAACAGAATCAACTGGAAATAGTGCCTTAATAAAAGCAGCCTCCATGAATTCACTCGAACTCTGCTCTATCGATTGAATTGAGTTGGTCTGCAGTGCGCTGGGGAGCGAGGGTTCACCACACGGCCCAGAGGCCTCATTTGAATGGGTTTTACCGCAGGAACAATTCATCAACAAAGGGCGCGATTCATCGTACGCATCGTGTCTTTTGTCGCTACTGGAACCGAAGGGCTTAAAAAGGTTGGCCATATTAATTATGAAAAGTAGATTTAATATGTAAGTGCAAAGCGCATGCCAGATTAGTTCGAACCATTTTCGAAGCTATAAATCACCTCTTTAGTACGTATTTAGTGAATAATTTAAAGTTTATCGGTTTTTCAAATCTTCAAATGCTCGCAAAAGGTGCGCATTCTATTTTTTTGGTGCGTACGGCTAAGCAGCTTAAACAACCTCGACAAATGGCACAAGAACTAAAAATAATCTTAATGCTTTAATGATTTAGAAATAAATTCCATGAGCACCGCGATTCTGTGCGGTATGTACCGGTTACTTGGTAACACTGCGTAAATCCCTAGTTCGGGCATTTCAAAATCTAGCAATATAGGAACTAAACGTCCCTCCTGAATGTAGTGCTCAACAATGAAGTCAGGTTGTCTTACTATGCCCAGACCTTTGGAGGCCGCTAGTGCAAGTGCATCTCCATTGTTTGCGACTAAACGTCCTTGAATAGCTACATCAGCTAGCTCGCCATTCACAAAATAACTCCATGAGGATATGAAAGGTTGCAAGGAATAATCGAGACACTCGTGATGACTCAGCTCAACTGGACTTGAGGGGGTTCCATGCTTTGCTAGGTATTGCCGACTAGCGACAGTTAATAGCTTACACACGCCTAGTTTTCGAACAATATCAGTCGAATCAAGACGAGATGTAATTCGAACAGCGATGTCTAGTCCCTCCTCTATTAAATTGGAATGACGATCGGAGAAATCCATTGCTAGATTTATTTCTGTGTTCTCCTTAAGAAACTCCATCAATATCGGCAGTAACTTCTCTAACCCAAAACTGAGGGGCAGACTAATTCGTATCAGACCTTTAGGCGCAATTTGCTCTTTGGATAAATTTGATTCTGTCGCATCTACTAAATTTAATATCACCCTGCACTTCTCTAAATAAGCCGCCCCTGCAGTGGTGAGTGAAAGACTCCGCGTACTCCGTGTCATCAACTTGATCCCAAGTTGACTTTCTAGCGCTGCAATTTGACGGGTTATTAGAGATCTTGGCACCCCAAGTTGATTGGCCACGGCTGTAAAGCTACCCAATTCGGCAACTCTCACAAAAGTTTGCATTAATTTGAATTTATCCATTGTCCTGTATTTTGCAACAAATAATTGCAATTTGTCTACTTTATTAATATCAATATAGGGAATATAGTTCACACCGATCTAAGAAAGAAATATGTCAAATCTCAAAAAGATCATTTTTGTACCCCACGGTGCCCCCACTTTTGCGCTTGACCCTGGGGCTGCGGGATCGGCTATGTCCAGAATATCCAAAGAATTCCCAACTCCCAGAGCAGTACTTTGTATAAGTCCTCACTGGGAAACCTCACTGCCCACGGTTGGATCTTCAAAACAATTTGAGACGATTTACGACTTTTACGGCTTTGACGAGAGGATTTATCAAATCAAATATCCTGCAACGGGTTGCCCAGAATTAGCCGGTGAGGTGCAAGGAATTCTTCTAAAAAATGGAATTGAGTGTTTACTCGACCCAGACCGCGGGCTCGATCACGGTGCTTGGATGCCCCTGAGGCAGCTGTACCCCGATGCGAATGTACCTATCGTTCCCCTATCCCTTCAGGGGCATAAGGGCCCCCAGCATGCATATCGGTTAGGGGCAGCTTTATCAGCACTTACAGACGAGGGCATATTACTTGTCGCTAGCGGCAACCTTACCCATAATTTAGACGATTACAGAAAAATCATGATGCAAGGTGGATCAACGCCGGCCTATGTTCATGAATTTGCGAATTGGCTTTTTGAAATGCTAAGTGCCGGCGATATTGAATCTTTGATTAACTACAGAAGAATTAACAAAGATGCCGTGCGAGTTCACCCTACGGAGGAACACTTACTGCCCCTATTTTTTGCTCTAGGAGCAGCGGGTAAGAATTCACGTGCCGAAGCTTTCTACAGAGGAATTAGTGACTATGTATTGGCGATGGATGCATATGCATTTAGGACTTGAGATCCTCACCGACCGATAAACGCACCATTCGAAGTATGAAACAAGATGAATTAAACATACATTCCAGAACGCCCCTCACAGTAACATAAATATGAACAAACACTATACCCCGTTCACACAATATACAACCATTGCCAAGATTTTTCATTGGCTTATAACTACTGTAATTCTTGGCTTATTTATTATTGGATTCACAATGACCGAGATGGAATTGTCGCCCGAGAAACTACAGTACTTTTCCTGGCACAAATGGGCTGGTGTATTCGTCTTCCTGCTAACTATAGGAAGACTAACATGGCGTTTTTTCCATCCTGCTCCTTCACTACCAGAACAGATGGATAAAAGAATCAAGTTATTGGCTCATTTAGGGCACTTTGCTCTGTACGCTTTATGCCTTGTCATTCCGCTGTCCGGGTGGCTGATGAGCTCTGCCAAAGGAGTGCAAACAGTTTGGCTTGGCCTTTGGCCCATTCCCGACCTTCTATCAAGGGATAAGTTACTAGGCAATCAACTTCAAGAACTACATGAAGCTCTCAACTGGGTTTTTATAGCTGTTATCTCCACTCACATACTTGCAGCGTTAAAACATCATTTCATAGACAAAGACAAAATCTTAGTTCGAATGTTGCCTAAATTTTCTTTTTCTAAAACAAGGAGCGAAATTGTCTAAAAATTTAATTTATAAATCATCTTTAGTATGGTTAATGTGTGCCTGCTTCACCGACGGAAACTTAGCTATGGCAACGGAGTACAAATCAATCATAAGTGAGAAAAGCACGATTGGATTTACCTACAAACAAATGGGCGTAGGAATGGATGGGCAATTCAGAAAATTTATAGCTCAGATCGCATTTGATACAACCAAGCCTCAAAACTCAAAGGCCACATTTGAAATTGATCTAACCAGCATAGACACCGGTAGCCCTGCCGACGAGGAAGCCCAAGGGAAAGCTTGGTTCAATACAAAAGTATTTCCTAAAGCCACATTCACTGCAACACAAATCAAATCAACTACGACAAACCAGTTCGACGTAACAGGTAATTTAATGATTAAGGGACAAACAAAGGAAGTTAAATTTCCTCTCAAATACACAAATCAGGGAAATTTGGGAATTTTCTCAGGAAGTTTAATCATGCACAGGGCAGACTTCACAATAGGAGAAGGCTCATGGGCTAAATTTGATGTTGTTGCCAACGATATTCAAATCAACTTTAATATTTCAGCGGTTTCAAATAAATAGTTTCTTCATTCTTTCATTTTTATCAACCTAGGAGTATCCACATGAAAAAAACCAGCCGTCTTGCACTTGCTTTATCGTTAGCAACATGTCTCAGTGCATCAGCCTTTGCAGCTCCAGTTAACTATACGATTGATGCGGGCCATACTTTCCCTCGCTTTTCGTACTCACACTTTGGATTCTCAACACAATTAAGTCGTTTTGATAAAACAACTGGGACCATTGTGTACGATGCAGATAAGCAAACGGGCTCTGTTGATATCGCAATCGACATCAAATCAGTAAATACAGGCTCAACTGACTTTAATGGACATATTCAAGGCGAAGACTTTCTTGATTCTGCCAAATTCCCACAAGCAACGTTCAAATCAATAAAAGTTAATTTCGCTGATGGAAAACTCACTAGCATTGATGGAAACTTAACAATTAAAGGAGTCACCAAGCCAGTTACTTTAACGGTTACGGCTTTCCAAGCTTCACAACACCCTATGCTCAAAAAGCCTGCAATTGGCGCCACAGCATTTACGATCATAAAAAGATCTGAATTTAATGCTGGGAAATACGTACCTTACGTAGGAGACGAGGTACGTATTGATGTAGCCTTTGAAGCGCAAGCACAGTAAAGTTTTGCAATTGCAAAATATAAAATAAGGGTAACCGGGAATAGATTCGACAAACTTAAGCTAATCTATTCCCCTTCTAAAACTCACCTCATCATAAATCAGTGCCTGATTTTAGATCTATCGACCTCCACAAAAAATTCATTTGACAATAATCTCAGCACATGAACTGCTAAACTAGTGGATCATCTATAGTATTTAATCTATTCTGAGGTGCAATCATTAGTGAAGTATTTTTTGTCTTTTTAAAATTAGGCCTCACTTCATTTGGAGGACCGATTGCTCATTTGGGGTATTTTCAAAAGGAATTCGTTGAAAACCGTAAATGGCTTGAATCTGAAACTTACTCTGACCTAGTAGCTTTATGCCAATTTTTACCAGGTCCCTCAAGTAGTCAAGTGGGTATGGCAATTGGACTACTGCGTGCGGGAGTTAGCGGATCGATTGCAGCGTGGCTGGGGTTCACACTCCCTTCTGCTTTAGCGCTGATTACTTTGGGCCTAGGTATTTCGCACTTTGATTTGAATTTGCATACGAGCACCTTGCACGGACTTAAATTGGTTGCAACTGCGGTTATAGCACAAGCCATTTGGAGCATGGCTAGAAATCACTGTGCGGAGTTTAAAAAAATCTTAATTGCCTTGATATCTGCAGCGACCATTTTGGTTATCCCTAGCTCCTTCAATCAAGTGGCGGTAATCGCAATCAGTGCAGTCATGGGAATACTTATTCTCAACACACAAACAACATTTTATGAATCACACCTACCAATTACTGTGAACAAAAAAACTGGGTTAATATTACTCACTATATTTTTCACATCAATTTTAATTCTGCCCCTTATCGCAAACGAGACAAATAGTTATTGGGTTGACCTTTTTGCAAACTTCTTTCAAACTGGCTCGCTGGTCTTTGGAGGTGGGCATGTAGTCCTCCCGCTTTTGCAAGCTCAAGTTGTTCCCTCCGGATGGGTATCTAACGAAACATTTCTGGCCGGCTATGCAATTGCACAGGCAGTACCTGGGCCGTTATTTACTTTTGCCGCCTATTTGGGCGCCGTATCAAATCAAACGCCATCGGGATGGTTAGGCGGATCAATAGCATTGATTGCGATATTTCTACCCTCATTCCTACTGGTGATCGGTATCATCCCTTTTTGGAATGAATTCAAAAATATTTCACTACTTAAAAAGTCTATGGTTGGTGTGAATGCTTCGGTCGTGGGACTCCTAATGGGAGCTTTTTACAATCCCGTGTGGATCAACACAATCTTTAATATCAAGGATGTTGTGTTTGTAATTGTCTTTTACCTTATGCTCCACCACTTGAAGTTGGCCCCCTGGTTGGTCATCCTCTTTGGCGCGTTTATTGGCCAATTCATTTGAAATGATCGCTATCCGGGAATCTTTTCCCTTTGCTAGCGCGAGCACTAGTTGAAACTAGGATTTCAAATTAATCAAACCAGCGTATTAATGAGCCTACCCAAACCTAGGACTGAAGATGCAGAGGAAAGATGACTCAATACCTCGCCCGTAACGTCCCCAACACTTGCGGAGGAGCTTTGTGTAGGTTTCAGGGTATCCGAGCCTGTTGCAGAACCAGAATGGGTGCTCTTCATAGACTTAGCAATTTGCTGGGCTCCTGATAAATCTCCCGACTCCAATGCTTTTCCGATCTGTGCCAAAGGGGAATTCGTTGTTGATGTTCCTGCACTTAATCCTAAAGCAGAGTAGGACTTTTGAGCACTAGCCATATCACCAGACTCTAGTGCAGAAAACAAGTTAGAGACATGCTGTTGCTTTTGATTTGCTGGGCTAAGCGAGTTACTCTGCATTGCCATAGCATTACCTGACCCGATACGCATTTCCATATAAAACCCCTTTGAACTCTTAGTAATTAAGTCAAAAACTCTTTTCGAAGTTTGAACGACACGCCAATACATAGCATTTTTCGAGCCATTTATGCAATTGCGCAATTGCGGTTAATTTAGAAGTCCCCAACGTAGCTAACTCTTTGATTAAATTAATATTTTTTGATTCACAGAAAAAAAGCTGCAATGTGAGTCATTTTTCTGACGGGCAACAATTTGCCACATTGATGACTTTCATGGTATTTGATCTACATCAACAATACTAGATGTATTTAACTTTTAGGTGCCAGGGATGACTTAGATCATCCTAAGTAATGACCAAACATTTAGCATGGGTCAAATATTAAGGGGATAAAAATGAAGCAATATAGTAATTATGCTGCACCCGTCGAAATGTGTTCAAACACAGACAAACGAAGACTCCTCTTCCCCCACCTATGCTTGCTCGTTTTTGCATTTCTCTATTTAGGCATAGCGGGACATTCCCAGGCTGTGCCAACATTTGCTCGGCAAACGGGACAAAGTTGCGTCGCTTGCCACGCTGGAGGGCAGTTTCCAGAACTAACCCCATATGGTCGTATTTTCAAGTTAACGGGGTACACCATTGGAAGCCAAGGCAATCCTTTTTCAGGAATGTTAGTAAGCGATTTAACTCGAAACAGAAATAATGTAGATGCAAATTATGTTTCACCCGCAACCAGTAGCACTATTGCATCGCAAAATAACATACCAATAGTAGACTTTGGAAGTGTCTTTATCGCTGGAAAATTGACTGACAACATGGGGGGTTTTGTACAAATAACATACTCGGTTTACGATCATCAGGACAATTCCGGAAATTGGCGCGGTCACCTTGGCTTAGATAACACAGACCTAAGATATGCAAACCGTTTTCTCAACAGTACCAACGATCTTATCCTCGGGGTAACTGTTCATAACAGTCCCGGCGTCCAAGATGTTTGGAATAGTACGGCTACCTGGGGTTACCCATACGCATCCTCAAACGGTGGGGCATCAGCCTTCGCTGGCTTACCCATAACGACCAAACTAGAGGACGGAACTTTGGCGAGCCAAGCGGCAGGGGTTGGGGGATATGCTTATTGGAATAAAACTGTGTATTTAGAGCTAACTGGATATCAAACTGCAACAGGGTTTTGGAAATTTCTAAGCCAAGGCTATAAACTAGGCGATCAGAATAATCCATTAATTTATTCACAAGGCGTGAGTCCGTACATGCGACTGGCCTTTACGCATGAATGGAAAGACCAAAGTTTAATGCTTGGTTGGGTTGGCATGAACACCAACTTGTATCAAATGAGTGCAGATACAGGACTTCCCCAGTTTGGTCCTGTTACTCACTACCAAGACCAGGGAGTTGATGCACAGTATCAATATTTACTTGACCCACATACCGTTACTGCGCACTTTAGATACATTAGAGAAAATATCAACGATGACACTAATACCAATTCAAACTCAAATTATCTCAACTCCTTATATGCAAAAGTAACATATATTTATAGAAATCAATACGGCGCAGATGTAGCCTACAAGAGTGTAAAAGGCTCCACAGACAACAACGCTTACAACACAAGTTTGTCACCAGCGGGTTACTCATACGCCTCAAGCGCACTCAGCTCCCCAAGCTCAACCCTTTGGACACCAGAGATATTTTGGCTTCCTGTGCAAAATATGCGCATCGGACTTCAATACAACTTATTTACAGAGTATTTGGGGGCATCAACGCACTACGATGTAAATAGCAGCAGAAACGCCTCAGATAACAATTCGGCGTTTTTATATGCCTGGTTTGCATTTTAAATTGGAGTCATCATAATGAACAACTTACTACTCAGATTTAATATCTTCTTAACCTTTTTATTAAGCTCATTATTGGTAGCCTGCGTGAGCCCAGACAAGGGACGAAACCTAAATGATCCGAGCTTGAAAGGAGTAGAAATTGCAAAGCAATCTTGTTCAAACTGTCACGGTTTGACTGGACAGTCTATTTCTCAACAATTTCCAAAACTTGCTGGACAACAAGAAGCCTATCTAAAAGCTCAGTTAACGGACTTTAAGGGACACATTAGAAAAGATCTGAACGGCACCGAGTATATGTGGGGGGTTACAAATCTTACGTCTCAACAAGTTAGCGAATTATCCGCCTATTTTTCTTCACAAGCACCCATGAAAGGGTCTCGCAAACAAAATGCTGAAACAAAGTTGGGTGAATCCATTTTTAACAATGGACTGGCCTCACAGCAAGTCCTTGCTTGC
>CAIKVH010000119.1 GCA_903830725.1 uncultured Burkholderiales bacterium | reverse complement strand
CCCTTCCCGTCTCTAAGTTGGTTGGAATGCGCCGCTACTACAGTACCGTCCTCGCGCCCACATTGTTGGCAAGGGAGCTCTCGGCAAGCCTCCAATAGTTTCTTATTCCTGTACATTCTTCTTCCTTTTCTTGAGGGCAACTATGCCTTCTTCTTGTGGGTATAGTTCATCAAGCATGGCATCAGCAAGCTTAACGCATCTGCGTGCAACAAGTTGCACTTCCTTGTTAGAAAACTCTTCGTTATCGCTAGGGGAGTAATATGCTAATCTGCTAAGTGCAAACATGGCTGCAAGTGCTCTAAAATTTTCTCGATCTTCCATTAGTGGACTCCCATCTTTTTTTGTGCCAATGTATCTTTATAAATGTTATTGATTAAATTCATTGCATCTTCCTGTGGTATTCTTAAATATGCGCCTGTTGTTGCAAAAAGCCCAGCAAAGGCCAGGAAAGCCTCCACTGGTTCATTTTCAACAATTTCTTCAAAAGTTTCTACAACTGCTTTTGCAATTTCGTGCGGGGTAGTCATAAGTCAAGTTCGGCTATTTGTCGCATAATGAGCTCGTTCAATTTGCAACCTTTGATAGATATATCTTGTAGGTCTTTGGACTTTTTAACGACCTTGACTGCATCTCTGATACCTTTTGAATAACCAGATTTATATTCATCTTTGCCGTCAATAATCATGCAAATGGCATCTCGAACCATACTGGAGGCAAGTCTTTGCTTGGCGAGCTCCTTAATTTTGTCGTAGTATTCTTCGGGAAGATACACGCTATACGGTATCATTTTTTCACTCATTCTTTTCTCCAGTGCTCAAAGCTTTCGCGTAAGCGGTTAAACAAGTTGCGGGCGCTTTCATTGGTTTTGAGTTCTTTCCTGGACTCAATATCAAGATAAGAGCAAAGCCAATCTGTACAAGCGGCCTCATTTTGCTCAAATAGCCATTCCTTGCGGTGTAGCCAATACCAAAACTCTTTATCTCGACATAGCATCCCTGCTATCTTTACTGCCATATCTCCTGGGAATGCATCTTCTCTTTCCATCGGTTGTTCATTGTCCCCCAATCGGACCATAACAACCACATATCGAGAGCCTATAAAGTCTCGCATGAGGTCGTCATTGATCTCGTCTGGGTGGATGGCTAGAGTAAGAACATATCCTTCTTTCGATTGTTTTAGGGCTGTTTTAATTGCCTCAAACTGGATTGGTTCGCTCAAGTTTTTTCTCCAAATAATTAATAACTGCTTGTTGATCCAACACAATCTTTTCTAAATTGTGTAGATCATCTGCCATAGAAAGAATTACCTCCTTAAGATTCTCAATCATCCCAGGGGTCGGCTGCTTTGAAATTGTTTTCTTTTTTCTCATAAGTATTTACCTTTAATGAAACCATGTGATTGCCTTCTTTGTCTTTACGTTTCCAACCGTCAATTTTGATTTTGACTTCTACATCATTGCAGTTGTTTAACATATTGAGCAAAAGCTCTTTGTCAATTTCTATGTAGCCGTTGAAGTGCGGAGACTTCTCGTTGTACATTTTCTTAGCGCTGAACAATACGCCCGTGTTTGGATAATCTACGCTCATTTAAATGATTCCTTTCTAATTTTAAATACGTCTAACAACTTTGCATACTCATTGGGATATTCGGCCTTTAAACGCTCATACTGGGCTTTATTGACCTGGTAGATATGCTGCACATCCTCTACGCTCTGTGTGATCCCTATCACAAGCCTGGTGGCTTCTATCACTGATTTATCCCAAGAAACTCCTTCTTTTTCTACAACTTTAATCTGCCACTCCATCATTGGTTCTTCGGATAAAGTCATTTTCACGCCAGGAATATCGGTGTTTACGCGTGCAGTTGGCTTGGGATTTTCAACCTTGTAGGGTTTTTTGGCAGGGGGTGCAACTTGTTGCACTTCGCGCGAAGTTTCTGCTGGAGGCAATGCATCTACCTGGTCATTGTCTGTGAGCTCCAGGGCCATTAACCAGAGGTATCTCCGAAGATACGTATGTGTACTGCCCAGGTCCTGAATCGGCTGTCCTTTTGGGTTGTGAGCCATTACAGTTGGGGTAAAGAATGTAACATTATCTCCAGAATCAACATCGTGGATGCGTAGCGTAGCGGATGAATCATCCAAGCTAAAGACTCCGCACAAGCCTGCAATCCTAAATACATCATGAGCAGTGGGTAGAAAGTCTCCCAACTCAAAATATTCGTAACCTGCAAATTTGTTTTTGCCTGATTTTTTAAGAGGCATAGTAGCCATTACAGCTCTAGCTTCCTGTAGTTTTTTATAAACTGTCATTTTTTTCCTCTAGGTATTTTTGATATTGATTGCAAAACTTATTGACATTGCAATAATTTTCGCAACGCGTCCTCTCTCCTGGTCGAATAACAATGTTAGCGACCCCTTTCACAGTCTTCAAAGCTTCTTGAGCTTCTGCCTGTGTCTCATGCACGCTTGTGGCGCGTTTGTTTCCTTCTTTCATGACGGCATATGTGGTTGGCTTTTCCCACATCTGGTCAGGTGTACATTCGGGTAAACTTTCACCCATTTCTGCATCCATTTGCGCATTGGAATGGCTTTTGATGCAGTCAATTACAAAACTCTCACGCTGGTCATAAGGCCACAGATTAATCGGTAAAACGATGATAGGAGCCTGCGGATAGCCTGCCTTACTCTCAGCATCCCTTCTGCTCCAATCGCGCAACAGAGCCACTATTTCGAGCCGTTTAACTGGGATATTTTTAACACGTTCGACAAGCCAGGCATAAATGTTTAACTGGTATTCCCAGTCAATCTTTTCATTCATTACGGACCAGACCCCAGTATTTTTGTAATCCTGGATCGTAATAGAGCCGTCTTCGTTAACAATCTGTAAGTCGATTGCACCTGAGATAATCCATCCCTCTATCTTCGTAAAGAGACGTTCTTCGTTGATATGGTTATCTGCTTTGCCGTGTTCTAGGATGCCGTGGACGGCTGTTCCAAGGATAGACCAGTAATTATCAGATACATCCACTTCGATTTCGTCAAAGTGTTTCTTTCTTAACTGAACGATACGCGGGCTGTTGAGCATTTCGGTAGCAGATAAATCAGCTCTTCCCTTAGAGTATTGGGGGCGCTTCATCACGTTTACAAAAACTTCGGGAATGTTAAATTTATTTGTTATGATCATGTAGTTCTCCTGTGTTGGCAACACATTATAACCACATTAATTCATGTCTTGCAAGGATATTTATGGCATTATCTCCAACTCAGTTAAGTCTTAAGCATATGAGGGATAGGGGTTACTACGCAGAAGTGGTTGAAAGATACAACTTTTTTACTAAGCGCAAAAATGATTTTGCTGGTTTTATAGATTTACTTTGTTTGAGTGATGGTGTATTGGGCGTGCAAACTACGTCTTACAGCAACATTAGCGCGAGAATAAATAAGATAAAAGAACATGAAAACTATCCTATTGTTGTTGCATCTGGGATAAAAATAGAAGTTCACGGATGGCACAAAGTAAAAAACCGTTGGCAAGTGCGTATAGTTGAGTTATGATTACATTTTTGTAGTTGCTCCCTCCTAGAGTTTATCCCGTCTAATTAGCTTTAGATGGGATTTTTTTTAGGTATACTTTATCGGTGGAGTTGTAATACGGGTTAGCGCCGTATATTGTTCAGCGTAAAAGTTGGAGAATGGGTACAACCACTGCTTTATGTGAGCAACTCCACATTTTTTTAAAAAAATTGTACCAGTCTCATTTTTTATGTATAATTTAAACCGTTGCTGTCGTAGGCAATTAGTTAGTTAGGCCGTTTAATCATACATTCTGCCCTGTTAAATATTCAATGAGAAGATATTTAAGAGGGCTACGACCAGAGTGTATGGCTAAACGGCCTTTTTATTTTCTATTTTCTACTACACCAGCCGTACTCCGCACGATAGCAAGAACCTACATGGGTTGCGCGGAAGAAAACATACGGCCTCTTACACCCGGAGGATAACCGTCCTGGCCTGTTAGCGAGGGACCAGAATAGACAGAGGGAAAGCGGTGGGACAAGACCTCTGTTGAATGAATCGCTACCACTATGGTGTCCTGGGCTATCTCTAAATGAGCTACGCTGGGGAGGGGAGGAACAGCCAGGCTATCCACCCTTGGGGACCTAAAAACTTGTCATATCACACATGACTTGACAGTGAATATAAGTCATGTATACTAGGGGTGCAACAATGTTGCACTTACAAGGAGATAATAATGAAAGAGATGCAGGATTTACTAAAAAACAGGATAGCCAAACTCAAGCGGGATTACGAGAGTAAAGGAAAGTTAGAGTATCTAATCCGAATCAAAGAGGACAAGGCGATACTTCAATACATAAGGAAGAACTATGGAAATAATTAATGTAGAGGATAGGCATTATTTGAAGGGTTTTGAGGACGGTTGTGATTTTATGTTGATGGAGTTGCAAAGGTGGGGTAAGGAGCACAATATTTATGTATCTGACATATTGCATCATTTAAAAGGAAATAACAATGTTAACGACAAAGACGGGAATAAAGATAGGCTGTAGGTACGACCCTTGGTTTGTTTATCACAACGCAGATCAGGATTGGATCAGAACATTAATTAGGAGGGCATGGTATGACTAAAAAACAATACGCATTTGGATGGCGAAATCCTAGAGAATTTTTTGATACTAATTACAAAGAACCGTCATTTAAACCACCATCAAAAGAATGGGGGTTGATTGTGGCTTACGTTGCCTTAGGGGTTAGTAGTTCAATGGTTGTAGCACCAATGGCTTGGGTAAAACTTTTTCAATGGATATTGTTATGACTAAAGAAGAAATTATTAAAATGCTTAGAGCATCGTGTGATAAAGATAGAGTAGACCCCGAGCAGAATGGTTTTTGGGTAATCGTCACAGAAGAGCTTGAAGCCTTTGCCAAACTGGTAGCAGAGAAAGCCATAGAAGAAGCCTTGGCACAGCCAGAGCAAGAGCCGGTGGCGTGGATGTTCCAACATGATGAAACGGGACGCATGAACTATGTTAGCAATGACGGAATACATAATCCAACCACGTTTGTTGAAATGAACCCACGATATGCACTTGTTTGCCCCCTCTACACCACCCCACCACAACGCACATGGGTCAGGCTGACGCATGAGGAAGCAGACAAACTTTGGGGAAGTATGTATGCAGATTGGGAATTGATAAGGCTTACGGAATCTAAATTAAAGGATAAGAACACAAGGGGAAAAGAATGAACGAACGAATTAAACAACTTGCTGAACAGGCTTCACATCAAAACTCACATGGGTATCCAGTTACTATTCCATATAGTAAAGACTTTGCAGAAAAGTTCGCCGAGTTGATTGTGAAGGAATGTGCTGACGAGGCTAAATATCATGTAATGAATATATCAACTTATGCCGATGCTGATTTTGTTTATGAACAAATTAAACGATATTTTGGAGTTGAAGAATGAATGACTTATTCAAGCCGCATCAATGCCCACGATGCTTT
>CAIKVH010000118.1 GCA_903830725.1 uncultured Burkholderiales bacterium | reverse complement strand
GTTGTAAGGCTCACCGGATTAAGCGGCGAGTGCGAAACGTTCGTCGTTTGCAGTTAGTTTTTTTCTGCTGTTTTACGAGGTAACAGAACCTCGACATGCCCTGCAGCGCGTCCGAACCCATGTCGAAACCAATGCAGCCCCAGAACTGGTATTTTAAGTCTTTGGCAACCATTTGAGTAGATCTAGAGGTGAATATATATTTACATCAGCGCCCCACCTATCTATGTCACCAGCATCTCCAAGGTATCCGTAGCCCGCTGCAACGGTTTTCACACCCGCCGCTTTTCCTGCAACAATGTCCCGCTCATCGTCCCCAATATATACACACTCATCTGGACTTAAATTCATCCTCCTCAAGGCCTCTAATATAGGCTCAGGATGGGGTTTTGCGTGCGGCGTAGTGTCACCTGAAATAACTGTCTTTGCCTGTGAAAGCAAAGGTATTTGTTTAACAATGGGGTCCGTAAACCTTGCACTCTTATTGGTCACAATTCCCCACGCCAAAGACAGCTCATCTAAAGAGCCAATAAGTTCTTTCACGCCCTCAAATGGTCGAGTATGAACAACCAAATTGCTCTCATAATTTCGAAAAAACTCTTCTCGCAAATCAATAAACTCAGGGTGCTCGGGCTGTATTTGAAAAGCAATTTTTAGCATCCCACGAGCACCCGTACCCGTGTGGGGTCGGTACAACGAAGGCCCAAGTCCTGGCAATCCTCTGTCCATTCTTAATCGATCAGCGGCTGCCGCAAGGTCGGGAGCACTGTCTATAAGTGTTCCGTCTAAATCAAAAAGTACAGCTTTAATGTGCCTTAACATGGGGGTATTTCTTAAAGGAAGTGCATGAAAGAATGTTAACTAAGGAGGTGTACTTAATTCAATCGCTTTTGAAGGGCCATAAAGTAATTCACCTGAGTCGTGGGGCCCAACCAATAGCGCTGAGTCAACGGGTTGAAATGCAAACCCGTTAAATCCACTTCTATCAGTCCCGATTCATTACAAAATTTCAGTAGCTCGCTCGGGCGAATGAATTTTGCATATTCATGGGTCCCTTTTGGGAGCATGTTTAATATGTATTCAGCACCAACAATCGCCATCAAAAAGGATTGAAGGTTCCTGTTAATGGTAGATAAGAAGATCCACCCCCCTGGTTTAGTAAGGTCAGCGCATGCCTGGACCACCGAGGCTGGATTAGGAACATGCTCCAACATTTCCATGCACGTCACAACATCAAATGTGCCCCTCTTTTGCATGGCAAGTTGCTCTGCTGAAATTTCCAAATACTCCAGATTGGGAGCTCCCACCTCCAATGCATGCAACTTTGCAACCTTCAAAGCTTTCACCGACAAATCAATTCCTGTAACTTGGGCGCCGCTTTGCGCGAGCGACTCACTAAGTATCCCCCCCCCACATCCGATATCAACCACACGTTGATCGGTTAATGAGACATGGGACTTAATCCAATCTAGACGAATCGGGTTGATAGCGTGTAATGGTTTAAATTCACTCTCCTTATCCCACCATCGGTGGGCGAGTTGAGAGAACTTTTCTATCTCCGCAGTATCAACGTTATTAGGTGTGTTCATGGAATGCGATATTTAATCAATTCACCAAAAATAAATCCCGCACGAAGCGGGATTTATTAAGGATACCTCAGCGAGGTATAGGATCTAAATCCAATTAGTTGGTACGTGTTCCAACAACTTCGATCTCAACACGGCGGTTCTTAGAACGGCCATCTGCGGTCTTGTTATCAGCAACTGGTTGGCTCTCGCCCTTACCTTCTGTGTATACACGGTTTTTCTCGATACCTTTAGTCACCAAGTAGGCCTTAACTGCGTCAGCGCGACGAACAGAAAGCTTTTGGTTGTAAGTATCTGAGCCTACTGCGTCAGTATGTCCAACAGCAATAATAACTTCAAGGTTAATTGCTTTGATTTTTGCAACTAAATCATCCAACTTGGCTTTGCCTTCTGGCTTGAGAACAGATTTGTCAAAGTCAAAGAATGCATCGGCAGCGTAAGTTACCTTAGAAGCAACTGCAGATTTAGGGGCTGCTGGAGCTGCTGGAGCTGGAGCAGCCGCTGTAGGGGCTGCAGTAATTGCTGGATCACATCCTGGGGCTGCAGTTGCAGGCGTCCAAGACGAATTGCGCCAGCATTCGCCGGTGGAGCTCTTCCAAACTTCACCGCTGGTACTGGTCCAGTTATTGATTTCTTTTGCGCTGACAGTATTAGCCAATGCGGATACGGCAAAGCAAATTGCCAAAAATTTCAAATTCCTCATAAATCTCCCTAGAGGCAAAAAAAGCAGTAGCACTGCGAACCTGCGGGATATATAAATATCCCGTTCTGGAGAGATTGTGCCATATTCATTCTAAATAACACAGCAGTTACCCCACAAAGAATTCAAGAAACTCAAATATCCGCTTTTTAGGGGCAAATTAGATTGCCCCATCACTCCTAAGCACTCGTGAAAGGGTCTAAAACGGCTCAAATTGAATAATTTCTTTGGTGTTGCTTGAACGAGACACGGGAAAAACCTCTGACTAGGCATAAAATGATTGGTTTTCCCATACTCAGAACGGCGCCTACCAAATGACCCAGTTTGCCAAAGAAACTTTGCCCATCAGCCTTGAGGAGGAGATGCGCCGTAGTTATCTCGATTACGCAATGAGCGTGATTGTTGGACGCGCCCTCCCCGATGCAAGGGACGGATTAAAACCCGTACACCGTCGCGTTTTATTTGCGATGCATGAATTAAATAATGACTGGAACAGGCCCTATAAAAAGTCTGCTCGTATTGTCGGAGACGTGATCGGTAAGTATCACCCCCACGGTGACAGTGCTGTATACGACACCATTGTTCGAATGGCTCAAGACTTCTCCCTTAGGCACATGCTCGTAGACGGTCAAGGCAACTTTGGCTCCGTGGACGGAGACAACGCGGCGGCCATGCGTTACACGGAAATACGTTTAGCAAAAATAGCTCACGAAATGCTAGCGGATATTGATAAAGAGACCGTAGATTTCGGCCCCAATTACGATGGCAGCGAAAAAGAACCTCTCGTACTGCCGAGCAAGATTCCCAACCTATTGGTTAACGGATCTTCTGGGATTGCGGTCGGTATGGCGACCAACATACCTCCTCACAATTTAAACGAAGTTGTAGATGCTTGTATGCACCTGCTTCGCAACCCAGGCGCAAGCATTGACGAGTTAATGGAGTTTGTTCCGGCACCTGACTTTCCAACTTCTGGCATCATTTACGGCATCCAAGGCGTTAAAGAGGGTTATCGAACCGGGCGGGGACGCATCATCATGCGTGCAAAATGCCACTTTGAGGATATTGACAAGGGTCAGCGCCAGGCCATCATTGTTGATGAAATACCCTACCAAGTTAACAAAAAGACTTTGCTAGAGAGAATTGCTGAGCTCGTTAACGAGAAAAAGATTGAAGGGATCAGCCACCTACAGGATGAGTCTGACAAATCGGGTATGCGCGTGGTGATTGAGCTCAAGCGCGGAGAGGTTCCAGAGGTTGTGCTGAACAATCTTTATAAATTGACTCAACTCCAAGACACATTTGGCATGAATATGGTTGCCCTCCTTGACGGCCAACCCAAGCTTTGCAATCTCAAAGACTTGATAGATATATTCTTGCAGCATCGACGCGAGGTGGTCACGCGGCGCACCGTCTTTAACCTTCGCAAGGCCCGTGACCGAGGTCATGTGCTTGAGGGACTAGCGGTTGCTCTTGCCAATATTGATGAGTTCATCGCAATCATCCGGGCAGCGCCTACGCCCCCCGTTGCTAAAACAGAATTGATGAGTCGCAGTTGGGATAGCGGACTTGTACGCGAAATGTTGACCCGCACCCGCGCTGACGGAGCAAGCGTCAACGCACAAGACTACAGGCCCGAGGGTTTGCAAAAAGATTGGGGCATGGGGACAGACGGGCTCTACAGGCTCAGCGAGACCCAAGCGCAAGAAATTTTACAAATGCGCTTGCAACGATTGACTGGACTTGAGCAAGACAAAATCATCAATGAATACAAAGAGGTCATGGCAGAAATCGATGATTTATTGGATATTTTGTCCAAGGCTGAGCGCGTATCCACCATCATTGGCGACGAATTAAGCGCGGTTAAAGAGGAGTTTGGACAAACAAAACTTGGCGCTCGACGCAGTCAAATTGAACACAACGCGCAGGATTTGGCCACTGAGGATTTAATCACTCCAACTGATATGGTGGTCACACTCTCCCACTCTGGATACATCAAGAGTCAACCTTTGTCGGAGTACAAAGCGATCAAACGCGGAGGTAGAGGAAAGCAGGCGACAGTCACCAAAGAGGATGACTGGATTGAGCAATTGTTCGTTGCGAACACGCACGATTGGTTGCTATGCTTTTCTAACCGTGGCCGTATGTACTGGCTCAAAGTGTGGGAAGTGCCTGCTGGCTCAAGGGGTTCAAGAGGACGCCCCATTGTGAACATGTTCCCCTTAAGTGAGGGAGAAAAGATCAACGTGGTCTTGGCGTTGACAGGCAACTTTAGAAGTTTCCCGGCTGATCACTATGTTTTCATGGGAACATCCATGGGCACAGTCAAAAAGACCTCGCTGACTGATTTCTCTAACCCGAGGAAGGCCGGCATCATCGCAGTTGACTTGGATGAAGGGGATTTCCTCATTGGTGCGGCATTAACTGACGGCAAGCACGACGTGATGCTTTTCAGTGACGGTGGGAAAGCCGTACGCTTTGATGAAAATGATGTGCGCCCAATGGGCAGAAATGCTCGTGGCGTAAGAGGCATGATGCTAGACGAGTCTCAACACGTTATAGCTATGCTTGTTGCCGAGGACGGAGAGCAAAGTGTTCTGACTGCAACTGAAAATGGCTACGGCAAACGCACCGCAATTGAGGAGTACACACGTCACGGACGAGGCACAAAAGGAATGATTGCCATTCAGCAATCGGAGCGAAACGGTAAAGTCGTTGCTGCAACTCTTGTTCATCCAAAAGATGAGATCATGCTGATCAGTGACAGAGGTGTGCTCATCCGCACCCGTGTATCTGAGATACGGGAGATGGGACGCGCTGCACAAGGCGTCACACTCATTGGACTTGACGAAGGATCTAAGTTGAGCGGGGTTCAACGCATTGCCGAAAACGATGCTCAAAACTCAGACCACGAAGCTGATCCGAGCGAGGAACAAGGGCACGAGGAAGGGACTCCGGATGCAAATGACGGTCAGGGTCCTACTCAGGCCTAATTAATGAGTCATACCCATATCGTTTAAGAATTATTATTTTTGGAAAAATGCTGGCGGAGAAAAATTCCCCCAGTCCGACTTAAACGGTTCATGTCAAGAGTCCGAGGAGCCTAATTCATTAACTGTGGTGCAACAAATGACACGACCCTATAATTTTTCCGCAGGTCCCGCCGCTATGCCTGAGGAAGTTTTGCACTTGGCTGCCTCTGAAATGCTTGACTGGCACGAAAGCGGTATGGGCGTGATGGAGATGAGTCACAGGGGCTCAGAGTTCATCTCTATTTACGAACAAGCAGAGGTCGACTTCAGAGAGCTGCTTGATATCCCAAAAGAGTTTAAGATCCTTTTCATGCAAGGTGGGGGGCTTGGAGAGAACGCAATCGTTCCCATGAATCTTTCCAAAGGCGGCGAAATAGATTTTGTGCTCTCAGGGAGTTGGGGCCAAAAATCTTTTAAAGAAGCAACTAAATACGCAACTCCTCGGCTCGCTGCAACCAGCGAGAGCGAGGGATTCACTCGCCTACCCGACCCCAGCACCTGGAGTTTAAGCAAAGAGGCCAGTTATGTTCATCTTTGTACCAATGAGACGATTCACGGCGTTGAATGCCACACTCTCCCCAACCTTAAAGCCCTGGGATCAAAGGCCCCCTTGGTCATTGACTTCTCCTCTCACGTGCTCTCGAGGACGGTCGATTGGAGCCGTGTTGGATTAGCGTTTGCTGGAGCGCAAAAGAACATCGGGCCTGCTGGCTTAACCATCGTCGTTGTACGCGAGGTTTTAATAGGGCAGGCGATGGATATTTGTCCAAGCGCCTTTGATTACAAACTCGTCTCAGCAGCCGAGTCGATGTACAACACGCCCCCCACTTACGCAATCTACATTGCGGGGCTGACCTTTCAGTGGATGAAACGCCAAGAGGAAGGCGGGCAACAAGGCGTTGGCGCTATGGAGCTTCGCAACAAAGCCAAAGCGCAGCTTCTTTATGATTTCTTGGATAACTCCTCGTTTTATGAAAACAGAGTGAATCCCATGGATAGATCTAGGATGAATGTTCCTTTTTTCTTAAAAGATGAGACGCGAAACGAAGCTTTTCTCAAAGGGGCTAAAGCCAACGGTTTGCTTCAACTTAAAGGACACAAGTCTGTTGGCGGCATGCGGGCAAGCATCTACAACGCAATGCCGCTGAAGGGGGTTCAAGTCCTGGTGGAGTATTTACGCGAGTTCGAGCGCTCGTACAGTTAACCCTGTAGTTAAATTTCCAAGCCCCTGGATGGCTGGGACCACAAGTTACCTACAATCTGAGCTAATCAATCTGAAAGACAAGAGACTTAAATATTCATGGACTCTAGTAAGCCAAACCCGCCCCACGTAGCTTCCACCGAAAATGGATTGGCTGATCTTCGCGTACAAATTGACTCTTTGGACAATCAGTTACTCAATTTACTGAATGAAAGGGCCCGCGTTGCTGAAAAGGTGGGGGAGATAAAGCGCGCTGAAGGAACGCCTTTTTACAGGCCGGACCGAGTCGCTCAAGTCTTGCAAAAGATGGAAAACGCCAATCAAGGGCCGCTTCAAAATAAACATATTTCAAGTATTTGGCGGGAAATCACATCGGCTTGTTTGGCGCTCGAAGCGCCTCAGAGGGTTGCAGTACTCGGACCCCAGGGGACCTTTTGCGAGCAAGCCGCCATAGAGTACTTTGGCAGCGCAGCAGAGCTTATTTACTGCTCCAGTTTTGATGAAGTGTTTCATGCAACGACTGCTGGCACGACGCAGTTCGGCGTGGTCGGGGTTGAGAACTCCACAGAGGGTGCGGTTGCCCGGTCACTGGATTTATTTCTGCGCTCTCCTGTGCACGTGATTGGTGAGATTAGTTTACTGATTAGACACAACCTGATGCGACAAACGCCCTCACTAGAAGGCATCGAGGTGGTGCTAGCTCACCCACAAGCGTTGGCGCAGTGTCAGGGATGGCTTGCCCAGCATTTACCCCGAGCAGAGCGGCGTGCGGTCTCTAGCAACGCAGAAGGCGCGCGCTTAGCAGCCTCCAACCCTGCCTGGGCGGGCTTGGCTAGCGAACGCGCCGCGGCCCAGTACGGGCTTCATGTCGTTGCTCACGCCATCCAAGATGAGGCCTACAACAGAACTCGCTTCTCCATTATCTGCCTACCTCAAACCCTGAACACTCCCGGGGCAACGGGCAAAGATTGCACGAGTTTAGTGGTCTCGGTTCCTAACCGTCCAGGTGCGGTTCATGACCTATTGGTACCTCTCAAAACCAACGGTGTTTCTATGACTCGGTTTGAGTCCAGGCCTGCAAAGTCAGGACAGTGGGAATATTTTTTCTATATCGATATTCAAGGTCACATCACAGAGACTCCGGTTCAAAAGGCACTTGAAGATTTGAAGGAGCTTTGCGCTTTCTATAAAGTTCTTGGATCCTACCCTGTGACGGATTAAGAGTTTTGGTCCCAGCACTAGGGGATGCGTTTTGACAAAATTCACCCTTTGAATTTATGGATATGTATGGATTTGTCTGGGTTTTTTTAGCTCCTTCTGGTCTGCTTTTCGTCTAATTATTTATTGATTTCATGTTCAAACAGTTGGGTCTTATTGGTTGCGGTTTAATTGGAGGCTCTTTCGCTCTTGCTTTAAAGGAGGCGGGCTTGGTGGGGCGCGTTTGCGGATTTAGCGCAACCCAGCAATCTATGGGTCTTGCAAAACAACTCGGCGTCATAGATGATCTATGCACGAGTGCTTCAAGCGCAGTAGATGGATCTGATTTGGTGCTCATTGCCATTCCCGTGCAGGCCATTGAGGGATGCTTAAGGGAGATTGCTGATCACATTGGAGATGGGTGTTTGGTGATGGATGTAGGGTCAACAAAAGGAAATATCGCAGATGCTGCAAAAGCATTTTTAGGCGATAGATTTTCTCAATTTGTGCCAACCCACCCGATTGCTGGCAAAGAACTTGTGGGTGTAGCACATGCCAATGCGGGTCTCTTTAAAGATCGACCGCTGATACTAACCCCACTGCAAGAGACTCGCGCAGATCTTATTGAACGCGCCCACAGGGTTTGGACTTTAGTTGGCTCTAAGGTTCATCAAATGACGCCACACGATCACGACATTGCATTTGCTGCGGTAAGTCATCTACCGCACCTGATTGCATTTGCTTTTATGAACGCGCTGATCAACCAAAGCGCACATGAGGAGTTTTTATCGGTTGCGGGACCTGGGTTTCGTGACTTCTCCCGAATAGCTGGAAGTGATCCTAAAGTTTGGAGAGATATTTTCTTTGCCAATCGTTCAAATCTGAAAGAGCAAATTACCAACTTCAAGAGAGAGCTTGAAGCTGTCGAACAGTTCATTGAGACTCAAGACTCAAGTGCACTGATTAAGTACATCGAAACCTCCCAAGTCACTAGAAATGGATGGACCATCAATAGTTAGAAGACCCACCCTCGCGGTTAAAAAAACTGCATCACAGGGTCACTTTAATTGCAGTTGAATCGTAATTGAATCGTAATTGAATCGTAATTATTTACTCGCACCTTACTCGCACCTTACTCGCACTTCTAAAGCATGTACAACATACCCACCCTGGATATCCCCTTCATCGATGCTGCAAGTGGTAGCGTCCCATTACCTGGCTCAAAGAGCATTTCCAACCGCGTTTTACTGCTTGCCGCGCTCAGCAAAGGCACCACCAAAATAGAGGGACTCCTTGACTCGGATGACACGCGCGTGATGTTGGAGGCTTTAAAGTCAATGGGATGCAACGTAACCCCTGAAGCACAGCATCTTGAAATCACCGGCATCAGCAAATCTTTGGTTGAATCGAGTACCAAAGAAGCATTGGATTTGTTCTTAGGGAATGCAGGGACCGCAATGCGCCCTTTAACAGCCGCACTTGCAGTGATGGGCGTAAATGCCAAAGTGCACGGCGTTCCCCGTATGCATGAGCGCCCCATAGGGGACTTGGTTGACGCACTCAGGCAGATGGGTTGTTTGATAGATTATTTGGGCGTTGAGGGCTACCCTCCCCTGCAACTGAGACCAAGAAACGAGCACGCACAGACCGAGTTTGAACAGCGATTAAAGCAGCCCATATCCGTGCGCGGGGACGTCTCAAGTCAATTTTTAACGGCTCTTTTGATGGCTCTACCTCTGGCCTCCAAAGAGGATATCTGCATCGAGGTTGCTGGAGAGTTGATCTCAAAGCCCTATATTGATATCACATTAAAAATGCTTGATCAATTTGGCATCGCAGTGCTGAAGAATGGCTTTGAAAGATTTGTGATCCCAAGAGATAGTGTTTACAAATCACCGGGGTCGCTGCACGTTGAAGCGGATGCTTCGTCTGCGAGTTACTTTATAGCGCTAGGAGCGCTAGGATCGATGGGAGCAATAGGAACACTTGCTGGAAACAGTGCAGTGGGGGGGGGCGACTCGTTTGTTCGAATTGAGGGCGTAGGCTCCAACTCCATACAAGGCGACATTGCGTTTACCAAAGCCGCGGTTGCAATGGGCGCAGTCATCGAGAGCGGCGCAAACTGGATACAAACGCGCAGAGGCGCCTGGCCCCTGAAAGCGATCGACATGGATTGCAACCAAATTCCTGATGCCGCGATGACGCTTGCCATAATGGCGCTTTACGCCGATGCCCCTTCAACCCTTAGAAATATTGGTAGTTGGCGCGTCAAAGAAACTGACCGCATACATGCCGTTGCCACTGAGTGCCGCAAACTCGGGGCCAGGGTTGAGGAAGGCCCCGATTGGCTGAAGATTTACCCCATAAAAGCTGGCACCTGGAAAAAGGCCAGCATCCACACCTACGACGACCACCGCATAGCGATGTGTTTCTCCCTCGCTGCCTTAAACCCTGACCAACTCGGCGTCACCATTGAGGATCCTAAATGTGTGGGTAAGACCTATCCCGAATACTTTGAGACGCTCTTTAAACTTTGCTCTAGCCCGCCGGCAAGCATTCCGGTCCTGTGCATCGATGGGCCCTCTGCGTCGGGTAAAGGTACGCTTTCCTCAAAATTAGCTGAGCGCCTTGGGTACCACTACTTAGACTCTGGCGCTTTGTACAGAGTGAGTGCTTACGCTGCAATTCAAGCTGGCATCGACCTAGAGATGACCAACGAGGATAGACTCTGCGAACTGGCAAGAAACTTAAGAATTGAGTTTAGAGGTGAGCACATACTTCTCTCAGGAGTCGATATCACAGAGGCAATCAGAACTGAGGAGGGCGGAATTAATGCGTCCAAGATCTCTGTTATCCCTGGGGTCAGAACTGCCTTGATTGAGCTCCAACACCAGTTTAGGAAACTCCCTGGACTCGTTGCAGATGGGCGTGATATGGGAACAGTCATCTTTCCCGGCGCGCCACTTAAGGTGTTTTTAACGGCTGGGGCAATGGAGAGAGCAAAAAGGCGACATAAGCAATTGATTTCAAAAGGAATTCAGGCTAAAATAGAAGACCTTTTTGCAGATTTAGAGGCAAGGGACTTGCGGGACAGTACTCGCAGCGTTGCTCCTCTTAGGCCTGCCCAAGAGGCTTGCCACTTAGACAACTCAACTATGTCCATTGATGATTCAGTGAACCTTGTGATGTCATGGTGGAAAGACAAGCGTCTCAGTTATTGAATTCTTACTCCTCGGTGTCATGGCCTAGGTTGGGGCTTTGATACCAAAGATGCTTGATTGCGGCCCACATCGCTCCTTCCCGCGCAGCTTGCGCACTGGTGATGTGGATCATTAACTTAACCCCCGCGGGTACAACCCCCCGCACAACACCGCTGACGATTGGTACCCAAGGCTCATGGAGCTCTTCTTTCCTATGAAGACCTGTTTGAGCTCAATTGATCGTCCGGTTTAGGAAACTTTATGTCAGAATCTTTTGCCGCCCTATTTGAAGAATCCCTCAAGCGCTCAGAAATGCGCACGGGTGAAGTTATCACTGCTGAAGTGGTACGAGTCGAGCACAATCACGTTGTGGTCAACGCGGGTCTCAAATCAGAGGCTTATGTACCTATTGAAGAATTTAAAAACGATCTCGGCGAGATCGAAGTGCAAGCGGGTGACTTTGTCTCCGTTGCTATTAGCAGTGTGGAGAATGGTTACGGGGACACGATCCTCAGCCGCGACACTGCAAAACGTCTAGCCTCTTGGCTCTCACTGGAGAAAGCGCTTGAGTCTGGCGAGTTTGTCAGCGGAACAACAAGTGGCAAAGTAAAAGGCGGATTGACTGTATTGGTCAACGGCATTCGTGCTTTCCTCCCCGGCTCTCTCATTGACACACGTCCTATCAAGGACTTGAGCCCCTTTGAGAACAAGACAATGGAATTCAAGGTCATCAAACTTGACCGCAAACGCAACAACGTTGTACTGAGCCGTCGCGCTGTCATAGAGGCCTCTATGGGCGAAGAGCGCGCTAAGTTGATGGACACATTGAAAGAAGGCTCAGTGGTTCACGGCGTGGTTAAGAACATTACCGAGTACGGTGCGTTCGTTGACTTGGGCGGTATCGACGGCCTCTTGCACATCACGGATATGGCCTGGAGACGCGTTCGTCATCCAAGCGAGGTGGTTCAAGCGGGTCAAGAAATTACAGCTAAGATTCTTAAATTTGACACAGACAAGAACCGTGTATCTTTGGGTCTCAAACAAATGGGCGATGATCCATGGATGGGTGTTGCAAGACGTTACCCACAAAGCACACGTATGTTTGGTAAGGTCACCAACATTGCTGATTACGGCGCGTTCGTAGAGCTCGAGCCAGGCATTGAAGGTTTGGTACACGTCTCTGAGATGGACTGGACCAACAAAAACGTTGCCCCAAGCAAGATCGTTGCTTTAGGCGATGAAGTTGAAGTGATGGTGCTTGAGATTGATGAGGACAAGCGTCGCATCTCCTTGGGCATGAAGCAGTGCCGTGCTAACCCGTGGCAAGAGTTCTCGCAAGACACCAAGCGCGGTGACCGCGTTAAAGGTCCGATCAAATCAATCACAGACTTCGGTGTGTTTGTTGGTTTGGCCGCTGGCATTGACGGCTTGGTACACCTGTCCGATCTGTCTTGGAATGAGACAGGCGAGGCAGCAGTGCGCAATTACAAGAAGGGTCAAGAGGTTGAGGCCGTTGTGCTCGCCGTTGACGTTGAGCGCGAGCGTATCTCCTTGGGTATCAAACAACTTGATGCAGATCCTTACACCACCTTTGTTTCAGTGAACGAGAAAGGTCAAATCGTTACTGGTAAAGTAAAAACCGTTGACGCAAAAGGTGCAGAGATTGATTTGGGCAATGACGTATTGGGTTACTTGCGTGTGAGCGAAATCTCCCGCGAGCGAATCGAAGACGCTCGTACAGTGCTCAAAGAGGGGGATGAGGTAACAGCAGTTGTGGTGAACGTGGACAGAAAAACACGCAACATCCAACTCTCTATCAAAGCCAAGGATGCTGCGGACCAACAAGAAGCAATGGCTTCTCTCAATCAACAAAGCTCACGTGAGAACGCAGGGACTACAAGTCTTGGCGCTCTTTTGAGAGCGAAGTTAGATACACCTGAAGACAACCAAGCTTGAAGTTAATTTAACTGAAATAAATTAATCCAGTAAAGTTGCATTCAGCACTATGACTCGAAGCGATTTAGTTGAAGAACTAGCCTCTCGGTTCCCTCAGCTCACCCACCGTGATGCTGAGTACGCCGTGAAAGCTCTACTCGATGCGATGAGCGACGCCCTAACGCGTGGTCACCGCATTGAGCTTAGGGGGTTTGGTAGTTTCTCAATCAATCGCCGCCCCCCAAGGCTTGGAAGAAATCCACGCTCTGGGGAGCAAGTCGCCATTCCAGAAAAAAGAGTCCCTCATTTCAAACCAGGTAAGGCACTCAGAGAGACAGTGGACGAAAAAACTGCATTGCTCGTCGTGCCCACACCGAAGTGAACCCCAACTCATAAGGAATAAAGATTGAAATACGCACTATGGCTGCTTCGGTGGATTCTGAAGGCAGCCATTTTTTTTACATTATTTGCATTTGCTCTTAATAACCAACAAGAGGCAAGCGTAAACCTATTTTTTGGTGTGAGTTGGCGTGCTCCTCTGGTTTTAATTGTTTTAGCGGTCTTTACAATGGGACTGGTTGTGGGCGTTTTGGCCATGGTGCCCCGTTGGTGGAGAGCCAGGAAGGTTGCACGCGAGCCCAACAAAAGAAAACCAGCCGAGCTTGACGCAGTCACCCCGCCTGGAGAAGTTTCAAACCCAAAACAGCGAGTAGATTTGACACGACCTATTCAGACCCTGGACCCCGATAACACCGGGGCAACAGCCGCACTAACAGACACTCTGCGTAGCGTTCGCAGCCCCAAATCATGATCATCGACTGGGTCTGGTTGCTGATGGGTGCTTGTGCAGTCTTTGCACTCGGATGGATCGCCTCACGCTTTGACATCAAGCAACTCAAAATCGAAAACCATAGAAATCCAAAGGCTTATTTCCAAGGCCTCAATTTCTTGCTCAACGAACAACAAGACCAGGCCATTGACTCTTTCATTGAGGCCGTTCAACAAGACCCCGACACCTCAGAGCTTCATTTCGCGCTTGGTAATTTATTTAGACGCAGGGGCGAGTTTGAGCGCGCAGTGCGTGTGCATCAACATCTTTTGGCGAGAGCTGATTTATCGGCCAAGGACAGACACCGCGCTAAGTTTGCGCTAGCCCAGGATTATTTAAGAGCTGGCATCATCGACAGAGCTGAGGACGCCCTCAAGGGTCTTGAGGGCACGGCCCTTGAACCTCAAGCCATGCTTGCTTTGTTGACCCTGTATGAGCGCTCAAGGGACTGGGAGCGTGCAGCCAGCACGGCCAAACGCCTAGAGGCTCTGGGTGAGGGTGACTTCTCAGCGCGCTTGGCGCACTACTGGTGTGAACAAGCATCTCAGTGCAGTAATCCTTCACAAGCAAAAGCGTTAATTGAAAAGGCCTTGGGCTGCGCCCCCAAAAACGCAAGAGCACAACTCGCGCTTGCTCAGGTCCTTCACACCCTTGGGCAGGCAGAGGCTTCTTTTGACGCGCTCAAAACACTGATCGCTGATACGCCCCGGTTTACGGGGCTTGGTGCAGCGCTGCTTGCAAAATTAGCCACCGAACTAAACAAGGCCCCCGAGGCCTTTAAACTCTTATCCCTCAGTTACGCTGGCAAAGCCAGGCTAGATGTTTTAGAGGCGATGGTGCAGTTAAGCGGCCATGAAGGTACGAAGTCTAGTCCGCACAATGATCAATCCCTTTACGCCCAGCACCTCGAGCGCACGCCCTCTTTGATCGCCGCCACACAGTGGCTCAGGGGTGAGTCGCTCTCAGATTCACAAACGCAAACCCGTATCCTTCAAACCCTAGATAAGTCTGCAATACCCCTCAAACGTTACCGGTGCGCTGCATGCGGATTTGAGGCCTTAACCCACTTTTGGCAATGTCCGGGGTGTCAGGCCTGGGACAGTTATCCGCCTGAGAGAATTGAAGAGCTATGAAACCTCTATCTTTAGACCAAGTCAAGGCTGCCAAAGTATTGGTGGTTGGGGACGTGATGTTAGACCGGTATTGGTACGGCTCAGTCGAGCGCATCAGTCCAGAGGCACCCGTCCCAGTGGTTCGGATTACGAAAGAGGAGGACCGACTCGGGGGCTCGGCCAATGTGGCGTTTAACGGCGTGAGTCTGGGCGCGCAAATCAGTCTTCTAAGTGTTGTTGGCGACGACGAGACCAGCCACAAACTAGAAAAATTAGTGGATGCAACGGGTATCAAACCCTACTTTGGACGCGACCCGCTTCTTAAAACAACGATGAAGTTGCGCGTCATCGGGCGCCAACAACAACTCCTGCGTGTTGACTTTGAGAACAACCCTCAACACGAAACTCTGGCCTATCAGACCCAGATGTTTGAAAAACTCTTAGGCGATCAATCCGCTGTCATCTTCTCCGATTACGGCAAAGGCGGCTTGGCCCGTATTGGTCAAATGATAAAGTTAGCCAAGGAACACGGCAAACCCGTCCTGATCGACCCCAAGGGAAGTGATTACTCGCGCTACAAAGGGGCGAGTGTGATCACGCCCAACAGACAAGAGCTCATGCAAGTGGTTGGGCAGTGGAGTGATGAGGCCGATCTAAAGGCCCGCGCTCATACACTTCGCAATGAGCTGAATCTGGACGCTTTGCTACTGACCCGAAGCGAGGAAGGGATGAGTTTATTTGACGCGCAGGGCGAGGTCCATGTCGGCGCGCAGGCCCTCGAGGTGTTTGATGTCACCGGCGCGGGCGACACGGTCATAGCTACGCTTGCAGTGCTCATGGCCTCTGGCTTATCAGTGCGAGACGCTCTGCCCTGGGCGAACAAGGCCGGGGGCATTGTGGTCGGTAAATTTGGTACCGCAAGCGTGAGTTTTGAGGAGCTAGTATCGTGACTATTGTCGTAACCGGAGCAGCCGGCTTTATTGGAAGCAATATCGTTAAAGGCCTTAACAAAAGAGGTATTACGGACATCATTGCCGTTGACGATCTGAGCGACGGAGATAAGTTCATTAACTTAAGCGATCTACAGATCATCGATTACGTAGATCACCAAGACTTTTATGAACTCTTTCGCGCCGGCGCATACGGTCATGTTGAGGCCGTGTTTCACGAAGGCGCGTGTAGCGACACCATGGAGACCGATGGACGGTACATGATGGATAACAATTACACGACTACCGCCTCACTTCAAAAGTCCTGTGCACTTCAAAATACGCGTTTGATCTACGCCTCCTCGGCCGCAACATACGGGGGATCGAGTGAGTTCAAAGAAACCCCCGAGTATGAACTCCCCTTAAACGTATACGGCTACTCTAAACTGCTATTTGATCAACGCATGCGGGCTCAGTACGGTAAGCATTTTCAGGGCTGCGCGCAGCAACTCGTTGGCTTTAGGTACTTTAACGTCTACGGGCCCCGAGAGCAACACAAGGGCCGCATGGCAAGCGTTGCGTTTCACCAGCACAACCAGTTCAAAGAGCACGGGCGTGTCAAGCTCTTTGGCGAGTACGGCGGATACGACGCAGGCGCGCAGATGAGAGACTTTGTCTACATTGATGATGTGGTGGAGGTGAATCTCTGGTTTTTGGATCATCCCGAGAAGTCCGGACTCTTTAACCTCGGCTCTGGCCGTGCACAGCCCTTTAACGACGTTGCGCTCTCCGTGGTCAACGCTGAGCGAGCGCACCTGGAGCGACAAGAAAATCTGGGGGACACGCTTCGCCACAAAAACCTCACCCTCACAGAGGCTGTAGGGCAAGGCTACATCGAATACATTGATTTCCCCGAGGCCTTGATCGGTAAATACCAATGTTACACACAGGCCGATTTAACCGCTCTTCGAGGTGCGGGGTGTTCACATGCGTTTAAGAGTGTTGAAGAAGGTGTCAGTGCTTATATGAGCGCCTTGCACCGCAACAATTGAGAGCCATGACTCAGCCCCATATGCCCATCAATGAAATCTTAGTCATCTGTGTCTTTGCTTGCTTGGGTGCGCTCACACGTTGGCAACTCGGAGTACTCTTTAATGCCCTGGCCCCTTTACCACTTGGCACATTGGCTTGCAATTTAGTGGGTGGCTATTTGGTCGGGGTTTGTGTCGGGGTTTTCAACACGTTCCCCCAAATCGACCCGATTTGGAGACTCGCCCTCGTCACTGGCTTTATGGGCTCACTCACGACTTTCTCTTCTTTTAGCGCAGAGGTCGTTGCGATGATCGCCAGTGCGCGTTGGTTTTTAGCACTCGCAACAGTTGGGGTTCATGTCTTTGGCTCACTCATTTTGACTTTCTTAGGCATCAAAAGCGTGAGCACCTTTGTTGCGCAGATGAACGCGTAGTGAGCCCCCCTCCCTGCCCTTTGCATGTCGCAGGGGTTGCAGAGTTGACGGGACCATGACCCAAATTAAAATACGACCATAAAGGCATTGAAGATGATGATGAAGATGAAGAACAACAGGAAGTTGACATGATTGGATGGCTTAAATTTACAAACACAGTCGACTGGGTCAGCGAGAAACTAGGCACCATTGCGTCTTGGGCCGTGTTGCTTGCGGCCTGCATCTCGGCTGGGAACGCGGTGGTGCGCTACGGCTTTGATTTCAGCTCCAACGGGTGGCTTGAGATCCAGTGGTACCTCTTTGCAGTAACCGTGATGCTTGGGGCTCCGATGGTTCTCAAACGCAATGAGCATGTCCGAGTGGACTTAATTTACGGCTCCATCTCCTCTAAAGTTCAAGTTTATATTGATCTCTTTGGACTTGCGATTTTTTTGCTCCCCGTGATGGGCTTTTTGTTTTGGTTGAGCTTTCCCCTTTTTGTGAAAATGCTTCTCTCAGGGGAGGTATCTAGTAATGCAGGAGGCCTCGTTCGCTGGCCCGCGATGATGCTACTGCCACTCGGATTTGGTTGGGTGTTTGTGCAGGGCGTGAGCGAGATCATCAAACGTATTGCGCATTTGAAGGGTCTAATTGTGATGGATACGCACTATGAAAAGCCTGTTCAATAACTACAGATAAATACAGAAAACTACAGAACTCAGTCCTGTTGAACCCCTACCCCTAACAAATCTCAAACTTAACGCCCTAGGATTCGTCAATGTTTCAAATGGAGACTTTCCCGCCCTACATGTTCGCCGGTCTGATACTGGTGATGTTGATAGGCTTTCCGGTTGCATTTTCCTTAGCCTCACTTGGACTGGCCTGCGGGTTCTATGCCATCCAAATGGGCTGGTTCCCAAGCGGCTTTATGGCCAATTTGCCACTCAATGTTTTCGGCATTCTGGCCAATGACCTACTCCTTGCGATCCCCTTTTTCACCTTCATGGGCGCGGTGCTCGAGAAGTGCGGACTCGCAGAGGACATGCTCGACTCAATGGGACAACTCTTTGGCCCCGTTAAAGGGGGTCTGGGCTACTCAGTGATTATTGTGGGCTTTATCCTCGGTGCCATCACGGGTACCGTTGCCGGTCAGGTGATCGCTATGGCTCTCATCTCCTTGCCTGTCATGATGCGTTACGGCTACAACATGCGGTATGCAACCGGCGTGTTAGCGGCCTCGGGCACCATCACTCAATTGGTCCCGCCCTCTCTCGTGCTGATCGTGATGGCAGACCAATTGGGTCGCTCTGTTGGGGATATGTACAAAGGCGCTTGGGGCCCCTCTATTTTGCAAGTGCTGATATTTGTGTTGTACACATTCTTGTTGGGGGTTTTTAAACCCCACCACGTACCCGGTGTACCGGAGTCTGCGAGAACGCTCAAAGGCTCCAAGCTGTGGTTTAAGTGCTTAAGAGGCATCATCCCCTCAGCCGTTCTTATCTTCGCCGTCTTGGGATCTATGGGCGGACTGCCGGGGATGGACTCCGCTATTGCTACTCCCACTGAGGCCGGAGCTATGGGGTGCATGGGAGCACTCTTTTTAGCTGCCATTCACGGGCGTATGTCCCTCGCGCTTATTTGGGAGGCCATGCACAGCACCATGCGCTTAACAGCAATGGTGGTATTTATCTTGTTAGGTTCACGCGTTTTCTCCATGGTCTTCCAAGGGGTTGAGGGAGGACGTTGGGTAGAGGAGATGCTCTCAAACCTGCCCGGTGGTCAGATCGGCTTTTTGATCGTCGTTAATATCTTTATATTCTTTCTCGCTTTCTTTCTCGACTTCTTTGAGATTGCCTTCATCATCTTGCCGCTCCTGGGGCCCGTTGCCAATAAGTTAGGCATTGATCTCGTTTGGTTTGGGGTGCTGCTTTGTGTGAATATGCAAACCAGCTTCATGCACCCACCCTTTGGCTTTGCACTCTTTTATCTAAGGGGCATTGCCGACACGCTTTTCAAGGAGGCCAGGATTGCACGACCCGTCTTGTCCAGAGATATTTACTTGGGCGCACTCCCGTGGGTACTCATGCAAGTGCTTTTGGTGGTGATCGTGATATTTGTTCCACAAAGTGTCACCATCTTTTTAACCAAAGAAGTCGCTGTAGATTTGGATAGCGTCAAAATAGAGATGCCCGAAGCAAACAGCGAGGAAGCACAGATGCTCTCGGGAACTGCACACTCTACTGAACAACAAAAGGAGTCCAGTGATGAGGAGCAAAAACGAATGAACGAGTTGTTTAATAAGAAGTAAGACACCCTAAGCCCAAAGCCTTCTCCCGAGCCGGGCATGCAAGCCAGGAGCGGCGCCTATGCTGGGCCCACATTAAAAAGCCACTCCGCCCCTTTCAGGGCGAGTGGCTTTTAAATTCCTCATGAGGACTTAATGCAGTTCATGCATTAAGTGCATTTTGATTCTTTAGAGTTTTTGCGCTTGCATGAAGCGATCAAAAGTTGCCTCTGTGAATCTAAACCACAAGTTCTGCTCAGCGCGGAATTTGCGGAAATCAGGATAGATCTTCTTCCAGTTCTCGTTCTTATCGCTCAATTCTTCGTAGTACTTCTCAGAGGCCTCAAAGGCAGCAACCATGAAGTCTTTGGGGAACTCTTTCAATTTCGTACCGCTACCGACCAACTGTTTGAGAGCGACAGGGTTTCTAGCATCATATTTGGCTTGAACATCGGAGTGAGCGACCGCGCAGGCCGCCTCCAATATAGCTCTGTTCTCAGGACTCAGCGAATCAAGTGCCTTGTTATTCACAAAGAGATCAACCTGAGCGCCACCCTCAAACCAACCTGGGTAGTAGTAATTAGGAGCCACTTTACTGAGTCCCAGCTTCAAGTCATCATAAGGTCCAACGAACTCAGCCGCATCAATAGTGCCCTTCTCTAGCGCGGAGTAGATATCGCCGGCGGGGATGTTTTGAGGAATTGCACCAAGGCGCTCAATAATACGACCGCCAAATCCGCCAATCCTAAACTTAAGGCCCTTAAGGTCGGCTACGGATTTGATCTCCTTGCGGAACCAGCCCCCCATTTGAGCGCCTGTATTGCCCGCAGGGAAATTGACAATGTTGTATTTTGCGTAGAACTCACGCATCAACTTCAATCCATTACCCTCCATCATCCAAGCCGTGGTCTGGCGACTATTTAAGCCAAACGGAATTGCACAACCAAGCGCAAAGGTCTCGTCCTTACCAAAGAAATAGTAAGGAGCTGTGTGCGCACATTCAATAGAGCCTTGTTGGACTCCGTCCACCACGCCAAAGGCTGGCATGAGTTCACCTGCCGCGTGGGTGGAGATCTCAAACTTACCCCCGGACATGGCTTTGACAACTCGAGCAATAGTCTCAGTGGCGCCGTACAGTGTGTCCAAGGACTTGGGGAAACTTGAGGCCATTCTCCAGCGCACTGCAGCTTGTGCGTGAACCGCTGGAGCCGCAGCAGCAGCCAAAATACCCGCAAGACCTGCGTGTTTAATCAGTGAACGACGTTCCATTTGTTTACTCTCCATTAAAGTTGTATTTATCCTAGAAATTTGATTCTAATCAGAATTTATGCCCATATTTGTAGGGATGTCACTCCCCCAGCCTGGTTAATTTCTTCATTAATGACCGTGAGACATTACAGATAAGCCAAAGAATCCTACAATTGCACGATGGAAAATGTAGACATTTGTATTCGTGGCAACGGAATCGTGGGAAGCACTTTAGCCCTGCTTTTGTCACGTCTTAATTTAAGGGTTGCGCTGATTGGCAACTTTCAAGCTGCAAAACTACCGGACATAAGAGCCTACGCAATCAATGCCAAATCAAAATCCATCCTTGAGTCCATACATGCTTGGCCAACGGAGCCCTCATGCACTGAAGTTCAGCAAATACGGGTGAGCTCTGATGAGGGGGAGTTGATTGAGTTTGCGCATGAGTTGATGGGCTCTAACGCAGCAGCCCCCTTGAGTTGGATTGTGGAGGTCGACGCGTTAGAGGCAGAGTTAGCAAAAGCTTTGAAACTCAGCAGCGTTCAGTGTGTACCCTACTCTGCTTCATTGGAGAGCTCTAGTGAAAGCTCTTCTAAGCGCTCGCCGTCAAGGGCGAACTCTTCTTTGTCGCACCTGAGCACAGTGCCTGCCCCCCTCACCGTAATTTGCGAAGGATCTTCTACCCGAGTTCTGGGCAAAGAAAATTTAAACACCTACATCAATACCCATACTAAGCGCACACCCTACCATCAATTCGCACTGGCAACCCACGTTACATTTAAGAACCCGGATCAAAAGCACTGGGGCATCGCTCACCAGTGGTTTAACAGTTTTAACAACGCCCCCGCAGCGTCTGTGCCCCCAGAGTCTCAAAAAGAGTTTGAGATATTGGCACTGCTGCCCATAGGCGGGAGCAGCGGAAATACTTTTGCAGTCGTTTGGTCAACCTCAGAGAAGAGGAACCATGAATTAGCCCTACTATCTGACGCTGAGTTGACGCAGGCATTGGCTCAGAGCTCCAAAAATGTATTTCCAGACCTAGTCGCTGTAAGCGCTCGTCAAAGTTGGCCACTCGCTTTATCAAGTGCAGCCGCTTGGTGCGGGCGCTCCAGCGCAAAGGAGAGTTGGGTGCTTTGCGGGGATAGCGCTCACAGCGTTCACCCCCTGTCTGGAATGGGACTTAACTTAGGTCTTGGGGACGCCTACGCGCTATACGAGTTATTACACACCAGAGAAAAAGAGCATCTCACCTGGCGACCCTTGAGCGAGCTTCGTTTGCTAAGAAGTTACGAGCGCCAAAGAAAGCTCGCAATCCTCCCCTACGTTCAATTTATAGACAAAATACAGCTTCTCTTTGCGAGCGGGTACCCCATCGCAAAATTAATTAGGAACCAAGGATTTAAAGCCTTTAACGCTCTGGGTGGCCTCAAAGAGTGGACAATCAAAAAAGCCATGCAAGCTAATTTTTAATTTCAAAACTGACCCCTACAAATATATGAATTACTTCAACAAACTATTCTCGTGCGGTCTACTGACCTTCAGCTTGTCAGCGTCCCTTGCATTTGCAGATTCAGTTGAAAATACGATTAAGAAAAATCTTACCGATCGTCTCCCCCAATTACCCCGAATTGACGAAATCACCAAGTCCCCCATGAACGGACTGTATGAGGTGCGTCTTGATGAGACCGAGATTTATTACACCGATGCTGAAGGTAACTTTCTTATTCAAGGCAACTTAATAGATACCCGCTCACGCAAAAATTTAACCGAAGAGCGAGTTGATAAGTTACTCTCAGTTTCATTTGATTCTTTGCCACTTAAGGATGCATTTACGATGGTCAGGGGTAATGGAAGACGAAAAATAGCCGTGTTTGAAGATCCCAACTGCGGCTATTGCAAGCGCTTTGAACGGGACCTTCAAAAAATAGACAACATCACAATCTATTTATTTTTATACCCAATTTTAAGTGCTGACTCGATGGAGAAGTCTAAGAACATTTGGTGCGCTAAGGACAAATCTAAAATTTGGCAAGACTGGATGCTCAAGGGTCAAACGCCCGCCAGCATTTCTTGTGAGAGCTCTGCGATGCTTAGAAACTTAGAGTACGGCAAGAAGCACAAAATCAGCGGTACACCGACCATCCTTTTAGCAGACGGCACAAGAGTGCCGGGTGCAATTGAGGCACGGGAGTTGGAGAAACTTTTGATGGATATGAAGTAACTCCAAAACTCTCAGTGTTAACAATTCATAGAAGGAATGAATAAATTGAAGAACAGAGTCTTAACTCTTGGCTATGCGGGATTGTTGCCCTTTGTCACTTTCGCAGTCCTTATCTGGCTTGTCTCCCCCGATCTCCAACCCTTCGTGGCTCTCGCACTCACAGGCTACGCCTCCTCCATACTCGCGTTCTTGGGCGGCATACACTGGGGCATTGGATTTAAATTTGACGTTGAGCACCGAACCTTTCATTTTGTATGGGGCGTTATACCCGCGCTGGCGGGTTGGATTTGCGTGATCATGCCTGCATTTGCTTCCCTTCCCCTGCTCGCAGTAATGCTCATCATTTGTTACCTGGTGGACAGGAAGACTTGGCCTATGGTGGGGCTTGAGGAGTGGCTAAAGCTCAGACTCATACTGACTATCGTCGCCGCACTGAGTTGCTTGTTTGCCACCGGGGCGGCCTAGGCCTGAGCCTGAGCGTTGGTTTAGCCTGAGCCCAGGAAGAATTAGATTCAACAAACGCAAACAATTTACTGAAAAATAAAGTGTCTAAACTTCAAGTGTCCAAAACAAAATTATCTAAGCCCAAGATTTCTAAGCCCAAGGTTTCTAAACCTTCAAAGCCTAAACACTCCAGTGCCCTCCTCGTTAGCGGGGTTTTGTATGACGTATTCCTACTGAATCCTCTAGCGCACACCTTCAAAATTTTATTAACCCTAGACAATCCCTGCGCGGATCAAGAACTCAACTTCCCCGAATGGATCGCGGGAAGTTACATGCTGAGGGACTTCTCCAAAAACCTTCACAACCTGGGGGCAAAACAAAATAACAAAAACATCCCCTTAACCCAACTCAGCAAAGCGAGTTGGAGGGTGCACTGCAAGTCCTCAGCACAACTCACCATCGAATACGACATCTATGCCCACGACCCCTCTGTAAGAGGGGCTTGGTTGGACGATACACGCGCGTTCTTTAACGGGACGAGTTTGTTCTTCGAATGCGCTGGGTTTGCAGACAAACCGCATTTTGTTAAGCTCCACAAAGATCCAATTCTTCCGCAACTTGCCCCCACAACCCAGGACTGGAGCGTCTTCACCAGTCTGAAGGAAGTAACGATAAGCTCAACGGGTTGGGGGCTTTACTCAGCCGATACATTTGAGGACTTAGTGGACACCCCAGTACTCATGAGCCAAGCTTGGCACGAAGAGTTTGAAGTCGGTGTGGGTGCGAACGCGGTCAAACACCGACTGGTGCTTAACGGGGCACCGCCCTCCTTTGACGGAGCCAAGTTGCTCGCAGATACCCAACTAATTTGTAAAACGATTATTGATTTTTGGCATTCAAAATCCAAACCTGTTATCAAAAATTACCTCTTCATCGTCAACGTCGTGCAAGACGGTTACGGAGGTCTAGAGCACAAAACATCAACTGTACTTCAGTGCAAACGATCTGATTTGCCCTCTATCCACAAATCAGCTCAAACGGATGCTTACATAGGACTGTTGGGACTCATCTCTCACGAATACTTTCACACCTGGAATGTCAAAAGACTTAGACCCACGGAGTTTGAGCGCTACAGATTCAATGTTGAGAATTACACGGAAATGCTGTGGTTTTTTGAAGGCTTTACGAGCTACTATGATGATCTATTACTACGGCGCGCTCAACTCATCAATGATCAGTCGTATTTAAAGATCATTACCAAAAATATCCAACAAGTCCTACAAACCCCGGGTCGACGTATTCAGTCGGTCGCCCAGGCCAGCTACGATGCTTGGATCAAATACTACAAGCAAGATGAAAACACACCCAACATCACCGTCAGTTACTACACCAAGGGGGCATTGATTGCACTGTGCTTTGATTTAAAACTAAGAGCGCACAACTCCAGTCTAGACGCAGTCATGAAAGAGCTCTTCAAGCGCTTTGCAGGTGGCCCCATCTGTGAGAGTGATTTCAAAACTGTACTCGAAGACCTGAGCCAAAGGGCGTGGGACAAAGAGCTCCTGGAGTGGGTTCACGGTGTTGAGGATCCCCCCTACGCAGCTTTGCTACAAAATCAAGGCATCAAAGTCGAGTACTCGGCTGAGCCCCTTCAGCAGCAACTCGGAATGCGTACAGATGACACAAAGCCAGGCGTTCACATCAAGTTTGTGTTGAGCGGTGGCCTAGCAGAGCAAGCCGGCTTTGTTCCGGGTGACGAATGGATCGGGGTTGAAGTCCCTCACTTAGATGCGCCAAATAAAAGGTCCAAACTTAGCAAACCAGCATCTCACCATCAAAAGTCATCTTGGCGCATCAATAAACTTGATGAGTTGTCTCTTTTTCTTGGGGAATCAAAATACTTTGATGCCCTCGTTTGCCGGGATCAAAAGTTACTGCTTCTGCGGGTTCAGTTCAATATGAGATTAGCCCTGGCGAATAAAAAAGGCATCAGTCTTTGCATTAAAGATGCGTCCCAAGCCAAGCGCTGGTTAGAGGGCAAAGAGTGAAGTGATGAGAACTAGAGCGGAGAAAGTGCCAGATAAAGCACACCGTAACATACCGCGTTCAGGAAAAGCAATTGAGCGTAATTAATGGTTCGTCCCATCAAAGCACCGAGACCCCAGCATAAGCCGACTACGGCAGCAATCGTTTGAAGTGCATGAGGGTATGAGGTTGCATCTTCGTTGGCTAAGAAAAAAACTGCAAACAAGACCACACTAAAGAACTGCAACACACAGACTGTGATGAGCCCTTTGGTCCAGCGAGGCTGGGTTTGTGGGGGGGAAATATGCAAAGCATCACTGGATGACGTACCAATGGATGATGTACCAATGGATACCGCGCTATTTGAGTCCGCAACTCCCCATCCTGGGGGCTTATAAATGCATCTCCACTTAGCCCCTAATCCCTGGGTGTGCCACACAAGTTTAAACAAACTCACATATTCACTGATAATTGTCCACAAAGGATCGACACTGTCAAAGGGCTTTTTAGTTCCGTATACACATGGCTCTACCTCAGGCTCATAGGAGCCAAAGAGATGGTCCCAAACCATCAAAAAACCTCCATAATTTTTATCCAAATACTGCGGATTTACCGCGTGATGGACTCGGTGGTTTGAGGGTGAATCAAATACGTAATCAAACCACCCCAACTTTCCGATGTGCTCTGTATGGACCCAAAACTGGTAGAACAAGACAAGAATAACCGTCAGTAACAGTTGCTTAGGGGGCATTCCCAAAAGTGCCAATGGAAGATAGAAAATAAATCCAAAAATAGGCTCAGTGCTGACTTGACGCAGTGCTACAGATAAGTTGTAGTGCTTGCTTTGGTGGTGAACCACGTGAGAGGCCCAAAAGATCGCACTCTCATGTTCAGTGCGGTGGAACCAATAATCACAAAAATCAAAAGCGATTAAACCAACCGCGAGTCCAAGTCCAGTGGCCCAGAAGGGATTTTCGTAATCCCTCCACAACCAGTGATAGAGCAATGTGTAAATACCGATATGAAAGAACTGATTTACAAATTGAGAAAGCCTACTGATGAGGCCTTGACTCAAATTGGATAGCGTATCCGTCAAAGCGTAAGTGTTGCGCTTCACCACCCATCCGTAGGCAAACTCTAAAACCATGAGGACCGTAAATATAGGTATAGCAAAAATGACGATTTCTTCCATAAGACCATTCTAATTTTGAAACCAAATGTGAGACCTACAGCCCACAAATAAACTTACACTCTCCCCCTAACAATGACTTGCACTTACGTAAAAACCAAGAATTTTGCTTGAATTACGGAATTCTTGTACACAAACCAATGGTTTTAGGGTGCATAACGCCTCCCCTTTCTAGTGCATTATCCGTACAACGGGGTTCGTAGAACAGTACAACAATGCCAAATAATTCGCACTTTTTTAGTGCAATAGTACGAATTGCACCATTTTGGAATCGCAAAAAACTGTTTTATTAATATACAAATTACTACCATAGAATCCAATTAGTTAGTTAATTTACATTTAGATGATGCTAAAGGATTTATTTTTTGGATTGGTCTAGAAACTGCTTAGGTAGTACGGATTTTGATACTATCCAATTCGCTAGCAGTGACGGTTCTTAGGGTTCTTATGGTTCTTAAATATCGCAACTGTTAGTCGTATCAATAAGAACTTTTAATTAAATCTAAGGTAAACCATGAAACTAATCACGGCGATTATCAAACCTTTCAAACTTGACGAAGTGAGAGAAGCTTTATCATCAATTGGTGTACAGGGCATCACAGTCACTGAAGTCAAGGGATTTGGAAGGCAAAAAGGGCACACAGAACTCTACAGGGGGGCTGAATACGCGGTTGATTTCTTACCTAAAGTAAAAATCGAAGCTGCAGTGGCCTCTGAGATGCTTGACCAAGCCATTGAAGCTATTGAAAAGGCTGCTAGAACTGAGAAAATCGGCGACGGCAAAATTTTTGTTCTCAACCTCGAGCAAGTTATTCGTATCCGTACCGGTGAACACGGTAAGGACGCGCTATAAATATTTCATCCCCTAAATTTCAACGACCGTTGAGAAAGATCTAAATATGAAAAAAGTTTTAATTACCTTGCTGCTCGGCATGGGATTGTTCTTAGGAACAACCGCTGTGCGTGCGGACTCCACAACTCCTGCGGCTAAGCCAGCCGCTACAGCAACGGCTGCTGCACCCGCAGCCCCTGCGGCCGCTCCTGCAGCAGCACCCACACCCGTCCCCAACAAGGGCGACACAGCCTGGATGACAGTTTCTACTGTTCTCGTTATCTTAATGACGATCCCGGGGCTGGCTCTCTTTTACGGTGGCCTCGTACGCTCCAAAAACATGCTCTCCTTGTTGATGCAAGTTTTTGTGGTCACATCCCTCATCTATGTCCTTTGGGCTATTTATGGATACTCGCTCGCGTTCACCGCTGGCAATCCGTTCATAGGCTCGCTAGACAAGTTGTTCTTCAAAGGCATGACTCCGGACTCAGTGGCCGCTACGTTTAGTAAGGGTGTCTACATTCCTGACTTCACGTTCGCCGCATTCCAAGCTACATTTGCTGCCATCACATGTACCTTGATCGTTGGCTCCTTTGCTGAACGTGTCAAGTTCTCTGCAGTTGTTCTGTTTTGTGCGCTTTGGTTCACATTCAGCTACCTGCCGATTTCACACATGGTTTGGTACTGGGATGGACCAGATGCAATCACAGATGCAGCCTCGCTCGATGTAGTTACTGCAAATGCAGGTTGGTTATGGGCTAAAGGTGCACTCGACTTTGCAGGCGGAACAGTTGTTCACATCAACGCTGCGATCGCAGGTCTCGTTGGAGCCTATGTCATCGGCAAGCGGACAGGTTACGGCAAAGAGTCAATGGCTCCTCACAGCTTGACACTAACTATGGTCGGTGCTTCACTCTTGTGGGTGGGATGGTTCGGTTTCAACGCAGGTTCAAACTTAGAAGCCAACGGCGTGGCAGCTCTTGCTTTCATGAATACACTCGTTGCTACGGCTGCTGCTGCACTGAGCTGGATCGGCGCTGAAGCCCTCCTCAAAGGCAAAGCCTCTATGTTGGGCGCGGCATCAGGTGCAGTTGCTGGTTTGGTTGCAATCACTCCTGCTTGCGGATTTGTTGGACCTATGGGCGCGATCATCATCGGTTTACTGGCTGGTGTGTTCTGCTTATGGGGCGTTACAGGTCTCAAGAAAATGCTTGGCGCTGATGACTCGCTTGATGTGTTTGGCGTTCACGGCGTGGGCGGTATCCTCGGAGCTTTGTTGACAGGCGTATTTGCTTCCCCAGATTTGGGCGGCTTGGGTATATATGACTACGTAGCAAATGCTGCTAACCCAGAATACTCTATCTCCGGTCAAGTATGGATTCAGTTGCAAGCAATTGTCACGACTCTCATCTGGTCTGGTGTAGTTTCCTACATTGCCTACAAGATTGTTGACATCACAATCGGTCTAAGAGTTACGGAAGAAGAAGAGCGCGAGGGCTTGGACATTAGCTCTCACGGCGAGACAGCTTATAACCGTTAATCTCTAACTCAACCTGCTAACCGAGTTAACCCATTAGTTAATTCCAATAGCAAGTAGTAGCTAAGACATACCCACCTATCGTCAAGATAGGTGGGTATTTTCTTGGGCGAAGAGAAAATGAGATGCAAATAACTCTAAGGACGAGCACGCAGGGAATATCCATAACCAACACCGAAAAAATTCAACGTTTCTGCGATCGCTTTAAGTTGCGTGCCCCAATATTGCTCGCCCCGATGGCAGGGGTCAGCCCCACCAGCTTGTCTATTGCCGTGGATTGTTTGAAGCCTTCTGCGCTCACGGGAAACCGCGTTTACGTTTGCCCCCCCCAGACGACATCTCCAAACAAGCCATTGGTGCCTGCGTGAAAGTACAACACTGGGCCGCCTTGCAAACTCAGATCAAGCGTGAAGAGCTCAATCAGTGCAGATGGGGACAGGGACTGGATTTCAGATTGAATCATTAGCCGTAGATGGGTGAGATTGACCCGTTGGCGGTTAAATCCATAATTTCCCTATAAATAGTTAGGGATTTAAATGACTTATTGACGAAAAATCGGTTTTTAGGATAATATGTACCTTAAAACCCTACTTATAATTAGGGTCGGAGATTACTTATGAAACGCATGGAACTCATTACCAGTCTGACCAGCCTTGAGCGCCGAGGGGTATTTGTCTTGACCAAAAAGGACCTAGAGAAGCTGTTTCCCCTAGAAGACGAGAAGTCGATGGAAAAGTCACTTCAGCGCATGGTCAAAGACGGATTGCTCATCAAGGCGGCCAGAGGGATCTACATCAACGCCTTAGCGGCTGCACGTCACTCTGGCTGGATGGTGGAAGACATCGCCAAAGCCCTTCGACCGGGCAAGCTCTCGTATGTGAGTTTGGAGAGCATGCTCTCTGAGCACGGTGTTATCTCCCAAATTCCCATGAACCGACTGACTGTGATGACCACCGGTGCTGGCGGGACACACGAGACGCCCTTTGGAACCATTGAGTTCACCCATACCAAGCGCAGTGTTCCAGACATCTTGGAGCGAACGATTTTTATGAAGGGGCGCCCACTGCGCATTGCAAAAAAGCATGCGGCTGTGACGGACTTACTACGCGTCGGTCGCAATACCGACATGATTGATTACGAAGAACTCAATGAGGTGGCATGATGAAGCAAGAAGATTTCAAACTGTATGTAGAAAAAGCGATGGCCGACTCAGAGATGGCTGCAATGCGCCCAGTGGTCGAAAAAGAGCTTCTCCACTACGAAATATTCAATGCTTTAGATGAAGATGGATTACTTAAAAATCTGGTCTTTCAAGGTGGAACCTCTCTTCGGCTATGCCGAGGGTCAGAACGGTTTAGCGAGGATCTTGATTTTGTGGGGGGCAAAGATTTTTCCTCTGCAAGCATGGAAAAAGTCAAAGACTGTCTCATTAAACACATCGGCGAACGCTTTGGCTTGAAGGTCACTGTCAAGGAGCCTGGGCCAGCCCAAGGAGACGCCTTGGTCAATGTGACCAAGTGGATGGTGAGCATTGAAACAAATCCTGGGTCACCTGATATTCCTCGCCAAAAAATCAAAATCGATATTGCCAACATTCCGGCGTACACCCGAGAGCCAATTCCTTTGAGGTTGAACTACTCCGTTCTTGAGGGGATGAGAAGCCCTATCGTGATCACGGAGTCGATCGATGAAATTTTGGCTGACAAACTGGTGGCACTGCCTACATCCATCGCCAAATTGGAGGGCGGTACTTTGATCCCAACCCCAGCAAAAATCAGGCACAGAGATATTTGGGATATCGCTTGGCTGGTTGGGCAAGGAGCGCGTCTCCAGTTAGGGCTCATCCACAGCAAAATCGCTGACTACGGGGTTGAGCACTACGAGGTGCTTTTAGAAAATGCAATCCAAACCATTCACGGCATTGCCACAGGCACAGTCTTCAAAGAACAGATGCAGCGATTCATCACAAAAAGTGCCCATGAACGCGCCTTCAAAACGCCAGGTTACGACGCATTTTTGGCAAGCAAAGTCAGTCAACTTTTTGCGGCCATTAAGTCCGATTTAGAACCTGCCTCCAGTGGAGCCAAGCTCTAATGTTGTGCCAACATCGTTCCATAAAAAG
>CAIKVH010000117.1 GCA_903830725.1 uncultured Burkholderiales bacterium | reverse complement strand
GTTCAACTAGATTGGTTGGCAGACCGTTACCCTTCGCAGCTATCAGGGGGGCAGCGTCAGCGTATTGCTTTGGCGCGAGCATTGGCAGTTGAACCTAAAGTATTGTTGTTGGATGAGCCATTTGGCGCATTAGACGCTAAGGTTCGCAAGGAGCTGCGTCGTTGGTTGCGTCGCTTGCATGACGAATTAAATGTCACCACTATTTTTGTGACGCATGACCAAGAAGAAGCATTGGAAGTTTCTGATCGTGTGGTGGTCATGAATCACGGACAAATTGAGCAGATTGGTGCACCACAGCAAGTATGGGAAGAGCCTGCTAGTTCATTTGTTTATGGATTCTTAGGTGATGTGAATCAATTCAAAGGCCATGTGCAGTCAGGACAGATGCGCATTGGCTCCAAAAAGCAAAATGTGTTCTTACCTGCTCCTGAACATACCCAAGTTGAAGAGTCACAAGCCTTAGCCTATGTTCGTCCGTACGATTTTGATGTTCATCGTTATTCGCCTGAGGATGAGGGGATCTTGGCGCAGCTAGAGCGAGCCGTTGTTGTCGGTCCAGTTGCAAGAATGGAACTACTCACGATGGGAGGAAGTGGCGAAGATGTTAGTCAATTAATAGATGCACAAATACCCGCTTCACTTTTTCATCAACAAGGCTTTAAAGAAGGCGAGACCTTAGTTCTTTCCCCGCGAAAGGCAAGAGTGTTTTTGCAATCGTAAATTCACCTAAGTCTGAAAGTGCGGAGTATTGATCAAGTAGGCGGTCTAGACACCCATAAAGTTAACAAAGATAACAGCCCTAATCCAACAAAAGCAAGAAACGACCAGTTAGCTATAGAGCCGCCTAAAAACATCCAGTCAACCATACTGCAGTCACCGCCACCTCTAAAAATCATAGGTATTCCGGTTTTAAGAGGAAATATTTATATCATCCCGTAGAAATCGCGACCGCAAGAGACAGCGACCGCCTAACATGCCTGATTTACTTCGGGTTGATTGGTATCAGGGCTAAGTTACCAAGTTTTGTTACCAAGTTTTGCTTTATTTTTAGTCTCGCTTAAAGTATTTTGAAGAATATAGGCTGGGGTATCTATTCATTAAATTGGCTAGTCGGCGCCTCCACACCCCCTACCCCCCCTTTTTTCTAAAGGGTCCCATCTATGAAGCCTTACACACTGTTCTGCGCAAACGACATCAATGATTTAGAAATTGGTCAGTAGCTATAAAGGTTGGTATGAATATCATCAAATTAAATCTTGGCCATAGTTAAAGTAATCGCGAGTTTCAGTTGCTCTGGGTCCTTTAAATCTAGTTTGATGTATTGATTCGGGCGTCTACCTCTAGTTTTTGGACCGGTGAATAAATTAATGCTGTCGCCAATATCTCTTAAATATAAAAACATAGCACTTGCTCTGCTTCTTTCTGCTCTTGCCTCTTTGGTCTCATTTCCATTTGTGAACTGTGGATGACTTACCCCTTTGGGGGAGTTTCGTGATTTGTGCGCCCCGTGCATCCTGCCTAATTTACTTGGGGTTGATTGGTATCAGAGCTTAGTTACTAAGTCGATCAATACAGCAATTGAGTCTAGAGAATTACTTCCTTATGTGCCTGGTAATTACTTATGGTTGGATAATGAAACCTTCTAAACGACATGTCTTTACAACACGTATATGAAAGTTTTAGTATTATTTTCATTTGAATATTTTAATTTTAAAGATTGAATTTAGATCTTAACTAGCAAAGTCCTTATAAAGAAGAACAATATGGGACTGCTAAAATAAAGCTTATTAATAGATTTTGAAAATCTGATGTAATATATTGTTACGTTTTTCCCATCAATGATAAATTAGGTTTCAAAATGGAAAAAGATAAGTACATAACATTATTCGAATCCTCAATTGATAGGCTATCAATACAAATTGGAAGCTTGTTTGTAACTATATTTCACAGATTTATGCTTTTCGGAATAGCTTTTGCAACTGTTTGGTCTGCAGTTGTAACCATGATGGAAATAATGCAAAAGAGAAGTGCATCCATTGAGGATCTACTGTTGCTTTTTATTTATCTTGAGTTGGGTGCGATGGTCGGTATTTACTTCAAAACAAACCATATGCCAGTTAGATTTTTGATTTACGTAGCTATTACGGCAGTTACCAGGTTGATAATTGACCTTGTCAACACAAAGCACGAGGCAGATCTCACAATTTTGATGATGGGTTTAACAATATTAATCTTAGCCATATCTAATGCATTAGTTCGCTATGCGTCTTTTAAATTTCCAAGCAAATCCGATAATGTGTAAATTTATTAATCTTCAATTTTTTAATTGAAACCTTTATAGCACTTAGGTATTCGGCAACACAAGCAAAAGCATGTCACTAGCATGTCACTAGTAACTTAACTGTCGAGTCAAGAAACTGTGATTAGCAATCCATGAATCAGCCACTCAACTTTTATAAAAGTTGCAATCCTTCCTTAAAGTCGTCGTTTTTTTAGTAGAACGCAAATAGATTGGACCCATAAATTTTCGTTCAATTAGATGCTTTATGAATGATTTTTAGATACTTTATAAATAAAAGAATTAGCGCGAATGCTCTGAATATAAAACTATTCAAAAACAATAACTATTTATAACTTCACCAAATTATGTAATAAATTGATGACAGACCAATTCCCTAAATCAAGTGTTTGAGGAGAAAAATTGAGTTTCTGACTTGTGGGTGTCAATTACCATTTATTTGATTTGAAAACTTAAGCTGCGTACGAATGCTTTAATAAAGTTTAGCCTAATTTAAATTAAATACTTCAATCGGTTAATAAACTCTAAAACCTGTTGATCAAAAGCGCATTCAGTATCCACTACTGTTTCCTCATTCAATTCGTGATCCATAAAATACAAGCTGCGTATCAAGGCCATTAAACGATGTGTATCTGTAATTGTTTTAAATTGGATCCCTAAAATCTCTTTTGTTAAACGATCACTAAGATCCCTGCCATAATTTAATTTCTGTATAAGAGTTATGCTAATGTCAGTATTTTCATCAACACCTGGCATTATTTTTCTTTGACTTGGATGTTGGTTATTGAATCGGTCATCTAGCAAATTTTTGATTGAGTCCATATCAATAACTTGTGAATCGTCAGGATCTTCTCTTATGTCAAAATTAAAATATTCATCGCCTTTAATTTCAAAAAAAGAAATGGCGAAGCCGCACTCATATACGATCATATAAGCAGACCACTGATAATTATCCCCATAGAGTCTAAACCTTATCTTTGGAAAGATTATTGATAGACAAAAGACATAGAAGTTAAGGTCTTCTAAGTCGTAATTCATCATCGAACCATTATCAATTAGTAAGGCACGTGTCAGCTCTCCTTTAATAGTAGTCCCGTTAAAAGTATGCTGAGTATGTCTTAAGTGAGAGCTCGTGTCACCTCCCCACGCAATCTCAATCTTAAAATTTAAAAATCTTTCTAAAACTGCCGGAGTGAATTTATTATCTGCACCCAGCAGATTTTCAATAAAAACACTCATTTCTTCATGCTCACCTTCAGCTGTTAAGTTAATTGTGTAAGATGTAGACATGTTTGCCTTTTGAAGATAGGTAAGATTTATATAGTTTCTTTTAGATTATTTCTACGACTTTTATATTTATTCTTTGAGTTATGACTAGTCCAGCTTGATTAATTCTAATGTGATTTCTTTTGTGTTATTCTTTCATCAACTCAAGCCATATTCATAAAAACGGTTTTTTAAAAAAACTTTAAATCAGTGTCAAATACCCAGGATTTCGAGGGTAAATTTGATGAATATTTAAAAACTCAATAATACAAGACTTTAATACCCGCCAACTCGAAATGGAATTATTCTGAATATGAAAAATACATCAACCCCCAACTTGCTACTGTGTCACAGCGAGGATGTGCGTCGTAACTATTTTCGTCCGCATGCAGTAGAGCAATTGGGACGACTTGGAAACCTTCGTATGAACGATACCGGAGAAGAATTATCGCTTGACAAACTTATAGAGGCCGCTCGCGGATGTGAAGTGATTATTGCTTACCGCGAAACACCGGCCGAAGCCCGTTTATTTGAATCCCTACCCGACCTCAAGGCCTACGTCCGCTGTGCAGTGGATATCCGTAACATTGATCTTGGCGCTGCTAGTCGTGCAGGAGTTTTGGTGACCCATGTAAGTGGCGTATTCGTATCCGGCGTTGCTGAATGGACTATTGCTGCAATGATCGATCTAGGTCGTAATTTATCGGGCTCAATCGCGTCTTACCGTGCGGGGCGCGTTCCAATTGCGTCAATGGGTACAGAGTTGCGCGGCGCAACCCTAGGCATTATAGGTTACGGTCGAATTAGTCGCTACCTTTGTGATTTGGCATTAGCCTTTGGGATGCGGGTGTTGGTCTGTGATCCATACTCAACTGTCTCCCATTCCAGTGTTCAGCAACTCGATTTGCCTGGGTTATTGTCCGAGTCTGACTTTGTAGTTTGTCTAGCAGTGGCTAATACGGAGACCGAGAATCTTATGAATGCCGACGCTTTTTCACGAATGAAAACTTCTGCTTTCTTTGTTAATCCGTCGAGGGGAAACTTAGTGGACGAGAGGGCGCTTTTGGAGGCTCTTGATGCTGGAAGGTTGGCTGGCTGTGCGCTTGATGTCGGAAGAGAGTTGGATCAGATGCCGTCCCTAACTTTGACAAGTCATCCCAGAGTAATTGCTACGCCTCATGTAGCAGGACTTACGCCTGCCTTGGACGCACAGTCAATGGAAGCAATAGCTCAAACCGCTCAGATTTTAAAGGGTGAGATTCCGCAGGGCGCCCTAAACGCAGGGTCTGCTATTCGTTTGAAAGAGGCCTTATGATAGCCCAAGAGATCACTATTGTGATGTGTAATAAAACGCAGCAATCTCTTCGTCATCCATAAAACTTCCAGAATCTAGCTCTTCTTCAACGCTTGTAAATGCGTAAATAACTGACTCTTTGAAATTAATAATTTGCGGGTATTGATCTAGGTTGATTTCGCCGCCGTAATCTTTGCCTTTGTTGTAAACTAATTGCCCACTCTTCTCTAGTTTCTTTTTCTTATCTGGGAATAAAGATAGAGCCAAAATAATATTAGCTTCAAATTTTGATATTGAAAATATTTTTGAGAAGTGAGTTACAAATGTATTCTCATCAACTAAACCTAGGCTTTGAAAGTCAATTGATCTTTTTTTATCAGCATGATTGGCATCCAAGAAATTGTATAAATTATTACTCTTAGATACTAAAACTCTATTAATGGGTGAGCAATTCGAGTTATTTAGGTAACCTGAGTTCCAGCATTCTGAGGATTCCGATATCCCTACATTAAAGTAGATATGATAAAAAAGATCGATGGCTGATTGAATTGGCGCATCTACTTTTAAATCCAGTTTTTTGGTGCTCACCTGAGCATTCACCCTGTAGGCGGGTACTAAATTCGGCCCTGCTTTGAAGTTATCAAATTCAAGCCCGCTAATTTGACCGTTTAAGTAATAGTTATCGGTTGATAAAAGGTCATGAAAGTACCATCTTGAATTTTCATCAAAAGAGAAATTAATTGCTTCGGTTTTAGCGGATATTTTGAAAATTGCGTTTATATCTACTTCTACTGCATCATCTCGCTTTATTATTTTTAGTTCTCCCTCAACGATATCCTGCTCAGACAAACTAAATCCAAATGACGTAAAGTCCGGATATATGCCCTGAAGTCGTAAATAAATATATTTATAGTCGGAATTAGAAAATTTCTCAATTATGCTGACAGACTCTGTTGGTAATTGTTTTATGTAAAAAGTATTTTTTATTTTTAAATACAGAGTCGGCATTATTTTTCCTAGACAGGGTACAAGTGCAGATTTAAGATTGACTCACAAAGCTACATACTTCTTCTAGCATAGAGTCCGCTTCTGGGGTGCCGCCAGAGAATTGATCACTAAAGTAAGAGGTTCCGGAGAGTGGGTATTTACAGAGCGCATAAAATAAGTCTTCGTTGTAAAGCTCTTGAAGTTCCGCTTTATCCTCCTCGAAATTCTCTGGGTAATATCCCTCCGTAATCATTAAATTAACAGCCTCGCCGTATTTGAGTGGCCACTCTGCGGCTAAAAAGTTGCAAAGCGTAGGCAAGTCTTGATCCTGGGTAATTTCTGCGAATGCACCCAATAAATCATCTTCAGAGAATGTTATGCCGTCAACGGAATAATAATTTTCCGGATCTTTTGCCTTGATTTTGAATTTAACTTTCATCTTAGTTTGACTTTTTTTAGAGCTTTCGATGATCTCTACATCTGAGGCACACAGTGGGCATACATCCCAGGGTAGGCCGAATTCATCATCCTTTTTGCCTGTTTGGGTAACGTCCCCAGTCCAAAGGCAGTTGAGGCATTTAAGTAAGGGTAAGTCAGATTGATTCATCTTGGATTCCTCTTGATGAGGGTTTTAAAAATCGTATCTTATCAAATATATCTATTTTTTCCGGCTAAGCTTCTATGCGTATTAGAGTAATTCGATAATTCACAACGTGGATGCGTTGTTTGGAGGTTGTTAAATACTTGATTTTGAACAAAAAAAAGGAATGCCAGAGGCATTCCTTTTTAGTTGTAATTAACTGAACCTAGGTTAACTGTCTTAGGGTTAACCTGGCGTTAATTAGAAGTTCTTTTTCAAACCGAGGATGAATGTTGATCCAGCAAGGTTTTTGCTGGTACCAGAACCAGTCAATGTATCTATAACATGGTTACCACGGCTGGAGTAGTCAGTAGAAATAACTGTTCCGCTCACTACCAGACCGTCAAAGTCTTTGTTGAGTGTGTATGAGTAGTCATTGTATGCTGTTACGTTGTTAGTAACAGTAGTTGCTTTGATGGTTTGGTTACCAAAGTGAACCAATGATGTGAGCCCGTTGCCGTGATCAAAGTTGTACCCAAGATCCAAATACGTGCTTCCCTTTGAGCTAGGAACACCAAATAAGTTTGTCGTTGAATCGGACAGCTTAATGTAGGCAGGTCCGTAGAGCAATGAGCCGTATAGTTCGTTCGTATTGGCGTTAGCTTGATTAGTCATGTTACCGTAAGTATTAGAGTAATAGAAATACTCAAGCATACCTACGTCAAATGTCAAATCGCCAGTGATACCGCCACGGTATCCACCGTAGATGTCAGTTTCCAGTGGGCCTCTAAGGGTTGTTGTTGGTGAACTTGAGTCTTTGATCCAAGTGATCGTTGAATTCCATGTACCAACGTAGAGACCGCTTTTATCAGTGTAATCTGCGCCGAATTGGAATGCAGGCTTGTTACCAGTTTGAGAGAGACCGCGGTAACGGTAATCAGAAACTACACCAACGTTGTAAGCCATAGTGGATACGGGTGCTGCCGCTGCCTCAGGAGTTGCGGCAGTTTGAGCAAATGCACCAGCACCTGATAAAGACGCGGCAACCAACATTGAGAGTAGAGTTTTTTGATATTTCATGTGTTTTTCCTTGTGAACTTATAAAAATCTTTTTTAATCAGCATAATTCAAGCCAACTTTTCATGACTGAATTATGGCAAGAAAGTACTATTTTTTACAATTTAAAGGTATTTACTTATTTGTGAATGCCCAAATATGTTGTATGGAGCCCTAAATTGGGTTGAGGCTTATTTTTTTTGCACACATGTGGTGCAAAGGAGGTGCCCGTTGGGTGGCAGAATTCAAAAAGACTGTTGACGAATCAGATTTAGGTTGTGGATGGGAGAAAATCTGTTTTTTGTTGGGCTTATGCAGATGCGGACTATTTTAAAGTATAGGGTGAAATTTTGGTTGGTCTCGATGTTGGCCCTATTTGGGGTCCAGTCGACTTATGCCCAAGATTTAGAAAAGCTTTACAAAGATAGTGTTCGCTCCAAGGACTCACAAAAAGCGGATGAAGAGGATAAAAATAAAAAATATTTAGAGTGGTTTGATCGCGCAAGAAAAGGCGGCGTTAGTTGGAAATGCAAAAACTATTTCTTGTTCTACGACGGCTATGTCTTTGTGGGGGACAAGCCCGATTCCTCGGATATTGGCAAGAAACCGTTTGACTTTGTTGGTATCTCCTCAACTTATAAAGATTTTATTAAGTTCAGTTTCCCCTCTCTCCCTTATGAAAACCAGTGGGAACTCAATACCAAGACCAGCGAGCTCGTGAGTTATAAAAAAACACTCAACAAACTTGAGAAGGAAACTTGTTTAAAGTTGAGTAAATAGTTTTGAATGTATTACTTAGATGAATCTGGCTCGGTGAATCAGGTATCGTTGTCGTATGCACTGAGTTCTTACTGAGTGCAATTGCTCACAAAAAATGATTCAATATTTTGATTTGCAGAACTCGTTGTGATTGACTTGGCATTGCTACTGCCACTGGCGGGCGGCGGGCAAGTTACTTTAGTACCGGTATTTGTAACCAATAAGCCGCCGTTACTCTCCAGGATCAATTGCCAAATATGAAACAAATCTGAAGTCTCAAAAAGATTTTCAAAAGTACTTTCACTAATATTTAACTGTGTAATGCCCATTACCAATTGTTTGTTAGAGTTGTATTGACCAATTGCAGTAATAGTGCCACTTGCACCGGGTAGATTTACCCACAGACATTCCGCATTCGTTGGTGGATTGGGTTGCTGACAAGCTGAGTGATACTGAGCGTAAGCGTTCGCGTTTGATAGGGATTGCCCAGAGAATTGGAATGTGCCGATTAAATTGATATATGTTCCAGTTGAGGGATCTGCGTATCCAATTTGGGTTGAGGTAAGCGTAGTTATATATCCAGATAGCAAGGGGAGTGTTCCCATGTCGTAAGCATTGGAGGCAACCATTTGGCTCGGCACGGAGTTCGATACTATTTGTTTGCTTGTCATAAAGGTATTGGCCTGCGAAGAGCTCGTAACCGCGGCCAATCCAGTCGTGATGGATGACAAGCTAATACTTGAGTCGCTCAGCGCTGCCTGGCGCAATGCGTTCATGAGTGAGTCTATGCAGTTATCTAACGTGTCGCCCGGAGCAGACGTCGTTGCCGCTTTGAATTGTCCTGTTAAGGGATCGGTGCCGCTGGGTAGCGTGATACCCGATGTAGCGAGTGCTGACTTAACGATGGTGGTTGAACTGGCAATATTGGATGCAGTTAATTTGCCAGCCAAGGCGGCGCTAAAAGTATTGAAAGCGGTTGTCGGATCGCTGTGCAATGCGTTACTCACAATCAGCTGAGTGATTGGGGTGATATTTGCAGTGGATTGCCCAGAGTAAATAGCAGAATAAAAGGTATTATTTCCAGAAGACGCTCTGAGTATGCAAGGCAGGGTGATTGCACTTGATAACGCAAGGGAATAGGCGCCTAAACTGTTGGTTGTCGTTGTCGTGGTGCCGTTTAGGCATTTCGCTGTAACGGTTGCGTTGTCAAGCGCCATACCGACAGCAGCAGTACCTGAGAAAGAACTAATCGTGGGACTGGAGCTTGCTTTGGAGCCTGCGCTACCTCCGCCTCCGCACCCGCTCAATAAAGTACAAAATAGTGCGGCACATACATAGGTTGCCAGGCTGCGAACTGGGCAACTCTTTCTGTAGTTTTTTACTGAAATTAGTAAATCTGGCATGGCAACACGATCCTAAGGAGTAGAGCGTGATCAACAAAGGATCAACATCTCCAGTCTGAATCGACCTGGCTTGCCTAAACTGTAGCCCTAGGTGAGGTTTCTATTTATTTTTTTCAGAGGGTTTCTCTGAGGCCTCACCGCCCTCGGACTTAGAGGATTCAAGCTCAGCTTCATCCTTGGTACATGCAATCTCTAGTATGGTGTTTAGAACTGTATCCTTGGCTACCGGATGCCACTCGCCTTGGGAGACGTTTGTGAAAATTGGTTTCCCCTTAGCCATGTGTTCCGCATGCCCTGAGGAAGCTAGTGTGCGACGTCTCTTGTCAACACAGTCATATTGGATCAAAATCAGTCGCGACACAGCGCCAGTGGAGGCTTTGCTCTTCAGATCTGTTAACTGCCACACCTCTGGGTAGGAGGTGCTTTTTTTCATTTTTTCTTGGTCGATATAAACTTTTGCCAGATAGTTATCATCTATCAATTTCCATTCGGCAAGTACTGGCAATGCATGGGATAAGCCAAGCGTTAAAGCCACTTGCAGACAGAATTTGAAGTACCGATGTTTATTCATAAAATTCCCGGTGAATAAAGCCTAATTAAACAATTTCCTCCCCTCTTGATAAAAGAGCTGAGGGAGGACATGTAAATTAGGTGGGATCTTATTAAAGATCTACATAGCATGATCGACTCATCCCTCTATTTCTTGAGCGTCATGGCCTCAAAAAGAGCAGAAAGATTAGGCAGTTGACCTAGGCTCATACACGCAATCCAAGCACTCTGTGTTTGTTGGGCGCCTAATATGGGCTCGCTTTGATCGACGAACTTAGCCTTGAGTTGATCATTGCTCATTGGGCGCTCCAAACTGCCTACGGCGTGTTCAACATGAACTTGGTGGGTTTGACCATCCGTCGTCTCTAGGATTACATCGCAAGATGCCTCATACATTTGGGGGTCCACGATCAATTCAACCTTGGATCTAAGTGCCAATACGTCGGGACGATTTACAACCGCATCATCGTATTCGTGTTCTGTTGCTTTGCCAGTAATAAATGCAACAGCGCAAGAATGGTAAACACTAAATTTACCCTCTAAACCGTCTTTAGGTGTTTTCTTACCCGTTAGCTCTTGAACGAGTGGGTGAACTCGAACAGAGATCTTTTTAACTTTGCTTGCATCTATTCCTAGTTTCTCGCGCAACTGAACACAGCCATCGATGGACGGGTGGATCACAATCCCGCAAGCAAAGGGCTTATACGTGTTGAGCGCAATCTCCCATGATCCGCCTAAATTCTCAGTTATTTGAGTCCAATCTGTTTTGTCAGAGTAGACCTGAACCAAGCCACGGGGGGCCTCAAGAGCTATTAAAGACGCGGTATAACCGTGCTTGGCCATCAGCGCAGACGTCAAGCCTACTTTTGCTGCTGCGCCTGGATGGAGCGGTTTTGTCATCGTGCCAAATTGCTCCCTCAGTCCAACGGGCTGTGAGGCGGCGATGCCGAGTGCCATCTGTGTTTGATCTGCTGTGAGGCCCAAAAGACGTGAGCAAGCTGCTGCACTCCCAAGCATCCCCGTAGATCCAGTAATGTGCCATCCCCGGTCGTAGTGATCAGGGTAAATAGTGTTGCCAACTCTACAAGACACCTCAATGCCGATAACTAACGCGTCAATCAGTTCGCGACCGCTTAATTTGCGGTGCTCGCCCAGAGCGAGGATCGCAGAGGCAACAGGTCCCGCGGGGTGGATAATTGTTTTGAGGTGTGTGTCATCAAAATCAAACGTGTGCGAGCTGATACCGTTTATCAAAGCAGCGTTAGCCATATCGACTTTTTCAGATCTACCCAGGAGCGAAGCCTGGGGGGCGGGAGCAAACTCCTTGATAGCAGCTAAAGCAAATTCGACGGTTTCATGGTTCGAAGGCCCAACAGCGCATCCAGCCCAATTTGCAAAGGTTCTATGAGCCTCTAGATCGACCGACTCAGCCCATCCCTTAGAGGGGTGAGAGACCGCAAACTCGGCTAACATTCTTGTAACTGCGGGCGCATCGGTTTGAGCTTTGCGTGCGATATTTTTGGTTGCGGTCGCTTTGGACATGGCTAGGGTTTCCGTGTTGATTAATGACAAAAGGGTAGATGATAGATTATTTTGTATTGATACTTCCGTCTACATCCAAAATTGAGACTTTAAGTTGTCTTGGTGCGCGATTCAAAAGAAATTTTAAATAAGCTTGGGCGCTCAAGTCTACTCATAGATTTGTATCAATGCGCTAAGCTAAGCTAAGCTAAGCTAAGAGCATGCCTTGTTTTTCAATAAAGCTAACCACATCACTAACACCGCTTAAGGTTTTTAGATTGGTCATGACAAAGGGTTTTAAGCCCTGTTTGGTACTGCGCATGCGAGTTGTATCTTGCTCCATGACCAAGAGGTCTGCGCCGACGTGAACCGCTAGGTCTGTTTTGTTTATTACGAATAAATCACTTTTTGTTATTCCCGGTCCGCCCTTTCTAGGAATTTTCTCGCCCGCTGCAACATCAATCACGTATATGGTAAGGTCGCTTAGCTCAGGACTGAAAGTAGCAGCTAAGTTGTCCCCACCGCTTTCTACGAAAACAATATCAGCGTTGGGATAGCGCTCTAACATTCTGTCTATAGCTTCTAGATTAATGGATGCGTCCTCTCTGATAGCGGTATGAGGGCACCCACCCGTCTCTACACCTATGATGCGATCAGCCTCTAGAGCACCGCTCTCGGTCAGAATGCGTTGATCCTCTTTTGTGTAAATGTCATTTGTAATAGCAATTAAATCCCATTTACCCCTCATCTCTTTGCAAAGCATTTCTAGAAGAGTCGTTTTGCCAGAACCAACGGGCCCACCTATTCCAACCCTTAGAGGGGGAAATTTTTTGGTTCGATTCGCAATATGATGAAGTGCAGTCATGATCTAAAGAGTCGAGAGTATTGAGTTTCGTGTGTGGCGCATAAAATCGCCAGCCCGGGCGTAAATGTTTGTCGTTCATTATCACTCAGTGCCAGCGCATATTCAACCGCATTAGGTATTTGCTGTCGAAGGGTAGCCAATATACGTTGACCAGATTTTTGACCAAGAGGGACGGTTTTAATGCATGCTTGAACGATGTTTTCAGCCCAAGAGAATGCGTAGGCCAATAGGCACGCCTTAGTTTCTATCGCAAACGGCGCGAGCGCTAATGCAAAACTAAGGGGCCAAGTGGGAGGCAGAGCGACTAAGAAATCTATTCTCTCCTTGTCAACTACGTCTTGATTTTTAATCCACTCAACCAGCGATCTCCCCATTTGCTCCGTTTGCAGGCGAGTCTCGCTGGTTTCGCGGGTGGACAAAATCCATTGGTTAAGATTTTTGAGTCTTGGTTTATCAAAGTCTTTCCAGGCAGGAATGGCCTGCGCGAGCAAGCTAAGGTCCCCCCTTGAAAGGGACAAATTTAATTGATCGCAGATCCAAGCGTTGGCACTGGATTCATCTACGATCCAACCCGCATCAACCGCCGACTCTATGCCCTCGGAATAAGAAAACCCGCCAACAGGGAGAGCTGGAGAGGAGAGTTGCATCAATAAGAGCAACGCTTGGGAGTCAAGTTCGGTCACTGTTGTTTATCAATTTTCTGGATTGGCTTGTGCTAAAGCTGCTGGTCAGTGATGTTTGTGATCGTGGCCGGGGCTGTGACTATGTTCGTGATTGTGAGAGCTGTGATCATGATGGTGATGATCGCTACGGCTTGTATGATGAGCGCCATAGGCGCCGTTCTCAGGCTCAAAGGATTCATCAACTAAATGCACAATTAGGTGCATAGACTCCAGCATTTCTTTGAGAACATGGTCGGGCTCTATTTTCAAATGATCCGGTTGCAATTCAATCGGTACGTGTCGATTGCCAAGGTGATAAGCCGCGCGCGTTAAATCAAAGACACTCCCGTGGTGAGGGCAGTGTGTGATTTTTAATACGGGTTGAGGAGCGGCCTGTACTCTTAAAAAGGAACCATCCTCGCCCACCAATAAATCATTCCCCCTGACAACCTGTCCACGGGGTAAAAATATGCCAACGGTTTGGCCCTTGGAATCGGTTGCTTCAAATCTGCTTTTTTGTCGCATATCCCAATCCAGGGTGACGGCGGCGGCTCTTTGCACAATTGGTTTTGCAATACCGCGCCCGCCTACTATGCATTTGGAATAAATAATCATATTGTTAAAACTTCTAAAAGAGAAAGTACCTTTGAGTCATCGGTAATGAAACCGCCGGCTCGCAGGTCAAGAGTTGACCATCAGCCCTCACCGCGTAGCTTTGCGCATCAATTTCCATAACGGGCAGGTAATGGTTGTGGATCATATCTTTCTTGCCCAGTCCTCTGATATTTTTGACTGCGCTCAAGGATTTTTGCAAACCAAATCTGGAACGGATATCGTTTTTCAGACCATTGCCAGATACAAAAGTCAGTGATGTTTTTGCAATGGCTCCCCCAAATGACCCAAACATAGGTCTGTAATGCACGGGTTGTGGAGTAGGGATTGACGCATTGGGGTCTCCCATAGCAGCCATGGCGATGAAGCCACCTTTCAGTATCACACTGGGTTTTACTCCAAAAAACGCCGGTTTCCATAAAACCAAGTCGGCCCACTTACCAATCTCAACGCTTCCTACTTCGTGTGAAATGCCGTGAGCGATAGCAGGATTAATTGTGAACTTAGCTATATACCGCTTGATTCGAGCGTTGTCATGCTCATTACTGTCGCCTGGGAGTTTACCTCGCTGCTCTTTCATTTTGTGAGCGGTTTGCCAGCACCTGAGAATAACTTCTCCGACTCTACCCATTGCTTGGCTGTCGGAGCTAAACATACTAATTGCTCCTAGGTCGTGCAAAATGTCTTCTGCAGCAATGGTTTCCTTTCTAATCCTGCTTTCTGCAAATGCAAGATCCTCCGCAATTGATGCGTCCAGGTGGTGGCAAACCATGAGCATATCAACATGCTCATCCAACGTGTTGACCGTATAGGGTCGAGTAGGGTTTGTGGAGGAGGGGAGAACGTTGGATTCTCCAACTACTTTTAATATATCCGGTGCATGTCCGCCGCCCGCACCCTCTGTGTGAAAGGTATGAATGGTTCTGCCTTTGAAAGCGGCGACGGTATCCTCTACAAAGCCGGATTCATTAAGCGTATCCGTGTGAATTGCGACTTGGGTATCTGTTTGCTCTGCTACGTTTAGGCAGTTATCTATCGCAGCCGGTGTAGTTCCCCAGTCCTCATGTAATTTAAGCCCAATAGCGCCTGCATCAATTTGCTCTTTAAGTGCATCAGGTAACGAT
>CAIKVH010000116.1 GCA_903830725.1 uncultured Burkholderiales bacterium | reverse complement strand
GAATATGGACTCGCAAACGCCGCATAAGTACTTTCTCGGTGAGAACCCCCAGTTTTGCAGAAGCGCGTTAAGCAAGTACACGCCCGATGATTTTATTGAACTCCTGAACCGCTATAACGTCCCATTTCATGAAAAACACAAGGGGCAACTCTTTTGTGATCGCTCGGCGCAGGACATCATTGACGTGTTAATCAGCGAAGCAACAGTCAACAAAATTGGCTCAACCGAGATTCGCAATCCCTGCAAAGTGATTAAGGTTGAATACATCAAAAACGCTGAGCCAGGTTTCACCGATTCGAATCCAAATGCTTTTTACAGCATCACCACCGATCAATCACACGTGAGGTGTCGCTCCTTGGTAGTTGCCACTGGCGGTCTCTCGATTCCGCAAATCGGAGCCAGCGATTTTGGGTACTCAATTGCCAAACAATTTAATTTATCCCTTGTTCCTACAAGGCCCGCTCTTGTTCCCCTAACTTTTGCCGGGGATACCTGGGCTCCCTACGCCCATCTAAGCGGTCTATCGCTTCCAGTCATCATTGGTACAGGTCAAAAGAAGTCCCGAATAGAGTTCGCGGAGGACCTATTGTTCACGCACCGCGGACTCTCGGGACCCGGGGTGCTTCAAATATCTAGTTACTGGAATCCAGGGGACCCGGTTGATGTGAATTTAAACCCAGAATTAGATTTAAAAGATTTATTCTTACAAACCAAGAAAACCTCCCGTAGGCTCTTGGTTAATGAAGTGTCCACCGTGCTCCCCAACCGACTTGCCCAGGCCTGGATTGATCAAAAAACAACACTGGCTAACCCCATCAATCAAATCTCTGATCAAGCACTCACAGAGCTGGCTCAAAACCTTCAGCGCTGGGAGATTCAGCCGGCGGGCACTGAGGGATACAAAAAAGCCGAGGTGACTGCAGGAGGAGTTAATACAAAAGAACTATCTCAACAGACCATGGAGTCTACCCAAAGGGGTCTTTACTTCATTGGAGAGGTTGTCGACATCACGGGTTGGCTGGGTGGATACAACTTTCAATGGGCTTGGTCTAGCGGATTTGCCTGTGGGCAAAGCCTCCCTCAAATTGAAAGTTAATTCAATACAGCCGGGTTTAGTTGGCTTTAGGCTGGACAACGGGCGCGATGGGGTTATAATTTAAGGCTAATTTGGCTAATCCCCCCGACGGCCGCAAAACAAGTAGTTGGGGTATCAATCGCAATCATTGATACAAGGCTCATCGATCTTCCTTGTTAAAGTGATTTGCACATTTTGAAAAATTCATTTAATGACAACCATTCGATTAAAAGAAAACGAGCCCTTTGACGTTGCTCTTCGTCGGTTCAAGCGCACGATTGAGAAACTCGGTTTGCTGACAGAGCTAAGAGCTCGTGAGTTTTATGAAAAGCCAACTGCTGAGCGTAAACGTAAAAAAGCAGCAGCTGTAAAACGCCACTACAAGCGCGTGCGCAGTATGCAATTGCCTAAGAAGATGTATTAATCTACAAGTTGATTTAGTAGCTTCCTAGAGCACAAGGGCTCGCACGGGGTAACCCGAGCGGGCTTTTTTATTTCGAATTTCCTTTTTAATATTCACTCTATTCAATTTTAGGAGCATTCATGAGCTTAAAAGATCAAATCACTGATGACATGAAAAATGCCATGAGAGCCAAAGATACCCAAAAGCTGGGAACCATTCGTCTCTTACAAGCAGCGATTAAGCAGCGTGAGGTTGATGAACGAATCACGCTCGATGACGCCCAAGTCATTGCGATCGTGGACAAGTTAATCAAGCAACGCAAAGACTCTGTAAGCGCTTACACAAGCGCTGGCCGCCAAGACTTGGCTGACCAAGAAACACTGGAGATGGGGATCTTAGAAGCTTACCTGCCCCAGAGAATGAGTCCAGAGGAGATCACGGCCGCAGTTAAAGCCCTGATCACCGAAGTAGGCGCAAATGGAGCCGCTGATATGGGCAAAGTGATGGGCGCTGCTAAAGCAAAATTCACGGGTAAGGCAGATATGGGGCTGGTCAGCGCCGCCGTGAAGGCGGCTCTGAGTTAATTTTTTCAAGCTCAACTTTTATTGAACTTAGATTGAACTTAGATTGAACTTAGATTGAACTTAGATTGAACTTAGATTGAGCTTAGGTCGAACCTGCTATCTTCATCTTATTGATGAGGACAGAACCAACTGTTTTAGCGCCGTAGTTGTAAGCATCTGCACCTACCGCAAGTAGGCCTTTGTACATATCGAGTAAATTGCCTGCGATCGTGATCTCTTGAACAGGGAATGCAATCTCCCCCTTCTCAACCCAAAATCCACTAGCGCCTCTGGAGTAGTCGCCGGTCACGGAGTTAACTCCGTGCCCCATCAGCTCAATAACAAACAGTCCCGTACCAAGTTTTTTAAGCATCTCCCTCAAATCATCGGTGGGCTTTGTGAGCTTAGACGTTAGCGTCAAGTTATGCGAACCGCCCGCATTCCCTGTGGTTTGCATACCCAGTTTACGCGCTGAATAGGTGCTTAGGAAATAGCCTTCAATGCGCCCGGCTTCAATGACTTGTCGCTCTTTAGTGATGACTCCCTCATCATCAAAGGGAGAGCTTCCTTTACCGCGCAGGATAAAAGGATCTTCATAAACATTGATGTGCTCTGGGAGAACTTGCTTACCCAGCGAGTCCATCAAAAAGCTGCTCTTCCTGTACAAAGCGCCGCCATTGATGGCCTGTATCAAATGCCCAAGCAAACCGGCTGACAAAGGGGCCTCAAAGAGCACGGGACAACTGATGGTTTTGATTTTGCGCGCGTTAAGACGACTGAGCGCGCGCTCTGCTGCGTAGCGCCCAATCGAGCGCCCAGAGGCAAGGTCATCTGCACAGCGCATCGAACTTGCCCAAGAATCTCTTTGCATTTCATCGCCCTCACCCGCAATTGGTGCAACAGAGATGCTGTGTCTAGAGCTAGCGTATCCGCCTCTAAATCCGTTGGTATGTGCACTGAAGAAATGGCTTTGCTGAGCCGAAACTGCAGCCCCCTCGCTGTTTGAGATTAAGGGACTGGTCTCGAAAGCTGCAGCCTCACAATCAAGGGCCATCTCCAAAGCCCTTGCACTGTCAATATGCCAGGGATGAAATAGATCTAAATCTCTGTGGTGCTTTGATATGTACTCGACCTCGGGCAGACCCGCTACGGGGTCTTCTGCTGTAAATTTAGCGATATCGTAGGCAGCTTGCACCGTGCGCTCAATGGCTGCGTCCGAGTAGTCAGAGGTACTGGCGTTTCCTCGTCTCTTCCCGACATATACGGTGACGCCAAGAGACTTGTCTCTGTTGCGTTCAACGTTTTCGAGTTCGCCTTTGCGCACCGAGACGCTCAAGCCACATCCCTCTGAGGCTTCGGCTGCGGCGTTGGTGGCCCCTAATTTTTTTGCATGCGCGAGCGCCTTTTCAACCAACTCCTCAAAATGCTCCCTGCTGTGGCTGAATCCACCCCGCTCTTCATGAGCAGACTGTATAGCGCCCGCGTCACGGGCACTAGAGGAGACAAGATGGGAGGTGGAATTAGACAAAGAAGTCATAAAGCAAAAATTCGTTAATTAAGAACAGTACGACAATCATTTCAACGCGTACAAGTTTGTTGAGGCTTATCAAGCCTGAATGAGTATTGTCGCTCATTGGGGATATATGATACTGGGGTACCGAGAAACCACTAAAAAGACAAAATATCAATGGCTAAGAAACTTAAAAAAGGTTACTTTGTAAAAGGTCAATTTGTGGCCGAAGGCAGTGAGCTTGATTTGGAACTCAAGCAGGAAATGAAGGGCACAGACTCGCTCAGCAAAACAGACCTTAAGAGAGAGAGCGCCGAGCTACAAACTTTGGGGGAATCACTCCTAACCCTCAGGCAAGACTTGATTGATAAGCTGAGCTCAGCGGGTCATTTACCTGACAGCTTGATTGAGGCGGTGGAGCAGGCAAAAAAAATAACCAACTTTGAGGGTAAGAGGCGACAGCTTCAATACGTGGGTAAGCTCATGCGTAAACTGGACGAGGAGGATGTCCAAGCGTTGCGCGTGCGTTTGGAGGAACAGCAATCGGGGAGTGCTCGAGAGACGCAAATGCTGCATCTGACGGAGGCCTGGCGGGAGCGTCTTTTGCGGGAGGACGAGGCTCTAGAGTCCTGGCACCACTCCCACCCCAGTTGCGACCTTCAAGAGCTGAGAGCCCTGATCCGCCAGGCAAGGCGAGATAACAAAACCCAGCCTAGTGATATCTCAAAAGGCCTCGCGCCCCGGCAAAGCAAAGCGTATAGGGAGCTGTTTCAAATGATTAAGGAACACTTGGAGGACGCAAATCATCTCGATTCCAATCACGACACATCAAAGGACTAGTTATGGATACCGTCAAGATTGGTTTGGTCTCCATTAGTGACCGCGCGAGCTCCGGGGTTTATGAAGACAAGGGCATCCCTGCACTGACCCAGTGGCTACAAGGTGCTCTGCTCAACCCACTGACCTTTGAGACTCGGTTAATTGCGGACGAGCAGTCCCTGATCGAGCGCAATTTGATTGAGTTGACTGGTCTGGGTTGCGCCTTGATACTAACCACCGGGGGAACTGGGCCTGCACTCAGAGACGTTACCCCAGAGGCCACATTGGCTGTAGCCCATAAGGTAATGCCAGGATTTGGCGAACAGATGCGTCAGATCAGCTTGAATTTCGTCCCTACTGCTATTTTGTCGAGACAAACTGCGGTGATACGGGACAAGTCTTTAATTATCAACCTCCCCGGACAACCTAAATCGATAGAGGAGACGCTAACAGGTCTTAAAGGGCCCCAAGGCGAGGTGATAGCTCAAGGCATATTCGCAGCCGTACCCTATTGCATTGATTTAATTGGTGGTCCCTACTTAGAAACGGTGGAGAGTATTTGTAAAGCCTTCCGTCCTAAGAGTGCAACTAAAAAATAAGCCTCCCGCACGGACGGCACCAAAACCCAAAGGTGCTCGTTTTTCTGGGATCTTAATTATTCCGTTGGCTCATATTGCCGCGGAATTGGCCACCGCGCTCTATTTCGAGCTCTGAGTAGTCTAGCTTCCCGCTTACAACGCCAGAGGCGTGGATGATGATGTGATTTTCACAGGTAATGTCTTCGTGCAACTCACCTTGGACGTCAATTTCTTTGGCCTTGACTTTTCCAGTGATATGACCGGTCTTACCGATTTGAAGTGAGTCCGTTGTAACTTCGCCACTAACCTTGCCATTAATGACCGCCATACCTGGGACAGAGATGGAGCCGCTGAAGGTTACGCCCTCACCGATCATTAAATTATTACTATCAGAATTTGTTCGCTTGGATTCAACTGCTGCTGGCTCGTCTGAACTACGGTCGGAACTGCGTTGCGCTTGTTCGCGGATCATTTGAGATCTGCGCCTTTGCTCTTCCAGTCTGTTTCTAAGTTCTAAATCTTCTTTTGCCATAAGTTGCCCACCTATTATTTACATAACTATAGCGCATTTGGAGTATCTTTTTTCAAATCACGATAAATTTATGAGTACAAAAGGGTCGTATTCAATTTTGCAAGAAAGAACTACCCATCAAGGATCTGTCTAGAGGCTAATAATTTACAACTCCAAACAACGTTTAACTCACAAAAACTCTCATCACGGGGAAGAACCCTTCAAGGGAGGGGCTTCAAACTCAGCCTCGTTGTTTCGCATTTTCAAGCGAAACACCATAAAAATGACAACCGCCAAATTACCAATCAAAACGCAAGCATTGATCGTTGTTGGGTGCTTGATCAGGTGGCTAAGTTCGAGGGGCAAGTACAAAGCGCCCGATAATGCGGCGAGCCACTCCGCCCAGGCCCTGTCCTTCCACAACCCATAAGCCTCAGCCAAGCGTATGACTGCGTAGGCGAGTGCGAGAGCAAAAATGGAGTAAACGTTAGAGGTTGCAACCCAATCAGCGGCCTCAATGAGGAGTTGCGGGTAATGGGCTTCTGGGTCCAGATGGAAATGACCAATCAAAGCGTAAGCCAATCTGCGAACGTCTCTGTGCGCGAGGGACAGCAAACCTAAGCTCGCTGCAATGGCCGCAAATCCCTTGACTGCCTCAAAAACGGCAATCGTTAAAAGCGCCCCACGTGCCTTGCCAACCACCGACGGGGTTAAGACTTGGGTGGCTTCTAACGCGTCAAGGTGAAGCTCTGAGCTTTGAGGTTCTGTCATTGAAGAAAGGGAGTGGGGCTTTGGGATTGAAACTTAGAGAGGAAGATGGAGAAATTATTTAGATAGGACTGCTCATTCCAATAACTTATTCAACCGATCCGACTGAAATTGGGTTGTCTTCACGGCCCCCTGTGGCATTTCAGCGGATCCTTTGGATAGCTTTTCCAGTGTGGCCCACAAAAGCGCAATTTGCTCCTCCTGCGTTTGTGCATTGTCTATCAGGCCCCGCAAGGCTTGGCTGACAGGATCATCATTTTGTGAGACCCCGTAAGCAGAAAACCCCATCTTAGCTGCCGCCTCTTCGCGCTTCACATCAGAGGACTGTTCAATAATTCGCGCTGGATTGCCAACCGCAGTAGCCCCCTTAGGAACGGCCTTGGTCACCACTGAATTGCTACCAATTCTGGCTCCGTCTCCGACCTCAAATCCACCGAGCACTTTAGCGCCTGCTCCCACAACGACATCCTTTCCTAGGGTGGGATGTCGCTTGGTATTTTTGTAAAGCGTTGTGCCTCCCAAAGTTACGCCTTGGTAAATCGTACACCCGTCCCCAACCACCGCCGTCTCCCCAATCACAACACCCATGGCGTGGTCTAAGAAAACTCTCTCCCCAATGGTTGCTGCGGGATGGATCTCAATACCGGTGAACCAACGCGAGAAGTTGGAGATAAACCGAGCCAACCAAAACATCCGCGAGTACCACAAGCGGTGGGAGATCCGGTGAAAAATCAAAGCGTGCACACCTGGATAGCAGGTGAGCACCTCAAGCCTACTCCTTGCAGCGGGGTCACGGTCCAAAATGCACTGAATATCAGATCTCAATCTCTTAAACATCATTAGAGTCTATCTTTTTTTCAATCCAACGTTTTGTGAACGGTCTTTGGGGATGATTGATCGCCTTTGACCGTTTGTTCAAAGTCACATTGCCCTGATACTCGGATCATGGCTTTGGCAACACCTCGCAGGATATGAATTTCTTCATTTGTCATCTGCGCCCTATTGAACAATTGATTTAATCGGGGCATGAGTTTCTTGGGCGCTAGAGGATCTAAGAACCTAACGGCTTCAAGCGCACTTTGCCAATGCTTTAAAAGTCCACCAATTTGAGCCGCATCGGCAAGCGAATCTTCTGACTTCTCTGACTTCTGTGCCTCAGATGGAGCCCCAAATCCACCCAAACAGATTCGCCATTCATAGGCAATCAACTGCACAGCAGCAGCTATGTTCAAGGACCCGAACTCTGGATTAGAAGGAATTTTAAGTGCGACATGACATCGGTAGACGTCCTCATTGGTCATGCCAAAGCGTTCAGAGCCAAACAAAAAGGCTACCCCAGTCGCGGGGTGTGCAGGCCCTTTGATACTCTCAATAAGGGAGGCCAAATGCTCCCTTGGGGCACGCGTTGGGGGACCAAAATCGCGCTCAGTCATCGCAGTTGCGCAGAGGTGGCTCATACCTTCTAGAGCCTGATCCAGTGTTTGCACAATTCGCGTGTTTCTTAAAACATCCAAAGCACCGCTGGCCCGCTGAATGGTCTCCTCCCGCCTGAGCACATTCTCCCAGCGCGGGCGCACCAACACCAAATCCTCGAACCCCATTACTTTCATAGCCCTAGCAACCGCACCCACATTACCGGCGTGCGAGGTCTCAATCAAAACGAATCGGGTTGGGATCACAGATTTAGGGGGTAAATGGAGGGAGTTTAAAAACCGCAGAAGACAATGCACTCATCATTTCTAACTAAAGCCTATTATCAACCAAGGGGGATTGGGCAAGAGCAATTGACACTATTTGCTAAAAAAACAAGTCCTTACTGCTCAACAGCCGATGGGGGAGGAGTAAAATGGTCTGTGTCCCATCACCACTTGCATTGCCCGAGTGTGTGTTTCCTGTTCTTCTTGATGACTGTTGTCGCTCCCTGGCAGCAACACATCCCAAAATCTATGATCACCACCCTACACCCCATGCTTAACGTAGCCATCAAGGCTGCACGCGCAGCAGGCGCCATTATCAACCGAGCTGCACTTGATGTTGAATCGGTCCGAATTTCGCAAAAGCAGGTTAACGACTTCGTCACCGAAGTTGATCAAGCCAGTGAACAGGTGATCATCGAAACTTTGTTAACCGCCTACCCAGACCATGGAATTTTGGCAGAAGAATCGGGCACTACCCACGGCAACCCCAACTCCGATCATGTTTGGTGTATTGATCCCCTAGACGGGACAACCAACTTTATTCACGGTTTTCCTTTTTACTGCGTAAGCATTGCCCTCATCAGTTACGGCAAAATCGAGCAAGCTGTTATTTACGATCCAACTCGCAATGATCTATTTACTGCGACCAAAGGGCGCGGTGCGTTTGTAAACGACAGGCGCCTTAGAGTCAGCAAGCGCATTCGTTTGAACGAGTGTTTGGTCTCCACTGGGTTTCCTTTCAGACCGGGGGACGACTTTGCTTCGTATTTACAAATGATGGCCGAGGTGATGCCTCGCACCGCGGGGATTCGTCGCCCGGGGGCTGCAGCGCTTGACCTGGCTTACGTAGCAGCGGGTTATACGGATGCGTTCTTTGAAACGGGACTTCACCCCTGGGACATGGCGGCCGGCGCACTGCTTGTCACGGAGGCTGGGGGGTTGGTCGGCAACTTTACAGGAGAATCTAAATTCTTGGAGCACAGGGAGTGCCTGGCAGGAAATCCAAAAGTCTACGCTCAGTTGGTACCCCTTTTACAAAAGTTCTCCAAGTTTGCAAGCACTGCAGAAAAAACATCTGTACGACCCTCTGTACTGACCCTGCACTCGGATAAAGACAATAACCCTGCGGCTTAAAGTGAGCCAATCCATACTGCCCATCAGGATTAAAGCCACAGCTTAAACACACTTGATTTGTGATGACCTCAAAGCCTGACCCTAACTTAGAGCCTGATTCACGAAAGGTGGCGCCGCCCTTTGCTGGGTCGGCTGCGCACACGCCCATGATGGCTCAGTACTTGGCCATCAAAGCGGAGTTCCCAAATACGCTGGTCTTCTACAGGATGGGAGATTTTTATGAGATGTTTTTTGCAGATGCAGAAAAAGCCTCAGAACTCTTAGACATCACGTTGACGCAACGGGGTCAATCTGGTGGACAACCGGTGGTGATGGCAGGTGTCCCCTTTCACTCTGTAGAAGGCTACCTCGCCCGCTTAATCAAAGCGGGTGAGTCGATTGCCATTTGTGAACAAGTGGGCGAAGTCACCAACAAAGGCCCCGTTGAGCGCCGAGTAGTGAGGGTCATCACACCGGGCACACTCACAGATAGTGAGTTACTGAGCGATAAAAGTGAGTCCATACTTCTTTGTATACACGCAGGCGAGAGGGCGGGCTCTGCAAACGGGTGCGGCTTGGCTTGGCTCTCCATTACTCGGGGTGAGATACACATCACACAGTGCTCAGCTCAGGAGTTGCCCGTATGGGTTCAAAGAATCTCCCCAAGTGAGTTGATTTATAGCCAGGAGATATCTGTAAATCTTTTAAAGCAAATTCAGTCCAACCTGCAACTTGTCGGCGCAGGTTGCACGATGACACCAAGAGGGGACTGGCAATTTGATGCAGCGCTTGGTAGCAAAAAACTCACCCAACTCCTTGGCGCCTCTAGCCTTGAGCCCTGGCATGCCCAGGACCTCACCAGCGCCCAAGCCGCCAGTGCGGCCTTGCTCTCCTTTGCGGAGCATACCCAGGGCAAGGCGCTCACTCATATCCAAAATCTTGTTGTAGAAAGAGACGACAAACTCATTGATCTGCCCATCACAACCCGACGTAATTTGGAGCTCATTCAAACTCTCAAAGGTGAGGATAAGCCAACGCTCTTCTCGCTCTTAGATACGTGCATGACTGGCATGGGTTCAAGGGAGTTGAAATCTTGGATCCTCAACTTGCCCAGAGACCGGTCTATTGCAAAAGAGCGCTTGACCGCTATTGGGCTACTCACGGGCGAACACGCTGAGGGGCCTTGGAAACTAATTCGCCAAACCCTAAAAGGGAGCGGTGATGTGCAACGCATTACAGCTCGCATCGCGCTCGGGCAGGTTCGCCCCAGAGAGTTGATAACCCTTGCAAACGGTATCGCTAAAGCCGCTCAAGTCTCACAACTGGTTCCAAGCATTCACTCCCCATGGCTGAAAGAAATTGGCAATCGTTTGGTCATGAACCCGCAGTGCTTGACCCTTATCCAAAATGCAATCTTGCCTGAACCCCAGGCATTGATTAGGGACGGCGGAGTGATCAACGACGGTTATGACGCTGAATTAGATGAACTCAGAGGTATACAAAACAACTGCGACGCATTTTTGCTAGACCTTGAAGCGCGTGAACGCGCTAGAACAGGAATTGCCAATTTAAGAGTTCAATTCAATAAAGTACACGGCTTCTTTATCGAAGTAACACAGGGTCAAGTTGATAAGGTACCGGATGACTATAGAAGACGTCAGACACTCAAAAATGCTGAGCGCTTTATCACCCCGGAGCTGAAAGCGTTTGAGGACAAGGCCTTATCTGCACAAGACAGGGCACTTGCCAGGGAGAAACTCTTGTATGAGGCGCTCGTACAAGAACTGTCCCAATTCATTAGCGAACTAAGCTCACTGGCAAGCGCATTGGCAACTCTTGACGCCTTGTGCGCGCTCACTGAGCGAGCGTTGACGCTTAATTGGTGTGCACCAGAATTCTCGAGCACAGCGGGCATTCAAATCGCTGGCGGTAGACACCCTGTTGTTGAGTCTCGCTTACAAGAAAGTGCTGTGAGCTTTATTGCCAACAACACAGAGCTTGGAGCTACGTGCAAAATGCAGGTCATCACCGGACCTAATATGGGGGGTAAGTCAACGTATATGCGCCAAGTTGCTTTGATCGTCATCCTTGCCAGTATGGGCTCTTACGTCCCAGCAAGTAGTTGTCAATTAGGGCCCGTCGATGCTATCTATACCCGTATCGGATCATCAGACGACTTGGCGAACGCGCAGTCTACTTTCATGCTTGAGATGACCGAGGGGGCTCAAATACTCAACCGTGCTACGGCACAGAGTTTGGTCTTAATGGACGAGATAGGCAGGGGGACATCTACATTTGATGGACTCGCGCTCGCGAGCGCCATTGCCACGCATCTTCACGATAAGTCTCAGTCATTCTCACTTTTTGCAACACATTACTTTGAACTCACCGAGTTCCCCGCTAAACACCGACTCGCTGTGAACGTTCACGTCAGTGCTGCGGAGAGTGGTCGTGATATTGTTTTTTTACATGAAATTAAAAACGGACCCGCAAGTCGCAGTTACGGTATCCAAGTGGCACGCTTAGCGGGGATGCCGACCCCGGTTGTGAATCATGCGAAACAAACACTCTTGGCACTAGAGACCCAGGCGCAAAGCAATCAACAACAAGTCGACTTATTCACCGTCGCACCCGAGCCGATCGAGGAAGGACCCAGTCCGCTACAACTGAAGCTTGACTCCCTTGACCCAGACACCATGAGTCCGCGTGAGGCACTTGACGCGCTTTATGCACTCAAGAAGTTGAGTTGATTGCGTTAGAGGTTGTCTATTAGGCCCCGTCCGCCCAGGTAACCCACCCAGCGTATGAGCTCAACAAAACCAACATACCAAATGCGATTCGGTACCAAGCAAATACGACAAAACTGTGGCTTGAAATATATTTAAGCAACCAACGCACACAAATCCAGGCACTGATAAAAGATGTAACGGTACCGACTGCAAAGAGTGGTGCATCTGCAATGCTAAGCAGTGCACGCGCTTTGTACAAACTAAAAGCCCCAGCCCCGATCAAAGTAGGGATAGCTAAATAAAAAGAAAAATCTGTTGCAACTCTGCGAGATAACCCAAAGAGCATCCCGCCAATAATAGTTGCCCCAGAGCGCGAGGTGCCAGGAATCATTGCCAAACACTGCGCCAACCCAACCTTGAGAGCATCAATAGGCGCCATCGTTTCTACGTTAACAATTCGCGCTTTATCGTTGGGATGTTCGTTGGCGGGACGTTGCCTTCCAAACCCTTCAACCCACAAAATAACCAATCCACCCAAAATGAAAGTACTTGCAACCACTTGCGGGGTAAAGAGATACTGCTTAATCGTATGCCCTAATAAAAGTCCAAGTATGACTGCAGGCAAAAAAGCTATGAACACATTTAGCGCAAACCGCCTTGCAAGGCGCTGCGTTGGAAGAGCAAGCACTGTTGCAGAAATTTTCGCCCAGAACACAATCACAACAGCGAAAATAGCGCCCGTTTGAATTGCGATATCAAAGACTTTTGCTTTGGCATCATCAAACTCGATCAAAGAACCTACCAAAATGAGATGCCCAGTTGAGGAGATAGGTAAGAACTCCGTCAAACCTTCGACAACACCCATGACTGCGGCTTTAAGCAATAAGACGATATCCACAAGCTCTCCTTTAAGGGGTAGCTAGTCTGAGAGCGTTCAGACAAGCTTTTGCACTGATCGCAGGACTTTAGGTTGATACAAAGTTCAGCGGATATGTGCGTATCTAAGAAAATTTAATTCTTAAAACCACTGGCGAGCACACCAGCAATGCAGATCTCCTCATCCTCGTCCCCTGTACCGCCTGAGGCACCGACTGCACCTAAGATCTCACCAGCGGCGTCTTTGATAAGCACCGCTCCAGTTTGAGGTAGGAACTTGCCCTGCGCTGTGGAGGCGAGTGTGACAAAGAAATTGGGATTGTCTTTGGCGCGCTCGGCGAGCGTGCGACTAGAAGCACCCATGGCAACTGAGCCCCAGGCTTTGCCTGTTGCAATGTCAATGCGAAACATGCTCGCGCCGTCCTCACGCTGCGCTGAGCGCACATTGCCGTGTGCATCAAGCACCACAACGGCCATGGGTTTGTAGCCAGCTTTTTTGGAAGCAGCGAACGCGGCAGCAATAATTGAGTTTGCCTGAGTGAGGGTAATTACAGAAGAAGCGTTTGGAGTTGACATGAATTGAGCCTATAAAAAAATGAAACCGAAAACAATAAAGACTGTATGAGATTAAAGAACGAGAAGCACGAGAGAATCGATACACCCTAACTTGCGACCGAATCCACGCATTGTCGCAAAAAAATCCCCCTTGGGGCGAGTTAAAATCTTCTTTATGACAAATAGCCCCTCCACCTCTAAAGACCAAGCTCAGCCCCTAAAACCAAGTAATTTTTTAAGGCAAATCATTGAAAACGATTTGTCCTCAGGCACCTACGCAAACCGCAGATGGGGGGGGAGTCCTGGAGACGCGGCCCACCACCAGGCGGGCAAGCAAGATCCCGCAAAGGTAAGACTTCGCTTCCCCCCCGAGCCCAATGGCTATTTACACATTGGACACGCAAAAAGTATTTGCATTAATTTTGGCCTTGCCAAGGAATACGGCGGGGTTTGTCACATGCGCTTTGATGACACCAATCCAGAGAAAGAAGATACGGAGTACGTTAACTCCATCTTAGATGCTGTGCAGTGGCTTGGCTTTGATTGGCAGTTCAACAACACCAGTCACTTGTACCAAGCCAGTGATTATTTTGAATCCATGTACAAAGCGGCAACGATACTGATTGAGTCCGGGTATGCGTACGTTGACGAGCAAAGCGCGCAAGAGATGAAAGACAATCGGGGGGACTTTAGCAAACCCGGTGTGAACAGTCGCTTCAGACACAGAAGCGTTTCAGAAAATCTCAAGCGCTTCCAAGAGATGCGAGACGGGATACTGAGTGACGGCAGTGCTGTGCTTCGCGCAAAAATTGATATGGCCCATCCCAATATCAATATGCGGGACCCTGCTATTTATAGAATCCGTCACGCAACCCACCACCATACGGGTGACAAATGGTGCATCTATCCAATGTACACCTTTGCTCACCCGATTGAGGACGCACTGGAGCAGATCACGCACAGCGTTTGCACACTTGAGTTTGAGGACCAACGCCCCTTTTACGATTGGTTGCTTGAGCGGTTGATTGAGGGCAAACTGCTCAGCGCCCCTGCGCCGCGCCAGTACGAATTTGCGCGTTTGAATCTGACGTATGTGTTAACTTCAAAACGTAAACTTAGACAACTCATAGAAGAAAACCACGTAACGGGCTGGGACGATCCGCGTATGCCAACCATTGTTGGACTGCGTAGACGTGGATACACCCCGGAGAGTTTGAGACTCTTTGCAGAACGAATCGGTGTGAGCAAATCCGACAGTTGGATTGACTACAGCACCCTAGAGATCGCGCTTCGAGATGATTTAGATCCAAAGGCCTCGCGCGCAAGTGTAGTTCTAGACCCCCTGCGTTTAAACATTACCAACTGGGACGCTGTCATGGGAGAGGGTCATCTAGAGCCCTGCAAAGCACCTGTTCACCCTCACCTCCCCGAGCGAGGTCATAGACACTTTAACCTGGGTTCCCAGGTTTGGATTGAAGGAGCTGATTTTCAGGAAACACCGGTGAAGGGGTTTTTCAGACTCTTCCCAGGCAACAAAGTACGACTTAAATACGGCTACGTGATTGAATGCACGGGATGCAAGAAAAACGAGGCTGGAGAGATTGTTGAAGTTTTAGCCCTCCTCATCCCAGACACCAAGAGCGGAACGCCTGGGTCCGACTCGGTAAAAGTGAAAGGCGTTATTACTTGGGTAGGTGTCCAGGAGGCGGCAAAGATTGAAGTCAGAATGTATGACCGTTTGTTCACTGAGGCTCAACCGGACGCAGGGGGACGTGATCCGCTCACCACACTCAATCCCAATAGCTTAAAAGTAATAAGTGCTTACGCAGAACCGAGTCTGTTAAGTTGCGCCTCGGATGAGAGATTTCAGTTCGAGCGACACGGGTATTTTGTTTCAGACCGTTTAGATCATAGCCAAGCACGTCCAGTATTTAATAAAATAACCGGACTCAAAGACCAGTTTAACTCTTAACTCCTATCTACTGAATAGTGCCTTTAATGGCAGAGGGTATTGGCAGAGGTAATACAGCGATTCCCTCCTCTAGTAATTCCTGAGTTTCATCGGGTGTTGCTTGTCCACGGATGCTTCTCTCCTGGGTCTCGCCGTAATGTATTTTCCTAGCCTCTGAAGCAAACTCAGATCCCACATCCTCCGAATTAGCCATCACGTGATGGACCATTTTGAGCCATGCCTTTTGAAGTTGCTTGGGATCCAAATTAGCAATATCTAGGTTAGGAGGCAAAATATCTTCGCGAGATGCATTATTCTTTGACACCTCTAGGCTTGTACCGATTACGTCAGATTGGGTATTAGTAGATGTATCCACAGGGCTAGACTGCGTCTCATTCGCAGGAGCACTCGCCCCAAAATTCAAACGTGGCGCAGACAGCATCTTGGTAATTTCACGGTTCCCGCACATGGGACACTCAATCATCTCTTTAGACAACTGATTGCGAAAATCCTCTTCAGAGCCAAACCATCCTTCAAAATCATGTTTGAAGTTGCACTGTAAATTTAATACTTTCATGAATTAATTATGACAAATCATCTATCGAAGGTCAATTCGAATAATAATAGACATTGACTTTTGAATGGCAATTGCATTCTTAAGCACTATAGCTGTTTATCGCTACAAGGGTATTCCCAGCCTATTTGACCCAATTTAAATGCCACGCCCCGCTCAACCAATTTTGAAGCCACAAGGCACCCGCTAAAGTTTTAGCATCGGTTATTGTGCCGTCTCTGCACCACTCAAAGAAGTTTGAACAGGGAGTTTGTATAACCTCTACAAACTCGCCTTCATCCAAGGACGTCTTTCCTAGACTCAATCCTTTGGCAAACCAAATCTCTATCAACTCCGTTGAGTAACTGATCACGGGGTGACAAATGCCAGCGCGAGCCCAGTGTGTAGCGCTATAACCAGTCTCCTCCAAGAGTTCTCGCTTAGCGCAGACAAGACGGTCCTCCCCTGGCTCTAACTTACCCGCAGGGAACTCAACCATCACGGCTTGCATGGGATAGCGGTATTGACGCTCAAGTACCAGGTCTCCGTTATCTAGAAGTGGAATGATCATGACGGCCCCAGGGTGGACAACATACTCTCTTGTTGTCTGAGCGCCATTGGGTAAGAGCACGGTATCGCGATAGGCGTGTAAGAAATTGCCCTTTAAGATCTCAGCACTACCCACTTTTTTCTCAATCAAGTGGTGGTCGACCTCATCGTTACGGGATTGCATAGTTAGGGGATTGCATAGTTACGGGATTGCATGTAAGGACTCAATCTCCTTGATGAACTTGCCTAGTAAAGACTAGAGACGCAGTGCCCAACTTTCTCAATTACCCAAAGACCGCAGTATTGCATTGGAGCACAAAGTCATCAACCCTTGCGGCAAGAGTCCAAGCACTAAAATAACGCCTGCATTAAGGGTCAAAACCAAACGAACATCTAGCGTTGCAGTAACGCCCGATGCTGTCAACGGTGCATCAAAGTACATTACTTTGATAACGCGTAAATAGTAGAACGCACCAATCAAAGACATAGCAACTGCAAAAATGGCGATCCCCACTCCGCCCGGCAGACCCGAGGAAACTAGAGTTTGTAAGACGGCCAATTTCGCGTAAAACCCAACCAGGGGCGGAACACCTGCAAGTGAGAACAAACAAATAGTCATAACACCTGCGTAGAGTGGGCTGCGCTGGTTAAGACCCGCCAAGTCAGAGATCTCCTCGCTCTCAAATCCTTCGCGGGATAAGAGCATGATGATTCCAAAAGTTGCAAGCGTCGTCAGTACGTAGGTAATGATGTAGAACATGGAGGAGCTGTAGGCATTTGCAGCCCCAGCTGTACTGTTCTCAACAACCCCACTAAATATACCGATGAGCATAAATCCCATGTGTGAGATGGTGGAATAGGCAAGCATCCGTTTTAAGTTGGTCTGCATGATCGCAGCAAAATTACCCACAAGCAACGAGCAAATGCTGAGCACCATTAGCATTTGTTGCCAGTCAAGCGCGAGCGGCATGAGTCCATCCACAAGCAAACGAATCACAATAGCAAATGCAGCCAACTTTGGGGCACCGGCAATTAAAAGAGTAACACTGGTTGGGGCACCTTGATACACATCGGGAACCCACATGTGAAAGGGGACGGCGCCTAATTTAAACGCCAAGCCACACACCACGAATACAACCCCAAGCAACAGGACTTGGTGTTTAATTTGTCCAGTCATAATGGCTTTGAAGACGTTTGTGATGTCTAGCGTGCCGGTTGCGCCGTAGAGCATGGACATACCGTAAAGTAAGAATCCACTGGCCATGGCTCCAAGCACAAAGTACTTGATGGCCGCCTCAGTTGCGATGCCGTTATCTCTTCGTAGTGCAACGAGTGCGTAGGAGGCAAGTGTTGTGAGCTCAAGCCCTAGGTAAATTAAAAGGAAGTTATTGCTTGAAATCATCACAAAAATTCCAAGCATTGCAAATAGACTCAAAATAAAGTATTCCCCACCGTGAAGCATTCCTCTATCAGCGCAATAGGGTCTTCCGTAAACAAAAGTCACCATCATGGCAATGCTTGCGAAGCATTTGAGCCAGTTACCGAGGGGGTCGTAGACCACCATGTTGTTAAACCCAAACATCACATCCGAACTAAGCGCATTCGATGCAGCAAGGACTGCAGTTAAACCAAGTGTTATGAGAGACAAGACATAGGTAAGAGTCCGCGTTGGACTCTTGATTGAATCAACACTCAAATCAGCCAATGAAATGAAACAAGCCATTATCAGCAACAAGATCTCTGGGTAAATCAAAGCCCAGTTAAAGGGTTCAGTCATTTTGTATCATCCGCTTTTATCATCCGTATTGTGGTGTCTGTTGTCTATTATCGGTTTAGAGATTGGGCAATTTCGAGTGAGACACTTGTTCAAGCAAGTTTGAGACTGAAGGTCCCATGATGTCCGTGAGTGGTTTGGGATCGATACCCATCGCAAGCACTGAGACTGCAAGTAAAGCAAGCACCAAAAATTCTCGACTGTTGATATCTTTTAAATCCCTTACGTCATCATTAGCGATGGGACCAAAGTAAACACGCTTGACCATCCACAAAGAGTAAGCAGCCCCTAAGATCAAGGCTGTTGCAGCGAGAAGCCCCAAAACAAAGTTGAACTTCACCGTAGCCAAAATGACCATCCACTCACCCACAAATCCAGCGGTTCCGGGCAAGCCACTGTTGGACATCGCAAACAACACTGCAAATGCAACAAATTTAGGTGCAGTGCTGGCGACTCCGCCGTAGCTTGATATCTCTCTTGAGTGCACGCGGTCGTACAAGACTCCAATACACAAGAACATAGCCGCGGAAACAAAACCATGAGCCACCATTTGAACGATTCCACCGCTGAGGCCAAGGTCGTTAAAGATAAAGAATCCAAGGGTTACAAATCCCATATGCGCAACTGAGGAATAAGCTACGAGCTTTTTCATATCTTGCTGAACAATTGCGACCAGTCCAACATAGACCACTGCTGTGATGGATAAAGTAATCATCAACCAGGCCCACTCATGAGACGCGTCGGGCAAAATAGGCAAAGAGAAACGCAGGAAACCGTAAGCACCGAGTTTAAGCATGATAGCGGCCAAGACTGCAGATCCACCCGTAGGCGCTTCAACGTGAACATCTGGCAACCACGTATGCACAGGCCACATCGGAACTTTAACTGCAAAAGCTGCAAAAAAGGCAAAGAAGAGCATGCTCTGCACAAATCCGCTTAAAGGTAATTTGTACCATTCTTGTAAATCAAAACTACCACCAGAATTAGCATATAGATAGATGAGCGCTATAAGCATCAAAAGCGATCCAAGCAGCGTATACAAGAAGAACTTAAAGGCTGCATAAATCTTGTTAGGCCCCCCCCATACACCGATAATCAAGTACATGGGAATAAGAGTGGCTTCAAAAAATACATAAAAGAGCATTCCATCCAAAGCACAGAAAACACCAGTCATAACTCCGCTTAGCACCAAGAAGGCCCCCATGTACTGATTAACGCGCTCAGTAATTACCTCCCAACCCGCAATTACAACAATCACTGTGATGAAGGCAGTGAGGACTACGAAGGCAAGTGATATGCCGTCAACACCTAAGTGATAAAAAACGTTGAAGCGCTCAATCCAGGAAAAATTCTCAACCAACTGCATATCGGGCGTACCCAATTGAAAGCGGTCATACACGGCCAGTGATGCGCCTAAGCTAAAAATAGATCCGACAAGCGCTAGCCAGCGCACTGAATTCGCGTGCTCGTCGCGTCCCAGCGCCAACAAAAGTATCCCAAAGCATATTGGCGCCCAAATACAAAGGCTCAACAATCCCATAATGCGCTCTCAATCAACTGGTTTATATATCTAACTGAATAAATCTGTTCTGACTTCATTTTCTTAAATCACTGATTAGGCTCTGCTTGGTTTAATCAACACAATGGGGTGGAATAGGTGAACTAAACTTTTAGCCACAAGAACCAAGACATCAACAAAAAGACACCAAAGATCATGGACAACGCATAGTGAAAGAGAAACCCGGATTGGAATTTTCTGATCACTGCAGCGCAAGCGCCCACTAATTTCCACGATCCATTGACGATGAATCCATCAATCACATTTTGGTCACCGCCCCTCCAAAGACCAGTGCCTAGAGCGCGCGTTGCACGGGCAATTACGTTCTCGTTGAACCAGTCCATGTAGTACTTGTTGTCTAGAACCATATAAATTGGCTCAGCCATGCGCTTAATCGCTGCGGGCAGTGCTGGGTTGATCATGTACATATAGTACGAGAGCACGACGCCAAATAAAGCAAGTCCAAACGGCAGTGATGTAAAAGCCTCAGTTGCCATCTCTACAGGACCTACAAACCCTTCACCTAACTCTTTCATTGCTGGGTGAGCCATGGCATTAATAACAATGGAGTCACTAAAGAAGTCTCCATAAAGCATGGGGCCAATGGCTAAAAATCCTAACGCAACTGAGGGAATAGCGAGCAAGATGAGTGGCAAAGTGACAACCCACGGAGATTCGTGGGGAGTGTGCGCTTCGCTGTGATGATCGTGGTCACTGTGGTCATGGTGGGCATCTGGATTTTGGTCGTATCGCTCTTTGCCGTGAAAGACCAAGAAATACATTCTGAAAGAGTAAAAGGCGGTTACAAACACACCAGCTAAAACTGCAAAATGCGCAAATCCAGCGCCGTACAGGTGACTCTCGCCCACTGCTTCAATAATGCTGTCCTTCGAGTAAAACCCAGAAAAGAAAGGCGTTCCAATAAGTGCCAATGATCCAATTAACGATGTAATCCAGGTGATGGGCATATACTTTCTTACGCCCCCCATCCACCGAATATCTTGGTTGTGGTGCATTCCCATAATGACAGAACCCGCACCCAGGAATAGCAGTGCTTTAAAGAATGCATGGGTTAGCAAATGAAATACAGCAACCGAATACGCCGATACGCCTAACGCAACGGTCATGTAACCCAGTTGAGATAAAGTTGAATACGCAACGACACGTTTGATGTCGTTTTGTATGATGCCTAAGAATCCCATAAACAAAGCCGTAATAGATCCAACGATCAACACCACACTCAGCGCCGTGTCTGAACACTCAAAGAGGGGCGACATTCTGGCAACCATGAAGATACCAGCGGTCACCATCGTTGCGGCATGAATCAAAGCAGAAATAGGGGTTGGACCCTCCATCGAATCTGGTAACCAGACATGGAGTGGGAATTGAGCGCTTTTACCCATAGCTCCAATAAAGAGGCAAATACAAATGACGGTGATGAGTGACCAGTCCGTGGCGGGTAACAAAAGTTCAGTAAGGGCGTGAGTCTTTTGAAAAATCTCTGCGTAATCTAGGGTCCCTGTATACGCCGCAATTAATCCAATCCCCAATATGAAACCAAAGTCACCCACTCTGTTGACTAAGAAGGCCTTCATATTCGCAAAGACCGCAGTTGGCCTTGTAAACCAAAATCCAATCAGCAAATAGGAAACCAAACCCACTGCTTCCCATCCAAAAAACAGTTGCAATAAATTGTTACTCATGACAAGCATGAGCATGGAGAAGGTAAATAAAGAGATGTAGGAGAAAAACCGGTTGTACCCCTCGTCCTCTTCCATGTAGCCGATGGTGTAAATATGAACCATCAATGAAACAAAAGTTACAACGCACATCATCATGCTGGTTAGCGAATCAATTAAAAAACCAACCTGCATACTCAAAGAGCCCACAACCATCCAGGTATAAAGCGTCTCGTTAAGATGAGCGCCGTCTACGACCACAGCATTCAGAGTCATTGCAGAGACAACAAAAGAGATCAGAACCCCCAAAATGGTGATGCTATGAACTGCGCGCCTACCCAGATAATTGCCACCAAGTTGGGTGCCAAATATCCCTGCCAAAATGGCTCCCACGAGTGGCGCCATGGGGACCAAAAGTAGGGTTGAGACTTGAAGTGATTGGCTCATATAAAAATCAGTGCGATGTAATCAATGTGGATTGGGATTCATGAAATGTTTGGGCTAGATTTTCTATAGCTTTGTACGATCCCATTAACCCTTTAAAGTGTTGAGTGAATCGATGCTAATGTTTGAACGGTTCCTAAACAAAAGCACCAAAATAGCCAAGCCGATAGCTGACTCAGCAGCGGCAACGGTCAAAATGAAGAACACAAAGAGTTGCCCTTGCATGTCGCCCAAATAATGGGAGAAGGCAACAAAGTTCATATTGACAGAGAGCAACTCAAGCTCAATAGCCATCAAAATTACGATGAGGTTCTTGCGGTTCAAGAAGATACCCACAATGGAGAGCGCAAAAAGCATTGACCCTAAGGTTAAATAGTGTGCCAAGGTTACATTCATGATTTGGGTTTCTCCGCTGATGCCGTGCCTTCAACCGCAGCAGCTTGCACGGGCAAACTGGGCTCTTGAATAACTGCAGCCATCTTCACAATTTGCAGTCGATCGGAAGATTTAACTCTGATTTGCTCGCCTGGATCTTGGTATTTACTGTCCTTCCTTGTACGCAGTGTCAAAGCGATCGCAGCAACAATTGCGACAAGCAAAATAACGGCAGCAATCTCAACTGGAAATAGGTAATTGGTATAAAGCAAAACACCAAGGGCTTTGGTGTTACCTAAAGCCTCGACGCTCTCTGTAATTGGCAACCCCTGGGGCAACGCCATAGGGCGAGCAATGCTCACCCTAAATCCAGCCATCAAAACACCAGCAAGCTCAAGCGAGACGACAGCCCCCAAGGTCGCAGCCAAGGGGAAATGTTTCCAAAAGCCGATTCGAATTGCCGCCACACTCACATCCAGCATCATCACCACAAACAAAAAGAGAACCATCACCGCACCAACGTAAACCAGCACAAGTGTTATCGATAAAAATTCAGCCTCTAAAAGCATCCAAAGTCCAGAGGCTTGAAAAAATGCAAGGACTAAAAAAAGCGAAGCATGCACCGTATTGCGCACAGTGATGACGCGAAATGACGCAAACAGCAAGACACTTGCAAATACGTAGAAAAGGGCTGAGCGGATATCCATGTTTTGACTTTTTTCTTTAGTAATCAGCGTTTATCTGTAAACCGCGTCTGCTGCTTTGTTAATCGCTATTTGTTTTTCGTAGCGATCACCAACAGCCAAAAGCATATCTTTGGTAAAGTACAGATCTCCGCGTTTTTCTCCGTGATACTCAAAAATATGGGTCTCAACTATCGAGTCAACGGGACAACTCTCTTCGCAGAATCCACAGAAGATACATTTCGTTAAATCAATGTCGTAGCGACTGGTTCGACGTGATCCATCAGCACGAACATCTGATTCGATGCTGATTGCAAGGGCAGGACAAACCGCTTCGCACAATTTGCAAGCGATACACCTCTCCTCGCCGTTTTCATACCTACGCAACGCATGCAAGCCCCTAAACCTGGGACTTTGTGGGGTCCGCTCTTCAGGAAACTGAATGGTCACCTTACGAGCAAACATGTATTTACCAGTTAAGGCCATCCCCTTGAAGAGTTCGACAAGGAGAAAGCTTGATAAAAAGTCTTTCCACGAAAACGCACTCTCCCCACCCGCAAGCGGAAAGCGATTTGAGCTTAACTGTGCACTAGCACTGGGATTGGACAATGTTGTCATTAATTAATTCCCATTATTTCCAGATATTCCAAGGGCTGACGATCCAAAGACCAACTACGATTAACCAAATCAAAGTGATAGGAATAAAAATCTTCCAACCTAATCTCATAATTTGGTCGTAGCGGTAACGAGGAAACGTAGCTCTTACCCATAAAAACATAGTAACCATGACAAAGGTTTTTATAAAAAGCCACACTCCACCGGGGACTGCATTAAATACTTCGTTATCAATGGGTGGCAACCACCCGCCCAAGAACATGACTACGCTAGTAATAGCTATCAAAATCATGTTTGCGTATTCAGCCAAGAAGAACATCGCAAATGACATCCCTGAGTACTCAATCATATGACCCGCCACAATCTCCGACTCCCCCTCAACAACGTCAAATGGGTGCCGGTTGGTCTCCGCAAGGCCTGCAATGAAATAGACCACAAAGATGGGCAACAGGGGCAACCAATTCCAGGACAAGAAGTTCAGTCCCATGTTGACGAAGGTGCCTTTATTTTGAGCCAAAACAATTTGCCCCATATTAAGAGTTCCAGAGACCATTAAGATGATCACCAAACAAAAACCCATCGCAATCTCGTAACTCACCATCTGAGCGGAGGCCCGCATTGCACCCAAAAAAGCATATTTCGAATTCGAGGACCATCCGGCAATAATGACGCCGTAAACCTCAAGAGATGTAATTGCCATTAAAAACAGCAGCCCAGCATTGATGTTCGATAAAACCACATCTGGACCAAACGGAATGACCGCCCATGCAGCGAGCGCTGGCATGATGGTCATGATAGGGCCAATGAAAAAGAGTTTGTTATCCGCTTTGCTTGGAAGAATAATCTCTTTGGTTAGCAATTTAAGCGCGTCCGCAATAGGTTGCAACAAACCAAGAGGCCCAGTGCGATTAGGACCCACCCGGATTTGAGTAAATCCAATTGCTTTGCGCTCCCAAAGCGTGAGATAGGCCACGCTTAACAGGAGTGGCAAAAGCACAGCAATAATTTTAATGAGTGCCCAAATGATGGGCCAAACGACTGCAGTCCAAATGGGGTAACTAGATATATTGAGGCCAAACAAATAAAGAGAGTCAAACATGTGCATTGACCTCTTTTATGCTGCCACTGTTACCAACTGCGCTCGCCTGCGTAGCGCTGTGGTGAGTATGGTCATGGTGATTTGAGTGATCAACATATGCTGCGTAGGCACTAGCCAACGGATCTTGTTGAGCGTCAACGGTGTGCTGAAGAGCGTGAGACCTTCTAACCAAAGAATCCAATCCGTAAATACCAACACTCAGATCCTCTTCTGTCACCCCTGCGCATGGATGCACATCGATGTTTGAGAGAACCTTATAGCCTTTGTTGTTCAGCATAGAGCGGATATCTTTAGGCAGTGCTTCAGACCTTAATTCATCTATGGTTTCGTATTCGAAACCATTCAACCCCAATAAGTTAGCCAACACGCGCATCACCTTCCAAGCCGGTCGAGTCTCCTCTAGGGGCCTAACTACTGCATGGAAACTTTGCGCACGACCCTCAGCATTCACAAAAGTACCAGGGGTTTCACTAAATGGTGCTACGGGCAAGAGTACATCGCTAAATTGCAAGTTGCATTTGAACGCACTCATGGTGATGACCATGTCTTTTTTGGCCAAATGATGGATAGTCTGCGTACCATCAGCGCAGTCAAACTCTGGCTCATTGCCAAGAAGGAAGATCGCACGAACCTTGTCTGATTCAATCATAGAGCGAGTGTTAAAGCCCGACCCCGCAGGCACAGCCCCCACAAGTTGAGCACCTACCGTATTTGCAGCCTCTGATAAATACCCGACGGTTGCTCCCGTTTGCTCAGCGATCCAATTAGAGAGAGCGAGCAAACTTGTCGCACGAGGATGATGCGCTGCAGCGTTCCCTAAAAGCACCGCCTTGTGCTCACCCCCTAATAATGACTCAGCAATGTGAGTCGCTTGTATTAATGCTTGCGGGTTAGAGCTCAGCAACTCATTCATCACAACAGAGGCATTCAACACTGAGACAGGAGACTCAATACCTTTTGCCTTTGCCAAGCTCTCAGCAATCAGGGCAAGTGAGGCTACCCAGTTTGAAGCTGTTGCTGCAAAGCTGTTTTTCAAAGGCATCGCCCAATCCTTTTGCTGGGCATTAACGGCATTGATTTGCGCGCCCCTTCTTGCAGCTTGGCGAATACGCTGGGCAAGAAGTGGGTGGTCTTTGCGAAGATTAGATCCTATAACCAAGACGCGTTGGAGTTGTGAGAGAGACTCAATGGAGCGCCCAAGCCAATTAGACTGAGGCAAAGAACCTGAGTTATTTTTATCTTCACTAAAATCGCGCACCCTCAGTCTTGCATCAATATTCTCAGAGCCCAAAGCGCGAATAAGTTTGCCACCTAAGTACAACTCTTCAAGGGTACTGTGGGGACTTGCAAGAAGTCCAATACTTTGTTGGCCGTGTTCTTTTTGAATATGCTTAACGCCGTGAACGATGTACTCAAGTGCAGTCTGCCAATCAACAGTGCGCCAAACGTTGTCCTGCTTAATCATAGGCGCAGTGAGTCGTTGATTGCTACTGAGAGCCTCATACGAGAAACGGTCTCTATCTGCAATCCAACATTCATTCACCGCTTCGTTTTCTAATGGAACGATGCGAAGCACTTGATTGTTTTTTACTTGCGCAATTAAATTAGCACCAGTGGAGTCGTGGGGACTAATGGTTTTACGACGAGAGAGCTCCCACGTACGTGCTTGATACCTAAAGGGTTTACTGGTTAATGCACCGACAGGACACACATCAATCATGTTGCCGGACAACTCGGAGTCAACCGTGTGGCCAAGAAACGCTTCAATCTCTGAGTGTTCGCCGCGGTTTGACATGCCAAGCTCCATCTGCCCAGCTATCTCCTGGCCAAAGCGAACGCAACGCGTGCAATGGATGCACCGACTCATCTCCTGCATACTGATCAAAGGACCGATGTCTTTGTGAAAGACTACGCGTTTTTCTTCTTCATACCTTGAAGAGCTTGAACCATAACCAACCGCCAAGTCCTGGAGTTGGCACTCTCCGCCTTGATCACATATGGGGCAATCAAGTGGGTGATTGATGAGCAAGAACTCCATCACAGATTTCTGAGCTTTTGTGGCTTTGTCTGTTTTTGTTCTAACAATCATCCCCTGCGTCACAGGCGTTGCGCAGGCAGGCATGGCTTTAGGGGCCTTCTCTACATCGACCAAACACATACGACAATTGGCCGCGATGGAGAGTTTCTTGTGATAACAAAAATGAGGAATGTAGGTACCTAATTTCTCTGCGGCATGCATAACCATGCTGCCCTCTAGGACCTCTACTTTTTTGCCGTCAATCTCTAATTCAACCATAAGTGCTTATTCCCGATCAAACTGTCGCCGCAACCAAACAGGTCTTGTGCGTGATGTGATGCTCGAACTCGTGACGGAAATGCTTGATCATGCCCCTGACAGGCATTGCAGCAGCGTCCCCGAGTGCACAAATCGTGCGGCCCATAATGTTTTCAGCAACGTTATCAAGCAGCGCCAAGTCGCTCTCACGACCCTCACCCTTCTCAATACGATCCACGACTCTCCATAGCCACCCCGTACCTTCTCTACAAGGCGTGCATTGACCACAGGACTCGTGCATATAAAAATAAGAAAGTCTGAGCAGACTCTTGACCATGCAGCGTGTTTCATCAATCACAATGACCGCGCCAGAACCAAGCATCGAACCTGCTTTGGCTATGCTGTCGTAATCCATGGTGATATCCATCATGATGGATGCTGGCAATACAGGGGCTGAAGAGCCGCCAGGGATAACAGCTTTTAACGCGCGCCCACCTTTAACACCGCCGGCCAATTCCAAAAGAACTGGAAAGGGTGTTCCCATTGGGACTTCGTAATTACCAGGACGCTCTACATCGCCGCTAACGGAGAATATCTTCGTGCCGCCGTTGTTTGGTTTACCGCACTCCAAATAAGCTTGACCACCATTTCTGATAATCCAAGGCACGGCAGCGAAAGTCTCAGTATTATTAATCGTTGTAGGTTTACCGTACAGCCCGTAGCTCGCCGGAAATGGCGGTTTAAACCTTGGCTGTCCTTTTTTGCCCTCTAAAGACTCAAGTAGAGCAGTCTCTTCACCGCAGATGTACGCACCAAATCCATGGGCTGCGTGAAGCTGAAAGTTAAAAGTACTTCCCAAAACGTTGCTACCTAAATAGCCGGCTGCTCGGGCTTGCTCTAAAGCCTCTTCAAAGCGCTCGTAGGTTTGGAAGATCTCGCCGTGAATGTAGTTGTAACCAACCGATATACCCATTGCATATGCAGCTATAGCCATTCCCTCAATCACCGCATGGGGATTGAACTGCATGATGTCTCGGTCCTTACAAGTTCCCGGCTCACCTTCATCGGAATTGCAGACCAAATACTTTTGACCAGGAAACTGGCGCGGCATGAAACTCCACTTAAGACCTGTTGGGAATCCAGCACCGCCCCGCCCCCTGAGCCCGGACTCTTTAACCGTGGCAATGACCTGGTCCTGGGTAAGACCTTCACCACCATCTTTACCTAGTATTTTGCGAAGGGCTTGGTATCCGCCTCTGCTCTCGTAGTCTTGTAAAGACCAGTTCGATCCATTCAGACCATCAAGTATTTGAGGCTTAATGTGTCGACCATGAAAACAGGTCTCGACCCCGGTGGCGCGAAACCCAGATAAAACGTTATTCAAATCAAAACTCATGACTGAACTCCATCCACTTTTAAAGCTCGCAAACTATCGATCATTTGATCCACTTTTTCGGTGCTCATAAAACTGCACATGGTTCGGTCATTCACAAGCAATACAGGCGCGTCAGCGCAGGCACCCATGCACTCGCCAGGTTGTAGCGTAAACATCCCGTCTTTAGTAGTGCCGCCCACAGCAACATCTAACTTTTGACTTAGATACTCCAAAGCCGACTGTCCCGCACGCAATTGACAAGGCAAGTTGGTGCAAACATTGATCTTAAATCTACCCACAGGTTGTAAGTTGTACATATTGTAAAAAGTACTAACTTCATGCACGGCCATGGCTGGCATATCTAAGTAGTTTGCTAAGAAGAGCTCATCACTTGGAGAGACAAAACCCTTAATCTCTTGAACAATAGACAAGCAAGCCATGACGGCAGATTGTTTTTGATCATTAGGATATTTATCAACCTCTCTCGCAAAACGAGCTAATACATCTTGAGCAAATTCACTCGCCGTAATGGCTTGTCCTTGAACGTTTGAACTGTTCATTTGAGTTGCGCTCATCGATCGATCTCCCCAAACACAATATCCATCGTTCCGATGACGGCAACAGTGTCTGCAATCATGTGGCCCTTGGCCATCTCATCCATAGCGGCAAGGTGAGGGAAACCAGGGGCACGAATCTTAAGTCGGTAAGGCTTATTTGCGCCGTCGCTTACGATGTAAATTCCAAACTCTCCCTTGGGATGCTCGACTGCGGCGTAAGCCTCGCCTTCGGGAACATGAAAGCCCTCAGTGAAGAGCTTGAAATGGTGGATCAATTCCTCCATGTGCTCTTTCATACTCTCTCGGTGAGGCGCTGCGACCTTGTGGTTGTCAGTAATGACAGGTCCTGGGTTTTCGCGCAACCAAGCAACGCACTGCTTGATAATGTTATTGGATTGACGCATTTCCTCAACACGCACCAAATAGCGGTCATAGCAGTCACCCGTTTTACCGACCGGAATATCAAAATCGAGCTCGCCGTATACATCGTAGGGCTGGAACTTTCTCAAATCCCAGGCAACGCCAGAGCCTCTGAGCATCGCCCCGGTAAAGCCTAAACTTTTTGCACGCTCCGGCGTCACGACTCCAATACCAACCGTCCTTTGCTTCCAAATACGGTTATCCGTCAACAAAGTTTCGTACTCATCCACAAACCCAGGAAAACGCTTGGTGAAGTCATCGATGAAATCCAACAAAGACCCGCCTCGGTTTTCATTCAATTTAGCAATTGCGCGAGCATTTCTAATCTTGCTGGTTTGGTACTGCGGCATGTGATCAGGCAAGTCTCTGTATACACCTCCAGGTCTGAAATAGGCGGCGTGCATGCGAGCACCCGAAACTGCCTCATACATATCAAAAAGATCTTCACGCTCTCTGAAGCAATAAATAAGAATATTCATAGCCCCGCAGTCAAAGCCGTGACAGCCTAGCCAAAGCAAATGATTCAAGAGACGCGTAATTTCAGAAAACATTACTCTGATGTACTGAGCGCGCTTAGGCACTTCAAGGCCCAATAACTTCTCAATGGCCAGACAGTATGCGTGCTCGTTGCACATCATTGACACGTAGTCCAGTCGATCCATATAGGGAAGAGACTGGATATAAGTTTTGTGCTCCGCCAATTTCTCTGTCGCGCGGTGCAAAAGACCAATGTGCGGATCAGCCCTTTGAACGACCTCTCCATCAAGCTCCAACACAAGCCTTAGAACGCCGTGAGCAGCAGGATGTTGAGGCCCTAGATTGAGTGTGTAATTTTTAATATCAGGCATGGTGTGTGCGGTGCATTAGTTTAGAGCGTGAATGCTTCAAGACTCCAAACTTTGTAACAAGTACTTAGTGCAACCCCCCGTAGTTGTCTTCACGAATGATACGGGGAGTAACCTCTCTGGGCTCAATGGAGACGGGTTGGTAGATGACGCGCTTTTGCTCTGCGTCATACCGCATCTCAACATGGCCAGACAAGGGAAAATCTTTTCTAAATGGATGCCCAATAAATCCGTAATCAGTCAACAATCTGCGTAGATCTTCGTGACCATCAAAGATGACCCCGAACAAATCAAACGCCTCACGCTCGTACCAATTCGCAGAACTCCAGATTGAATTAACAGAAGGGACGCGGGGCATTTCACTAGAGGGCGCAAAAACCCGAATCCGAAGCCTGAAGTTATGAACAATCGACAAGAGGTGACTAACCACTGCAAACCTTGGTCCATCCGTAAATGCGCTATGCGCACCGTCTTTATAACTCGAGTAATCAATTGCACATAGGTCAATTAATTGCTCGAAAGCTAGACGCGGCTCGGTGCTAAGGATTTGACAAACCTCTATGTAATTTACAGCATCAACTGTTAACGTCAACTCTTCTAGAGCAGAGTCCAGAGATTTTATTTTCTCACCCAAAACTTCTTGGAGTGTTTTTTGCAAGTTATCTAAAGACAGACTCATGTGTTGCAACCTTAGACTTAACGAGCTATCGTATTTTCACGACGAATTTTTGTTTGCAACTGTAAGATGCCGTATAAAAGAGCCTCAGCCGTGGGCGGACAACCCGGCACATAAACATCTACGGGAACAATACGGTCGCATCCACGCACAACGGAGTAGCTGTAGTGATAGTAACCGCCTCCGTTGGCGCACGACCCCATTGACAAAACCCACCTGGGCTCTGACATTTGATCGTAAACCTTACGCAGTGCTGGAGCCATTTTGTTGCAAAGAGTACCCGCAACAATCATCAAATCTGATTGGCGCGGACTTGGACGAAAAAGCATACCAAAGCGGTCAATGTCGTATCTCGATGCCCCTGCGTGCATCATCTCAACCGCACAACAAGCTAAACCAAAAGTCATAGGCCACAAAGAACCCGTCTTTGCCCAGTTCACCACAGAATCGTAAGAAGTAGTAATGAAGCCTTCTTTAAATACACCGTCAAGTGACATGATTTATTCCCAGTCAAGGGCCCCTTTTTTCCATTCGTATGCGAATCCAACTACCAAAATGCCAAGAAAAATCATCATGGACCAAAATCCAACGAAGCCGACTTCCTTAAGCGCAATCGCCCAAGGAAATAGAAATGCAATTTCTAGATCGAACAAAATAAAAAGTATGGCCACTAAGTAATAGCGAACATCGAACTGCATCCGAGCGTCTTCAAACGCTTCAAATCCGCATTCGTAAGGAGAATTTTTTTGCTCGTCTGGCTTGTGTGGGCCAAGTAGATAACCCAACACTTGGGGAGCAACCCCAACAAGAAGCCCGATTAATATAAACAAAAGGACGGGTAGGTATTGAATTAAACTCATTCCGATTTCACAAAAATATTGTGTGTCCCAAGTGGATTCATATTTAACAAGTTTGGTGCCGTCGGCGAGACTCGAACTCGCACAGCTTTCGCCACTACCCCCTCAAGATAGCGTGTCTACCAATTTCACCACGACGGCGCGCACCATTTACGAAAAAACTCCTCAAATTTGAGTAGCCCCTCGTTGAATCCCTAGAGTTTACCCCAAATGCCTATGCAAAGGCATGAAGTTCCAATTTTGGAACTGTAATTTTTCTGTCTTTTTACTTAGCAGGTATTTTATTTACCCCCTCTGAACTTGTTGGCGACGGGACCGACCCAACGCCACCAGAAGTACCCTTTTCGTTAGCTGGTGTAGCACCTGGAATTTGGTTACTAATATCGTTATTGGCGGGAGCTGATTTGGCAGGCACATTTACGCCCTCCAAAACACTGCCAGTTTTTGCTGTGTGAGCCTGACCAAAGAACGCAAGCCCTAAGGTTGATGCGAAAAAGATAGCTGCTAAAACAGCTGTAGTGCGAGATAAGAAGTTCGCCCCACCACTTGCCCCAAAAAGGCTCCCAGAGCTACCGCTACCGAAAGCAGCACCCATGTCTGCCCCTTTTCCGTGCTGAAGCAAGATCAAACCGATCATAGCCAAGGCAGACAAAATTTGAATCAATATAACAATGTTTAAAACCACATTCATTTCACTTACTCCGAAAGAAACTTCTTACTTTAACTAGGTTCAGGCTTAATTAATTTTGAGACTAGGCACACGCGATGATGGACAAGAAATCTAACGCCTTCAACGAAGCTCCACCAATCAAGCCACCATCAATATCGGGCTGGGTCAACAAAGATTTTGCGTTTGAAGCGTTCATGCTTCCACCGTAGAGGATTCGAATTCTTTGCGCAACATCTCCGGCCGCCGCATTCAGTTGAGCCCTTAAAACTGCATGCACCGACTGGGCCTGCTCCGGGGTTGCAGTCAGCCCGGTACCAATTGCCCAAACGGGCTCATAGGCGACAACTATTTCACTTATGCAATGCCCCACAAGGTGAATCACCGCAGCCAATTGACGCTTGACAATAACCTCAGTCAATCCAGCCTCGCGCTCTTCTTGGGTTTCGCCTACACACACGATGGGCGTAACACCTGCACCTAAAGCTCGCTCGGCCTTAATAGCAACCAGTTGATCCGTCTCATGATGAAACTGCCTGCGTTCTGAATGTCCAACTATCACAAAGGAAACACCGAATTCTTTTAGCATCGAAACAGAAATTTCACCGGTGTACGCGCCTTTTTCATGAGCAGAAAGGTCTTGCGCACCCAGGCGAACCCGACTAGAGGCTGCGTCCTGAATTAAAGAATTGATTTGAGACAAATAAACACTGGGCACACAAACGACCGCATCACAAGCATCGGCGCGGGTATCCCCGTCCAAAATCGACTTTAAAAGAGTCGTGTTGGATTCTAAGGACCCATTCATTTTCCAATTGCCGGCGATGAGTTTTTTTACGCTGTTCATTTACTATTTAAATAGTCTTCTTCAATTTATGAGAAAAAGGGGGAGGCGATTCAATCAAATAATTGAATGATCCGCATTCGCGTATCACGACCCCCCGTATCACGACTCCCGATTTCTCATCTCCCTTTTCTCATCTCAAATTTGCTAAATTAAATTAGTCTTGATGAGGCGTGTGATCGTGGCCTGCATGGTCTTCATGAGAGTGCGTGTCCGCTTGAGCAGCAGGAGCTGGGCGCTCCGTCAACGCTTTCATGGATAACTTAACGCGACCTTTCTCATCTGTCTCTAAGACTTTGACTCGGACAATCTGTCCTTCAGCCAAAACGTCGCTTACTTTAGCAATTCTTTCGTGACTGATTTGACTGATGTGCAAGAGACCATCTTTTCCAGGCAACAAATTAATTAATGCGCCAAAGTCTAATATCTTGGTCACTGGACCTTCATAGACTTTACCGATCTCAACTTCTGCGGTGATCTCCTCAATACGGCGCTTGGCCTCCTCAGCCTTAGCACCTTCACTGGAAGCAATCGTAATTACGCCGTCCTCGGAGATATCGATCTGGGTACCGGTCTCCTCTGTTAAGGCACGAATCGTTGCACCACCCTTGCCAATCACGTCCCTGATCTTCTCAGGATTGATTTTCATCGTATACAGACGTGGTGCAAAGTTACTAATCTCTGTGTTGGCAGAGCCCATTGTCGTTTGCATGATGCCCAAAATGTGCAACCTAGCTTCCTTAGCTTGCGCTAAAGCAACTTGCATGATTTCCTGCGTGATACCTTGGATCTTAATGTCCATTTGAAGCGCAGTGATTCCGTTTGGAGTGCCTGCGACTTTAAAGTCCATATCGCCCAAGTGATCTTCGTCACCCAAAATGTCAGTTAAAACTGCAAACCGGTTATCTTCCTTGATTAGACCCATTGCGATACCAGCAACGTGAGCTTTCATCGGAACGCCAGCATCCATGAGGGACAAGCATCCGCCGCAAACAGAGGCCATAGAGGATGATCCATTTGATTCTGTGATCTCGGATACCACGCGAACGGTGTAAGGAAATTCTTCTTTAGTTGGCAAGCAAGCGACAAGAGCACGTTTGGCTAGACGGCCGTGGCCAATCTCGCGACGTTTTGTGCTTCCCATGCGCCCCACTTCGCCAGTCGCAAAGGGAGGCATGTTGTAGTGGAACATGAAGCGGTCTTCAAATTCACCGCTTAAGGCGTCGATTCGTTGCGCGTCGCGATCAGTACCCAAGGTTGAGATCACCAAGGCCTGGGTCTCGCCCCTTGTAAAGAGTGCTGAGCCGTGGGTACGCGGCAATACACCTGTGCGAATTTCAATTGGACGCACTGTGCGAGTATCGCGTCCATCAATTCGCGGCTCACCTGAGAGGATTTGACCGCGCACAATACGCGCTTCAATTTCAAATAATAAGTTATCTACTTTGATTGAATCAAATTCAACGCCTGCATCGGTTAAACCAGTTTTGACAGCTGCATAAGCCTCGCGACATGCTTGCGTTCTAGCTTGCTTATTGCGGATTTGGTAAGCCGCGTGAAGCGCGTCTTGAGCGAGTGCTTTGACCTTTGATTCGAAAGCTTCATCGCGCGCAGGCGCAGACCACTCCCACGAAGGCTTACCAGCTTCTTTTACCAAATCGTGAATGGCGTCAATGACAATACGTCCTTGCGTATGGCCAAACATAACGGCACCTAACATGACCTCTTCTGACAATTGCTGCGCTTCAGACTCAACCATCAACACAGCTGTTTCAGTCCCTGCAACCACGAGGTCCATGATGCTGTCTTTGCGCTGAGTTTGTCCGGGATTTAGAACGTATTCTCCGTTGATATAACCAACGCGTGAAGCGCCGATAGGACCGTTGAACGGAACACCAGAGATTGACAGCGCTGCAGAAGCTCCGATCATGGCCGCAATATCTGCATCCACTTCTGGGTTCAATGACATCGTGTGAATAACCACGTGAACTTCATTGTAAAAACCCTCGGGGAAAAGCGGGCGAATAGGACGATCGATTAATCGGCTCGTCAAAGTCTCAAGTTCGCTGGGCTTTGCTTCGCGTTTAAAGAAACTGCCAGGAATTTTGCCAGCAGCGTAAGTTTTCTCAATGTAATCCACTGTTAAAGGAAAGAAGTCTTGCCCTGGTTTTGAGGACTTAGAAGCAACAACAGTTGCTAATACTACTGTTCCCTCAATATCCACCAGGACTGCGCCAGAGGCTTGACGAGCGATTTCGCCCGTCTCCATCGTGACTTTGTGTTGTCCCCATTGAAAGGATTTGCTAACTTTATTAAAAAGTGACATGCGTGTTTCTCCAATTTCACTATTACTAAAAGGCTTAAAAGGCCAGCCTCAAAATGCCAGGAATAGAAAAGAATTATCAGAACACGATGCCATTCCAAAAAACGCAACTCAGAGGCTTAACCAACTCTTGAGGTGCACTGGTCTTTTGGAATGACACAGCTTCAGCCCTGCTTTTCTCCAACTACTCCACCGATTTGACAATGCTTGAAGTACAAAACGCCTGAGCTAGAAATTAACTCAGGCGTTTGCTTTTAAAACATAATCAAGATTTGATACTCGATTGGACTTAAGTTATTACTTACGTAAACCTAATTTAGCGATCAACTGTGTGTAGCGATCAGCATCTTTAGACTTCAAATAATCGAGCAATTTACGACGACGACTAACCATACGCAACAGTCCACGGCGACCGTGGTGATCTTTTGCATGGGTTTTAAAGTGGGGGGTCAACTCGTTAATGCGAGCTGTTAAAAGGGCAACCTGAACCTCAGGACTCCCAGTATCGTTTGCACTGCGTGCGTTAGCCTTAACGACTTCAGACGTTTGTTGAATATTCATTGTTTTTCCAAAAAGTTTTACATGCGCCAACAGCCGGAAATGCCAGATGGCGTGATTGACTGCCCAGCCAGTTGAGCCTTAGCCCCTGTTTTAGACAGCTCTAAATTATAACCGACTATGCCCAATAAGAAACCCCCATCGGTACCCCCACCTATGGCGAGATGGCTAATTTTGGGCCGAGGATTGTTAATCCACACTCAATTTACGGGGCAATATTAATATAATAGTATTATTTTTAAAAATCTACTCAAGATTTTTAGGGTATCCGTATTTCGTGATTGAAATATCTTAAAAGCTATTAATTAAGATTTTTGCTGGTGTGTTGAAATCGTCGATTCTGGCCGATCCAGTCAACCAGGCGCGATGTCATCAACCGTTTTGCGTTGACGTCTGGAAGCCGTTCATAGAAGGTTTTACTGCACCCTTTGCAGCGGAATCGACGAGTATTAACGTAAAGACCAACACGCTTGCCGTGCATGGGAAGGTCGCGAATCATTTGCTCACGACGGCCAAATCCTTCACGTTCAATGTGGTGACAATTTGGACAGATGACTATCTGTTGCTTAGTCTCGGCTTTAATATGATAGTCGTGGTCCTCTTCATGAAACTCCGTTACAGAATAAGAAGG
>CAIKVH010000115.1 GCA_903830725.1 uncultured Burkholderiales bacterium | reverse complement strand
CGGACTTTTAATCCGTTGGTCGCGAGTTCGAATCTCGCTCGTCCCACCAAAAAATAAAATGAAATCAACCCTCTTAAGAGGGTTTTTTCATTTGTGGCTTGCTAAAAGTATCCAAGTCTAGAGCTCGGTACTTAAACTAGGCCTGTTCAAGGGGAGCTACTTCTTTTTTAATGATCGTTGCATTATTTTTTCGGATAATCGAAGTTCATATGCGGATTATTAATTTAACAATCCCTGGGCCTCACGACCAATATAGCGATCAAGTTGTAATTCCGTAATCGCAGAGATACCACACTTACAGTCAATACTTTCCCTTTAGCGAGAAAAGGGTCCGTGCCATGCTACGGACAATGACCGTACGCTTATTTTCATGGGAATAATGAAGTCTTCGCTCAAAATTTCACTTGGCTGAATAGACCTCTTGCCATTTTAAAAGCCATTTCTGCATGTAATAATTTTTTACTAATGCAACTGATAATTCAAAATTCCAATGGGTCATTTGAGTCCTCAGTTTACAAACAGGGGCTTTCATTGGATGCATTGCTTCGTGTTATGACCCTGTCTAGACCAATTTATTATCCAATGTTAAGCTTTTGAGTGCTGCACTTTTTGACATGGACAGTACAGCGTAACTCAAAACAATCAGTGAATTCAGTATCAGTGCTGTGCTCGGTCCGATCAATGAGCCCATGAAATTTAAGATAAAACCACTCAAATAAACCAAGCTCCAAACCAAAGAGAACATGGCCATGACCCTTCCTCTGTATTGATCCTGTACATGTGTTTGAAGGACGACTTGACTGCATGTCAAAAAATTGGCTTGCCCGAGTCCCACCATGATCAATAAAATAAAAGTCAGCCAAAACCACACGCTTAATGCGATGGCAATGAGGGCACAACAATAGGCGCTTAAAGCGAACAGCATCAGGTTTCTAGGTGAAGTGCGAGATTGAAGCCATGGGTAAGACAAGAGTCCACTCAATGCACCGATTCCAACCGCCGAGGCCAATAGACCCAGGCCCATGGCATCGACTTTGAGAACCATCTTCGCCAACACTGGCAAAATATGGATAAAACCCATGGCCAGTGTTCCATTCAATAGAGCAGACAAGATGACTTTGGATAAGGCTTCGTTTTTACGGATATAAACCAGGCTCTCCAATACATTGGCCCAAAGGCTTACGTGCGATTTCATCTGACTTGCACTTTCGAGCCTTGATCGCACCCAAAACAGCAGGGTGATCATCGTACTCAAACCAAGTGCTGCAATTAGGAACACCGCCGGGGCTCCTGCCGAGGCGATTAAAAAACCTGCAATCGAGGGGGCAACTATTCTAGAAGTACCAAAAGCCATAGAGATCAATGGAATTCCTGAGGCAAGTTGTGACTTTGCAAGCAGTCTAGGGAAAAATGACACTCTACTCGGCTCATCAATTCCATTGACCAAGCCAAAAATAATTGATGCGCAGGCGAGGTGCCAGAATTCAATCTGTCCAAGCCAAACAGTGATGCCCACGCTAACCACTCCAAGCGTGGACAATGATTGTGCAACTTGAATGAGTCGGCGGGGATCGAATCGATCCGCAAGTGCTCCACCAAATAAGGTGATACAAAATTGCGGAACAAATGCACACAATTGAATCAGGGACAGTGCAGCTTGAGATTCCGTGATTTCAAAAGCCAACCATCCCAAGGTGAACTGGTACATGTGTTGGCCGAGGACTTGTGAGATGAGGCCAAGCCAGAAAAGCCTAAAGTTACGCACCTTCAGAGCAACCAACATTGGGCCTTGAGCAAAAGACATAAAAATCAATGAATTGTTGGTGTGAACGGTTATGGATTATCTATGCATGAAAACCGTAAGATCACAAATTTAAGAAAAATCTCAAAATTTTGGCTTTGGGATTATAGGTAAGCAAGGCCTTTGTTGTAGCTTATTATTGCCTGTAGAAGATGACTCCATTTAAAGCATAGTTCATTAAATTTAACGCTGACGCATCAAAGGATTGCTTAGGAATATTTATAAACAATTGAAAATTTAATTTTTATGTGTCATTTCAAAGTGGCCATCGAGTAATACAAAACAAATTACACATGGCTCTTTAGATCTGTTGCTCCAAGCGTGATTTGTGCCTCTTTGAATTGCAACATCACCGGCTTTTAACAAAACTTCAGATTTGTCCAATACCATATATATTTCACCCGAAAGCACAATGACATAATCTAATGTTTCCGTCCGATGCATCATCGGATGAGAACCGGGTTTAAAAGTTGAGGAGCCAGAATTGCCAAGGTTTTGAAATTCACGCCTGACGGCCTCTGAGTCTAGTAATCCAGATTCAGGAGGAATTTGATTGATGCGAAATACTGTTCCATTTGCTGTGGGCAATTGTCTTCTGGGGCCTAATGTTGGCTCCTCTTCCTGTTCAGAAATTAGCACAGGAAAGGTGCTGGTTCGCCATAGATCATTTGACCAAAATCCCGGTCTTCCAGCGGAAGTATGCAAAAAAGGGGCCTTGTCGTCAGATAGAACAATGGCTTCACCTAAATCATTATGACCTGTGACTACTCTTCTTACTCCACTCATGCTAGTTCCTAATCAAACTTTAAAGATTTTTCTTGAGTCACTCGTTTCCATTTTTGAGTGCTTCTATTAATGTAATCGCCCATCTCTTTGGGCGAACCAACCCAGACATCTCCACCTAATTCATGAAATTTTTGTTTTAGGTCGGTTTTACTTGTTACTGAGCGTATGGCGGCATTCAGTTTAGATGTTACATCTTGATTCAGCCCGCGAGGACCTGCAATTCCCAAAAATGACCCGGCTTCAAATCCAGTTATTAATTCAGCTACTACAGGAACATTTGGCAATTGACCCATTCTTTTTTCTGAGGTAACTGCTATTGCGCGTAGCTTTCCAGAATTTAAATGAGGTTGAACAACAGCCAGTGTGTCAAACATCAAGTCCAATCGTCCGGCCAATAACTCATTTAGTTGAGGACTACCTCCCTTAAAAGGTATGTGTGTCAGCTCTATGCCAGCAGCACTTGAAAAATACTCAGTGGCAAGATGAAATAAAGAGCCATTTCCTGGTGAAGGGTAATTAAGTTTTCTTGGGTTGTCTTTGGCGTATTTTATTAAATCCTGTAAATTCATAATTGAAGAATCTGAATTTACAACCACAACCAGAGGATATGAAATTACTGTTGAAATCCAAGAAAAATCATTCATGGGATCAAAGGACAGTTTACTCATCACAGCGGCCTGAGTGGGAAAAGCGCCACTGACTAAACTAAGTCGATACCCATCGGGTGGTGCTTTGGCAACTAATTCATTGGCAAGAAGTCCACCCGCTCCACCTTTGTTTTCAACCAAGACCGGTTGACCTAAATTCTCAGACATTTTTTGAGCAAGAAGTCTTGCGACAATATCTGCATTTCCCCCGGGTCCAAAACCAACAACCAAGTTGATCGGTTTATTGGGGAAGTCTTGAGCACTTAAATTATTAAGATTCAAGTGGGTAAAAAATATAAAAATTAAAAAACGTAAAAAAAACGAGTTTGAGTTTTTCGACATAATCAGAATCTGTAAAGTTGAGCGGGGTTATCTACTAAAATTTTATTTCTAATTGCTTCATCAGGCACCCAAAATTTAAGGGCGTCTAAAATATCACCATCATTTTGCATTTTGTCGAACTGATTGACATGCGGCCAATCAGTTCCCCATACTATACGATGAGGTGCAACATTTAGTAGTTGATCTATAAATGGTTTCATATCCCTACAAGGATAATCTTCATTTGAGCACCTGTGCAATGCTGATAATTTAACCCAGCAACGACCAGTCTCCAGCATCTTTAGAAGAGAGATGAATCCCGAGCAATTTACTCCCTCCATACTCCTAACTCTAGCGATATGATCAATAACAACATTCATTTCAAGTTTTAATAAACGTGGTGCGAGCTCTGAAAGTTCAATAGATTGATTTACATGAACTGCGATATGCCAATCAAAGGGCTTAATTTTCTTGGCGATGGCTTCTAAAGCTTCAAATCCTGGCGTGCCTTTCACAACGGTGCTAAGCCTTGAGCCGCTAAAACCATGTCTGTCCAACTCCTCAATCTCAGCCTTTGGTGTCTCAGGGCCAGTGACTGCTACGCCTCTAAAGCGTTTAGGGTCTGAGCTAACAGCTGCAAGGGTTGCACGAGTATCTGTACCGTACGCGCTGGAATGAACGATTACAGCTCGATCTATATTCAAAACATCCAACATCTCCCGTAGTTTCTCGACAGGAGCCTCTGGTGGTGTAAATGAGCGGTTTTGAGAAAGTGGAAATTTTAAAAAATTGTCAAAAATGTGAGTATGTGAGTCACATGCTAAAGGGGGAATAGCATAAGTTGGCCTGTTGGTGGGATAAGCTGGTGGTAGGCAAGGTTTAGTCACAGATTTAAAATTTTGTTTAGTTGATTTAATGATAATTTCATTTTGGATAGTCGGATCAGCAATATGTTTCTTTTAACGAGTCGATCAAGTTAATGGACAAACCAATGATCTGAAAATCAGAGAAATTCCATGTTAACAAACTACTGAACATTTAAGCCAATGGTATTTATAGGTGATTACACTGTTGAATTAATTGTTAATCGAAGATTCAACACACTGAATGAACGTTGATCGTGG
>CAIKVH010000114.1 GCA_903830725.1 uncultured Burkholderiales bacterium | reverse complement strand
TCTCCGCCATCCCATTGCTTTGTGGGCTTGAGACTGGCGTCGTCACTGGTTTTAGTCCCAATAACTTTGCAAACTTTTGTGTGTCTTTCGCCGTGTAACAACTTCCATTGTCCGTCAGCCATTCAACTGGATGATTGGCAATCTGATTGGCGCCAAACCTTTGTTCTACTGCTTGCATCATCAAGTCGCTAACCAGGCCAGAATCAATCCCCTTGGTCGTCGCAACCCAACTCATCACCTCTCGATCGCAGCAATCCAGGGCAAACGCTATCCTGACTCGTTCTCCGTTATCGCATGACAGTTCTAGACCGTCTGAACACCAACGTCGATTGCTTTCCTTGACTGCCACCGTGCCCGCATGGCGCCTTGTGCTGACTGGCCTTTGTCCGTGCCTATAAAGAAGCAATCCTTCATCTCTCATCACTCGGTAGACCCGCTTATGGTTGACTTGGCGAAACCCTTTGAGCTTGAGTCTTGCCCAAACCCTGCGATATCCATAGGTCGCTCTTTGATGAACTTCCTCAAGAATGGCCGCTTTCAGCTCGCTATCAGAAGCTTTTGGAGGTGCTTTGCGGCGATCAACCCAAGTTGAGGGTCTGGTCAATCTGGCTTTTACATGACTGCGCGACACGCCAAGAGCAGAGCAAACAGCTCTTATTGCCCGTCCTCGGGCAATACTGGCGAGTGCGCAATCCACTTTTTTGCTTTGGCAAAGTCCACAGCCTCCTTGAGAATCTCGTTCTCCAAAGTCTTGCGCCCTAAGGCGCCCTCCAATTGTTTGATCCTTCTCATGGCATCTTGAAGCTCAGAGGAAGGCACGACCGGCTCATTGGCCCCAACAGCCACCAAGGAGCCTTCAATATAGGCCTTTCGCCATTGGAAGATTTGATTTGCTGCAATGCCATATTCCCTGGCAACGGCAGAAACAGAGTTTCCAGGCTCATTGGTCTTGCTAATGATTTCAAGCTTTTGCTGGGGAGTCCAGCGCCTTCGACGCTGGACGCTGGTCAATACCTCAACTGGGGTATTTCTTAAATTAGACATAGGCTTATCCATATCAGTATTCCTAGGAATTATTTTAAGGAATACCGGCGGATCTGTAATCTAGGGGGCTACTTCACCTCCGATTCATAGTTGACAATAATACATGTCTACTAAATCGGGGGAATGCCAACCTTTGTCCCCCGTTAATGATAAAGAGCCCAACTTTTTGTGATTTATAAATCAGAAACTTGAGCATCCAAAAGATTAACTAATCTTAGCAAAATCTCAAGTAACAGATTAGTTACACCTATTTCAATCTTAATTACTAGGGTCTATCAACCCGGCATCAAGGGCAAGCTTGTCGTCCATTTTTTACTTGAAAACAAAATTAGTATTTGCAATACCTAGATGAACTATGTGATCTGCATCCTCATACTCAACAATATAATTCCAAGCATTATTCACTTTAATTGGCAACATGCTTAAAATTGTATTTGGCAACAACTTAGGTATTTGCGTGTATAAATTCAACAATTCATTATCAAATACTTTTTCAAATGTATTATTCTTTTTGTTTAGCCATATTTGATTTCCATTTGCCCCTAAACCACTATATGCTTGCCCGTCTAAAATGATATCTGTGTATCCATCACCATTTATGTCAATTAATCTAGAGTTGTAACTCAAGGCCGTTTTTGTGTTGTAGGTAGGAAGGGCGGAAGCGCTTATGTCCAAAAAATTCCAATTACCTTGATTCAGATATATTTGTACATAGCTATTATCAGTCCAGCCGCTATAGATAGCAGAAGGCCAAGGAGTCGTATATAAAATCAAATCCAACTTCCCGTCTCTGTTTATATCGGCCACTTGGCACGTGAAAGTTAAGGCAGCGCCGGGTTGGTTAAGAAGCACATTCCAATAAGGCACAGGCAAAGGGTGAGCAGCTGTAAAAATGGATCCAGACGAGTCAAGCTCAAAAATATTACTGCCTTGATTAACAGGATTTGATCTTAATGTAGCGTCTGTAACCACCAATGAATTTTTCCCATTATCTAGAAAATCCCCCGCACATAAACCCTGTCCAAACGAATAGGTACTTGTTGAATTGTTGATAAATGTACTCTTGAAATTACCACTGCAATCTCCCAGCCATGAAAATCCAAAGGCATTAACAACATCTAAACATCCGTCATTATTTATGTCAATTGCAACATTGGGATTTTGAATATTGAAATTATTTTTATTATCAATTGGACTCTTAGCCATTTGATATTTTCCCTGGGGATTACTAATGAATGTGTAGGTAACTAGACTCGATCCTGCTCCATCCCAACTTTCCACAATAAAAATATCATCAACTCCATCTTTATTGAAATCAGCTAAAACCGCATTTCCTGCTGAAATATTATAATTTTGACCTAATAACTGTTTGCTAACCTCTTTAAAAGACTCATCTGATTGTTGGCAAAAAATATATAACGGTGGATTTGGATAACTTGGGGATGATTGTGACTTTTTGCGTGAAACCCCAATAGTTAAAAAGCAGTTATTTGATGCATTACCCAAATGACCATATGCAAAATTTATTGAAGAGTAGTCAAATCCATCAGAAGGGAAAATTGCTATATCTGTTATTGATGCCCGCGTATTTTGCATTAATATATTAGGATTAGTGAATGAACCATCAACACTTAAAACACTGCCAATATTTATTAATACATTGTTG
>CAIKVH010000113.1 GCA_903830725.1 uncultured Burkholderiales bacterium | reverse complement strand
TGAGGGCGGTGAGGGCGGTGATTGTGCGTTAAGGGTTGAGCAACTGAATGGAAATAATTCACAATTGTCCCCTTCCAAACGACATCCTTCGATGTGATTGATTCTCTTGATCAATCTATGGGTTGTTATCCATATCGTGCAACACCATGTAATGAAAACCTGCCGTATTTTTCGGTTATTTGACGGTCAATGTCTGGTGCCTGTGAAACGCTAATTTTTGTACCGACACAACCGCGTCAAGACGTCCGAGACGCCACTTGGCTTGACCACTGAGGTCGTTTGCCAAGCAGGGGATCTTGGCGTAAAGTGTGTGCACACAGATTCACAACCGAAGCGGCATCCACATGGAAACGACAAAGGTAAGCATCCGCGAGTTTCGTTCCGACTTGGCCAAGTACATCGCCTCCAGCACACCCGTTGCCGTCACGCGGCATGGTCAGACGGTTGGCTACTTCATCCCCACGCAGGGACCAGTTGAAGCAGACATCGCAGCCTTGAAAAAAGCCAGTAAGACCTTGGACAAGCTGCTTAGGGCGCAGGGCGTAGATGTGGAATCCGTGGTTGCAGACTTCAAAGTAGCACGTAGGAAAGCCAGTGCGCCCTCTAAGAGGCTTAATGATGAAAAAGACACTTTATATCGACATGGATAACGTGTTGGTGGACTTTCCATCAGGCATATTACAAACCCCAGAAGATGTACAACTGGAGTATGAAGATAGACTTGATGAAGTCCCGCACATCTTCTCAAAAATGCAACCCATCGAAGGTGCTGTTGCTGCATTCGAAGAACTTTCAACACTGTTTGATACCTATATCCTCTCAACTGCACCTTGGGAAAATGCTACAGCTTGGAGCGATAAGTTGGATTGGGTGAAGAAGTATTTGGGGAAACCAGCACATAAGCGATTGATACTGTCCCATCATAAAAATCTAAACAATGGTCACTTCTTGGTTGATGACAGAAAAAAAAACGGTGTCGATAGATTTAAAGGCGTTCACATACATTTTGGAACTAACGACTTTCCTAATTGGAACTCAGTAACTAGCTACTTAAAGCAAAACACATAAATGGGGTTGTAAATCACCACCTCAAATCTGTAAGTAGGCCATCGCCGTTTTTGCAAGGCTATTTATTCGCCTGCTGTAACCTTTTTTTTAGTAGGCGGTGCGCCAGCACGCATTGACAGCCCGGATATTCAACCGGTTTTTTTAATTTTGCAGAGGCTGCCAATTGTGGGGGAACAGTTCCTCAATCCGGCTGTTGGGATGGGTCGGTAACCTGGTCAAGACATCGGTCATGTATTTCAAGGGGTCCAAGCCGTTCATTTTGGCGCTCTTGAGCACCGCTCATGACGACTCAATGCGCGACTCGCTCGCGATTGTCATCACAGAGTTCATCCAAAATGAGGGCGTCGGGCTCAATGCCCGCACTCCAAAACACCATCAAGACGATGATCTTCAAGTCATCGATGCTCACAGGTCGACCAGGAACCGCCATGGCCCGATCTACCACAATTTCTCGCATAGTGGCGGGCAACACGCCGGCTGACTCCAAAAAGCTCACAAAGCCCAAGCTCTCAGCACCCAGGTGATCTTGTTCGGCAATGGAGTAGACCCGCAAGCTGGTGCTTGACTGCGGTTTGGGGCTGCTTTGCACCGTGTCCAGCGCACCAGCACCATCCGCCAAGGACCATGACAGCTTCGGGGTCGGACTCACTTGGCTGTCGTCAACGAACTGCGCGTTGTGGGCAACCACATTCAAACCCGCCAACCAGGTCAAGGCTTGCTCAATCTCCTCTGGGTCAAAACCCACGGCAGAAAGCTTGCGCCCCAAATGGTCGAGTTGAGGGCAAGCATCGGCTTGCCAATAGTTTTCGTAGACATAAACGAGTACTTCAAACATAGCCTCAATATACCTCTTTTTTTGCTGTTTTTATCGATTGGCGCGCTCAGAAAGTAAGTGCAACTTTTTTAAAGGAAAATGTTGCATGACTAAGAAATACACACAACTAACGATGGATGAGAGAACTTTTATTCAATTAGGGCTGATGGCAGAGTTAAAGCCAGCTCAAATTGCGTTGGAGTTGTCCCGCTCAGCCTCCACTATAACTCGAGAATTAAAGAGAAATGGCTGGGTTCCCCCTGTGAAGATCCGCTCTCAGGGCCGACCCTTTGTTTGCGGGGGATACAAAGCCGTTGCAGCTCAAGATCGGGCCCGCGCTCTTTATGCAAAGCCCAAAGTCGAGCGCCGTTTGCAGCCTGGGAATGTACTTTGGGGGAAAGTCACGGACTACCTCAAATTGGGGTATTCTCCAGAGCAAATATCCGGAACACTCAAGCTGATTCATCCTAATACTCCCTCATTGCAAGTTTCACACGAAACCATCTACACCGCCATCTATGCCATGCCCCGCGGGGAGCTGAGAACAGAGGTCGTGGGTTGGCTCAGACACGGGCATGCAAAGCGTCGCCCTATGGCCAGAGGCGAGGACCGTCGAGGGCAAATACCCGATATGGTCAATATCCGTGACAGGCCGCCTGAGGTGGAAGAAAGACTCGTACCGGGGCATTGGGAGGGCGACTTGATCAAAGGCGCCTACAACCGCTCATCCATTGGAACGTTGGTGGAGAGAACCACCTTGTTTACGGTGTTGGCCAAAATGGAGACCGCCACGGCTGAATCGGCAGTGGAAGGGTTTGCATTTGTGCTCAACCGAATCGAGGCTCAAAAACGCCTGTCAATGACGTACGATCAAGGCAAAGAGATGAGTGACCACAAGAAGCTCACCTTGGAGACAGGCGTCAAAGTCTACTTTGCTGATCCTCATAGCCCATGGCAGCGAGGTATCAACGAAAATACAAACGGGTTACTCAGACAGTACTTCCCCAAAGGAACGGATTTGAGCGGCTTCAGTCAAGAACAATTGGATGAAGTAGCTTGGCAACTCAACACACGACCGAGGAAAAGCATGGGCTTTAAGTGCCCTGCAGAAATGTTCACTCCAGATGCGTTTGACTTCAAACAGC
>CAIKVH010000112.1 GCA_903830725.1 uncultured Burkholderiales bacterium | reverse complement strand
TCGTTGAGCATAGAAGTACGGTCTGCAACTCTGTTTTCTAAATCTTGATTAAGTTTGATCAGTTGAGCTTCAGCCGCAAATAGTTGTTCAATGTTCGTACTTATTTTTGCCTGTTCTCTAAGTAGAGAGGAGGTGAGAATGATAATTGATAAAGTGATCAATGGGATCGCTCCCCAAAATCTCAATACCTCTGCTTTTGCGCCAAATATTGGGAAAACTAGAATTACAAATGGCAACATAAGGGCTAAACTTCCTAAAAGTCGGTGACCAATTTGCGGTTCGTACTTTTCTGCCTTATATGCCGCAATCCCCATAACCACGCATGGTGGTATTAACACGTATTCAGAATAGGTTCTGATGAGGGTAGTACCTATTAGTAAATAGTAGGTGACCAAAGCTATGTAGGCTAGGGAGGGAGCAGAGGCAATCCATTTGAGTTGGGTTTGATCACTTTTAGACAGGGGTAAGTAGTTTAAAACACCAAAACTGAGTGTCATTACAGCAAACGCATAGATAGGTTGCGCCCACCACCAACCCCAATCAACGTAGATTTGTCCGGGGTTCTGGTAATTAATGGATCCCCAAGCAATAGAGCTCAAAAGCATACTTAGAGTCATCGCTGAGAAGTAAGTCTTCCCAGTCTTTTGCCGCATCTCTGCAAAGACGATGCAGAGAATTAAGAATACAAGTCCGAGTAAATTCGATGTAGTAAAGGGCGTTCTGGCAATGTAATCTATAAGTTGCATGCTTTAGCTGGCTTATTATTGACTTGTAAATCCTAGTTTTTGAGCAACGAGCACTGCCTGCGTTCTGCTTTCAACGTTTAACATCCTAAGAATTGCACTTACATGCGCTTTTGAGGTTGCTTCAGTAGTTTCTAGGGTATCTGCTATTTGCTTATTGGACATCCCTTGCACCACTAACTGCAAGACTTGAACTTGTCTTGAAGTCAGATGGATTTTAGGGAGGTGATCTAAGTTTTTTGGTCCATCGATACTTATCCAAGATTGATCGGTTAAGGTTCCGCTAAGGGCTCGTCCGATTAAGTCCACAATCCTGTCTGGGGGTGTACTTTTGCTTATGAATGACTTTACCCCCGCACCTAAACAAGCTGCTACTCTTAAGGGGTCATCGGAGCCTGAAATCACAAGTATCTGGCCTTCATGGTAATCACTTTTTATTTTGTCAATCAACTCTAGGCTTGAGAGGCCTGGCAGGGTTAGATCGAGCAAAATAACTGACCTAGAGATTGTTTTTTTGTCTTGTGTTTCTAAGAATACAAAGGCTTCATCAGCCGAATTTGCACCCACAATTTCACTCTCTGGGAAACTAACCTTGAGTAGGCTTAGAAGTGCCTGCTTGTATAGAGGATGATCTTCAATAATTAAGACAAAAGAATTTTGAGCCATTGGTCTCAGTATTAATTAAACAAGTATGACGTGTAGGCAGTTTGTTAGGTGGGATACCTTAAATTCTTAGGTCATTATACTAAAGAATAATAACAGCTTAGCGCTTTACTTAGCTCGTCATACTTCAAAATGACACAAAGGGACCAGGATTGCTGGCAATATCGAAGCCAACAAATATGTTTTTCCCATAAAAAAAAGATAATCCGAAATCAAATTCGTTTGAAATACTTCCAATACCGGGTCCCGCTAGATTGTAGAAGGCGGTTTTACCTGGTGTGAATAAACTGCTTGCAGATGCAATGCTTAAGGGAAGAGTATTACCATTAATATTCACGGAGAGACTAAGCGAAGGATTTGGGCAATAAAACCCGGTAATGCCACCGCCGCACTGGGTAATTGAGTCTGTGAACAATAATGCATTAGATCCGCTATCCAAAAATCCTGTGTAAACATTAGTTTGATTATTCCGGTTGGTATAAGTGACACTCAAATTGCCGCTGGAATCAAGGGGATAGCTTGTGCCTGAGAGTTGATTATTGGACTGGGAATTGATTCCCAATACTAAATATCCGTTAACAACTGAAGC
>CAIKVH010000111.1 GCA_903830725.1 uncultured Burkholderiales bacterium | reverse complement strand
CGCCTCCGTAGGCGACGCATGTCGCCTTCGGCTCCTTTCGCTTGACCCGCGACTAAGCTTCGCTGTAGTCGGGGGATGCGCGAAAATTTTGCTCAACACCCATAGTCCCTAAATAACCAAAGCCAGTTCCTAGCAAGAATTATGTAGCTTAATAAAAACCGCATGAGAATTTGACTGATTGAAATCCCCGCTATAGCCCTGGCTTAGCCGTGGGAGTGTTCATGGTACTGTAAAAGGGACGGTCACTCCATGTGGTGCATTTTGAAAGGCAAATGGATTTAAAAACTGCCTGCTCCAAAAGAAGGCCTTATCCACCGCGCTCAAACCTGCATCTTCACAAGTCGCTTCCCATTCCTGCAAGATTACTTTAACTTGAGCGTTGACGATATCAATAGCCTCTTTTTGACTGATCAGAAAAACCGATGCTGCTTGAATGCAAGTCCCCAACTGGCTAGAGCGGTCAGAACCTTGGATGAGCATGGCCTGCGAGGCTTGTTCTCCTGAGCGCGACTGCGGACAAATGTCGTAGGCTGGCGTTAATGTTAATTGATATCCGTCCCAAAAAGCAGCGTGGTTGCGTGCATGATCGTCAGTATTTCCACAAAGAATGTTGAAAACAATACGCGAGAAGAGCTCGCGTAAAGTGCTTTTGGCATCCATAAAACGGTGTCGAATTATTTCCGCAAATTTTTCGTAACTGGCATAACTAGCCATCATCTCATCAAGCTCAAAGAGCGTGAGCGCAGAGACTACTGCACGCCTGCTCCACTGGCCATCATCTCTGATAACGCGGTCAAAGCGGTCAATCAACAAGATATCCCGTCCCATGGCTTGGCTTAAACTCACTGTTGCAACTTGAAGACCAACTTTACGTGCTAAGCGCATCGCTATGAACTCTGCCTTGACCACACTGTAAAGATCATTGCTTGCAGAGAACTTGGCTATGAGTTTGCGCGTATCGCTCTCCAATAAAACTTTGGGCCTTGCGCCACCCAAAGATGTCCCGTGCAGTAACGCTTGATCTAACTCAGTTGAGAGTCGTATGCCTTGCTGGACCTTTTCTGCTGCATTCAGAAGATTTTCTATGGTGGGCTGCAGCGCAAGGCGCGGCTCATACACACTCGCAGAGGTTTGAAAATCCAATGCTCCTATCCGGTCAGAGCCCGACTCCAATAGATAAGTTAACTCATCCAGTTCAAACGCAAGGGCCTCGCCTCGATGCGCACCTAGCTTGCTGTTGATCAACACGCGGCGTCCCCAAGCGTCTGGCGATGCATCCCGAATGCAACTAGGCATACTTAACCCCGGAATCAGTGGAATAGGGCCCAGTTGTAAAGGTAGTTCGGGAGCATACAGGGATATTGCGTCAGGCCTTGCTAAATAGCTGCGCCCATAGTTGAACACCAACTGCTCCCCTAGTTTTGTGAGTAAGCCTGCAACGACTGGCTGAGTAGCTTTTGGTAGCCAGATCCAAACATAAGCCTCCTCATATCGTGGTACTTGTTTAAAAGTCATCTTTAATTTCAGCTGATTTGATTCTCACGGATTTGGGGAGCAAAGCCATTTTCTCGCGTTGTACTGCTAAAGCAGTCCCTAGACGCCGTGGATCAGGCTCAAATAAAGGAACTCCACAGATTGTGGCCACCTCAAAAACTGCTCCTATGGAACAACTCGGGTCTCCGCGCTCAATTCGTTGAAGCAAGGCCCGAGAAATACCGGCACGAATGGCCAAGTCACTACTCCTCAACCCCTTGCTTAAGCGAGCTTCGCGCACGAGTTGCCCTAACATGGCCAAAGCATCCAAGCTGTAGTGAGAGTAAGGGCGTTCAGTAGGTTTTACCATTTTGAATCATTAATGAGTCATTAAATTGTTTGTGTTATATTTATGATGCATTTTCTCGTGATATACATTAATAGTCAATGGAATTGATCTATGATTTAGTCATAATCTGCGTATTCCAGCACACTTGGATACTTGCTCCTCCCCGCTCTGCATTTGATTAAAAGTGACAACTACCTTGACACCGGGGGGCCAAGTCCTATCGGAATATGCAGGTTGGGGTGAAATACCCGCGACTAAACGCCTTTCGGCGCTGTAGTCGGGGCATCTGATTTCGCAATCAAATATTCCTGCTTCGTCTGCTGCTGCATGGACATG